>NZ_JARQPL010000013.1:0-46545 GCF_046032535.1 Streptococcus suis | reverse complement strand
CATAGCTCCAACAGTCAGAGTAGTGACTGTTGGAGGTTGGAAATGAAGCGAACTCTGTTCGCATCAGTCGTAATGGTTAGATTTGGAGTGTAAAACACGAATTGCTGAGATTTACTTCGCAAATACTATCTCCAACCTTTAACAGTCCACTGGACTGTTAAAGCCAATCAACCACTGCGCTGAGATGTTGACACTAACTTTGATAAGCGGTGCTGGGCTTTTTGCCCAGCCTCCGTATATTACAAATATTGTTTTGCTACTTCGATGTCACCGTCATAGGCGACCTTTTCGCCGTTTACAATCTGGTAGGCGTCAGCCCCCTTGCCTGCGATGATGACGGCATCTTTCGGAGAGCTTGTCTGACTCATGGCTGTGCGAATGGCTTCTTCCCGGTCCAAGATAAAGTTGCTTGGACGGGTCATGTGGGCACGGATTTGCTGGGCAATTGCTGCAGGATTTTCACGGTTAGGGTCATCAGCTGTCAGAATGACCTCAATCTGTGGATAGTCATTGAGTAGAAGTCCGAAGTCCTTGCGGCGGCTTTCTCCCTTGTTACCTGGAGCTCCAAGTATCAAGATAACCTTGCCTGTCTGGTGTTCCAAGACGACATCGATTAACTTTTTCACGCTGTCGCCGTTGTGGGCGTAGTCCACAAAGACCTTGGCACCATTTTGCTGGGTCAGGACTTCCATGCGGCCAGGGACATTGGTTTGGGCAATTCCTGTGTGAATATCGTCCAGGCTTGCACCCAAGCGGAGACAGGCCAGTCCTGCTGCGATGGCATTTTCTTGGTTGAAGCCACCAATCAGCTGGATGTCGTAATGGCCAGCCAATTTGCCAGTCGCTGTGAAGTCAAAACCTGCTGACTGGCTAATTTGGTTTTCAGAAGTCGGTCCATAGAAGTCATGGTCCTTTGAGCTGACTTGGTCTTTCACGACCTCAAAATGGTCCATTCCAGCATTGACAATGACTGCTCTGCTATTGTCCATCAAAAGCCGCTTGTGGTAGAAGTAGTCCTCAAAAGTCGGGTGCTCAATGGGGCCGATGTGGTCGGGGCTGATGTTGAGGAAGACACCGACATCAAAGGTCAGCCCGTAAACCCGCTTGACCAGATAGGCCTGGCTGGACACCTCCATAATCAAGTGGGTCATGCCGTTCTTGACCGCCTCCGCCATCATGGCAAAGAGGTCCAGGCTTTCAGGCGTGGTTAGGGCAGACTTAAAGAAAGTCTCACCGTCCAGCGTGGTGTTCATGGTCGAAAGCATGGCAGGCTTGTGGCTCTGTTTGAGAATGTTAAAAGCAAAATAAGCCGCCGTTGTCTTACCCTTGGTGCCGGTGAAAGCCAGGAGTTTGAGCTGTTTCTGGGGATGCCCATGAAATTCCATGGCAATCAGGCTCATAGCCTGCTTGATGTCGTGGACGATGATAGCAGGAATGCCGACCTCATAGTCGATTTCAGACACGTAAAAAGCCAGCCCAACCTCGATAGCTTTTTCCAGAAATTCCTTCTTAAAGGCCAAGCCCTTGGCAAAAAAGAGGGTTGTTGGGCTAACCCTACGGCTGTCATAGCTGAGGGCGTCAAACTGGATATCCGTCCATGTGCTGTCAGTCTGGTTATTCTGTTTGATATGGCGGAAGTTGTTGTCCGCCTTCAATATTTCTAATACACGTTCAATTGTAATCATGCTTCTATTGTAAACCTATCTAGTGGTTTTTACAAGTCGGGGGCTATGTAAATAGTGGGTATTTTGACCGTAAAGTTGAATGAATATGACATTTCGTTCTGACGCAAATTTGTGCTATAATAGGAGGGATTGAAAAGGAGAAGTTTATGTTTTATTCTTATCTACGAACACTATTAACATTCTTGTTGTGGGCCATCAATGGCAATATTCACTATCATGATAGAGAGAAGATTTTGCCACAGGAGGAAAATTATATTCTTATCGCTCCGCACAAAACCTTCTGGGATCCAGTCTTTCTTGGCTACGCAGCTGCTCCCAAGCAGTTCATCTTTATGGCTAAAAAAGAACTCTTCAAAGACCGCGGTTTTGGTTGGTGGATTTCAAAATGTGGAGCCTTTCCAATTGACCGTGACAATCCTGGCATGGCAGCCATCAAGTATCCAGTTAACATGTTGAAAAAAAGTGACCGTTCGCTGGTCATGTTTCCTTCTGGAAGTCGTCATTCATCTGAGCTAAAAGGTGGTGTGGCGGTCATTGCCAAGTCAGCCAAGGTCAAACTCATGCCAGCTACCTATGTGGGTCCCATGACTATCAAAGGGCTCTTAGCTGGTGAGCGAATTGATGTGGCTTTTGGAAATCCTATCGATGTTTCGGACATCAAGCGTATGGATGATGCAGGTACAGCAGAAGTAACTAGCCGAATTGAGGCTGAGTTCAAACGCTTAGATGACCATGCGGCATCTTTCCAAACCAAGAAAAAACCAAATATCTTGACCTATATCTACCGTATCCCAGTTCTTTTGCTGGTTGCTCTTATCTTGGGATTGACCTATGCCTTTAGCTATATTGCCAGCTTCTTCTGGCAACCAAGTACTCAGTTGGATAAAAAATAAGTAAATGAAACTCGCAGCTTGCGGGTTTTTTGTATTTTTTACGAACTATATAGGTGGAGGTAATTTATGGATACAATCAAAACTTATATAGAAATGCTTAAAGAATACAAGTGGCAGATTGCTCTGCCAGCAGTTGCAGGTTTGCTTCTGACCACATTCTTAATATTCAGCCAACCTGCCAAATCTGACCAGACAGGACTGACAGATTTTCCACAGCTAGAGCAAACTTCTAGCAGCTCTGAGTTGGTCGAGGAAACCAGTGCAGAAGCAAGCGAAGAGCCCAGCCAGCTGGTCGTCGATGTCAAAGGAGCGGTAGCAAAGCCAGGACTCTACACTTTAGAAGAGGGTAGCAGGGTCAATGACGCGGTTGAAGCAGCTGGCGGCTTGACTAGTCAGGCAGACCCCAAGTCTATCAATCTAGCTCAGAAGCTCAGCGACGAGGCGGTGGTCTATGTGGCTAGTAAGGACGAAAACATCTCGGTGGTGGCCAGCACGACTACCAGCTCTGCTATGTCCCAAGAAGAAAAAAACACTAATCTAGTCAATCTCAACACGGCGACCGAGGCTGACCTGCAGACTATTTCGGGCATCGGTTCCAAGCGAGCGGCGGACATTATCGCCTATCGTGAGGCCAACGGTGGCTTCAAGTCGGTGGATGACCTCAACAATGTTTCGGGCATCGGCGACAAGACCATGGAAAGCATTCGGCCTTATGTCACGGTCGATTAAGCTCCCCAGCCAGCCCATCCATCTGGCAGTCTTGGCGGTGGCGGCCTATTTTGCAGTCCACTCTTTTTCCCTCTTGACAATGGGCCTGTTCAGTCTGTTACTAGTTGTCTTTGGGTTTCGGCAAGGTAAGGCAGTTTTTCTCAAAACGCTGCCGCTTCTAGCCCTGTGTGGTCTCTTTTTCGGATGCCAAAAGGTCCAATGGGAGCGGGCAGACCAGTCAGCCTCAGAGCAAGTCACGACTGTGCAGATTATTCCAGATACGATTGAAGTAAACGGGGATAGCTTGTCTTTTCGTGGTCGGGCTGACGGACAAATCTATCAAGTTTTCTACAAATTAGCCAGTCAGGAGGAACAGACTTATTTTCAAAAGCTAACAGATTTGGTCCAGCTTGAAGTGGAAGCAGAGGTCAGCCTGCCAGCAGGTCAGCGGAATTTCAAGGGCTTTGACTATCAGGCTTACCTGAAAACACAGGGTATCTATCGGACTATCAAGCTAACGGCGATTAAGAAGATTGTTCCTATCCAGTCTTGGAATGTTTTTGACTGGCTGTCAAGCTGGCGGAGGCAGGCCTTGATCTATGTCAAAACCAATTTTCCAGCTCCGATGAGTCACTACATGACAGGGCTTTTGTTTGGGGAGCTGGATAGTGATTTTGACCAGATGAGTGACCTCTATTCCAGTCTAGGAATCATTCATCTCTTTGCCCTGTCTGGTATGCAGGTGGGCTTTTTCATCGACAAGTTTCGCTGGATTTTACTGCGTTTGGGCTTGACCAAGGAAACAGTGGATAAGTTACAAATTCCCTTTTCCCTTGTCTATGCGGGCTTGACAGGATTTTCGGTGTCAGTGGTGCGGTCTTTGGTTCAGAAAATTTTAGGCAATATGGGCTTGCGGAAGTTGGATAATTTTGCGGTGACAATCTTTGTCTGTCTGCTGATTCTGCCCCGATTTCTCTTGACAGCTGGTGGTGTCCTGACCTTTACCTATGCTTTTTTGCTGACGGTTTTTGATTTTGAAGACTTGGGGCAGGTCAAAAAGGCTGCGGTGGAGAGCCTCAGTATTTCGCTGGGAATTTTGCCGATGCTTATGACCTATTTCTATGCCTTTCAGCCTTTGTCTATCCTCTTGACCTTTGTCTTTTCCTTTGTCTTTGATGTCCTGCTTTTGCCAGGCTTGTCGGTCATTTTTCTTCTATCGCCCTTGGTCAAGATGACTTGGGTCAACGGATTTTTCGTTTTTATGGAGAAAATCATTGTCTGGGTGGCAGATTTGGGTTTTCGGCCTTGGATACTGGGCAAGCCGTCTGGGCTGGTCCTCTTACTCTTGCTGGTCTGCCTCTTTTTGCTCTACGATTTTCACAGGAAGAAGAACTGGCTCTTAGGACTGAGTTTGGTCCTCGCTCTGCTATTTTTCATCACCAAACACCCGCTGGAAAACGAGGTGACGGTGGTGGACATCGGGCAGGGGGACAGCATCTTTTTGCGGGATATGTGGGGGCGGACGGTCTTGATTGATGTGGGTGGTCGAGTCGATTTCGCGGCCAAGGAGGAGTGGCAGGAGCGGTCTTCGCAGGCAAATGCAGAGCGGACTTTGATTCCCTATCTGCATAGTCGAGGTGTGGACAGGATTGATAGTCTGGTCCTGACCCACACCGACACAGACCATGTGGGCGATGTGCTGGAAGTGGCTAAGCAGGTCCAGATTGGACGGATTTACGTGTCGCCAGGAAGCCTGACGGTGCCTGACTTTGTAGCGACCTTGAAAAAAATCAATGTGCCTGTCCATGTGGTGGCGGTAGGCGACCGCTTGCCGATTTTTGACTCCTATCTGGAAGTCCTCTATCCAGATGGGACAGGCGACGGGGGTAATAATGACTCTGTTGTTCTCTACGGTCGCTTGTTGGAAACGAACTTTCTCTTTACCGGAGATTTGGAGCAGGGGGAGTTGGAATTGATAGAATCCTATCCCAACCTGCCTGTCGATGTCCTCAAAGCCGGTCACCATGGCTCCAAAGGCTCTTCCTATCCAGAATTTTTAGACCATATCGGTGCCAAGATTGCCCTAGTATCAGCTGGGGAAAACAATCGCTACAAACATCCACACCAAGAAACCTTGGACCGTTTTGACAGCCGGAATATCCAAGTCTATCGCACAGACCAGCAAGGAGCCATTCGCTTCCGAGGTTGGAAGGAGTGGAGGATTGAAACGGTGAGGGAGTGATGATATGAAAAAAAGGATCTATAATTTCTACAGTGGATTTGCCCACTATAGAAATTATAGAGTCCTTTAAGGGAGTTGGGTGGCATAGGACTATTAGTAAGTTTATGCTATTCTATTCAATACTGTTTTCTTATTTCCAAAGAGTTTTTTTATCTCTTGGGAGAGGAGGTAGACGATTAGTATAGATCTGGTCGACTTTCAAAAGTTCCCATCAGAAGGAAGGAGTCGTCAATATCATAAGAATTAGAAGTAACCCTATGTTGAACTGTCTTAAAAAGTTAGATGGAAAAGTCTAACTTTTTTTGGGATGGAAATACATATTATTTACTCTTCCTTTTATTTTTGAGAAGAGTTGAGATAGCCCAACAAAATTCTAAAGATAATAGGGAAATGTATCCCAATCTGGCCAGGAAGTTTTCTTTTTGTTCACCTGTTTTTGGTAATATTACGCCATTGGTTTGTTGAAGCTGGCTCGGAGAAACTGTTGAATCATACTTCCTGTCAGTCAGATATTGAATTGATTTTGGTGTCTCTGCGAGTTTAATTGGAGTAGAGCTTACTTTATTATTTGGTAATGTTAGTCCAAGATTTGAAATATCTGTTTTTTCTTTTTTGCTTGGGAGGTCTATTGCTTTATCGGTACTGCGGTTTCCGATTTTGATAACTTGTTCAACCGGCTCAAGGAGGATGGTATCAGAAATGATTTCTTCATCGTTTCTTCCAACGACTGAGCCATTTATGAGAGCAATAATTTGTCGTTGACCGTCTTTGCCTTGTACAAGGATAATTTCTTCTCCCTGTTTCAACTGATTATCCACGATGTATTTCGTTTGGAAAGGAATTGGTATGATTGTTGTACTCCATTTGAGTTCAGGTTTTATGTGTTGCTCAGGAGCAGTTTCGGGAACTTTTATTTCTAAAGTTCCAATTTTCACAACTTGTTCGACTGGTTCGATTGTTTCCGTTGCGGTGTTCGCAGTAATGTTTCCAGTTTTGGTATCTAGTGTGTAGGTCGTAGTGATGATTTCCTTGCCTTCTTTACCTTGAGTGACGGTTTCTGTGTGTCCTTTTGGCAATTCAGGGTCTTCTACGGTAGTTGTCTTGTATTTCAAGATGTTGGTTACAACAACTGGTTTTGTACCGACAGCGACAATTTCGTTTTGTGGTTTTTCAAGGACTTCTCTTACCGGCTCAGAACCTTCTGTCTCAGTAATTTTTGCCTTTCCAAGTTTTCCGCTAGAGATGGTTTCTTTTTCTCCAGCTGTTCTGTTTTCGTCAGCTTGGTAGATAACTGTAAACGGAATCTCTTCGAATCGAACGGTTGTTTGAGGGGAAGATTTGGTTCCAATTTTCACAACTTGTTCGACTGGTTCGATTGTTTCCGTTGCGGTGTTCGCAGTAATGTTTCCAGTTTTGGTATCTAGTGTGTAGGTCGTAGTGATGATTTCCTTGCCTTCTTTACCTTGAGTGACGGTTTCTGTGTGTCCTTTTGGCAATTCAGGGTCTTCTACGGTAGTTGTCTTGTATTTCAAGATGTTGGTTACAACAACTGGTTTTGTACCGACAGCGACAATTTCGTTTTGTGGTTTTTCAAGGACTTCTCTTACCGGCTCAGAACCTTCTGTCTCAGTAATTTTTGCCTTTCCAAGTTTTCCGCTAGAGATGGTTTCTTTTTCTCCAGCTGTTCTGTTTTCGTCAGCTTGGTAGATAACTGTAAACGGAATCTCTTCGAATCGAACGGTTGTTTGAGGGGAAGATTTGGTTCCGATTTTCACAACTTGTTCGACTGGTTCGATTGTTTCCGTTGCGGTGTTCGCAGTAATGTTTCCAGTTTTGGTATCCAGTGTGTAGGTCGTAGTGATGATTTCCTTGCCTTCTTTACCTTGAGTGACGGTTTCTGTGTGTCCTTTTGGCAATTCAGGGTCTTCTACGGTAGTTGTCTTGTATTTCAAGATGTTGGTTACAACAACTGGTTTTGTACCGACAGCGACAATTTCGTTTTGTGGTTTTTCAAGGACTTCTCTTACCGGCTCAGAACCTTCTGTCTCAGTAATTTTTGCCTTTCCAAGTTTTCCGCTAGAGATGGTTTCTTTTTCTCCAGCTGTTCTGTTTTCGTCAGCTTGGTAGATAACTGTAAACGGAATCTCTTCGAATCGAACGGTTGTTTGAGGGGAAGATTTGGTTCCGATTTTCACAACTTTTTCGACTGGTTCAATTGTTTCCGTTACGGTGTTCGCAGTAATGTTTCCAGTTTTGGTATCCAGTGTGTAGGTTGTAGTAATGATTTCCTTGCCTTCTTTACCTTGAGTGACGGTCTCTGTGTGTCCTTTTGGCAATTCAGGGTCTTCTACGGTAGTTGTCTTGTATTTCAAGATGTTGGTTACAACAACTGGTTTTGTACCGACAGCGACAATTTCGTTTTGTGGTTTTTCAAGGACTTCTCTTACTGGCTCAGAACCTTCTGTCTCAGTAATTTTTGCCTTTCCAAGTTTTCCGCTAGAGATAGTTTCTTTTTCCCCAGCCGTTCTGTTTTCGTCGGCTTGATAGATAGTTGTAAATGGAATCTCTTCAAAACGAACGGTTGTTTGAGGGGAAGATTTGGTTCCGATTTTCACAACTTTTTCGACTGGTTCAATTGTTTCCGTTACGGTGTTCGCAGTAATGTTTCCAGTTTTGGTATCCAGTGTGTAGGTTGTAGTAATGATTTCCTTGCCTTCTTTACCTTGAGTGACGGTCTCTGTGTGTCCTTTTGGCAATTCAGGGTCTTCTACGGTAGTTGTCTTGTATTTCAAGATGTTGGTTACAACAACTGGTTTTGTACCGACAGCGACAATTTCGTTTTGTGGTTTTTCAAGGACTTCTCTTACTGGCTCAGAACCTTCTGTCTCAGTAATTTTTGCCTTTCCAAGTTTTCCGCTAGAGATAGTTTCTTTTTCCCCAGCCGTTCTGTTTTCATCGGCTTGATAGATAGTTGTAAATGGAACATCTTCAAAACGAACGGTTGTTTGAGGTGAAGATTCGTAGCGCCAGTAACCGGTATAGAATTGTCGTTTTGTAGTACTATTAGAATCAAGTTCCCATCTGTCAAAGACCCATCTTCCATCCCCATCTACAACTATTTCAGTAATCGCTTCTGGTTGTGGAATCGCTTGATTAGGACTTTCCTTATCTTCTGGCAATAAATCTTCGACTTCACTTGGCAATATCTTATCAAGTTCTACGGATTCAAAATAATATCCTGCTGAGTAAGGCTGATGATAGATGTAATTTCCGTCTTTGTCCATTTTAAGTATTTCATCCAGCGGTATTAGCTTGACTGAAAGGCCACTTTGTTTAGAAGCAATCGTGACAAATGTCTTACCGTCTGATTCAGAGAAATTCATATCTTTGCGTTTAAACTGGATAGTCGCTTGTCCGTCTAAATCTTGTAAGGCTAATTGTCCCTTATCTGTGAATCCTAATATTCCATCTCCTTTAAGTGATTGGAAACGAGCTTCTAAATCTCCCAAATTTATTTGGCTACCAGTTTCTACTGTTAATGCCTGTTGGATTGGATTGAGTGATTGGCTGTTTAGGGAGATAAAGGAATTGTTTTTTACT
This sequence comes from Streptococcus suis, assembly GCF_046032535.1. Taxonomy (GTDB): domain Bacteria; phylum Bacillota; class Bacilli; order Lactobacillales; family Streptococcaceae; genus Streptococcus; species Streptococcus suis_AK. The sequence goes on along the minus strand of NZ_JARQPL010000013.1, from coordinate 37,417 downwards.
ATGAGATTTGAGATGTTTTTTAACTCTACATTACTTGCTTTGCTATTATTAAAAATAAGGGTTACCTGATTGGTTGCAGGTGCTTGGAATTTATTGACCTGATTACTTTCGGAAGTGATTGTAACAGGAGAAGGTGTAGTCACTTCGACACCGTTTTTAATTTGTGTACCATTTGCAATCGCAATATCTGCGGCATTTTGGACGGTCATCTTATCGAAAACAGTTTCATTTGTATTTAAAATTTTCAAACTGGATTCACGCTTATCAGTTGTATCTGCTGATGAACCTATGATAAGACTAGGGCGTTTATCAGTTTGACGATTGGATATAAGAGTGGATACATGATCCATTGTCACTTGACCATCTATGTAGATGTTTCCAGGGACATTGCTTTCTGTTAAAGCATGAATACTTAAATTACGTAGGGTAACGTTATTTGAAATTTGAATACTCTCATTAAAAATAATCGCATTTTCACTGCTATCACTCTCAATGGTAACTGCTTTATTGATGACGAGTGGAGTTCGCTCGGTGGCATTGCCGACCAGTTTGATGATAGTACCATCTGTAGCTTTCTGCAAGGCTTCAGCCAAACTTCCCATAGGGGTATCTTCTGTCAGTCCTTGTCCGTTTCCGCCATTTTTTACATAGATAATGTCAGATTGTTTTGGTGCTTCAAAGATACTAGCTTCTAGATTGTTAAACTGTAGAGCTTTGTTTAGAATATCTAATTTAACTTTACGGACATTAGTTGCTAACCGAGCAACTGAAGCTTTTTGAGCTGCTTGGTCTAACTGCGTTTGAGTAACAGTGGAACGACTGTTAAGTAGACTGTTAATTGAATTTCGATAGGTGGTTAATACTGCTAAATCAGCTTTTATAGCTGTTTCTAACTCTTTCTCCAATTGGCTAGTTTGCCACAATTGATTAACCGGTTCCTTATCTTCTAACCGTTTATATTGCGCTTTTTTGAAACTAGCCCAATCTGAATATTCGTTTCCTAAGATTGCTTTAAAAGCTTCTGAGTCGCTATTGTATCTGTTACTAATGTAACTTATAAAGGCATCCCAGCCTTTCCATGCCAATATTTCATATGCATGTCGCTTGAAAGAGATATCTCCAACGGTATTATTGCCACTTGGAGCTTCTGAAGCACCGTAGAAGCTTTCTAGAAGTGGGACATGATCATATTGGTTATGACTTAATTCCGTTAGGATAGGGGAAATTCCACGAGGGATAAACTGACCACTGACTGCATCTTGGTCAACCAAATCATTGATGCTAGTTGGTTTAGTAAGTGAAGCAACCGTCAACTGCCCATAGGGGAGAAATGCATCGTTGGTAGAAGGGAGACTGGTGGTTGTCGTGCTAGTGTTAGAAGTGGTATTGCGAGGTACTTGGACGACCTTATTGAAATAAATAGCTAATTCATTTTCTGCTAGGGATTTTAAAGCAACCCTCGCTTCAACAGCTTCTAAATAAGCGACTAAATCAACAAGATTTTTTGTGTAATTTGCTAACTTTTCTGTAGAAGTTTGAGGTGTTAATGCTTGAGTACGATTAGAACTTTCAGCAATAGTGAGAGCGGTATTCAAATTAAAGACAGGTTTGTACTCACCAGGAACACCGTTTTGTGTATTATCAATTACTTCAAATAAACCTCGTGCATACACTTCAGGTCCTTGACCAGCTCGTCGACCTTCTTTACGATAAGTTCCACCGAACAACCTAGCCTCATCGTTTGTATGAGTCATTTCGTGAGTGAACAGTGCGACACCTGAAAGGTTACTGTGCATAAAGCGTGTCTCGTAGGCTTTAATCATATTTTCACCATTTGCAACACCTCCTAGTCCAACTCCTGAACGAACATAATTTTCCCAGAGATTCATTGGAGAGAAGAAGTTGAGTACCGCAGAATGTGCAGAAGTGCCTTCGTTAGGTGACCAAGTGTGTGCTTTGGTGGTCTCGTTATAGACATTCATCGTATCGACTGCTAGTGTAAATGGAATAGTTGTACTATCTTTTTTAGCAGAGTTAAGGAAAGTCAACCAATTTTCTTGGTAGGTAAGGATTTTTTCGAAGAAAGTAGATGTAGGTTGTTGTACCCCACGTTCCTTGCTGTAGTTTTTCAACTCAGGGTACAGGTCTGTATACGAATCTAAAAGTCCAAGAGTCAAACTATTGCTAGTACCCGCAACGTAAATTCCTCTTCCTTGTGAGAGGATAGGGAGAATGTAATCTGGCTTATTTGTTTTCAATAAGTCAAATATGGAAATATTTGGGCTAGTTCCAATCAGTGCCTGAGATTGTTCTGTAAAGTAGCTATTTACATCTTTTCCTTTAGATTGAGCTATTTTTTCAACTAATTCAGCAGTAGATTTGGTACCAGTGTATTGACCAATCATACGGTTATTGAATTGTATTTGATTAAGATTTAAAGCAAGCGATCGTTTATCAGTAATACGACCACCATAAGCCATCAATCGGTCATAGGCACTTGTCTGGTCAGCTTGGATATTACCGATTGTGTGGGGAGTAAAGACAAGAGTTTGTGGTAAATCTTTTTCAAAGGAGTATTGTTGCTGGAGGTATAGGACACCACGATACAGTTGACTAAGATTATTTTTTAGAGTTTCAACTGTAAGTCCTGATTTTTCCGTAAGTAGCTGACCATTGTTATATTCAAGAAGTTGTTGGAAAGTGTTTCTCGCCTCAGGCGCAAGAGCTTCAATACTCGCATCTTCGTAGAGGTTTTTGTTCGCTTCAATCAGTGCTAATTTTCTTGCTTCTTCTACTTTTTCAGCATTAGAGAGATTTTTGTATTTTTCATCCAATCTAATCTTTTGGATCAGTGGAATGAAATACTTCGTTGAGTCAGCAGGGCTTAACCATTCTTTAGGTTTCACAACATCTAGTAAAGCTACTTTATCAGCGCTAGTTTCAAAGTTTGTGAGAATGAGGTTGTTAAGAGTTTGTTTCTCTTCAGCGTTTAGAGATGCTATCGTTTTAGACTGAGGGATGCTTCCTTTTTCGATTGCTTGGATTGCAGTATCATCAGTGGAAACAGCTGTTGTTGGGGCTGTATTTGTATTTGCTGCTGTGCGAAGTGCAGTACTTCCTTCGATTGTACCAGCCGGCTCTTCTGAAAGGCTGGTTTCATTTGTTTCTGATTCAGTGGATAGTTCAGGAGTAGAAATAGTAGATGGCTTACTCGCTGTTTCCACAGTTTCGAGGGAGGCACTTGTTTGTGAACTGTCTTCAGTATCAGAAGAGCTTGAAGGGGCTACCTCATTTTTACTGTCATTAGTGTTGCTGACAAGAGGGGCTACTTCAGGTTGTTCTTCTCTAGTCTTGTTTAATGCAGGATCTTCGTCGGTGTTTCCTGTATCTTGTTCCGCTTTTTCATTCACTAACGTTTCAACTGAATCTGCAGTTTCACTTCCGTCAGCTTCTACCTTGTCAGTTACAAAAGCTACAGTATCCTTTTCATCAGCTGCAACTGTAATACTTGCTTGAGCAAGAAAAGTAAAACCGATGCAAATAGAGACAACACCGATTGATAATTTTTTTATTGTAAATCGCTGTTTCCGTTCCATATTTTCCCCTTTTCTAGTTCATGTAGTTATCTAGAATATAACAGAAATTAAGCGTTTTTGCAAATAGTATAGTAATTGATTTTGTTAGACACTTTGCCAGCCTCATTGCTTTTGTGGTAAAATGAAAACAGAATATGAGGTATACATGTTAGTTATTGAACAGATTGAAAAATTAAAAAAAGAGAAACTAGAGCTTCTGACCGTTTTATGCGGTGAAGACATCGGACAATACCAAATAGCGAAAGACTTACTTCTGAGGAAGCTTGATTTCGATCCTGCAGATTTGGGGTTTGCCTATTTTGATATGTCAGAAGCTGATTATAGTCAGGTGGATTTGGATTTGGTTTCTCTCCCATTTTTTTCAGATGAAAAAGTTGTCATACTGGATTATTTTTCTGATTTGACCACAGACAAGAAGCGGCATTTGACGGACGATGAGCTTAAACAGTTTGAGGCTTATTTGGAAAATCCTGTCGAAACAACACGTTTGATTATCCTAGCTCCAGGAAAGTTAGATAGCAAACGACGCCTGGTTAAACTTCTCAAACGAGATGGACTAGTATTAGAAGCCAATCCTCTGAAGGAGATGGATTTGAAAAATCATTTCCAAAAGGAGATAATGCGTCTTGGATTGCAGATGGGAGGAGAGGTTTTTCAATATCTTTTAGAAAAGTCCAATTTTGATTTTGCAGAAATTAGTAAGAACCTAGTCTTTCTTCAATCTTATAAGGGAAAAGAGACGATTGAAATTTCAGATATTGATGCGGCTATCCCCAAGACACTACAGGATAATATCTTTGATTTAACACAGTTAATTCTACAATCCAAGGTAGACGAGGCTCGCAACTTAGTTCGTGACTTGCGGTTGCAAGGGGAGGAAGAGGTTAAGTTGATTGCCATCATGTTAACCCAATTTCGAACCTATCTACAAGTGCAAATCCTAGTAGAGCAAGGCCGAGGGGAACAGCAGATAGTAGCTGAGTTATCAACTATTATGGGGCGTAAGGTGAATCCATACCAAGTAAAGTATGCTTTGCGCGATTCACGCTATTTATCCATTGGATTTTTGAAAAAAGTTGTTCGATTATTGATAGTAACGGATTATCAAATCAAGACAGGACAGTTTGATAAGGATTACTTGTTTGATCTTACATTGTTAAAAATTGCAACGAGTTAAGTGTTTGATTAGTATTTTCAGACAAAAAAATTGAAAAGGCTCTCACATTGGAGTAAAATAAGAATATCAATTAGTATAGGAGAACAAGAAAATGGCAATTATTTTACCAGACCTTCCATACGCATACGATGCCTTGGAACCACATATTGATGCAGAAACAATGACCCTGCACCATGACAAGCACCATGCAACTTATGTTGCAAATGCTAATGCAGCCCTTGAAAAACACCCAGAAATCGGTGAAGACTTGGTAGCACTTTTGTCAGATGTGGAGCAAATTCCAGCTGATATCCGTCAAGCCCTTATCAACAACGGTGGCGGTCACCTTAATCATGCACTTTTCTGGGAATTACTTTCACCAGAGAAAACAGAAATTTCAGCAGAATTGGCAGCCGATATTGATGCGACCTTTGGTTCATTTGATGCCTTCAAAGATGCCTTCACAACTGCAGCAACAACTCGCTTCGGTTCAGGTTGGGCTTTCTTGGTTGTCAACAAAGAAGGCAAGTTAGAGGTTATCTCAACAGCTAACCAAGACACACCTATCATGCAAGGGTTGAAACCAATCTTGGCATTGGATGTTTGGGAACATGCTTATTACCTCAACTACCGCAATGTTCGTCCAAACTACATCAAAGCCTTCTTTGAAGTGATTAACTGGGACAAGGTTAACGAACTTTATAAAGCAGCTAAATAAGAACAGTTCTCTTCCGTTTGGAAGAGATTTTTTAGTTGTGAGGAGTATTTTGTAGAGAATTGTGTAAGGGAAGAGGGATGATTTTTCGTATTATGGATAAAAACAACAAGATATTTTCAGAAAAATGATGCAAAAGTAAGAATAAACGAATATTTTTATACTTTTTTGTTATAAATGACTGATTTGATATTGAAAAGCCGTAAAAAAAGGATTATTATAGATATGTCAATATGAAAAAAATAGAAGGAGCATTGTTTTGCTTATGAAAAAGAATATTCGGTTGAAAAGCAGTGTACTAGCTCTTGTAGCTGGTTTTAGTGTCATTACAACACAGGCTGTTTTAGCAGATGAATTAGCTGTCCAAATTATGGGAGTTAATGATTTCCATGGTGCGCTTGATACGACAGGGACAGCGCGATTGGAGGGGGAAACAGTTCGGAATGCAGGAACTGCAGCCTTGCTTGATGCTTACATGGATGATTCGCAAGCAGAATTTGAAGAAACAGCAGCAGAAACAGAAACACCTGCAGAGTCTATCCGTGTTCAAGCCGGAGATATGGTTGGTGCAAGTCCATCGAATTCTGGACTTTTACAAGATGAACCAACTGTAAAAGTCTTTAACAAAATGGATGTTGAATATGGTACTTTGGGGAACCATGAGTTTGATGAGGGACTTGATGAGTATAACCGTATCATGACTGGCGAAGCTCCAAAAGAAGGCCAGTTTAATGAGATTGTAGATAATTATACTCATGAAGCAGCCAAACAGGAGATTGTTATCGCTAACGTTATTGATAAAGAGACGGGTGAAATTCCGTATGGCTGGAAACCGTATGCTATTAAGACTATTCCTGTAAATGATAAAGAAGCAAATATTGGCTTTATTGGTGTAGTTACGACAGAAATTCCTAATCTTGTTTTGAAGAAAAACTATGAGCAGTACACTTTTTTGAATGAGGCAGAGACGATTGCAAAATATGCGCGTGAGTTAGCTGAAAAGGGTGTAAATGCGATAGTTGTACTGGCTCACGTCCCAGCTACAAGCAAGGATGGTGTGGCTGCTGGTGAAGCTGCAGATATGATTGCTAAGCTAAATGAAATCTATCCTGAACACTCAGTTGACCTTGTATTTGCCGGTCACAACCATGTCTATACAAACGGTACAACAGGCAAAACCTTGATTGTACAAGCTACCTCACAAGGTAAGGCTTATGCAGATGTTAGAGCTGTTTATGATACAGATATTGCCGACTTTAAAGAAGTTCCGACTGCGAAAATTATTGCAGTGGCACCAGGGCAGAAAACACCAAGTCCAGAAATTCAGGCGATTGTAGACGAAGCAAATACCATTGTTAAAAAAGTAACAGAGCAAAAAATTGGTACGGCTAGTCAAGTGACAGATATTTCTCGCGAGGTAAATGAATTTAAAGAAAGTGCTGTGGGCAATTTAGTAACATCGGCTCAATTAGCTATTGCTAAGAAATCAGGTTATGATGTTGACTTTGCAATGACCAACAATGGCGGGATTCGGGCAGATTTGAAGGTCCAAGAGGATGGAACAGTTACTTGGGGAGCAGCACAAGCTGTTCAACCATTTGGGAATATCCTACAAGTCGTTCAAATGACAGGTGAGCAGATTTATACAGCCTTAAATCAACAATACGATGAAGGCGAAAAATATTTCCTTCAAATGTCTGGAATTAAATATATCTACACGAAAGCAGATAATCCAACGGAAGAAAATCCTTATAAGGTTGTAAAAGCCTTCAAAGAAGATGGAACGGAGATTGTTCCGACAGAAACCTATACACTTGTCATCAATGACTTCCTATTTGGTGGTGGGGATGGCTTCTCGATTTTCAAAGAAGCTAAACTGATTGGCGCTATCAATCCAGATACAGAAGTATTTGTTGAGTATTTGACTGATTTAGAAAAAGCAGGTCAAACGATTAGTGCAACTATTACAGGTAGAAAAGCATTTGTAGAGGAGTACGTAGAAGAACCAAAAGCAGAAGAAAAAGGAGATACTGCTGGGACAACTACCGATACGAAAATACCTGAAAAAGCAAGCGACGGTGGCGATAGTGTAGCAAATCAGAAAGCAAACGAGCAACCAGCACCATCTGGAAGTATGGCTCCTGTTTCAAATAAGAAAACTGAAAAAGCATCAGGGAATCAAACACTTCCAAATACCGGTCAAGAAGCCCTAGGCTCACTTCTTATTAGCTTGGGTGGCTTAGTTTCACTCGGAATGGCTGTCTCAATGAGACGTAAGGAAGGGGAATAGGAATCAAGCATAAAAACGACAAACTTTCGAAGTACATTCTAGAATTACTTCTTTTAGAGATTATCATGAGAGAAATACATAAAAACAATTGTGTTTCATCTTAGAGTAGGTTCTGCTTTTTGTAAAAATTTGAAAAAACTTATATAACCTTGCTCTTGCAATCTGCTCTCTTCTGGGGTACAATAGAGAAGCAGACTTCCCTTAGTTAAATGGATATAACAAATTCCTCCTAAGAATTAGTTGCAGGTTCGATTCCTGCAGGGGAGATGAAGAGTATACGAAAAAGCCTAAATGATAGGCTTTTTTGCATTATTGAATTTCCTCACCTGCACCCCATAATAAATAGTCTGTTTTCTGTTTATAAGATAAGCTATGGCAAGTACAGGAATAGCATAGGGCAGGATATTAGCACCGAATACTTCATAACTAATGAAGAGAGGAGCCAGTAAGGTATTGGTGGCTGTTCCAAATACGGCACAATACCCAAGAGCTGCAACAAGTTCAGTTGGTAGACCTAGTAATCCTGCTAAAACAGCCCCTGAACTTGCTCCAATCGCAAAGAGCGGAGTAACTTCGCCCCCTTGAAAACCTGCAGCCAAACAAAGACAGGTTAGTAGGAGTTTTAGTAGCCAATCGAAAGCAAACACCTGTTCCCCAGCTAAACTGGCATCGATCAAATTGGTTCCTAGACCAGTATAACGACCTTGATGGAAGAAAAATAGTAGAACGGTCAGTCCAACTCCCATGATAGCTATTTTAATGTAGGGATTTGGAAGCCATCGAGTTGAGATGCTTTTTGTTTGCACCAGAAACCAAGCAAATACATTACCGACAACTCCAAAGCAGATGGCAATCAGAAGCCATTTAAAACTATCTATAAAATGGAATGAGGTAGTTGCGATGGCATGTGAAAATTTCTCTAATCCCAATAAATGGGAAGTAGTAGAAGCCGTGAAAGCGGCAACTAGACAATAGGGGAGACTAGTCCAAGAATATTGGCCAACGATTACTACCTCAATGGCAAAGAAACTAGCAGCCCATGGCGTTTGAAATAACCCTGCAAAACCTGCGGCCATACCAATCTTTGTTATCATGTCTTTGGGCAAGTGTGTGAAACCATGTTTTTTTAACCAGTGTGAGAGACTGGCTCCAAGTTGGACAGCTACCCCCTCGCGGCCAACGGAAGCACCGACAAGATGACTGAGCCAAGTTGTAGAGATGATGAGCGGAATGAGAACTGGAGAAATTTGCACTAGCTCCCCTTGTCCAGCTTTGAAGACTAAGCCCATGCCTGCTTGGACTTCCCTCCCCCATTTTTGATAAATGAAAACAATCAACACACCTGCAAGTGGCAGAAAGGGGATGAGATATGTAAAATATTCAGATCGTAACTCTCCAACCCCTAGTAGAATTTTCCCAAAAAGTGTGGTGATAATTCCTGCACCGACTCCAATTAAGCAAGAAAAGAAAAGGAGTTGGATGGCATGTTTCATTTTATTACTCATGATTTGCTAACTTGGAAGATTGATATGCTCTTGATTGGGCCATCATATCACTAAAGGTCGCTTGAATAGCAGAGCGGTAATCATCCTTTTGGACTAATTTTCCAACTCTTTCAAGGACAGCATTTTCTCGGCTGGTATCCAAAACAGGCTTACCTGTTGCTCGTTTATAGGCTGTAACTTGGTCGACCAACTCCATTCGTTTTTCAAGTAGTTCAACCAATTGGCTATCAATCGTGTTAATCTGTTCGCGGATGCAATCCAAATTCATCTTATAAACCTCCGTATATTGTTTCAGTTGTTTTTTAGTATAGCAAAAAACAAGGCAGAATACTAGCCTTGTTTGAGGAAGTTACCAACTTGCTTTTTTTACCCCAGGAAGTTGACCAAGATGGGCTAATTCACGGAAGGTAATCCGACTCACACCGAATTTTCGCATATAAGCGTGCGGACGGCCATCGGTCCTATCGCGGTATTTCAGTCGATTTGGATTTGAGTCGCGAGGCAATTTTCGAAGTGCTTGATAGTCACCTTTTTCTTTGAGACTTTTACGTAAATCCGCATAGCGCTCGATTAACTCCAACTGTCTCTGATAGCGTGTCATTTTTGATTTTTTAGCCATAAAATTCTCCTTTTTAAAAAACTTAACCAGTTAATTATATATCGAAACTATTAAGATTGCAAGCAATAGGTGTACAATCTTAATAAAAGGCTAAAAGAAAACAGACTAGACCTATTGATAAGCCAGTCTGTCTGTCAGTTAATTCATTGTATCTAGTTTAGCAACAAGGTCTGTCGCGAATTGCTCAAGGTTAACAATATCCTCATCTTCAGCGGCAAGGTCTACCTTAACATTTTCGGCCCCCTTAGTTGCACCACGTGAACCCAACATGACATCAAAGTCATCTACTGCACTACAGAAGTCATCATAGAAGGTATCGCCAGAACCACAAACACCGTAGACCTTACCAGTCAAATCTAAGTCAGCTAGGTCAGCATAGAAATCAACGATTTCATCTGGAAGCTCACCATCACCACCATAAGAATAGGTGTAGCTGGCTACAACAATCAAGTCAGCATCCAAGATTTCTTCGGTTTCAATAGTCGTACATTCGTGAACCTGTACTTCTAAACCCAACTCTTCTAGCTTACTGGCGACGATGTCAGCAATTTCTTCTGTGTTACCAGTCATACTAGCGTAAACTATTTTTGCTAGTGCCATAATTTCCTCCAAATTACATAGTAATCCCATTATACCACACTCCCATCATTTTCAAAAGGGGAAGTTTATGCTAAAATGATGAAAAGGAGTTGCTATGACAATTTACAGTAAAATTATTGAAAAAATTTGCGAATACGACACAATCATCATTCATCGTCACCAACGACCAGATCCGGATGCCATTGGCAGTCAGGTTGGCTTGCAGAAACTCTTGCAGAAGAATTTTCCTGAAAAAACCATCAAGGTAACCGGTTTTGAGGAACCAAATCTTGCTTGGATGGCAGGAATGGATCAGGTTTCCGACCAAGATTATCAAGGAGCCTTGGTTATCGTAACGGATACTGCCAATACAGCCCGTGTGGATGATGACCGCTACACTCAGGGTGAATTCCTGATTAAAATCGACCACCATCCAAATGAAGAGCCTTATGGTGACCTGCTCTGGGTCAATACGGAAGCTAGTTCTTGCAGTGAAATGATTGCAGAATTGGCCCTTCAAAGTCAGTTGGAATTGGACGGGGAAACTGCTCGTCTACTCTATGCAGGAATTGTGGGCGATACAGGCCGCTTTCTCTATCCAGCAACCAGCTCTCGCACCTTTGAGATTGTTGCTCGTCTCCGCCAAGAAGATTTTGACTTTGCAAGGATGTCTCGCCAGATGGACACCATTGATTTCAAGATTGCCAAGCTGACTGGCTACGTCTACGACAACTTGGAAGTCGATGAGCATGGTGCGGCACGGGTCATTTTGACTCAGGATATCCTCAAAAAATACGGGGTGACCGATGCGGACACTTCCTTTATCGTTGGGGCTCCAGGACGGATTGGAATCGTTCAATCTTGGGGGATTTTTGTGGAACAAACTGACGGAAATTACAGGGTTCGTTTGCGCAGTAAGTATCTTCCAATCAACGAGATTGCCAAGCGCCACGATGGCGGTGGCCACCCACTAGCCAGCGGTGCTAACTCTTATTCTCTTTCCGAAAATGAGCAAATCTACCAAGAAATTCAAGAGGTCGTGAGGAATGCAAGCAAGTAGTCGCTCCCTTCGTCTAATGGGAACCATCATAGAAACTAAAATATGGCATCCAGATGCAGAACCAATTTTAGATCAGGTCGAAGAGTTACTTTATCTTTATAAAGATCGGTTTTCTGCCAATGATTTGACTTCTGAATTGATGGAGGTCAATCTAAACGCAGGTGTTCAAGCAGTTCCAGTTGCCGATGACCTGTATGAATTGATTAAATTGGGCAAGGAACACAGTCTGGCTGAAGGAAGTTTTTTGAATATTACCATTGGTCCCCTTGTGCAAAGTTGGCGGATTGGATTTAGTGATGCCAAACTTCCCAGTCCTGAAGTTATCTCAGAAAAACTCCAGCTCATCAATCCAAGGGACATCGAATTAGATGATGAGGAGCAAACGGTCTATCTAAAAAAAGAAGGCATGGCCATTGATTTGGGTGCCCTAGCCAAAGGTTATGTGGCAGATAAGATTGTCGACTTCTTGAAAAGAATAGGTGTGGAGGCTGGACTGATTAATCTGGGAGGAAATGTCTTAACTTTCGGTCAGGCTCCACATAATCCAGATGGTTGCTGGCGAATTGGGATTCAGGATCCACAGAAAACACGGGGTGAGAATGCCCTCGTCCTCAAAATAGGAGAAGAATCAGTAGTTACCTCTGGTATTTACGAAAGAACCCTTACCGTGAATGGAAAGACCTATCATCATATTTTGAGTCCTGAGACCGGCTATCCAATGGAGTCGCAGCTGGCTAGTTTGACCATTGTGTCCAAACAATCTGTTGACGGTGAGATTTGGACGACTCGACTGTTTGGTCAAGAAATAACTCGGATTTATAAGATGGTAGAAGAAACGGATGGTATCGAAGCGGTTCTGATTGGGCTGGATGGCAGGATTCTAGTGACCTCAGGGCTTTCTGAGAAAGTTCTTGCTGGTAAAGAAAGAATTTCTGATAGCTTGGGCAGTCCTTCAAGAGGGGGATTTGGCGCCAGAGTAACTTTTGACCTTGTTTCAGGTGCTTCCGTACTATAACTTGAAAAAAATATTAAAAAAATAGGTAAAAAGACTTGCCATAAGAACAAACTTTTGGTAAACTTAAATGGTTATAATCTATGGCTCGGAAAGAGTCCATGGCAGAAAGGAATTTTAAAATGAAAAAAGATATCCATCCAGAATATCGCACTGTTGTCTTCATGGACACAACTACTGGCTACAAGTTCCTTAGCGGTTCAACTAAGAAATCTAACGAAACAGTTGAATTCGAAGGTGAAACTTACCCATTGATCCGTGTGGAAATTTCATCAGACTCACACCCATTCTATACTGGACGTCAAAAGTTCACTCAAGCAGATGGACGTGTGGATCGCTTCAACAAAAAATACGGTCTCAAATAATCAGCGTTATAAAACCGTTAGAAACGTTGATTTTAAGCCATTCCCGAGCCGTGGGAGTGGTTTTCTTTTTGAAAAAGTAACGAAAAAAGTAACGGCTGGCGTTACATTCCCAAAAATTGGGCAAACTTTTCAGCCGTTTTTTCTTTTGTATTTTCCGTAACATGAGCGTAAATATTCATAGTTGTTTTAATATCTTCATGCCCTAATCTTTCTTGTACTTCCTTAATCGATGCCCCAGCTTCAAATAATAAGCTACAATGAGTATGGCGGAAACCGTGGGGCGTTATATAAGGCAAGTCATATTTTTTCAGAATACAACGTAGATTATAGTTTATATAATCAAAACTATGGGCGTTGCCTGTTTCTGCTGGAAAAACTAGGTCAGTTGGTTTCACGCGCTGGGGGAAGTTTAAAAATTGTCTAGTCTTTTCCCACTTTTTCAGAATAGACACGGTAATAGGGTCAAGCGTGATAGTGCGCTTACTCTTTTTTGTTTTGGGTGTTTGATAGACGATACTGTTATTTTCTCCGTAGGCTACTATTTGGCTAACTGATAAACGTGAGGTAAAGAAGTCTAAGTCTTTCCACCGTAGGGCAAGAACTTCGCTTTTTCTCATACCTGTAAAGGCGAGTAAGCGGAAAATACAGGCTATTTCTTCCTTGTCTTCCTTTGCTACGCAGTCTAGGAACTTTTGCAAGTCTTCACGGCTGTAGAAGTTCTCTTTTTTCTTTTCTTCTTCATCTACTTCAGAGGATTTACGGGGCTTTATTATTTTCTTCATGGGGTTATCATGAATATAGCCCAGATTTACCGCAAAATCTAAAACCATCTTAGTCATACCGATAAAGTTAGCATATTTCTTGTAGCCCTTAAACCATTCTTGTGCCTGTTTTTGGCACATTGGTAGGCTTATTTTATCCACGTAGCACGCGCCAAAGGCTGGAATGATATGTAGGTCTGCTTGTGCCTTTTGTCTGGCGTATGTACTAGCCTTCACGGTGTTTTTATAGTGTTCTAGCCATATCTTATAGACTTCCTCAAAGGTTATTCTATCTGGCTTATCAAAAAATCCGTCTTGCTCCACTTTTAGAAGTAGCTGGCTTTCAGCTATTCGGGCTTCTTTTTGAGTTTTAAAACCGCTCTTTTTTACGCGCTTTTCTTTGCCTGTAAGTGGGTCTATACCTACATACGCAATATAAGAGTATCTAACAGAGCCGTCTTTTAGTTGGTATTGTTTAATCATTTGTTTATTCCTCCTATTGGTTTCCCCACCTAATCGAAAGAATAAAATAGTATGCGCGTGTTTATAAGTGGTTTCTAATATTGTTGCTAAGAATGAAAAAAAGTGCCTAGCAAAACTAGACACCTCACGCAAATATACACCCTCGGGCGTTATAAATGCTTTCTCCGTTTATCTAGTTTATAGTATTTGGGATTAAATATCAATTATAAAAATATGGTTGCTTACACGTTGCCATGTGTAAGCGGGGAGAATTTGACAACAAAATAAACTATCTGATAAGATATACAAGCCCCCCTTGAATTTACTGAAGGGAGGTGGTTTAGTTGCTAGAGCTTATCCTCACAAGTATTCTAGCGCCGTTATTGGTTAATATCTTGATTGAAGTAGTTAAGTATTATTTAGACGATAACGACGACTAACCCCAAACAGGGGCAAACAAAAACCCTCAACGCTGGCACGTTGGGGGCTTTTTTGATTTAGTGCTAGAATTGTCCTCACAACAATTCTTTACACTATGATTATACCCCCATTATAGGTTATATGTCAATCAATTTGTATATTTCCACGCGCCGACCTGCTGGGGTTGGCGTTTTCCGTAACATCGTAGAATAACAATAAAAGGCAGAATAAAAACTATTCCACCTTTTTGTAATGACAAAATTAAAAAAGCCCTTAACTGTTGGCTGGCATACCACACAGGCAGCTTACGACAATACGCAGACACAAACAGGATTACAAGTAGCCTTTTCTATACTTAATATAGTAATCATTTAAAGAATAGCTGAAAGCCTTGATACGTATTTTATGATTTGTGCACTAGTAATACTCTTTGAAAATCAAAATTATCCGTTGTCAAGAGCCTTGAGGAACTCCAGTTCTATCTTCGACTTCGTTTCCTAGGCTACTTTTGATTTTCGTTGAGTATAAATCGTATTCCCACTGATGTAACTAGATTTTTAGTTTCAATGAGAGATGATTTCTGCTATAATGGAACGAGTAAGAATTTGAAGTGAAAGTATGAGGAAATTGATGAAAAATAGGGGAACAATCGATAGTCGAGTAGACTACTCACTTATTTTACCGGTCTTTTTTTTATTAGTTGTGGGGATTATTTCTCTCTACATTGCGGTTAGTCAAGATTATCCGAATAATGTTGTACAGATGGTTGGTCAACAAATTGCTTGGATAGGAATTGGAACAGTGGCAGCTTTTTTGGTCATGTTCTTTTCCACTAAGTTTCTGTGGCAAATCACACCTTACTTGTACGTACTTGGGCTAGGACTTATGGTATTGCCTTTGTTTTTCTACAGTCCAGACTTAGTAGCGTCAACGGGAGCAAAAAACTGGGTAACGATTGGTGGAATGACTCTTTTTCAACCATCCGAATTTATGAAAATAGCCTACATCATTATGTTGTCAAGGGTGATTGTCACCTTTCACAAACATTATCCAAATCGAAAAATTCGTGAGGATTTTATGTTGATTGGTTATATGACACTGTTTACTATCCCAGTCTTGATTTTGTTGGCCTTACAGAAAGATTTGGGAACCTCCTTAGTATTTGTAGCAATCTTTAGCGGAATGCTTCTATTATCTGGAGTTTCTTGGAAAATTCTATTACCGACTGCCTTAACGGGGATCGTTTTGGTTGGTGGATTTATGCTGATTTTTATTTCTCCTGGTGGAACAACATTCCTCCACAATTTGGGGATGGATACTTATAAAATCAATCGTATTGCAGCCTGGCTTGATCCCTTTAAAAATGCCCAATCAACGACCTACCAGCAAGCTCAAAGTTTGATAGCTATCGGAAGTGGTGGCTTAAAAGGACTAGGTTTCAATAAAACAAATCTTCTGATACCGGTTCGAGAAAGTGATATGATTTTTACGGTGATTGGAGAGGACTTTGGTTTTATTGGTGGGACGGTATTGATTGTACTATACTTGTTGCTCATTTATCGAATGTTGCGGGTAACGTTGAAGTCAAACAATCGATACTACACCTACATATCAACTGGCTATATCATGATGCTCTTGTTCCATGTGTTTGAAAATGTTGGCGCTGCAACGGGTTTGTTGCCTTTAACAGGTATTCCTTTGCCGTTTATCTCCCAAGGTGGTTCGTCCATGGTTTCAAATCTGATTGGTGTTGGTCTAGTGCTGTCAATGGGGTATCAGTCACGACTAGCTGATGAGAAGGAAACAAATCGATCACGTCGCTATAGAAAAATTACGATAAAACGTTAGAAAGTTGGTTTATATGACAAGAGTTGCGGTTGTTTTAGCCGATGGTTTTGAAGAAATCGAAGCATTGGCCCCTGTAGATGTATTCCGTCGAGCTCATTTTGACTGTCAGATTGTTGGTTTAGATAGTCATGAAGTGGAGGGGTCGCACGGTATTCGTGTTCAAACTGACCAAGTCTTTGATGGAGACCTGTCTTCCTTTGATCTGATTGTGTTACCAGGAGGAATGCCAGGTTCTGTCCACCTTAGAGATTCAGAGTCACTGATTACGGAATTGCAAAGAGCGGTTGCATCAGGAAAATCAGTAGCAGCAATCTGTGCGGCTCCAATTGTTCTGGATAAGGCTGGTTTGTTAGATAGTCGTCACTATACATGTTTCCCAGGGAAAGAAAAAGACATTCCGTCAGGTATTCATCTGGAAGAGGATGTGGTCGTTGATGGTCCAATTATCACTAGCCGAGGCGCTGGAACAAGTTTGGATTTCGCCTATAAATTGGTTGATTTATTTGGTGGAGATGGGGAAAGCCTAGCTCAAACAATGGTTTATCATAGTTAAAGTAATGAAGAAGATGGAGCTAATGTTTCCTCTTCTTTTTTCTATCAAAATATTAGAAAATATGGTATAATAAAGGGTATTCGTTAGAATGATTTTTGCTCTAAAAATATGTCTCGCTTTTATCCATATGGATTGGCTTTTCTATTTTTAAGGAGCAACAAATAGAAAATAAGGAAAAGAAATGACAGAAGAAATCAAAGATTTACAAGAGAAGGCTCAAGAATATGATGCCAGTCAGATTCAAGTCTTGGAAGGTCTTGAAGCTGTTCGAATGCGTCCAGGGATGTATATCGGCTCAACATCTAAAGAAGGTCTCCATCACTTGGTTTGGGAAATTGTCGACAACTCAATCGATGAGGCGCTGGCTGGTTTTGCAAGCAAGATTGAAGTCTTTATCGAACCAGATAATTCCATTACAGTAGTGGACAATGGGCGTGGTATCCCAGTAGATATTCAAGAAAAAACTGGTCGTCCGGCCGTAGAAACAGTTTTCACCGTTCTCCATGCCGGAGGAAAATTTGGCGGAGGCGGATATAAGGTTTCTGGTGGTTTGCATGGCGTAGGCTCATCCGTAGTAAATGCCCTTTCGACCCAGTTGGATGTCCATGTTTATAAGAATGGTCAAGTTTATTTCCAAGAATATAAACGAGGCGAAGTGGTTGCGGATTTGAAAGTTGTAGGAGAAACGGACCGTTCTGGTACGACTGTTCATTTTACGCCAGACCCAGAAATTTTTACAGAAACGACTGAGTTCGATTTTTCAAAACTAAATAAACGTATTCAAGAGCTTGCCTTCTTAAATCGTGGTCTAAATCTATCTATTACAGATAAACGCGAAGGATTAGAACAGACCAAAGAATATCATTACGAGGGTGGTATTGCTTCCTACGTGGAATACCTCAATGAAAACAAGGATGTTATTTTTGATACTCCTATTTATACAGAAGGGGAGATGGATGATATCACCGTTGAAGTTGCCATGCAATATACAACAAGCTATCATGAAAATGTTGTTAGCTTTGCCAACAATATCCACACCCATGAAGGTGGTACCCACGAACAAGGTTTCCGTACGGCTCTGACTCGTGTTATCAATGACTATGCCAAGAAGAATAAAATCCTCAAGGAAAATGATGATAACCTAACGGGTGAGGATGTGCGTGAGGGTCTGACAGCTGTTATTTCTGTCAAACATCCTGGACCTCAGTTTGAAGGGCAAACCAAGACAAAGTTGGGTAACAGTGAAGTTGTAAAAATTACCAATAGACTCTTTTCCGATGCATTCGGGGAATTTCTTTTGGAAAATCCTCAGATTGCAAGAAGAATTGTTGAAAAGGGAATCTTGGCAAGTAAGGCTCGTATTGCAGCTAAACGAGCACGTGAAGTAACCCGGAAAAAATCTGGACTTGAAATTTCAAATCTTCCTGGAAAACTTGCAGACTGTTCATCAAATGATGCAACTAAGACAGAGCTATTTATCGTCGAGGGAGACTCTGCAGGAGGTTCAGCAAAATCTGGTCGTGACCGTGAGTTTCAGGCTATTTTACCGATTCGTGGTAAGATTTTGAACGTAGAAAAAGCCAGCATGGACAAGATTTTGGCAAATGAGGAAATCCGTAGCTTATTTACCGCTATGGGAACTGGCTTCGGTGCTGACTTTGATGTGACTAAGGCTCGTTATCAAAAATTGGTTATTATGACCGATGCAGATGTTGACGGGGCCCATATTCGTACCTTGCTTTTGACACTTTTTTATCGTTACATGAGACCGATTGTCGAAGCTGGATATGTTTATATTGCACAACCTCCGATTTATGGTGTTAAAGTTGGTAGTGATATTAAAGAGTATATTCAACCAGGAGTAAATCAAGAGCAAGAATTGCAAGATGCCTTAGAAAGACATAGTACGGGACGGTCCAAGCCAACGATTCAACGTTACAAAGGTTTGGGAGAAATGGATGATCATCAGTTGTGGGAAACTACGATGAATCCTGAAAATCGTCTCATGGCACGCGTTTCAGTTGATGATGCGGCAGAAGCCGATAAGATTTTTGACATGTTAATGGGGGATAAGGTTGAACCTCGTCGAGAGTTTATCGAGGAAAATGCTGTTTATTCAACATTGGATGTCTAAAAACTAAAAAAACAAGTGCATATACTAGAGATTTATGGTATAATTAAGCGATATTTTCTAGTAATTACTATGAGCTAAGGAGATTTACATGCCTACAGGAACAATCATCTTAATCGTTTCGATTGTTATTATTTTAATCATTGCCTATGTAGCTTGCCTGATTGTTCGTAAACGAAATGACAACCTTTTGGTTGCATTGGAAGAACGTAAGGAAGAGCTATTTAACCTTCCAGTTAATGAAGAAGTCGAAGCTGTCAAAGCACTTCATTTGATTGGTCAAAGTCAGGTGTCATTCCGTGAATGGAATCAAAAATGGGTTGATTTGTCGCTCAATTCATTTGCCGACATTGAAAATCATATCTTTGAGGCAGAAGGCTATAACAATGCCTTTCGCTTTGTGAGTGCAAAGAATGCTATAGACAGTATCGAAAGCCAAATTGATTTAATTGAAGAAGACATCGCCTCTATCCGTCATGGTTTGATGGAGTTGAAGGAGCAAGAAGAGAAAAACTCTGGTCGTGTAAAACATGCGTTAAACTTGTTCGATAGTTTGCAGGAAGCTGTTCGTGAAAATCCAGATAGCTACGGTGAGACATTACCAGAACTTGAGAAGCAATTGAAAAATATTGAAGTTGAGTTTTCTGAATTTGTGATGCTCAATTCCTCAGGTGACCCGATTGAAGCTTCTGAAATCCTTGATAAGGCTGAAGAGCATATGATTGCTCTCAATCAAATCATGGATCGCATTCCAAGTTTGATTGAACGAGTTACAAAAGATTTCCCAGAGCAATTGGAAGATTTGGAGTCGGGTTATCGTAAACTGGTTGAGCAGAATTATTTGTTCACAGAAGCTAACATCGAGTCACAGTTCCAAAATATTCGCGTTTCAATTCGTGAAAATACTGCTTTGATTGTTTCCTTTGATTTGGATGCCGCAGAAGCTGAAAATGAGGGAATTCAAGCAAAAATTGATCATTTGTATAAAGTCTTCAATCGTGAAATCGAAGCGAATAAGGAAGCTGTTAAGATTAGTAAAAACTTGCCAAAATTCTTGGAGCATGTTGTCCAAAATACACAGCTCTTGGATGAGGAAAGCCAACGCCTAAATGCAACTTACTTGCTGGCAGATAGCAAACTTTCACGGATCAATCAGCTTAAAGCTCGTTTGGAATCGATTGAAATTGTTGTTACAGAAAGTGTGGAGGACATTGAAAATCCACAAGTTGCATATTCTATTTTGGAAGAGCGTTTGGACCATTCATTGGCAAGTTTGAAAGAAATCGAAGAGGAGCAGCTGGTTTTAGCTGACTATCTTAAATCACAAGAATTGTCAGAGAACACAGCGCGTAAGAAAGCTACACTTTATATCAACAAATTGCATACCCTTAAGCGTTATATGGAAAAACGCAACCTTCCAGGAATTCCAGCTGAATTTTTAACAAACTTCTTTAGAACGAGCGATCATGTGGAAGCCTTGATTGCTGAGTTAGACTATAAACGAATCAATATCGAAGTTGTTAACCGTTTGTTGGAAAATGCAACGTATGATATGAATCAATTGGAAGAGTTGGCGTATTTGATTGTGCAAAATGCGACTTTAACAGAGCAGTTGCTACAATACTCTAACCGTTATCGTTCATTCGATGAAAGTGTGCAAAAAGCATTTAACCGTTCATTATCAATTTTTGAAAAGGATTTTGATTACCAAGCAGCATTTGAAGAAATTTCATTTGCTCTGGAAACAGTTGAACCTGGTGTAACAGAGCGTTTTGTACGTTCATACGAAAAAACTCGCGAAGCCATTCGCTACTAGATAAAAAGCCATTTGGCTTTTTATTTTTATACTTTGAAAGGAATATCGGAGATGACAACTGGATTATTAGTTATGGATGTTGATTCAACATTAATTTTGGAAGAAGGGATAGATTTACTTGGAGAAGAGGCCGGTTTAGGAGAGCAAGTTGCAGCAATTACCGAACGTGCTATGCGTGGGGAATTGGATTTTGAAGAAGCCTTACGTGAACGTGTGGCGTTGTTAAAGGGACTACCTGTTTCTGTGTTTGATCGAATTATCCAAAAAATCCACTTTACGCCTGGAGCAGCAGAATTAGTCTCAGAATTAAAAATGCGAGGCTATAAGGTAGCAGTCGTTTCGGGCGGGTTTCATGAAACAGTCGATCGACTAGCTGCACAGTTAGAGTTAGACTATGTTCGGGCTAATCGATTAGAAGTAGTAGATGGAGTATTGACGGGACAAGTGTTGGGGGAAATTGTAACGAAAGATACTAAAAAAGCATGTTTAGAAGAATGGGCGACAGAAAATGGGCTGAGTCTATCTCAAACGATTGCCATGGGGGATGGAGCAAATGATCTACCAATGATTCAACGAGCAGGAATTGGAGTAGCTTTCTGTGCTAAACCGATTGTCCAAGAACAGGCGCCCTACCAAATAAATGAAAAAAATCTCTATAAACTAATAGAGATTTTAGATAGTAAATAACGAGAAGTCAGCTGAGTGCTGACTTTTCTTCTATTCTGTTGTCAGTAAAACCCTTTTCAAATCTTGGACGGTTTCGACTATCATGGTGGCCCCAGCCTTTTCAAATTCCTGTTTGCTCCCATAGCCGTAAAGAACACCGATGGCGGGAAGTTGGTGCATGCGTGCTCCTTCAATGTCATGTTCCCTATCTCCAATCATCACAGCATGTTTTGGAAATGCTTCTAATTGATTTATAGCATAGCCGATGACGTCCGCCTTACTGATGCGACTACTATCCAGACTAGCACCGGCAATGACATCAAAGTAGTGAGCGATACCAAAATGTTCTAGAATCTGTTTGGCAAATATTTCTGGCTTTGAGGTAGCAATTACTAGTGTTTTTCCAGCCGTTCTCAATTCTTCAAGCAGAGGGATGATTCCAGGATAGAGTTGATTTTCAAACATTCCTTTTTCTTTAAAATAGACACGGAAAGCATCAACTGCACTTTGTGTATCTTCAGGGCTGAGTTGATAGAATCGTGAAAAAGATTCATAGAGTGGCGGGCCGATGAATCGGTTTAAATTGGCTGTATCTGGTTCTTCGATTCCCATTTTTTCTAGTGCGTAGGCGACGGAGTTTAAGATTCCTTGTCCAGAATCAGTAAGTGTTCCATCTAAGTCAAATAATATAGTTTGATACATACTTATCTCCTTTCTTTCAGTATAACACAGACGATGAAAAACAGAAAAGATTTATTGAAAGCTGAATAGGAGTGTGATATACTAATAATATAAAGGAGGTTAGTACCATGCATATTCTCATTGCTCCAGATTCATTTAAAGAGTCTCTTTCAGCTACAAAGGTTGCTGAAGCGATTAAAAAAGGATTTTCTAAGGTTTACCCACAAGCAGGGTATGACTTAATTCCCCTAGGAGATGGTGGCGAAGGGACAGTTGAGAGTCTAATGCAGGCCTTATCCTTGGATGGAACGCAGACTTGGGTGACAGGTCCATTTGGAGATAAAATTAAGGTTTCCTATGCGGTTAAAGATGATCTTGCAGTTTTTGAAATGGCTGAGATTGTAGGGCTGGCAAGTATCCTGCATGAAAGAAGGAGTCCTCTCTTTATTAAGACACAAGGGGTTGGGGAGCTGATTGTGGAGCTTGTTCAAAATGGTGTTAAACGCATATTTATAGGAGTAGGTGGCTCTGCCAGTCATGATGGTGGTATCGGAATGGCGGCAGGTTTAGGAGTGAAATTTTATAATCGAGCGGGAAAAGAAGTAGAGGCAATTGGAGCTCATATCGGGGAGATTGTCAGCTATTCCACAGAGGATATGTTGGTAGATCTATCTCAGGTCAGGATTGATTTGGTAACGGATGTGGAGAATCCGCTTTGCGGACCAGCGGGTGCCACATTTGTTTTTGCAGGTCAGAAAGGTCTTGCCTCTGCCGAATTTGAACTAGTAGACAAGAAAATGGAGTCCTTTTATAAATTGGTTAATCCAATGCTACTCGATTTAGCAGGAGCGGGTGCTGGAGGAGGCATGGCAGCAGGTCTAGTCCAATTTGCAGGTGCTCGCATTCAAAAAGGCATCGACTTTGTCTTGGATCAGTTGGACTTTGATCATCGCGTCGCCAAAGCGGATCTGGTTGTGGTCGGAGAAGGGCGGATGGATGCCCAAAGCTTATCAGGGAAGACTCCGGTAGGAGTGGCTAGACGGACTCCAGCAGGGATTCCCATCATTGCAATTTGTGGTAGCCTCAAAGACGATCTTCCCGAGTTTCCTTTTGAAAATATCTGCGCCGCTTTTCCGATAATTGCAAGCGTTGAAAGTTTGGAGGACACGCTTCAGAAAGCAGAAAAAAACCTGGTCCGCACGGCAGAACAGGTGGCAAGAATTCTTCAGTTAGGAGGCCAACAAAGATGGAATTAGTGAAATATGTGGCTATTATCTTATTTATTTTTATTTGTCTCGCAAAGCTAGTATCCGTTATGAGACTTTCCGAAAAAGACAGAGGAACGGAAACGAATGTAATAAAGGCAAATGGAGCAGTGTTCTTTTTCAATGAAAAAAATGAAAGAGGCAGATTGCTAGGAATTCTTTGTCTATCCTGTATTATTTTCATTTTAGTGTGTATCCTAGTTCAGTGATAAATAAGTCTAACTAAATAATTTTTTCCAGAAGGAAGGTTTTGCATCTTCCTTTTTTTCTTCTGGTTTTGAGATAAGATTTGGAAATATGGATTCTAAGCTAACTTCTTCATTATCCACAGCGTGATTTGTGTGAAAGACAAGTGCGTAGGGAGATTGTCCTATTTTTTCATCGATGATAGCGGTAGTAATACCGAAGTTCTGAGCAATTTTTAGTAGTGAAATTTGTTGCTTGTCAGACAGGGCTGGCGAGAGTTTGAGGAATAGAGGAGAGTAGCTGTTTGCTAGTTTTTGGCAAATTGTATCAAACTTATTTCCGACGACTTCACTACTCAAATCGTCAAAGGAAACGAGTAGGACAACCCGTTCACGATAGGTTCCCATGTATAGACGTTGTTCATCTGGATTCAATCGTGTTTCGCCAGAGGCTTTCTGTAGTATGGTAGTATTTAAATCGTTCATGATTTCAGTATAACATACTCAGTTAATTTTGAAAAGGAAGGCGTTTACATTATTTCTTTCAGTAAAATAACCTGTTTTTTCTTGAAAAATCCCTTCTTTTAGGGTATGATAGCTATGTAACTATTTTAAACTCAAAGGAGAGTAATATAATGTCAATTATTACTGATGTTTACGCTCGCGAAGTCCTTGACTCACGCGGTAACCCTACACTTGAAGTTGAAGTTTATACTGAATCAGGTGCTTTCGGACGTGGTATGGTTCCTTCAGGAGCTTCTACTGGTGAGCACGAAGCAGTTGAGCTTCGCGACGGTGACAAATCTCGTTACCTTGGTCTTGGTACTCAAAAAGCTGTTGACAACGTGAACAACGTGATTGCTGACGCTATCATCGGTTTTGACGTTCGTGATCAACAAGCTATCGACCGCGCTATGATCGCTCTTGACGGTACTCCTAACAAAGGTAAATTGGGTGCAAACGCAATCCTCGGTGTTTCTATCGCTGTTGCGCGTGCTGCTGCTGACTACCTTGAAGTGCCACTTTACACTTACCTTGGTGGATTCAACACTAAAGTATTGCCAACTCCAATGATGAACATCATCAACGGTGGTTCTCACTCAGACGCTCCAATCGCTTTCCAAGAATTCATGATCTTGCCAGTTGGCGCTCCTTCATTCAAAGAAGGTCTTCGTTGGGGTGCTGAAGTATTCCACGCTTTGAAGAAAATCTTGAAAGCTCGTGGTTTGGTAACAGCTGTTGGTGACGAAGGTGGTTTCGCTCCTAAGTTCGAAGGAACTGAAGACGGTGTTGAAACAATCATCGAAGCAATCGAAGCTGCTGGTTACGAAGCTGGCGAAAACGGCATTATGATTGGTTTCGACTGTGCGTCATCTGAATTCTACGACAAAGAGCGTAAAGTTTACGACTACACTAAATTCGAAGGTGAAGGTGCAGCTGTTCGTACATCTGCAGAACAAATCGACTACCTTGAAGAATTGGTTAACAAATACCCAATCATCACTATCGAAGATGGTATGGATGAAAACGACTGGGATGGCTGGAAAGCTCTTACTGAGCGTCTTGGCAAACGCGTTCAATTGGTTGGTGACGACTTCTTCGTAACAAACACTGACTACCTTGCACGTGGTATCAAAGAAGGTGCTGCTAACTCAATCCTTATCAAAGTTAACCAAATCGGTACTCTTACTGAAACATTTGAAGCTATCGAAATGGCTAAAGAAGCTGGCTACACTGCCGTTGTATCACACCGTTCAGGTGAAACTGAAGATTCAACAATCGCTGACATCGCAGTTGCAACTAACGCTGGCCAAATCAAGACTGGTTCATTGTCACGTACAGACCGTATCGCTAAATACAACCAATTGCTTCGTATCGAAGATCAACTTGGTGAAGTTGCAGTCTACAAAGGCTTGAACTCATTCTACAACTTGAAAAAATAAAACAGTCTGGGAGACTGTTTTATCCCTGAGCTAGAATAGCGAAGGTTATAATAAGAACAAGTCTGGAAATTTCCAGACTTGTTTTTCGTAGTACAGTGTACTAATTTATCCCCGAGTTAGAATAACGAGGGTTATAGTAAAAACAAGTCCGAAGATTTTCGGACTTGTTTTCAATGTCTGGGAGACTGTTTTATCCCCGAGCTAGTATAGTGAGGGATTAGTAAAACTCTTTAGGTTTTCCTAGGGAGTTTTCTTTGCCTTGATATTGATAAAATGATATTCTAAAAAGGTAGATTAACTTAAGTATTCTCATGTTGAAAAGAGATGGAGAGCGGGATGATAGAGTGGATATTTTTTGATTTGGGTTCGACGCTTTTAGATGAAGAGGCTGCTTATGGTTATTATATAGACAAGTGTGTGAAGAAGTTAGAGTCTCTGGATATAGAGGTTTCATCAGATTCTTATAAAAAGAAAATGGTGGAGTATGCTCATAAGTCGCTGGATCCCATTCGTGCGACCTGGCACTATTTTGCACCGACCGAGCCACGTCCTTTATGGACAAATGAGGGTGTGAGCCTGTATCCTGAAACAATAGATGCTCTAGAGAAGTTATCACAAAACTATCGATTGGGGATTATTGCCAATCAGTCTAGTAGTGTTAGAGATCTGCTTAAAGAGTGGGGAATTGAGTCTTATTTTCAACTCATCATCCTCTCTGAAGAGGTTGGGCTATCTAAACCAGATACAACTATTTTCACACTTGCCTTGCAAAAAGCAAACATCCCTGCAGATAGAGTTGTCTATGTCGGGGATAGGTATGATAATGATATTCTGCCTGCTAAATCTTTGGGAATGTGGACTGTACGGATACTGACAGGTTTTGGAAAGCATGCCAGTGAAAATGAAAAATTGAAGAGCGATTGGGTAATTCCCTCATTGCAAGAGATAACAAATATTTTTGAACAAACAAAAAACTAGACTGAACATTCTCAGCCTAGTTTTTACATGTATTAGAACAAGCCTTTAACTTTATCTAAAAGACCGTTAACACCTTCAGAACCTGATAACAAGCCTTTTGCTTGTTCCAAGTATTTACCGAATTGGTCCTTTTTTCTTCGATAAATTGTTTTGCACCATCAAAGTCTTTGTTTGCAATCAATTCTTTTACTTGGTTAAAAAGATCTACTGGATTCATGGTGAAAACACCTCCTATGAAACTATTAAACCAAAACTGGACGGATTTCACAACTGAAACGACTTATAAAAATGTAACGCAAACTGCTTCAGGAACATAGAAATCGTGTGAAAGCTCAGTCAAACAGCCATTTTCGGCATCTCTTTCGAATACAGTTGCATTGTCAGAATCTTGATGGACAACAATCAAATGCTTTTCATCAGGACTAAGCGTGAAATCGCGAGGAGTTTTCCCATTTGTTGGGGCGATTTCAACTAATTCTAAGCTGGCATCAGCAAGCGTTTTGTAGACTGCGATAGAGTCGTTTCCGCGGTTGGAGCCATAAATAAATTTACCATCCTTTGTGATGCGAATAGCGGCAGTACCGTTGAAACCAGTATGGTCTTCTGGGAGAGTAGAGACAGTTTGTAGGTGTTCAAATTGTCCCCAGCCGTCATAGATAAGCACCTCAATAGTTGAATTGAGTTCACAGATGAGATAGGCGGTTTTTGCGACAGGATGGAAGACAATGTGACGTGGACCACTTCCTGGCGCAGCCTGATAGGTTGCGATTTTCTCTACTTTTCCTTGGTCAGATACCTTATAGGTTACCACTTGATCACATCCTAAATCACAGGTTACTAAAAATTTATCGGGCGTCAAATCAGAAAAGTGAACGTGGGCGGAAGCTTGATTTTCGTGCGGCCCAGATCCTTCGTGTTGAGCGACATCAGCTAATTCTAGCGAACCATCCGCCAAACGTTTATAAACAAGTAGTTGCCCTTTGTGGTAATTGGAGCCATAAACTAAATCTCTTGTTTCATCTACAGCGACATAGCAAAGTGGTGCGCCCTCTGATACAACATGGTTGAGTAGAGTATAGTCAGCATTAAAGGCAGCGATACCTCCTAGACCATTTTCAGCGCCGACGGAGTATAGATGTCCGGCCTTATCAAAGGCAAGGTAGGTAGGGTTAGGTTCTTCAGTGACCAATTCTAGATTGCTAAGTTGTCCTGTTTCAGAATCAAAATTTGCTTTATAAATTCCTTTTGATTCACGTTTTGTGTAGGTACCGAAATAGATAGTCATAGGATTCTCCTTTTTGGAAATGATTGATAAAATTATACCATGTTTTTCTGAGAAAGTCGTATAAATTCTGTAGTTGATTTTTACAAAAATCCTTTCTCCATGTTACAATAGAAAAAAAAGACTAGGAGTGTATTAGATGGAAGATAAGCATCAAAAATTTAGTCTGACTTGGTTTTTCCGCTTGTTTTTAAATAGCCAAGCGGTGACATTTTTATTGGTAACCTTGCTGACTTTTTTGACCATATTTATTTTTAGTAAAATTAGTTTTTTATTCAGACCAATAGGAAGCTTTTTAGAAATTGTATTGTTACCGATGATTTTAACAGGTCTTTTGTATTACCTATTAAATCCGATGGTTGACTGGATGGAAAAGCATAAAATTTCTCGTACAGTTGGTATTTCCATTCTCTTTGTTTTAATCAGTCTTCTCATTATCTGGGGACTGGCGGTGGCAATTCCGAGTATTCAAGAGCAAGTGACATCTTTTGCGCAAAACCTGCCAGCAAATATCCAAAAAATCGAAGGGCAAGTGACGAGCTTATTGCAGGACCAAAGATTTGAACAATTTCGTCCTACTGCATTGGAATTGTTAAATAAGGTCAATGATCAAGCAGTTGCTTATGCTCAGAAGTTTTCCTCAAGTGCTGTGAACTGGGCAAGTAATTTGATTTCAACCGCTTCACAGATTATTGTTGCTGTTCTGATTATGCCTTTTATTCTCTTTTATCTGTTACGGGATGGTCAGTATTTGAATAAACACATTACCCAATATCTACCAACCAAGTGGAGAGAACCGATTGGAACAGTACTATCAGATGTGAATGGGCAATTATCAAACTATGTTCGTGGTCAGGTGACCGTTGCGATTATTGTTGCCCTGATGTTCTCAGTGATGTTCTCAATCATTGGTCTTAGCTATCCAATAACTTTGGGGGTGATGGCTGGTTTCCTCAATCTAATTCCGTATTTGGGTTCTTTCTTGGCCATGATTCCAGCTGTTATTTTAGGATTGATTGCTGGTCCAATCATGCTGATAAAGGTTTTAGTAGTCTTTATGATTGAGCAGACTATAGAAGGTCGTTTTGTGACGCCATTGATTATCGGAAGCTCCCTAAGTATTCATCCGATTACCATTTTGTTTGTATTATTGACAGCTGGTCAGATGTATGGTGTCCTAGGAGTTCTTCTTGGAATTCCAATATATGCCTCTATTAAGGTTTTAGTGAAAGCGGCATTTGAATGGTACAAGGCACACAGTAGTTTGTATGAAGATGAAGAAAATGAGGTTGTGAATGAACAATAGTGAAAAAATGTTGGTTTGTTTGGATCAACAGGATTTAGACAAGGCAGATAAGTATTTCAAGCGCGCCTTGGTGCAAGATGATAGCGAAACACTTTTGTCCTTGGCAGCCTACTTAGAAGGCATTGGTTTTTTCC
The DNA here is from genome assembly GCF_046032535.1 of Streptococcus suis. Lineage (GTDB taxonomy): Bacteria > Bacillota > Bacilli > Lactobacillales > Streptococcaceae > Streptococcus > Streptococcus suis_AK. Next base: position 8,089 of record NZ_JARQPL010000013.1, on the reverse strand, counting down.
CACAGGCTAGACAAATCTATGAACAGGTCAAAGAAGAATTTCCCGAAGTACTGATCAATCTTGCCCAAATAGCATTTGAAGATGGCTTGGTTGAAGAGGCTTTCGGATATTTGGAGGAAATTTCGGAAGACAGTTCTGTCTATGTGGAAGCCTTGTTGGTCAAGGCAGATTTGTATCAGGCAGAAGGCTTGTCGGATGTGGCGCGTGAAAAATTGCTAGAAGCAAGTCACTTATCAGCTGAACCCATTATCCTCTTTGGCTTGGCGGAACTGGACATGGAATTGGAATACTTTAAGGAGGCTATTTCCTACTATGCCCAGCTGGATAATCGTGAAATCTACGAATTAACGGGAGTTTCTACCTATCAGCGAATTGGTATTGCCTATGCAAGTTTGGGAAAATTTGAAGCGGCCATTGAATTTTTGGAAAAGGCTGTTGAGTTGGAATACGATGATCAGACGGTTTTTGAGTTAGCAGCTCTGCTATTTGAACGAGAAGAATACCAAAAGGCCAATCTCTATTTCAAGCAGTTGGATACCATCAATCCTGATTTTGAGGGCTATGAATATGCCTATGCTCAGTCGCTTCATGCCGAGCATAAGATTGATGATGCCTTGGCTATGACTCAAAAAGGCCTGGCTAAAAATGACTTTGATGCCAATCTCTTGCTCCAGGCTTCTCAGTATGCCTATGAATTGCATGATGAGGCGGGGGCAGAAGATTATCTTCTACGGGCAAAAGAGGTGGCAGATGATAGTAACGAACTAGCTCTGCGCTTGTCCAATCTGTATCTTGAGCAGGAACGATTTGAAGAGGTTGTGGCTTTATTTGATGAAGAGGTAGATAACGTTCTAGCTCGCTGGAATGTGGCCAAAGCCTATCAAGCTCTAGAAAGAGATGATGAAGCTATTGAGCTTTACGATGAATTGGCTGGAGAATTGGCTGAGAATCCTGAATTTTTGGCTGATTACGTAGCGGTTTTACGTCAACTTGGTCGTTTGGATGAGGCAAAAGAGCAAGCTAGTCGTTATATCCAATTGGTGCCAGACGATTTAGCCATGCAAGAATTTTTGAATGAAGAGTAGGTTATGCAAGTAAATCGATTATTTCAATACAATACCTTAGGTGCCTTAATGGCTGGACTGTATGGCGGCTCCTTGACGGTTGGCGAATTGTTGGAACATGGTGATTTGGGTTTGGGAACCCTGGATTCCATTGATGGCGAGCTGATTGTTTTGGATGGAAAGGCTTATCAGGCCAAGGGAGCAGGGGAGAAACCAGAAGTGGTTGAAGTTCCAGCTGATATGAAAGTTCCCTATGCGGCGGTCATTTTCCATGAGGCAGAAGTGATTTTCAAACAACGCTTTGAAATGACTAGCGATGAATTACACCAGCGGATTGAATCCTATTATGATGGGGAAAATCTTTTTCGCTCCATCAAAATAAAAGGGACGTTTTCGCATATGCACGTGCGTATGATTCCCAAATCAGCTTCTGACGTCCGTTTTGCGGAAGTGGCAAGTCGCCAGCCTGAGTATACCGCTGAGAATATTTCAGGTACCATTGTTGGTATTTGGACGCCAGAGATTTTCCATGGTGTCAGTGTGGCTGGCTATCATTTGCATTTTATTTCGGATGATTTGACATTTGGCGGGCATGTCATGGACTATGTTATCTCAGAAGGAATGGTGGAAGTGGGACCAGTAGATCAACTAGACCAACGTTTTCCTGTTCAAGACCGCCAGTATCTTTTTGCTAAGTTCAACGCTAAGGAAGTTAGAGAAGATATTGATAAGGCGGAGTAGGTTTCAATACAGAAAAATCCATGAACTAGATTTTCATGGATTTTATTTTGTCTTCAGTTGGGGTGACACGGAGGGTCTTCTGACCGCGGTAGGTCACAAAACCTGGCTTGCCACCTGTTGGTTTATGGAGTTTTTTGGCTTCAATCATGTCGACTTGGACCAAGTTAGAATGTCTAGCCTTAGAGAAGTAGGCTGCCAGCTCCGCCGCGTCTGTCTTGACCTCGTCGCTTGGGTCCAAGTTATCTGTGATGACCACGTGGCTACCAGGAATGTCTTTGGCATGGAACCAGAGTTCGCCTTTTTTGGCCATTTTGAAGGTCAGCTCATCATTTTGCAGGTTATTTTTCCCAACCAGAATAATGGTTTTCCCATCCGTCGCTAAGTAACGCTCGGGTTTCTGACGCTTATGGATTTTCTCACGGTGGCGCCGCTTGAGGTAGCCTGTTTCAATCAGCTCCTCACGGATTTCGTCGATTTCTGCCAGACTAGCCTGTCCCAGCATGGTATCAACGGACTCCAGATAGACAATGGTTGCCTTGGTCTCCTCAATCAAGTTGGTCAGGTGCTTGACCGCTTCCTTGAGTTTTTGGTATTTCTTGAAGTAACGTTGGGCATTTTGGCTAGGCGTCAAAGCCACATCCAACTCAATCTCCAGCTCCTGGCCCGTATAGTAGTTGTCTAACCGCACACTTGGCTGGTCATTTGGCACCTGATGCAGATAGGTGGTCAAGAGCTCACCCTTTTGCCGCACCAACTCCGCCGTCTCTGTATCCGCCAATTCCTGCTCCTGCTTGACCAACTTCTTGCGATTCTTCTCCAGCTCACTGGCCACCCGCTTGATCAGCTCATTGGCCTGCTGGGCCACCCGATCCCGCTCCGCCTTGTCCTGATAGTAGAAGTCCAGCAGACTGCTCAGGCTCTCAAAGTATGGCTGGTTTTCAGGGCTATTGGCAAATGGCAGAGCAGCATAGGACTTGTCTGTCAGGCTAGGCTGTGTTGCCTGTTCAAAAAAGGCACGGAAGTTCTTCAGGCGGTCTGACTGCAAATGACTGGCCAGTTCAGAAGCCGTATCCCGACCCAAACCTTGAAAAAGTTGTTGGAGATTTTTTGGACTCAGTTCCTGAGTCGATAGGATTTCAAATAATTTCTCGTCAGATACCGTGTAAGGATTGAGAGAATGCGTCTCCGGTGGACGAATGTAGGTGGAACCAGGCAAAATGGTTCGGTAGGAATTTTGCGAGAAACCGACATGCTTGATAGCCTCGATAATCTTTTGTTCAGACTTATCTACCAAGATGATATTGCTGTGCTTGCCCATGATTTCCACAATCAAGGTAGCTTGGATATGGTCGCCAATCTCATCCTTGTTGGACACCGAAAATTCTAAGATGCGGTCATTGTCCAACTGACGAATCTCCTCGATAATGGCTCCCTGCAAGTATTTCCGCAGAATCATGGTAAAGGTATTGGGCACTTTTGGATTGGTAAAGTCCGACTGGGTCAGCTGAACCCGCCCGAAAACCGAATGGGCAGACAGGAGCAATTTATGGCTCTGACGGTTGCTGCGGATGTTGAGGACAATTTCCTGCTCAAAGGGCTGGTTGATTTTCTGAATCCGCCCACCTTCTAAATTGGCCTGTAACTCAGCCGTCATGTGATGTAAAAAAAATCCGTCAAAAGACATGGTTTTCCTCTTTCTAATAGCTATAACTCAGTCTAGTATATCATAAATCAGTGACTTTTTAACGAAGGGGACTAAAAGAAGTATTCTTAAATTTTTATAAATTATTGACAAATTCTTTAATTTATATTAAAATTGAAAATGGTTACAGAGTTATTAAGTTTTTTAAGCTAGAAGTACCAACTAATAATTGAAATAAAAGGATGTTATCGCTTTAAGGCGAGCAGGAACCTATTTAAATGAATCGATACGATATATGTCGATTTCTTTTAAGTAGGTTCTTTTATTTTAAGTTTAAAGGAAAATTTATGATCATAAAGCGTGTATTAAATCATAATGCAGTCATAGCACAAAATAATAAGAACGTTGATATCTTGTTGTTCGGTAAAGGAATTGCATTTGGAAAGAAGGTCGGAGATGCGATACCACCTTCTTCGATAGAAAAAAGTTTTTTGCTCAAGAATAGCGATAATATGAATCGCTTTACGGAACTATTTATCGATGTTCCTATTGAATTGGTTTATGTTTGTGAGAAAATAATAAATTTAGGAAAGATAACACTTGGAAATCATTTTGATGAGATTATTTACATCAATTTGACAGATCATATCAATTCTAGTATAGAAAGACATAAGGAAGGAGTAGTCGTTACTAACCCTCTTAGATGGGAAATTGCCAAATATTATAAAGAAGAGTTTGAACTGGGGAAAAAAGCATTATCCATCATAAAAAAAGATTTACATGTCGAACTCCCAGTTGATGAAGCAGCCTTCATCGCTTTGCATTTTGTCAATGCGAATTTGGAAAATATTTTTCAAGAATCTTATCGTATTACTGGAATTATCATGAAGATTGAACAAATTATTCAAGACTATTATTCTACAGAATTCAATCAAGATTCTATTGATTACTACCGATTCATCACACATGTTAAGTTGTTTGCTCATCGTTTGGTAGAGGGGAATGAATACCATGATGAAGATGATGTGGATCTTTTAGAGTTAATGAAAAAGAAGTATCCAAGAGAGTACCAATGTGGAACTCGAGTAGCGGACTTTATTCGGTTAGAATATGATTATCTACTGAGTCCAAGTGAATTAGTCTATTTAATTGCTCACATTCGGCGTTTAACAAAAAATTTATCATAAGGAGTCTATTATGAAGTACAAGAATACTGCATTGGCAATCCTAGAGGCAGTCGGAGGAGAAAAGAATGTTCTTCGTGCAACCCATTGCGTTACTAGATTGCGACTGGAACTGAAAGATGAGGATATCGTGTCCGATGAACGTGTTAAATCCATTTCCGGAGTCATTGGCATTATGAAAAAAAATGGACAGTATCAAATCATCTTAGGTAATGATGTAGCTAATTACTATAAAGAATTTACTGCATTAGGAAAATTTGATTCTGATTCAGTTCAACAGGTAAAAAAAGCAAATGTCTTAGAACAAGTCATCGAGTATATCGCTGGCTCTATGACACCTCTTATTCCAGCTATGCTTGGTGGAGGTATGATAAAAGTTCTAGTCATTGTCTTACCGATGTTGGGGCTTTTAAAAGCTGATTCCCAATCTATTTCATTTTTAGCCTTTTTTGGAGATGCACCATATCACTTTATGCCGATTTTTTTGGCCTACTCAGCTTCACAAAAACTTAAAGTTACACCTACTTTAGCCATGTCGGTTGCTGGTATTTTGCTACATCCTAATTTTGTTCAAATGGTATCTACAGGTGATCCACTTCATTTTTTAGGTGCCCCTGTCACACCTGCTAGCTATGGTTCATCAGTTATTCCAATTCTTATTATGGTTTGGCTAATGAAGTATATTGAAGCTGTTTTTAACAAGGTCACTCCAGCTGTAACGAAAAGTTTCTTACAGCCAACCTTGGTCCTGCTTGTTTCAGGTTTCATAGCTTTAGTTCTTGTTGGACCTCTCGGCGTTATTGTTGGTGAAGGATTATCGCAATTGGTTGAACAAATGCATGGTGTAGCTGGTTGGTTAACTTTAGCAGTTCTTGGAGCAATCATGCCATTTATCGTTATGACCGGTATGCACTGGGCTTTTGCACCGATTTTTTTGGCGGCTTCAATCGCGACACCTGATGTACTGATTCTACCAGCGATGTTAGGTTCTAACTTGGCACAAGGTGCCGCATCTATGGCAGTTGCATTTAAGAGTAAAAATAGTAACACGAAACAAATAGCCTTTGCAGCTGGATTTTCAGCTTTATTTGCTGGTGTCACTGAGCCTGCTTTATATGGTGTTACTCTAAAGTATAAAAAACCATTGTATGCAGCAATGATTGGTGGTGGTCTAGCAGGATTATTTGTTGGTTTGACAGGCGTAAAAGCATACCTTTTTGCAGTACCTTCTCTCATTGCTTTGCCACAATTTATTTACTCTGAAGCGGCTTCAAATATTACTAACGCTATGATTGCTGCGGCAATTTCAATTATTGTCACATTTATTTTAGCCTATTTCCTAGGTATCGATGAAGAAACGTCAACAGTTAATTTAGAAAAAGTAGCACCTGGCATTTCAAGTAGAAAAAATGTCTTCTCTCCTCTTTCAGGTCAAATTCTCCCTTTAGAAAAAGTTAATGATGCAACGTTTTCAAAAAAAATGCTTGGAGAAGGAGTTGCAATTATCCCTAAGGATGGAAAAGTCTATGCTCCATTTGATGGGGCTGTTACCAGTCTTTTTCCAACAAAACATGCAATCGGTTTAACAAGTGATGAAGGGGTAGAGTTGCTTATCCACTTTGGATTAGAAACTGTCGAGCTAAAAGGAAGAGGTTTTGTAAGCCATGTTTCAGATGGAGAAAAAGTTGAAAAGGGTCAACTGATGCTGGAAGTGGATGTAGAAATGCTTGTCGCAGAAGGGTACGATATAGTGACTCCTGTAGTTGTTACAAATACACAGGAATATCTGGATGTTCTCTTGCTTTCGACAAAAGAGGAAGTTAACTATGCTGATGATTTATTAGCAGTCTTATAATTAGAGGAGGGTATATGTCAATTTTTCCAGACAATTTCTTATGGGGAGGAGCAGTAGCTGCAAACCAAGTAGAAGGTGCATATAATGAGGGAGGAAAAGGATTATCCGTTCAAGATGTTCTCCCCAATGGTGGACTGGGTGAAGCTACCCAAGAACCAACGGAAGATAATTTGAAATTACAAGCTATTGATTTTTACAATCGATACAAGGAAGATATAGCCCTGTTTTCAGAGTTGGGATTTAAGGTATTTAGAACATCAATTGCTTGGAGTAGAATATTTCCGAATGGCGATGAAGAATTTCCAAATGAAGAAGGGCTACAGTTTTATGATGAACTTTTTGATGAACTTCTAAAGAATGGTATAGAGCCTCTTGTAACTCTTTCTCACTATGAAACTCCCCTGTATCTGGCAAGGAAATATCATGGCTGGGTGGATAGAAAAATGATTCACTTCTTTGAAAAATTTGCTCGTACAGTTTTTGAGCGATACAAAGATAAGGTTAAGTACTGGTTGACATTTAACGAGGTCAATTCTATCTTAGAACTGCCTTTTACAAGTGGTGGAATTGACTTGCCGAATGAAGAACTTTCAAAACAAGATTTATATCAGGCCATTCACCATGAACTTGTAGCTTCTAGTCTTGTTACCAAAATTGCTCATGAAATTATTCCTGACTGTAAGGTTGGCTGTATGGTCTTAGCTATGCCGACCTATCCAATGACACCCAATCCTGAAGATGTTTGGGCGGCTCATGCCTATGAAAATTTGAACTATTTATTTTCGGATATACATGTTAGAGGATATTATCCTAATTATGCCAAAAGATACTTTAAAGAAAATGGCATAAAGATTACTTTCATGGAAGGTGATGAAGAGTTATTAAAAAATAATACGGTTGATTTTCTCTCCTTCAGTTATTATATGAGTATTACTCAGGCAGCAGATCCATCAAAATATTCATCTGGAAAAGGAAATATCTTGGGTGGTTTGGTCAATCCTTATTTAGAAGCTTCTGATTGGGGTTGGCAGATTGATCCAATTGGTTTAAGATTGATACTAAATCGTTACTATGATCGATACCAGATTCCTTTATTTATTGTTGAAAATGGTTTGGGAGCTAAAGATCAGCTAGTGAAGGATGAGGCTGGTGGTTTGACTGTTCATGACGATTATCGAATTCAATACATGCAAGAACACCTTTTACAAGTTGCGGAGGCGATACAGGATGGCGTAGAAGTCATGGGTTATACTTCTTGGGGCTGTATTGATTGTGTATCTATGTCTACCGCACAATTATCTAAAAGATATGGACTAATTTATGTTGATAGAAATGATGATGGAAGCGGCAGTCTAACTAGATATAGAAAGAAATCATTTTACTGGTATAAAGAAGTTATTCAATCCAATGGCAGTATCCTGGGCAATAGTTCAAAATAGACTCTTAAGGTATTAAAAAAATTTGGTAAATTCTCAAAGTAAGTTCTAGTTCCCGTCCTGCCAGAAGTTACTCTGAGAAAACTGCACAACATCAACAGAATTTAGTCTCAGACTAAGTTCTGTTTTTGACTAAAAATGTTGATAGTAGTGAGTTTTAGGGTTGA
>NZ_JARQPL010000012.1:0-52787 GCF_046032535.1 Streptococcus suis | reverse complement strand
GCTCCGTTCCCTAAATCCTGATGGACTTTACGCAGAGATTTTGACAGAATATCTATTGACCTATGAGAAATTAGTAGATCAAATAGAACGGTATGATGCACGAATTGAGCAACTGGGTCAAAGCGACAGTTATCAAGAGAAGGTCTCACGGCTTTCTTGCTTTATTGGCATTAAAACACTAACTGCTCTTTCCATTGTGACAGAAATCGGTGATTTTAATCGCTTTGCGACAGCTCAACATTTTGCTTCTTATCTTGGGCTAACTCCTAGCGAAAATTCTAGCGGCGACAAGGAGAGAAGAGGTGCTATCACCAAAGCTGGGAATAGCCATGTGAGACGACTTCTGATAGAAGCTGCACAATCATTGGCTAAGGGGACGATTGGGTATAAATCCAAAGAATTGAAAAGGAGACAAAGTGGAAACCGAGTGGAGGTGATTGCTTATGCGGATAAGGCTAATGAACGCTTAAGAAGACGTTATCGCACACTTGTTCTAGGAAAAAATAAGAAACAAAATGTTGCTAAAACAGCTATTGCACGAGAATTATCTGGTTTTATTTGGGGGATGATGACAGGAAGAATAGCTTGAAGTTAGCGCTTGTTTTCATGTACACTTTTGACCATTAAGTTTTATCATCGCAGAGCGATGAGGAATCCCTATTTCTATCCAAAATCACTGGGTGAATTTGGACAGAAATAAGGATTGAAATCATGTTTGAATGGAAAGTATCTTGAAGGAGTTTAGGACTTCAAGGTTTGAGTCATCTACGAAACGACTAAGTGGCACAATTGTGATCCACGCTTATAGAGAGTAGGACTCGCGGCAGAACCATTGACCTGTAGGTAACCAATCCACGAATATCAGAGTGGCCAATGCCCGAAGCTAAGAACTAGGCTCTTTCTAGATACTTTTCATTTTTTAATCAGTTCGATTGTTTTTACTTGACAAAGGGCTTTACATATCAGTCGTACTACTGCTGGTATTTTGACATTAACCGTCTTTGAAGTAGCCTGTCCCCCATCAGGTTGTTTTGCGCTGATGATAGTATTTTTTAATTCTTGTGCCGATACATTATTCACTAGAGCAACAGTTCCAAACAATACTATTCCTGGTATTAGGAGCGATGTTCTCCATTTCTTAGTATTCATTATCCTTTTTTCCTTTCTCAAAGCATGATTTATGTAGCTAATCTGTGTCGTTATAACATGCAAATTTTACATCTAAAGTCCTCAATAAATTTTGAACGCTTAGTGCCAGAATGTGCACCATTCGTAAATTATAACATCTTCTAAAAAACATTCAAGCTGTCCTTCTGCTTTTAAAATCTGTTTTATATGTTTTTTATGTAATCATAGATTTGGGATTATATTCTTTAGTATTGGTTTTAATTGATACAAAATTCGTGTAGAATACAGTTTAAAATATGAAAAAATGTAAAAAAGGGCTATAATGGTATTATGAAAGTACTATTGTATTTAGAAGGTAAAACTGTTTTAGAGAAATCAGGAATTGGCCGGGCACTTCAACACCAGATGGAAGCGCTAGATATGGCAGGCATTCCTTATACGACAGACCTGTTGGGAGATTACGATGTCATTCATATCAATACCTATGGTCCACGCTCCTGGTTATTGCTACATGCAGCCAAACGGAGTGGAAAAAAGGTAATCATGCATGGACATTCCACGAAGGAAGATTTTCAAAATTCCTTTATCGGTTCAAATACCCTAGCTCCTTTTGTAGGGAAATATCTAGCAAGTATGTACCAAAAGGCAGACTTTGTCATCACTCCTTCAGAGTATTCAAAAAAACTCATCCAGTCTTACGGTGTGACAACGCCAATTATAGCCGTTTCGAATGGTATTGATTTAGATAAATATAAGAAGGATGAACGCAAGGAAGCAGTCTTTCGAGAGCATTTTAAAATTGAAGAAGGTCAGCCAGTTGTTGTCTGTGCAGGACTTTACTTCCGACGTAAAGGAATTGAAGACTTTGTCAAGGTAGCCGAAAAGATGCCGCATGTCCGCTTCATTTGGCTCGGTTCAATCAATAAGTGGCTGATTCCGTCATATATTAGAAAAATTGTTGAGGGGGATCATCCAGCGAATGTCGAGTTTCCAGGTTATTTTAAAGGTGCTGTTTTTCAAGGTGCAATGAGCGGAGCGGATGCCTTTTTCTTCCCATCGTATGAGGAAACAGAAGGGATTGTAGTTCTGGAAGCTCTTGCTAGCCATCAGCATGTTGTTCTAAGAGATATTCCAGTTTACGATGGTTGGATTGACGAAAACGTTGCCGAATTGGGACATACAGTGGATGATTTTGTCGATTCTATTCAGAAAATCTTAAACAAGCAGGTTGATAAACGTGAGGCGGGCTACCAGGTTGCTGTTAGTCGCTCGATTGATAATGTTTCCCACCAATTGGTGGATGCCTATCGACAAGTATTGGAGATGTAAATGCGGATTGGATTGTTTACAGATACCTATTTTCCACAGGTTTCAGGAGTCGCGACTTCGATTCGGACTCTTAAGACAGAGTTGGAGAAATTGGGACATACGGTATTTATTTTTACGACGACAGATGAGGATGTGAATCGCTACGAAGATTGGGACATTATCCGAATTCCTAGCGTACCTTTTTTTGCCTTTAAAGATCGTCGAGTGGCCTACGCGGGTTTTACAGATGCCTTAAAAATTGCAAGTCGCTATAAACTAGATATTATTCATACTCATACAGAATTCTCTTTGGGGATTTTGGGGAAAATGATTGCCAAGGAACTTGATATTCCGGTGGTACATACTTATCACACCCAGTATGAAGACTACGTACACTATATTGCCAAGGGGAGGATTATTCGTCCCGGGATGGTTAAATATTTAGTACGGGCATTTTTAAAAGATCTGGATGGGGTAATTTGCCCCAGTGAGATTGTTGAAGATCTTTTAATGAGTTACAACGTTCCGATTTCTAAACGAGTCATTCCGACAGGAATTGATTTGGCAAAGTTTGATAGACCAGAAATTGGCAAGGATGAAACAGATGAGTTGCGGGAACAACTAGGAATTGCTAGTGATGAAACGATGTTGTTAAGTCTGTCTAGGATTTCTCACGAGAAGAATATCCAAGCAATCGTTCAGGCAATGCCAAAAATTTTGCTGGAAAATCCCAAGGTGAAGTTGGTCATTGTCGGAGGTGGACCTTATACAGATGATCTTCAGGAAATGATAGCGGAGCTTAATCTAGATGAACACGTCCAGTTGACGGGAATGATTGCTCCAAGTGATACAGCACTTTATTATAAAGCTGCGGATTTCTTTATTTCTGCTTCGACCAGTGAAACACAGGGACTAACTTTCTTAGAAAGCTTAGCTTCTGGAACTCCTATTTTGGCACATAGCAATCCCTACTTAAAAAACGTTATAACAGATAAGATGTTTGGGACACTCTTCATTCGAGAACAGGAGTTGGCAGATGCCGTCGTTGAGGCGATTGTTGCTACGCCACCAATGAATCCGTATGTGCTTGATAAGAAGCTCTATGAGATTTCTTCTACGAATTTTGGACGCAAGGTTTTTGAATATTATCTAGATTTGAAGATTTCGTATGATTTTAGAAAAGAACATACTAATCAAGATAGCGTAGCAGAAGCATTGATAAAAGAGGCTATTTACCTACCGCAAAAAGTAGTAGTTAAATCAACAGACACGACAGCAAAAATATTGAAAAAATCAGTCGAACAAGTAAAATCAATTCGAAATTTCTTTGATTAATTTGGAGGTTTCAAATGGAAAAGCTTCGGAAAGAGAGTTTGAAGAGTCTGGCTATAGTAGCCCTTATTATACTATCCATGTATGCAGGTATTTATCTGATTGCCTTTCATCTGATTAGTGATACTATGCTTTCTAAGGTGCTGGTGGTTGGGAATATATTGCTCTATACTCCCATTGTGCTATTCCTAACAGGTCTTCTTTATGGATTTTTTCACGGCTTTTCTCCTAGCCTTCTTGCCTTGGTTTTACTGCTTTATCCTGTAACCATCTTTTTCTTTAAGGAATGGATTATTCTCTATCAGATTGTCTACACCTTATGTGCTCTGATTGGAAATGGGATAGGAGCCCTGCTATTTTCTCTAAGAAAGAAAATGAGGAAAAATCCTTGAAAAATCAGGAAATCCTGTTATAATAGCTTTTAGAGACTTATCAATTCTAGGAAATCTTTGAGAGAGTGTGCGGTTGGTGTAAGCACATAGAGGATAGGATTGACACTACTCGGTATGATTTTATGCAAACATAAAAGGGTGGCTCCCTTATCGCCAATCTGAGGTAGTCAGGCTTTTTAGCTTGGCTGCGAATGAAGGTGGAACCACGTTACGACGTCCTTTTGCGAGGGCGTCGTGTTTTCTTTTTTGACAAAACAAGGAGATGAAGTTGACCAGCATTCCACAAGAAACGATTGACCGTTGCCTAGCTATTCGCAAGGCTTACAGAGAGTTGGAAGTCAAACACCACGATAAAGAGTGGTCCATTGAGGAGTGAAACAGTCTGGGGATAGACTGTTTCAGCTCAACAACTTAAAATAAAGACTTGTTGACCAATGATATTGGCAACATGAACCGCCTGATTATGACCAAGCAGGGTCGTTACTATGATGAAACGCCCTATACCTTGGAGCATAAAATGGCTGAAAATATCTGGTGGTTGATTGAATTAGCCGACCGCCTGGATATTGATATTCAAAAAGAAATGGAAACCTTTTTAACTCAAAAAGAAGAGTTATTGGGGATTAAAAAATAAATAAAAAGGAGATACTTATGTTAAAAATTACTTTCCCAGATGGTGCTGTTCGTGAGTACCAAGCTGGTGTAACTACTTTTGAAATTGCGGAGAGCATCAGCAAGTCTTTGGCAAAAAAGGCTCTTGCTGGTAAGTTCAATGGTAAATTGATTGATACCACTCGTGCCATCGAAGAGGACGGTACGCTTGAAATCGTAACGCCTGACCACGAGGATGCTTTGGACATCTTGCGTCACTCAGCGGCTCACTTGTTTGCCCAAGCGGCTCGTCGTCTTTTCCCAGACATCAAGTTGGGGGTTGGTCCAGCTATTCAGGATGGTTTCTACTATGACACGGACAATGCGGCTGGTCAGATTTCAAATGAAGACCTGCCACGCATTCAGGAAGAAATGATGAAGATTGTCAAGGAAAACTTCCCTTCAGAACGCCGTGAGGTGACCAAGGAAGAAGCTCTTGAGATTTTCAAAAACGATCCATACAAGTTGGAATTGATTCAGGAACATTCTGATGATGAGGGCGGTTTGACCATTTATACTCAGGGTGAATACGTTGACCTCTGCCGTGGCCCACACGTTCCGTCAACAGGTCGTATCCAGATTTTTGAATTGCTCAATGTGGCTGGTGCATACTGGCGTGGTAAGAGCGAAAATCCGATGATGCAACGTGTTTATGGTACAGCTTGGTTTGACAAGAAAGACCTCAAAGCATACCTGCAAATGCGTGAAGAGGCCAAAGAGCGTGACCACCGTAAACTTGGTAAGGAATTGGATCTTTTCATGATTAGCCAAGAGGTTGGTCAAGGTTTGCCATTCTGGTTGCCAAATGGAGCGACTATCCGTCGTACCTTGGAGCGTTACATCACAGACAAGGAATTGGCTTCAGGCTACCAGCACGTATATACGCCACCATTGGCTTCTGTTGAACTCTATAAGACTTCAGGTCACTGGGATCATTACCATGAAGATATGTTCCCAACTATGGACATGGGTGACGGTGAGGAGTTTGTGCTTCGTCCGATGAACTGCCCGCACCACATTCAAGTTTATAAAAACCATGTGCGTTCTTACCGCGAATTGCCAGTGCGTATCGCTGAGCTTGGTATGATGCACCGCTATGAGAAATCAGGTGCATTGACTGGTTTGCAGCGTGTACGTGAGATGACTCTTAACGACGGTCATATTTTCGTGACACCTGAGCAAATCCAAGAAGAGTTCAAAAAAGCTCTCCAGTTGATTATCGATGTGTACGCAGATTTCAACCTAAACGACTACCGTTTCCGCCTGTCTTATCGTGACCCAGAGGACAAAGAGAAGTACTATGACAACGATGAGATGTGGGAAAATGCCCAGCGTATGCTGAAGGGTGCCATGGATGAAATGGGTGTAGACTACTTTGAAGCAGAGGGTGAAGCAGCCTTCTACGGTCCGAAGTTGGATATTCAGGTGAAGACAGCCCTTGGTAATGAAGAAACTCTGTCAACTATTCAGTTGGACTTCCTCTTGCCAGAACGCTTTGGTCTGACCTATATTGGTGCTGACGGTGAGGAGCACCGCCCAGTCATGATTCACCGTGGTGTTATCTCGACTATGGAACGCTTCACGGCTATCTTGATTGAAACCTATAAGGGTGCCTTCCCAACTTGGTTGGCTCCAACCCAAGTGACCATGATTCCGATTTCTGTGGAAGCTCATTTGGACTACGCTTGGAAGGTTGCCAAAGAATTGCAAGATCGTGGCGTTCGAGTACATGTGGATGAGCGGAATGAGAAGATGCAGTACAAGATTCGTCAGAGCCAGACCAGCAAGATTCCATACCAGCTCATCGTCGGTGATAAGGAAATGGAAGACAATGCAGTCAACGTTCGTCGCTACGGAAGCAAGGCAACACAAACTCAGTCTGTATCAGAATTTGTGGACCATATCCTAGCAGATATTGCCCGCAAGTCACGACCAGCTGAAGCAGCTGAATAAATAAAGCAAGAAGTCCGAAAGGGCTTCTTTTTGCATGTAAAAAAACCTCCCAACCGACTGGCTGGGAGTGCTAGTATCACTTATTAGTTACTTTTCTTTTTAGGGTAGGAAATCACCTTCCCTTGAAATACTTTATCCAGTATAGGAATTCTTTTGACAATCATCAAGACTAGGGAATTGATGATAAGAAGTAATCCAAAACTTATGAGCAGCAGCAGAGGTGTAGAAAAATCTATAAAATATTTCTTTATGAAAAGAGTAATAATTGTCAGGATGTAGGTATGTACCAGATAGAAGTAAAGTGAATACTGGCCAAACCAAGCTATAATAGAGGGTAATCTTCTTTCCAGAGTGATTATGATAGAAACAATCAGGTAGGTCATAGCTAGTCCGTTTGCATATCGTAGGAAGGTATGAAATGGCAGGTGCTGACTTGGGTAGGTTTGGTAGGACTGTAAATAGATGAGATAGAAGACGGTGACCAGACCGGCTAAACTGTGAAAAACGGTCTGTCTAACCATTTTCTTGTGAATTTCTTTCTTGGCAAAATAAATACCTAAAAAATAAAATAGTGGTAAAGAAGTCAGGTGTTGTAACCCGATTGGTAAGTTGCTAATATTTAAGGGACCACCAAATAGTGTAGCGAATAGCGTAAAAAGACCAATGCAAATCAGTGAAACTGGTTCTGTTAGTTGCAACCGATGGAGAATATGAGTTGCGGAGGCCATAAGGATTAAAAACCAAATATACCACATAGATGTATCTGGCAGGAGAAAATTAGAAAGGAAGTGACTTGGGTCTACTTTATCAACGGTATAGCTTGAAAAGAGGATTTTGCTAATTACAATACTACTGCCAAAGACTGCGTATATTTGCAACAGTCGATATATATATATATATATATATATATATAAGTATTATTTCTAGGTTTTGGTTTTAGGTAAAAATGATAGAAACTAAAGCCACTGACAAATACAAAAAATGGCATAAGGAAAGAGTGTAGCCAAGCTTCTAGTCGCCAAAGAGGGATATCGGTATATGGAAGAGCGTTTCGAATATAACCGACTGTATGCAGAAATAAGACAGCTAAAATTCCAAAACCTTTCAGCTGGTCAATATAGATGAGTCGTTTCATAAGTTTCTCCTTTATTTAACTCTAAACTATTTGGGAACAGAGGCATTTCCAAAATGGTTTGAGTACATTTTCTTTGATTATATCATAAAACCAGCTTTCTTGAGAAAACTGGTTCAGATTGTTTATTCAATACTGCTAGCCCAAGACTTAGCTACATAACGTGACAGGCTTGAAATGGCGAAATTGATGACAAAGTAGATGAGAGCAACCATAAGATAGAGGGCGAAAACTTGCTCCGCCTCAAAGTAGCGGCCCATGAGGATTTGACTAGAACCAAAGAGTTCTTGCAAGGCGATAACGGAGTAGAGGAAACTAGTGTCCTTGATGACCGTCACAATCTGTGAGATGATGGCTGGCAGCATCTTGCGAATGGCCTGCGGCATGATGATATAAACCATGATTTGCACAGGGGTAAAACCCTGTGATAAACCAGCTTCGGTCTGGCCCGGTCCGATGGCGTTTAGACCACCACGGATAATCTCGGCCATGGCTGCTGTGGTAAAAATAGTAAAAGCAGTAATACCAGCAGGCGTTGACTTCATTTGGAAGACTAAGAAGACGGTGAAAATCCAAAGTAAGTTAGGCACGTTTCGCACAAACTCGATATAGATTGTCGCAATCCACTTGAAAATTGGATTTTTCCCATTACGCATGATGGCTAAAATCATGCCAAAGAGAACTGATAGAACCACCGAAATGCTAGAGATATAAAGGGTTAACTTCAAACCACTCCACAAGAGTTGGAAGGTTGAAGGTTTGAGTAATTCTAAAACATAATTCATCGTTCAACCTCCTTCTAGTGTGAAAAAGCTGACTTATTCTTTTCTTCAATGCGACGTCCCCAGCTTGCAACAGGGAAGCACATGATGAAGTAAAGGAAAGCAGCACCAGCAAAGGCTGGGATGTAGTTGGCATTCATAGCAGACCAAGATTTTGTCATAAACATAATATCAGCTCCAGAAATGATGGCAACAGTAGCCGTATTCTTAATCAAGTTTACTACTTGGTTGGTCAAAGGTGGAAGAATGGTCGGAATGGCCTGTGGTAAAATGATAATCCGCATGGTTTCAGCTTGAGTAAATCCTTGTGAGAGTGCGGCTTCAGTCTGCCCAGTAGGCACAGCCTCAATCCCTGCACGAATGACCTCTGCGATATAGGCACCGTGATAGAGTCCGACGCAGATAACAGCTGTCCAGTAGATGGACGGCATGAGAACATAATTTGAAATCAGTGGAAGTCCATAATAAACAATCATGAACTGAACTAAAAGCGGCGTGTTCTGATAGTATTCAACATAGACACGTGCGATGATTTTTAAAACTTTATTTTTACTTGAAGAGAGACTACCAAAGACAATTCCTAAAAACATGGCCATGATAAAGGCACCGACAGAAATGGCTAAGGTAAAGAGAAAACCTTGGAAAAAGGTTGGAAAATCCTTGAAATAACTGACCCAATTCTCCCAAGCGTAAGGACTAGTTGTTAAAACTGTCATATTGTTTCACCTTTCTATTCGTCAGTTTCTGTGACTGGTTTGAGGCCATAGGCATCATAGATGCTTTGTAGGCTACCATCGGCAGTCCATTTTTCTACGAGATTATTTAAGTAGTCGTTAAGGTCTTTGTTAGATAATTTAGTAACAATTCCATAGTCAGAAGCTGAGAAGCTAAAGTCCATGAGTTCAGATTTAGAGCTGATATACCCAGAAAGGATAGATTGGTCTACAGAAAATGCGTCTGTACGGTGAGCACGTAGCGAGACAGAGAGTTCTGGATAAGAACCAAGCTCTGCAAAATTGACAGAGATACCATATTTGTCTGCTAGTTCAGAGATGAGGGTACGTGTAATGGAACCCTGAGCTACACCGATTGTCTTTCCATCCAGGTCGGTAAATGTCTTAATTCCACTATCCTTATTAACCAAGAAGCCAACGGCATCTGTGTAGTAAGGAGTTGTGAAATTGTAGAGGAGTTTACGTTCCTCAGTGATGGTGAAGGTTGCGATGACCATATCTACTTGACCGTTATCAAGAAGTGGTCCGCGAGTTTGTGCAGTAACGGGAGTAAATTCGATATCTACACCTAATTCATCTGCAATTTTTCGAGCAATGTCAATTTCCATTCCCTCGAATTCACCAGTATCAGGGTTCTTGTAGCCAAAGTTTGGGACGTCTTGTTTCACTCCGACGCGGAGCACGCCTCTATCGATGATAGCTTGAACTTGATCACTATTGGTAATGGATGCGGGTGTTTCTGTTTGAGCTACTGGTTGTTTTGCGAAAACGAGAAGAATAAGTCCGAAGACCAATAATCTAATTGTAAAGAAAATGTTGATTTTTTTCTTATCCATAGACTTCCTCCTAGAGTTTTACTTTGTCAGATTCGTGGTTGATAATCTTACTGAGGAATTGTTGGGCACGAGGCTCTGTCGGATTGTCAAAGAAGCCATTCACATCTGTTGTATCAACTAAAACTTCTCCTTCAGCCATGAAAATAATGCGATCAGCTACCTCACGGGCAAAGCCCATTTCGTGTGTCACAACAATCATATTCATCCCGTCTCGCGCTAATTTTTGCATAACTGCAAGTACATCACCGATGGTTTCTGGGTCCAAGGCAGATGTTGGTTCATCGAAGAGTAGAAGCTCAGGTTTCATTGCCAAGCCACGAGCGATGGCCACACGTTGTTTTTGTCCACCGGATAACATTGCTGGGTAAGAATCTTTTCTATCCCATAGGTTTACAAATTCAAGGTATTTTTGAGCTGTTTTCTCAGCAGTCGCCTTGTCGATTCCTAAAACTTTCGTAGGTGCCAAGGTAACATTTTCTAACACAGTCTTGTGTGGGTAGAGGTTGAAGTGCTGGAAAACCATGCCGACTTCTTTTCGGAGGGCAACTAATTCTTTGATAGAAGTAGAAGAGATATCGTGTCCGTTAACTACAAGTTTTCCATTATCAATTGATTCCAAACCATTAATAGTACGGATAAGAGTTGATTTACCAGAACCGGAAGGTCCAAGGAGAACCACAACCTGTCCAGGTTCGAATTCCAAGTTGATATTGCGAAGGGCGTGATAATCACCGTAGTATTTGTTAACATCTTTAAATTCTACTAAAGCCATAAAATTCTCCTTATGTAAAGTTTTCTAACGTATGAATATAGTAGCACTGTAAATTAGGAATGTCAAGTAAATTCTGACAATTTAATATTTAGTATGTTATATTTTGTGACATCGTTATGTAAGCTGGTTCTTAAAAATGAAATTTTTAAGTAAGTTTGTTATAATAGAAGAAATAAAATAAAGGTAATATAAAAATGAAGAAAATTTTAATCGTTGATGATGAAAAGCCAATCTCGGATATTATTAAATTTAATATGAGTCGAGAAGGTTATGAAGTTGTAACTGCCTTTGATGGTCGTGAGGCCTTAGAGGTTTTTGAAGCGGAATTTCCTGATATTGTCATTTTGGACCTGATGTTGCCAGAGTTGGACGGACTAGAGGTCGCTCGAACGATTCGTAAGACCAGCAATGTTCCAATCTTGATGTTATCTGCTAAAGATAGCGAATTTGATAAGGTTATCGGGCTTGAAATCGGGGCGGATGATTATGTGACCAAGCCCTTCTCTAATCGCGAATTGCAGGCGCGTGTTAAGGCTCTTCTTCGTCGTAGTGAATTGGCAGAAACGCAGACAAATATTGAGTCAACAGGAACTCCAGAGTTGGTGATTGGCGATTTGGTCATTCTGCCTGATGCGTTTGTCGCTAAGAAGCATGGCAAAGAGCTGGAGCTGACCCATCGTGAGTTTGAATTGCTCCACCATCTGGTCAAACACTTAGGTCAGGTTATGACTCGAGAACATCTATTGGAAACAGTTTGGGGTTATGATTACTTTGGTGATGTCCGCACGGTGGATGTAACGATTCGTCGTCTGCGTGAGAAAATTGAAGATACACCAAGCAGACCAGAATACATTCTTACTCGTCGCGGAGTGGGATATTTTATAAAAGGAAATGATTAATCAATTACGTTATTTAATGACCACAGCAGAATTTTGGTTTGTTGTCATTTTGATTGGTTTTCTAATTGCTCTGACGGTCCTTTTGATTGAAAACTATCGGGATAATAAGCAAATTAAACAACTCAATCAAAAAGTCAATGCCTTAATTGAGGGGAATTATGCAGATGTGTTAGACATGAGGGGAAGTCCTGAAATTACAGACATGGCTAATTCCCTCAATGATTTGTCCGAGGTCATCCGCTTAACTCATGATAATTTAGAACAAGAAAAGACGCGTCTGACGTCCATCCTGTCCTATATGAGTGACGGTGTTATTGCTACAGACCGTATCGGACGGATCATCATGATTAACGATATGGCCCAGAAACAGTTGGGATTATCTAACCCAAAGCAGGAGCAGTATCACCTGCTAGAGGTTTTAGATTTATCAGACCGTTATACGTTGAGAGATTTGTTGGCTCAGACACCTGAGATTGTGATTGATCACCCCAATGAAAACGAAGAATTTTTGACTTTACGCGCTAATTTTGCCACGATTCGTAGTGAGAGTGGTCTGATTTCTGGCTTGGTTGTCGTCTTGCATGATATGACCGAGCAGGCCAAGGAAGAGCGGGAACGTAGGCTGTTTGTGTCAAATGTGAGTCATGAATTGCGTACGCCATTGACTTCCGTTAAATCCTATCTAGAGGCTCTGGATGAGGGAGCGCTGACGGAGTCTGTTGCACCGAGTTTTGTTAAGGTATCCTTAGATGAGACCAACCGCATGATGCGGATGATTACAGACCTCCTAAGCTTATCGCGTATTGATAATCAAGTTGGTCAGATAGATGTCGAACTGATAAACTTTACTGCTTTTGTGACCTTTATTCTTAACCGTTTTGACCAAATGAAAAATGCTGATTCTGATAAGGTCTATACGATTGTTCGTGACTATCAAATCAGTCCTATTTGGGTTGAGATTGATACAGATAAGATGACTCAGGTTTTGGATAATATCTTAAATAATGCCATTAAATATTCGCCAGATGGCGGGACAATTACCTTCAGCATGAAGACCACAGATAGCCAGTTGATTGTATCCGTCTCAGACGAAGGTCTGGGGATTCCGAAAGCAGATTTACCTAGAATTTTTGACCGATTTTATCGCGTAGACAAGGCACGATCTCGTGCCCAAGGTGGTACAGGTCTTGGTTTAGCTATTGCAAAAGAAATCGTGAAACAGCATAAGGGCTTTATCTGGGCTAAAAGCGAATATGGTCATGGCTCAACGTTTACAATTGTCTTGCCGTACAGCAAGGACATCGCACTAGATGAGTGGGATGATTCAGATGAGGAAGAATAGGAGAATATGATCGGAAAAGGTTTTAATTATAGTATTTTAGCTTCAGGGTCCAGCGGGAATTGTTTTTACCTAGAAACAGATAAAAAGAAAATCTTAGTGGATGCTGGCTTATCAGGGAAAAAGATTACCAGTCTTTTGGCGGAAATCGATCGAAAGCCTGAGGATATTGATGCTATCCTGGTAACGCATGAACATAGCGATCACATCCATGGTATCGGTGTTCTAGCACGTAAGTATGGCATGGACATTTATGCCAATGAATTGACCTGGCAGGCTATGGAGAGCAAATTGGGCAAGATTGATGTGGCTCAAAAACATATCTTCGAATTGGGTGCTATGAAGACTTTGGGCGACCTAGATATTGAGTCATTTGGTGTCAGTCATGATGCGGCCTGTCCGCAATTTTACCGTTTTATGAAGGATGACAAATCCTTTGTTATGTTGACGGATACAGGCTATGTCAGTGATCGAATGGCTGGGATTGTGGCGAATGCAGATGCCTATTTGATTGAGTCCAATCATGATGTCGAAATCTTGCGTGCGGGTTCTTATTCCTGGAATCTTAAACAACGGATTTTGTCGGATAAGGGGCACCTTTGTAATGAAGATGGAGCTGATGCCATGATTCGCTCACTAGGAAATCGGACTAAAAAGATTTACCTAGGGCATTTGTCAAAGGAAAACAATATCAAGGAATTGGCCCACATGACCATGGTTAATCAGTTGGCGCAGGCTGATTTAGGAGTTGGAGTGGATTTCCAGATCTACGATACCTCGCCAGATACAGCGACTCCCTTGACCAAGATTTGACAAATTCATTGAACTTGTTTAGAATAAATATATAAAATACGTGAGGTGAAGTTACATGAATAATTAAGCTGCTTATTAGTCGTTCTTAAAACTTGTTGAAAATCAATTATTTGATAATTTAGTCTTTTAGTTAGCTTTTAGTACTTGCTCCAACAGTCTAGGAATAGACTGTTGGAGGTCATAAATAGAGCGAATGATGTTCGCACCAAAAGTTGCAGGCTGCTTGTACAGTCGAGTGACTGTACAAGGTTGGAGATAGCACTTGCGAAGCAAGTTACTTCTACATAGTACGGCAAAGCGAGTTCAAACAATCCAGTGGAATGTTTGAAGTTGGAAATAAGGAAACGATGTTTCCTCTTACGTCGTAGTAATAAAAGATAAACTAAATGACTACACAAGGGATAAGACTGCTCATAAGGGCTTACTATTCATGTGACTTTTTCCATTGGAAAAGGTCATGTTTTGCATGGCTTTTTTCTTGTTCATTGAGCAGAATAGGGGCCCTTTTTGTGAAGAAAAGAGGTCTATATGGAAGTAATGAAATGTATTCAATTAGAGAAGGAATTTGCGGGACGTAGTTTGTTTACAATCCAGCAGTTGAGTCTTCAAGCTGGTCAAAAGGTTGGTTTGGTTGGAAATAATGGTGTTGGCAAGTCTACTTTTTTGAAAATCTTACTGGGACTGGATAGGGATTTTGCTGGTCAGATTGAGGTAAAAGCAGACTGGGCATATGTACCCCAGTTACAGGAAAGGAGCTCGCTTTCAGGTGGGGAACAGGTTTGGAAGTCTATTCAAGAGGCTTTTGCCCAAAGACCACAGTTGTTAATCATGGATGAACCAACTGCCAATCTGGATCAAGAACACCAGGAAAAGCTAATCAAACAAATCAAACGCTATCGAGGCAGTCTATTGGTTGTTAGTCATGATCGGCATTTTCTCAATCAAATTGCCAGTCACATTTGGCATTTAGAAGAAGGAAGTATTCAGGTCTATACAGGGAATTATGAGGCGTTTGTAGAAAGTCGCCGGGCTAGGCGAGAAGGACAGCAGCAGGCCTATGAAGCCTATCAGAAAAAAGTCGCTCAACTAAAAAAAGCCCAACAAGAGCGTCAGGTCAAGGCTCAGAAGATGGGGAAGAGAAAGAAAGGTGTTTCTTCCTCAGAGTGGAAAGTCAGTGCTATGATGGGTTCCTATGATAGTCAAGCCAAGTCTATGGCAAAGACTGCTAAACAGTTAGAGAAAAGGATTGAGAGGTTGGAAAAGGTAAGTCAGCCCAGAAAGGAGGCTCATATTAAAATGGAATCAAAAGGTGCCTTAGATACTGATTTACACAGACTATTTCTTTTGCAAGCAGGTCAAGTTTTGATGGATGAAGTGTATCTATTTGATTTCCCTCAGATAGGGATGACGTTTGGAGAGAAGTTAGCCTTAGTGGGGGCAAATGGTTCTGGAAAGACTAGTTTTGTCCGAAAATTATTTAGGAAAGAATTAGCAGGCTATTATAATCCTAAGTTAAAAATTGCTTATTTTGCACAGGATTTGATAAACCTTGATGAAGAAAAGACTGCTTTGGAAAATGTTAGTTGTACCTCTCTTCAAGATAGGATGACGATTCTCAATTTATTAGGTATGTTAGGACTTTCTTATGATAAGGCTCAGCAGAAGGTAGCAAATCTGTCTGGTGGTGAGCGTGTTCGTCTCTCCTTAGCTAAGGTATTGTTGGCGGATGCAAATCTTTTGATATTAGATGAACCGACAAATTTTCTAGATATGGCAGCTATTGAGGCTTTGGAAACATTCTTGAAAGAATATGAAGGAAGTGTCCTCTTGGTTTCCCATGATCAACAGTTTGTGGAAACATCTGTTCACAGTCAATGGGAGATAGTGCAAGCTTGTCTCGTGAAGAAATCATAAGGAAATATTTTCTGAAAAGGAGGCTCTGTCTAAAAAATATTTTTTGCCTGTGGTATAATAAGAAGGACATTTCTAGAATGAGGTCTTTGAAGTGAAAAAAAGAAAGAACAAGCCTTTGGAACACGATGGAAATTTTATTTCCCTTCGTTTAAATATTTTATTTTCTATCGTGATTTTCCTTTTCCTAGTTTTGATATTGCGTCTGGCAGATATGCAGATCATCAATCATGATTTTTATAGTAATAAGCTGTCTACTGCCAGTCAGAAAATCATCAGCAATGGCTCTATCCGTGGGCAGATTTACGATGCGCAAGGAAAACCTTTAGTTGAAAACGAGATTCAGCAGGTTGTCTCCTTCACACGTTCCAACAAGATGTCTGCTCAGGAAATGAAAGAAGTAGCTAATAAACTCTTGCAGTGGGTCAATGTGTCGGACGTAACAATTACTCAACGTGACAAGGCTGATTATTATTTGGCGGATGAAGAAGTTTATCGTCAGGTAGTCGAGGCCTTGCCAGAAGATAAAAAATACGATTCTGATGGCAACTACCTGAGTGAATCGACAATTTATTCTAATGCGGTTGATAGTATCCCTGCTGAAGCATTGCAATATTCTGAGCAAGATAGCAAGGCGATTGAGCTATTTAAGCAGATGAATGGAGCTACTTACTTCTCTACTGTTAATTTGGTAACAGATACTCTAACAGCTGAACAAGTTGCTCATATCGTAGCCAATGAAAGTCAACTTCCAGGCATTTCAACGACTAACAACTGGCAACGGACGATTTTACCAACTTCCCTCAGCTCTATTATTGGTACAGTAACGAGTGAACAGGCTGGTTTGCCTGCGGAAGATGCGGAATACTATCTCTCCAAGGGCTACTCATCAAATGACCGTGTGGGAACTGCCTACCTCGAGAAACAATATGAAGAAGTATTGCAAGGTCAACGTGAGAAAAAACAAATCAACCTAGATCGAAACGGAAATGTCGAAAGTATTGAGACAATCCAAGAAGGACAGCAGGGAAATAATATTAAACTGACTATTGATTTAGCCTTTCAAGATGGTGTCAATGCTATTTTGAAAAAATACTTTGAAAGTGAGCTGGCTACTGGTAGTGCACTTTACTCGGAAGGAGTTTATGCAGTCGCATTGGAACCTTCAACAGGTGCGGTGCTTGCCATGTCTGGATACAGTCATGAAAAAGGAGCAGGTAGCATAACAGAAGATGCCCTTGGTACTATTACAAGTGTTTTCACACCAGGTTCCATCGTCAAAGGAGCGACAATCAGCTCTGGTTGGGAAAATGGAGTTATCAGTGGCAATCAAGTGCAGTTAGATGAACCAATCTATTTTGCAGGTTCAGCACCAATTACATCTTGGTATGGGGCCTATGGTAGTTTTAATATTGATGCGACAGAGGCTCTAGAATATTCTTCTAACGTCTACATGGTTAAGATTGCTTTGGGATTACTTGGTCAGACCTACTCAGCTAACATGTATTTGAATGATGGCGATACATTGACAAATGCCATGACTAAGCTTCGTTCGACTTTTGCAGAGTATGGTTTAGGTGCGTCAACAGGTATTGACCTTCCACTCGAATCTACAGGATTTTTACCGGAAGAGTATTCGACAGCCAATTTTATTACCAATGCTTTTGGACAGTTTGATAACTATACACCGATGCAGATGGCACAGTATGCAGCGACCATTGCGAATAACGGGACACGGATTTCTCCGCACCTCGTTGAGGGAATTTATGGGAATAATGCCCAAGGTGGTTTGGGGGAATTAATTGAAACCGTATCTGGTAAGGAGATGAATCAGGTTAATATTTCCACTGAGGATATGTCTCTTCTTCGTCAAGGTTTCTACCAAGTTGTCAATGGTAGTGGGCGCTTTAATACAGGTAGTGCTATCGGTCGTGGTGCGGCTGTGACCATCAGTGCCAAGACTGGTACAGCCGAAACCTATACAACGACAGCTTCTGGTGATGTGGTTACTGCGGTCAATACCAACGTTGTTGCTTATGCGCCTAGTGATAATCCTCAAATTGCGGTAGCAGTTGTCCTACCAAATTTGACCAATCAAAGTTCAACAACTACTAAGACAATTACTCAAGAAATTATCAATCTATATCAATCACTTCACCCAATGAATTAAGGAGGCTTATGCTTTACCCTACACCTATTGCCAAGTTAATTGATAGCTATTCTAAATTGCCAGGTATCGGTATAAAAACGGCTACCCGTTTAGCTTTTTATACTATTGGCATGGAGGATGATGTCGTTAATGAGTTTGCAAAAAATTTATTGGCAGCCAAGCGAGACCTATCTTATTGCTCTATTTGTGGTAATTTGACGGATCAGGACCCCTGTGCCATTTGCCAGGACTCAACGCGAGACCAATCTACTATTTTGATTGTAGAGGATAGCCGAGATGTTACAGCCTTGGAAAATATTCAAGAATACCACGGTCTTTATCATGTCTTGCATGGCTTGATTTCTCCCATGAATGGTATCGGACCAGATGATATTAATTTGAAAACCCTCCTCACTCGCCTGATGGACAATGAGGTTACAGAAGTTATTGTGGCGACCAATGCAACAGCAGATGGAGAGGCTACATCCATGTATATCTCACGAGTCCTCAAACCAGCGGGAATCAAAGTAACCCGACTAGCTCGTGGCTTAGCGGTAGGCAGTGATATTGAATATGCAGATGAAGTGACCCTGTTGAGGGCTATTGAAAATCGTACAGAGCTATAGCAGTTCTGTAGTTAGAGACGTTCCTAATTTTAAGATAGGATAGATATGATTTGTTAAATTATGCTATACTAAGAGTAATAGCGTTGGTACAGGAAGGAAAATATATGTCAAAAGAAACCTTGATTTTACTATATGGTGGGCGTTCTGCAGAGCGTGAGGTATCTGTTCTGTCTGCCGAAAGCGTCATGCGTGCTATCAATTATGATAAATTTTTTGTCAAAACCTATTTCATCACTCAAACTGGTGACTTTGTAAAGACGCAAGAGTTTTCTCAAATACCGTCTGCCGATGAAAAACTCATGACAAACGCGACGATTGTTGAAGAGCAAAAAATCCGTCCGAGCGATATTTATGAAGAAAAGGCAGTCGTTTTCCCTGTCCTTCACGGACCAATGGGGGAAGATGGCTCAATTCAAGGCTTCTTGGAAGTTCTCCGTATGCCTTATGTTGGCACTAATATCTTGTCTTCCAGCGTTGCCATGGACAAGATTACAACTAAGCGTATTTTGGAATCAGCTGGAATCTCCCAAGTACCATATGTAGCCGTTATAGAGGGTGAAAATATTGACGAAAAGATTGCAGAGATTGAAGGGAAATTGACTTATCCGGTCTTTGTAAAACCAGCTAATATGGGGTCAAGTGTCGGTATCTCAAAAGCTGAGGATTTAGCTGGCTTGCGTAAGGCACTTGATCTGGCCTTCAAGTATGATAGCCGTGTCCTCGTTGAGCAGGGTGTTAATGCGCGTGAGATTGAGGTCGGTCTTTTGGGAAATGCTGACGTGAAAACCACCCTTCCTGGCGAAGTAGTCAAAGACGTTGCTTTTTATGACTACGATGCCAAATACATCGACAACAAGATTACTATGGAAATCCCAGCTAAGATTGACGAGTCTATCATGGACACCATGCGTGATAATGCTGCCAAGGCCTTCCGAGCTTTCGGTGGTTGTGGCCTGTCCCGCTGTGATTTCTTCCTGACAGAAGACGGCGACATCTTCTTAAATGAGTTGAATACCATGCCAGGATTTACCCAGTGGTCTATGTATCCACTCCTTTGGGATAATATGGGCCTAGCTTACCCAGACTTGATTGAAGAGCTTGTTCGTTTGGCTAAGGAAATGTTTGAAAAACGCGAAAGTCACTTGATTTAAAATGTTTGGAAAAGGTTGGAAAATTTCCAATCTTTTTCTAGTTCACATTCTTGCAAAGGTTTGCAAAAAGGAATAAAATGGAACAAGTTCTGGAGGTGTTTATGTATCAAACGACAGTAAAAGGGGAAGGCCTGTTTCAGGCTCTTTCTCAAGGTTATGGCGAACCGGTTCGTACCTTTGGGGTAACGGAGAAGGGTGAGACTCCGGTTAGTCTAGTTAATATTGGCTTAGCTGCTTGTATCACCATGTGTGTGCAGGGCTACTATGCCAGCCAAGAAGGCAATAAAACCATGCCTGTTCAGGTGGAGAGTCGCTTGGACAATCAGCGTTTTGAGGTGTTGATTGGAATTGGTGAGTCGGTTTCAGCGCAAAAGCAGAAAGAGATTCTTTCCTATGTGGAAAAGAAATGTAAAGTCAAAGCTCTTTTGAGGGAAGACTTGCAGTTTGAGACAAGATTTTATGTCTTAGAAAGTGTGGAGTAAGATGTTTTTAGCAATCGAAGAAATGCGACAGAACAAACTGCGTTACGGCTTGATTTTAGGATTATTAATCCTGATTTCTTACTTGGTCTTTTTCCTGACTGGTTTGGCTTACGGACTCATGCAGGAAAATAGAACAGCAGTTGATAAATGGCAGGCAGACTATGTTCTGCTCAATTCAGAAAGCAATCGCTTGATTGCAGCATCAAAAATTGATACGAGCCTGCTTGATCAGGTGGATGCTAGTGACAAGGCCTTGATTCGCCAACAGGCAGGAGTTGCCTATGTGGATGAAAATGCCACCTCAGACGAAAAAGAAAAGGTAAACATCTTTGCCGTAGAGGCTGATAGTTTTATCGTACCGAATATTGTAGAAGGTCGTTTGTATGAAAAAACGGGAGAAGTCCTTGTAGACAAAACCTTGTCAGAGGTAGAAGGTTTTGGGCTTGGAGATCAAATCTATCTATCAGGTGCTGATGAAAAAGTGACCATTGTAGGTTATACAGACAATGCCTACTTTGGAGTGGCGCCTGTTGTATATATGGACTTTACGGCATTTGCAGAATTGATGCAGGCTGATAAACAACAAGCTGCAACGAGTAATCTTGCCAGTGCCATTGTCGTTCGTGGAGATGTCGCTTCTCTACCAGATGAGCTGGAAAAAGTTGCTATTGCAGACTTTATTGAAAATCTGCCAGGATATAAGGCCCAAAATATGACCTTTGGCTTTATGATAGGATTCTTGATTGTCATCTCAGCCATTGTTATTGGTATTTTTATCTTTGTTTTGACAACTCAGAAATCGCCGATTTTTGGCTTGATGAAAATCCAAGGTCTTTCAAATGGCTATATTTCAGGTTCTGTACTGGCTCAAACCTTCCTACTTGCTGGTGTGGGAACCGTCCTTGGATTGGCTGGGACTTATTTGTCATCCCTTGTCTTGCCAAGCGCTGTTCCATTTGAGAATAACTGGACCTTCTATATTGCAATCGGCCTAGCACTAGTTGTATTTGCTCTATTGGGTGCTAGTTTCTCTGTAGGTTCTATCTTTAAGGTAGATCCATTACGAAATTTGTCTTAGGAGGTTGTTATGAAAACACTTATTTTTGAAAATATTAGTAAGACCTTCCAAGATGGCAGTCAAACCATTACGGCTCTTAAACCAACAAATTTTAGCATTGAAGAAGGCGAATTTGTTGCCATCATTGGACCATCTGGTTCTGGGAAGTCAACATTTTTGACCTTGGTAGGTGGTTTACAAACACCGACAACGGGTCGTGTTTTAATCAATCAGTCGGACTATTCTGATTTACCTGAGAAAAAACGTGCCAAATTGCGCTATAAGGACATTGGTTTTGTCTTGCAGGCTTCCAATTTGATTCCATTTTTAACAGTCGAAAAACAATTAA
Organism: Streptococcus suis; assembly: GCF_046032535.1. GTDB lineage: Bacteria > Bacillota > Bacilli > Lactobacillales > Streptococcaceae > Streptococcus > Streptococcus suis_AK. The sequence continues at coordinate 30,991 of NZ_JARQPL010000012.1, read as the reverse complement.
CCTTGGTTGATAAGGTCAATAAGAAAGCTGAACCGAGCAAGCGAAACGAACTCCTATCTGAATTGGGTGTGGAACATCTCAAAAACAAGTTCCCTAAGGATTTGTCAGGCGGAGAACGGCAGCGTGTAGCTATTGCCCGTGCACTTTATAACGATCCAGCTTTGATTCTAGCTGATGAACCAACAGCCAGTCTAGACAGTAATCGCGCTTTTGAAGTGGTTGAGTTATTAGCTAAGGAAGCCAAAGAACGGAACAAATCCATCATCATGGTAACACATGACCAGCGTATGATTGAAAAATGCGACAAGGTATATGAGATGAAAGATGGTGTCCTCACTCAAGTTCGATAAAAAATGGTATAATAGAAAGAGCGAAAGCTCTTTTTTAGTTTATTGGAGAAAACAATGAAATTAACCCTACACGAAGTCGCTCAGGTCTTGGGCGCAAAAAATGATATTAGTCTTTATCCCGATAGAGCCCTTAACAAGGTGGAGTTCGACAGTCGCCTGATTACAGAAGGGGATCTTTTTGTTCCCCTCAAAGGTGCGCGTGATGGTCATGACTTCATTCCTGTTGCTTTTGAAAATGGCTGCGCAGTAACCCTGTCTGAAGTCAGCCTTGATGTTCCTCACATTCTAGTAAATGATTGCTTGGCTGCGCTTCAACAATTAGCGGCCTACTACCTAGAGAAAACAGGGGTAGAAGTCATTGCTGTGACAGGATCAAACGGTAAAACGACCACCAAGGACATGATTCACGATGTTCTGGCGACGACTTACAAGACTTACAAGACACAAGGCAACTACAACAACGAAATCGGTCTGCCATACACCGTCCTCCACATGCCTGATGATACAGAAAAACTGGTCTTGGAAATGGGCCAAGACCAGTTGGGAGACATTCATCTTCTATCCGAAATTGCCAAACCAAGTCTGTCAGTAATTACTCTATTTGGCGAAGCGCATCTGGAATTTTTCGGCTCACGAGCAGAGATTGCCAAAGGAAAATTACAAATTGCAGATGGAATGGATCCAGGTAGTAAACTCTTGATCCCAGCAGATCCGATTGCGGATAAGCTCTTGCCGAGCCATGTAGACCTCATTCGCTTCGGTGAGCAGGCTGATTTGCAGGTGACCAGTCTGGTCGAGTCAAAAGATAGCCTGACCTTCACCGTCAATTTTATGGACGGCGATATTTTCCTCCCAGTAACGGGCAAGTACAATGCCACCAATGCCATGGTAGCAAGCTACGTAGGTAGGACCTTGGGTGTGCCAGATGAGGCAATCAAGTCAGCCCTAGCCAGTCTAAACTTGACCCGCAACCGCACCGAGTGGAAGAAGGCAGCAAACGGAGCAGATATTCTCAGCGATGTCTACAACGCCAATCCAACGGCCATGCGTTTGATTTTGGAAACCTTCTCTAGTATCCCAGCCAATGAAGGCGGCAAGAAAATCGCCGTTTTAGCAGACATGAAAGAACTGGGGAGCCAGTCCGTTGACCTCCACAATCAGATGATTCTGAGCCTGTCGCCTGATGTGCTAGACACCGTCATTTTCTACGGTCAGGATATTGAAGGTCTGGCCCAGTTGGCTAGTCAGATGTTCCCGATTGGAAAAGTCTATTTCTTTAGGAAAAATGCAGAGCAGGACCAATTTGAAGAACTGGTTAAACAGGTTAGAGAAAGTCTAGGAAAAGAGGACCAAATCCTCTTTAAAGGCTCTAATTCCATGAATCTTGGGAAAGTGGTTGAAGAAATAGAAAAGTAGAGAGGCAAGACCTCTCTTTTTCAGCAAGTCTTGTCAAAACATCGAAAAGTTGATATACTAACTTTTTGGGAAAGAGAGGAATTTAATAAGATGAGTGATTTTTTTAGCAATCAGATTTCTGAAGCACCGAACCTGAACGTATTGGAACACCTGTTTCTCATGATTATTTGGTTTTTCATGCTCTATCTTTGTTTTCGTTGTTATCAAAAAAGATGGTTTCATATTGTTTTTTGGTGGCTTCAATTTATACAGATTGTCTCCCTTTATACTTGGTATATCGTAGCTGATTTTCCTCTTTCTGAGAGTCTTCCTTTTTATCATTGTCGCTTGGCTATGCTCTTTATTCTTTGGGCGAAGCCTGGACCTTTGAAACGTTATTTTGCCTATCTGGGTCTTTTTGGATCGCTTGCGGCCTTTATTCATCCAGTATTTGACCCATTTGCATTTCCACATCTGACCTTCTTTACTTTTGTTATTGGTCACTACGCCTTGACGGTTAATTGTATGTTGTACCTGTTATCTGATTTAGAGGGGGAGATGTTGAAGGGGAAAGAGGTAGTGAAATATACGCTTATTATGAATATGCTGATTCTAGGAGTAGCTCTTTTAACTGGTGGAAATTATGGATTTTTGAGACAGGCACCTTTAGTGAACAGTACCAATCTTCCTTTGAATTTCTTCTTGGTAACCTGCCTACTCTGTTTCTCTATTTTGAGTATACAAGCTATGTTAATTGCCTATTTGAAAAAAGAAAGCAAACAAATGAATTCGCATATATTGAAAAAATAAGACTTGAAATTAGTTTTTCAAGTCTTATTTTTAGTTTTTAAATGCGCCTTGTTTGTGGCTAATCCAGAAAAAGACAGGGATAAAAATGAGCATTAATCCAGAATAGATTGGCAATGTGTGACTGTTTAAGGGGTGGATTTCAATCAGACCATGTAGGAAATGGGAGCTGATGAAGAAACCGAAAACGGAATAAATAATAAGAGCCAGTCGAGCTTTTGTCAGTGGCAAACAGGCACGAATGACAGCCAGTAGACCTGTTGAACCAAGAACATAATAAGAGAGGGTTTGCATGTCATGCAAGTTTAAGTATCCAAATACTTGCATTAAATGGAAAATAAGGACACTGAGAACAACCATGAGAGCATTTGGGAGGGCTAAGAGAAGAGATTTTCTGAGAAAATGTTTTTCTACAGGGCGGATATTTCGTTCAAAAGTTAGGATAAAAGGAGGAAAACCTTCGACAAATTGACCAATGAGGGTCATTTGTACTTGAATAAATGGGAAAACTAACAAATATTCTGCTTTACCTAGGGCGATACTAGCGATACAGATAAGGCCAAGTAAGAAAGAGTAGATTGTTTTGATAAGAAAGATGGGAGCAATGTGGGAGATGTTGTTAACAACGCGTCGTCCCTCAAAGAGAATCTCAGGAATATCGCGAAATTCAGAATCTAGGAGGACTAGATTGGCGATTTGTCTGGTAGCGGGATCGCCTTCAGCCATAACAATGGAACAATCAGCTTCGCGTAGTGCAAGAATATCATTGACCCCATCACCGGTCATTGCAGTAGTATGTCCCTGTGTTTTGAGGGTTTGGATGAGCAATTTTTTCTGATGTGGGGATACGCGACCAAAAATGGCGGTTGTTTCAGCTCTGGCAATTAGTTCTTCGTCGTCAACTTTGGAACAATCGATATAGCTATCGTAGTCAGCAAATCCAGCTTCCCTGGCAATGTGTGAGACCGTCACAGGATTGTCACCAGAGATTATTTTTAGAGTCACTTCTTGCGAGCGAAGATAGGCCAGTGTTTCTGCGGCGTCTTCTCGGATTGGATCGGCAATTTCTAATAGAGCTAGAGGTTCAATATTCTCAGGTAGCTGATTTTGAGAAGAAGGAAGGGACTGTTGGCTAAGCGCAAGAATCAGGACACGGGAACCACGAGCCTGTGCCTCAGAAACAGAAGGAGGATTTTGTGTTAGTAACATTTCTGGTGCCCCTAGAAAAATGTGACCAATGTTTTCTATTGTCATTGCCCCCCATTTTCTATCACTAGAAAATGGAATGATGTGACTAGCTTTATAGTGGTGCTCTAAATCACCATATTCTTTTCGAATGGCCTGAGCTGTTGAATTAGTATCCTCACTTGTCTGGATATAGGTAGCGAGTATCTGTTGGATAGTGTCAAGTGAATAATGGTTGGTTAAGGGGAGCAAGTTTTCGACGGTCATTTTCCCCTGAGTAATCGTTCCGGTCTTGTCCAAACAAAGAACATCAACTCGGGCAAGTGTTTCGACGGAATACATTTCTTGTACGAGGACATTTTTCATTCCCAGTTTGATAACGGCAGTTAAGAGAGAAGTGATGGTCAGCAGAGCGATTCCCTTTGGTAACATACCTAGTAGGGCAGTAGAGCTGGTAATAACTGAGTCTTTTAAGGGAAGAAGTTTGATGAAAAAGGCTTCTAGAAAAAGAGCAAGTCCGAATGGAATGATAATTTTTCCTGTAAATTTAGCAATTTTATCCATATTGTAAAGAATACGAGAGACGATAGGTTTGTGAGTTTTCGCCTCAAGCATGAGCTTATTGGCATAGTTTTCTGCGCCAACATGGATGACTTTTGCATAAATCTGTCCGCTAACTAGATAGCTACCAGACAATAATTCAGCCCCAGTATTTTTCACAATCAAGTCGCTTTCACCGGTTAACATGGCCTCGTTTGTCTCGGCTATACCTTCTAAAACAATAGCATCACTAGGAACTTGTTCGCCAGCAGACAGCAAGAGAACATCATCTAAAACAATATCTTCTGGTGCAAGAGAGATTGTCTCACTGTCACGAACAACTCGGATAAAATCCTTGTTCATCAGGTTGAGTTTGTCAATCATTCGTCGTGCTCGCCATTCTGTCAGCATTCCTGAAACAGCGTTGAGGACAATAACTCCGAAGAAGAAAAGGTTGGACCATGCCTGTACAGCTAGTAAGGCTAAGAAAATGGCAAAATTTAGTGCGTTAAAAGATGTAAACACATTTCGTCTGAAGATTTCCCAATTACTGGCACTGGTCTTTGTCTTAAAATGATTGGTTTGCTGGTTTTGAATACGTTCTTGTACTTCCTTGGTTGATAAACCTTTTATTTGTTTGTTCATTATTTTATCTTTCTTTTTCTAGTATATAGAATACATCTCATACTTATTGTAACATATTTATAATACAATAGTATAGGTCTGTAGACCTATTCTTCAATGGTTTGAAAAATTCCCTTATTTCCGATATAATAAGAGAGTTGTCTAGTAAAGAATAAGGATGAATCCAATGTAAATCGAATAGGATAAGAGCTCAGCTCTGCTATGAATCAAAATACAAAAAATGAAAAGGAAACATTATGGCACTACAAGAAGAAATCAAGAAACGCCGCACCTTTGCGATTATCTCTCACCCGGACGCGGGGAAGACCACTATTACTGAGCAGTTGCTCTACTTTGGGGGCGAGATTCGTGAAGCAGGTACGGTCAAAGGGAAAAAGACTGGTAACTTTGCCAAGTCTGACTGGATGGATATTGAGAAACAACGTGGTATCTCTGTCACCTCGTCTGTTATGCAGTTTGACTACGCAGGCAAGCGGGTCAATATCCTGGATACACCAGGGCACGAAGACTTCTCTGAGGATACCTATCGGACCTTGATGGCGGTGGATGCGGCTGTCATGGTGGTGGACTCTGCCAAGGGTATCGAAGCCCAGACCAAAAAGCTCTTTGAGGTTGTGAAGCATCGCAATATTCCAGTCTTTACTTTTATCAACAAGTTGGACCGTGATGGTCGTGAGCCATTGGATTTATTGCAGGAGTTGGAAGAAGTCTTGGGCATCGCTAGCTATCCGATGAACTGGCCAATCGGTATGGGAAAATCTTTCGAAGGTCTCTATGACCTCCATAACAAACGTTTGGAACTCTACCGTGGTGAAGAGCGTTTTGCGAGTTTGGACGAGGGTGACAAGCTCTTTGGTTCTAACCCATTCTATGCACAAGTTCTAGATGATATTGAACTTTTAGCGGAAGCTGGGAATGAATTTTCAGAGCAGGCGATTTTGGACGGCGATTTGACACCTGTTTTCTTCGGATCAGCCCTGACAAACTTTGGGGTGCAGACCTTCCTTGACACCTTCTTGGAGTTTGCTCCAGAGCCACATGGTCACAAGACAACGACAGGGGATGTGATTGATCCGCTCAATAAAGACTTTTCAGGCTTTGTTTTCAAAATCCAAGCCAACATGGACCCTCGTCACCGCGACCGCATTGCCTTTGTCCGTGTGGTTTCGGGCGAATTTGAACGCGGTATGGCAGTTAACCTGTCTCGTACAGGCAAGGGAGCCAAGTTGTCCAACGTGACCCAGTTCATGGCAGAATCTCGTGAGAATGTGGAAAATGCAGTAGCGGGTGACATTATCGGGGTTTACGATACAGGGACCTATCAGGTAGGAGATACTTTGACCGTAGGCAAGAACAAGTTTGAATTTGAACCGCTGCCGACCTTCACGCCTGAAATTTTCATGAAAGTTTCTGCTAAAAATGTCATGAAACAAAAATCCTTCCACAAGGGAATCGAGCAACTGGTACAGGAAGGGGCTATCCAGCTCTACAAGAACTACCAGACAGGCGAGTATATGCTGGGGGCCGTTGGTCAGCTCCAGTTTGAAGTTTTCAAACACCGCATGGAAGGCGAGTACAATGCCGAGGTAGTCATGACCCCAATGGGTAAAAAGACCGTCCGCTGGATTAAGCCAGAAGACCTGGATGAACGCATGTCCTCAAGCCGCAACATCCTAGCCAAAGACCGCTTTGACCAACCCGTCTTCCTCTTTGAAAACGACTTCGCGCTCCGCTGGTTCGCGGACAAATATCCGGATGTGGAGTTGGAAGAGAAGATGTAGCAAACATCTGGGAGATGTTTGCTATCGGGAGATAATAGCCGACAGCAGTCGGCTTACCAATAGCTAAGGTCCAGTGGACCTTTTCTAGTGGGAGATGGGAACTGACGGAAGTCAGTTTACAGCTGTTCAGCTTTGAAAATCAAGTTAAAACTTCCTTAAGTCGCTTCGATGAACTTCAGTTCAATCTTCAGCTCCCTGCCTAGTTTTATTCTTGATTTTCTTTGCGTATTAAAGTCAGTATTCAGCTTCGAAAATCAAGCTAAAACTTTCTTAAGTCGCTTTGATGAACCTCAAGTTCAATCTTCATCTAACCCAATTAACTCTATAATAAGTCAGGCAAGTCCTGGCTTTTTTTAATTTTGTTATCATTGCAAAAAAAGTATTATTATAATATACTATAGTTATATAAATGGAAATGGATTGGAGGTCTTATCCCATGTTTTACTACCTTAGAAAGTGTAAGTCGGAGGTGCTGGCTTATGTCTTGGTAGCTCTTGTCTATGCTCTGATTTTGGCAGCAACAGGTTTTGTCTATGCTAGGGTTTCAGAGGCGGCTCTGTCCGGTGACCAAAAGGCATTTGTGACCAGTTCACTCATAGCGGTGGGCTTTTTCATCTGCGATACCTACTTTGACTACCTGCCTCGTTATCTCAAGTCTAAGTTGGTCAATCGTATCATGGAAAGAACTCGCAATCAGCTGGTGGCTGTCTATGCAGCTGGTGATGATTCAGGAAGTGATGACAAAAAGAGTGCTGACAAGATTCACATTTTGGTCAACCACTTGGATGTCTTAGAAAATGCCTATCTGACACCGCTCTTGTCCATGTTGACCAGTCTTCTTGTCTTTACCTTTTCACTGATTGGTGCCCTTTATTTGCAAGGGACCATGACGCTGATTATGCTGGCTTTGTGCTTTATTCCTTTTCTCGCTCCCTTGATCAATAATCGTATCCTTGCTCATGCCACTCAGGATAGTCAGTCGGAGAAGAATGCCTATCTCAAGCTCTTTAGTGAGTTTGTTCATTCTCTGACCTTTATCCGAATCAGCACCATTACGCCGATTTTTGAGGAGAAACTCCAAGCATCCAGTCAGGAATATGCTAGGCGAGCCAACCATTTTTCCAAAAAACAATCTCAGACCTACGCCGTGTCCTACGGTTTGAGTAGTGTGGTCTATTCGGGTTCCTGGATTATTGGTGGTATCTTTGTCTTTCAAGGCCTGCTGAAGATTTCAGACCTGATTGCTATGACCACCCTCATGGGAACGGTGGCGGGGCCTATCCAGACCATGTCTGGACTGGTGACAGATTACCTGGCCAGTCGGACTGTTGTGGCAGATTTGACGGCGATTTTGCAGGGGCAATTCCAGGAAAATGAAGCCGTGGAAGAACTGACTGAAACCATTGACAGCATCAGCTTGGAAACGATTACCTATGAGCAGAATAATCACCGCCTATTTGATAGGTTTTCCTATCGTTTTCTTGCTAATAGAAAATATGCCATTCTAGGCAAAAGCGGCAGTGGGAAGACGACCTTACTCCGTCTGCTGCTGGGTGTTCAGAAAGCAGATGAGGGACGGGTCTTGGTCAACCAGATCAATCTTGCGAACTTGGAACAAACTTCGGTCTTTGGAAAAATCTATTATCTTCCTCAAAAAACGGCTATTTTCTCAGCTAGTATTGGGGAAAATCTGAGCCTGTTTGGTCCCTTGGATCAGAGAAAGGCTCTGACTTGCTTGAGCAGGGTTGGTCTGCTAGACTGGTTTGAACGACAGGAAAATGGTTTCGCCACCCTGTTATCCTCTGCCCAGCAATTATCGGGAGGGGAGGAGCGGCGGTTTGATATAGCTAGAGCCCTCTATCGTGATGCGGAAGTCTTGTTATTTGATGAGCCAACGACGGGCTTAGATACTAGAAATGAAAGTTTAATTGCGGAAACCTTGTCCAAGATTGAGGATAAGTTGGTCATCGTCGTCACCCATTCGCAGAATGAAGAATTTCTAGGCTTGTTTGACGAGAGGCTTGTATTATAGGCTGGTTTTTACTTTGTTTCCTGTAAGTTTTTCGGTAAAATATGGAAAAGTAAAAAAGGAGTAACACATGGGTTTGTTTTCAGGTTTGATGGGCAATGCCTCACAGATGAATAATGACAAGGTAGAGCAGGAGCTAGGGAATATTTTATTGGCTAATGAACAAGTAGAGATGGCCTTTAGTTTGGTCCGCGACCTGATTGTCTTTACCGAGTATCGCTTGATTTTAGTGGATAAGCAAGGGATTTCTGGTAAGAAGGTAGCCTATAAGTCTATTCCTTACCAGTCCATTTCACGTTTTACGGTCGAAACTTCTGGTCATTTTGATTTAGATGCTGAGCTCAAGATTTGGATTTCTTCTGCGGCAGATCCAGCGGAAACCCTCCAATTCAAGAGTGACAAGAGTGTTATTGCTATCCAAAAAGCTCTGGCTGCGGCTGTTTTGGGAAAATAAATTGTTAGAAAGAATGTTGGAATCTTATCCAGCATTCTTTTTTTATCTAGCAAATGCGATAGCTTGCCAGATATAGTTATTTAGTTTTTTATTTAATATATAATAAAATAGACTTATGACTTACGGAATTGATTTTAGAAAACGCGTTATTGCCTATGTCCAATCAGGACACACAAAAAAGGAAACCTGTGACCTATTTGGTATTGGAACCGATACCTTGTACCGTTGGGAGACACAGCTGAAAAATGAAGGACATCTGAATCGTAAACCACGCTCTCGTAGTCCTCGCAAATTGCCATTGGATAAGTTAGAAGCCTATGTCAAGGAACATCCAGATGCTTTCTTAAGGGAAATTGCAGAGCATTTTGACTGTAGTATTCCCTCAGTTTGGGCAGCCTTAAAAAAACTGAACATCACTTTAAAAAAAGACCACAACCTATAAAGAACAAGATAGCGAAAAAGTGAGACGCTATCTTGATGTTTTAGCCTGCTTTCCAAACACCCCTATTGTTTACATTGATGAGACTGGCATTGATACTTATCTTTATCGTCACAAAGCTAGAGCACCTCGAGGGGAGAAAGTATACGACAAGGTAAGTGGACGCAGATTCGAAAGAATTTCGGTAGTAGCTGGTCAAATTGGTTCTAAAATTGTAGCCCCCTTGCTTTATCATGGAACGATGACAGCGGAATTATTTATCAAGTGGTATCAGGAGCAGCTATTGCCATCCTTGACAGAACCCCATGTCATCATTATGGATAATGCAGCTTTTCATCCCAAGAAACAACTAGATGAGCTTGCAGTGGCTAAGGGACACTATTTTCTTCCGCTTCCACCTTATTCCCCTGAACTTAACCCAATTGAACGATTCTGGGCTGGATTGAAAAGAAAGGTGGTTGAGTGTTTGAGGACAGTTCAATCGGTTGAGTATTGTTTGGAATGCTATTTTAAAGCTAAATAATTATATTTTAGTTTACTTTTAGTACTAGCTCCAACTATCTGGGAGAGTGAAACAGTTCGGGGAACTGTTTCAGCCCGATCCTAGATACAAAAAAGCGAGAAAAAAGATGCTGGAAATAGGGCGAACCGCATTCGCCTCAAAAGCTGTAGGCAGCTTGTACAGTCTAGCAGACTGTACAAGGCTGGAAATGAGACTTGCGAAAGCAAGTCACTTACGCAAAGTACGGCAAAGCGAGTTAACGAAGTAATTAAAGATAGACTAAATGTCTATAACAGCCTAATGATGCATTTTTTTATTGTTGCTCTCAATGTTTCACTGTGCTATCCTTAGTTCACAACTCCTATAGAATTTTTCATGTCACAATCAATCACTTTTATTTTTCGTGAAAGAAGTAATTTTTTGTTATTGATGATATAGTCTGCTTATCGAAAATTTAGTGGTTGACTATTTTTGACTTGAAACGACAATTAAGATATAAAAAACGAGGAGTCCCCCGTTGGGAATTTCCTCGCTAGTCAGTTGAATATTTTTATGTTGATGGTAAAAGGAATTGGAAGGTTAGGGTGAGAATTAGGTATGTATTGTACGAGATGTTATTTATAGAACAGTATTTTAGCTTAAATACTAAACATGCAAAAATATAGAACGATTAACGGTAATTGCATTGTATAACTTCATTGATAAGACGTTCACCGGGGAAATCTGAAATGATGATTCCTGGTCTACGAATTTGATTGTTTCGTAGATAGTCCGCAACAAGAGTATTGGTTCCTTCAAAGGAAATTGTTGCAAATACACCGAGACGTGCTGTGCGTGGGAAGTCAGGGTAGCGATGCCTAAAACCGGGTTCCGTCAATCCAGTAGAGAGTCGGGAAGCATCAGTTGCTGGACGAACATGTCCACTTGCTACAAAATAAGGGAAAGAACCACCAGAACCACTGAGATAATTCATGAAAATAAAATCAATGCTAGATGTATTTGCCTGATTGATATGGTTCTTTATAGCTTCCCATTTTTTATATAAATCCCAATTTGTATTGAGATGGTATTGATCTTGAGTAATAACAAAACGATAATTTATTCCGTGTTCGATAGACAAGACATCAGGTAAAAGCACAATCTGGCCACGAATTTCGCCTAGTGTAGGATTGTATCCGTTTGACGAAGTCATAGGATTCCAGAAAAGAGAGGAATATCGTTGATAATAGGACTCAAAAAGGGTAAACATTTCAGGATCAGAGGCATGAGTATGCTCTTGTTTAATCCGCATTAAGATGGTTTCACTTGGATAACTTATCAAGTAATTTTGAATAGTTGTAAGAACCTCTTCAAATTGGTAGCCCAAGGCGATTGAGCCATGGTAGAGAGCAAAGTGATCTCCCATATATGCGAGACGAATATCTAAATATCGGATTCCAGACTCCAATTGTTGCTGCAAATTCATTGTTTGCGTACGGACAATATCACGAAAAGGAAGATGGTTACTGTGAGCCATGCTATCATGAGTTCCCGGAATGGCAAGCTCTCCTAGAAAACGATTATCAGGAATTGTGGACATCCAGTCTGTATATTGTTCAATATGCGGTGTGGTCACTTGTTCTTCATACCAAAAGGCGCGGTCATAATGAGCGTGGGTAGAAGTAGGGAAGAGCAAAAAAAGACCTAGACAAGCGGTCAGGGCAAAGGATATCTTCTTTTTTGTATTCATATCTATACCTCCTCGTATGTTAATCCTCAATCAGCGCTTGGATAACATAATATAATTAGTGAAATGGTTGGTAATATAATTATAGTAAAAAAACGTTGTTAGTTTCCATCGTGGTTTTTTGATATTGGGACACCAGCGATTAGCTGTGAGAAGTCATCACCTTAATTATATCATAGGGTAAAAATAAAAGCGAAGAGGATAGTCACTAGTCTTGAGAAAGATAGCATTTGTTTACGAAAGCTATTGTTTTGAGTCACCTTTACCTTTATTATTTATATGTCTGAATACAATACCGCATTGGTTGTTCAAACTATGATTCAAATAGTCTTAATTTCTCACTTTCTCACCTTCAAATATTTTTAAGTTTTTTTTGAAAACGTATTATTTTTATTTTCAAGGCAAAAGCCAACCTTTATGCTTAGAATGTGTTATACTAGTTAAGTTACAAGTCTGATACTGGTTAGTTCGCTGCCAGTGGAAATAATTGTTACAAAAAAAGTTAGATAAGGTAGCTTCGCACTGCCTTGTAAAAGAAAGGAAATGCGTTAGGAAACTGGTTCGGGAAGAGTATTCGAACCCGTGCTAAAAACTTCATGAAAAAGATAGACTTCCTAGTGTGTACCCACACTGCGTCAGTCTCCTATTTTCACCTTGTTTTCTTAACGCACTTGGTATCATAATTGAAATTTACTGAATTAAATTTATCAGAAGACATTTTGCTTGCCGTTGAGAAGGCAGGTTTTGAAACGCCGTCACCTATCCAGGAGCAGACTATTCCGCTTGCCCTGGAGGGTAAAGATGTGATTGGTCAAGCCCAGACGGGTACAGGGAAGACCGCAGCCTTTGGTCTGCCAACCCTCAATAAAATTGACACCAACAATCAAGCAGTTCAAGCCCTGATTATTGCCCCAACACGTGAGTTGGCGGTGCAGAGTCAGGAAGAACTCTTCAAATTTGGTCGTGAAAAGGGTGTGAAAGTCCGCTCTGTTTACGGTGGATCAAGCATCGAAAAGCAAATCAAGGCCCTTCGCTCAGGTGCCCACATCGTTGTTGGTACGCCAGGGCGTCTCTTGGACTTGATTAAGAGAAAAGCCCTCAAGCTTGACGGTGTTGAAACCCTCATTCTTGATGAGGCAGATGAAATGCTCAACATGGGCTTCTTGGACGATATTGAAGCGATCATTGAGCGTGTACCAGAAAGTCGCCAAACCCTACTATTTTCTGCGACCATGCCAGAGCCAATCAAGCGTATTGGTGTCAAATTCATGAAAGAGCCTGAGCATGTTAAGATTGCGGCTAAGGAATTGACCAATGTGAACGTTGACCAATACTATATTCGTGTCAAAGAACATGAAAAATTTGACACCATGACACGCCTTATGGACGTTGACCAGCCTGAATTGTCTATCGTCTTCGGTCGTACTAAGCGCCGTGTCGATGAATTGACTCGTGGTTTGAAACTGCGTGGCTTCCGTGCAGAAGGTATCCACGGAGATTTGGACCAGAACAAGCGTCTGCGTGTCATCCGTGATTTTAAAAATGACCAGATTGACGTCCTTGTTGCGACGGACGTTGCAGCGCGTGGATTGGATATTTCAGGTGTAACGCATGTCTATAACTACGATATTCCACAGGATCCAGAAAGCTATGTTCACCGTATCGGTCGTACAGGTCGTGCGGGTCAATCAGGTCAGTCTATTACCTTTGTTTCGCCAAACGAGATGGGCTACTTGGCCATCATCGAAGATTTGACCAAGAAACGTATGAAAGGTCTCAAGCCAGCAACTGCTCAGGAAGCATTCGAAGCCAAGAAGAAAGTTGCCTTGAAAAAGATTGAGCGTGATTTCGCAGACGAGACCATTCGTGGAAACTTTGATAAGTTTAAGAAAGATGCAATCAAGTTGGCGACTGAATTTACGCCTGAAGAGCTTGCTCTCTACGTACTTAGTCTGACCGTACAAGATCCAGATAGCATGCCAGAAGTTGAAATCGCACGTGAAAAACCACTGCCATTCAAGTTTGCACCTGGTCAAGCCAAGGGTAAAGGTGGACGTAGTGGTCGCGACCGTGATCGCGGTGGTCGTCGTGACGGTGACCGCAACCGAGACCGTGGAGGACGCCGTGGTGACCGCAATCGTCGCGATGACAGGTTCAAGCGCGACAACCGCCGTCAAGACAATAAAAAACCACACCAACGCACATCAAGTGAAAAGAAAACAGGCTTTGTTATCCGCAATAAAGGGGAGAGATAAGCGAGTCTATACAGACCATAATTAAGTGGTCTGTTTTTTCGAAATCTATTTAGAAAAATATCAAAATAGTTCTTGACAAACAATAAAAACAGAGTATAATTCTATTTAGAAATATTTCTAAATAGATGACCAAGGAGGCTTATTATGGGATTGTCTGAAACCTTGAAGGCAATTTCTGCTCCTATTCGTAGGCAAATTCTAGATAGTCTTAAGTCGGGGCCGAAGTCTGCTGGGGAAATTGTAGAACAATTTCATTTAACAGGAGCAACAGTTTCTCATCATTTATCCACTTTGAAAAAAGCTGGATTAATTTTGGAGGAAAAGCAGAAAAATTTTATTTATTATCGTCTAAACTACACGGTTTTTGAAGAAGTCTTGGTTTGGATTGCAAGTTTAGGAGGACATCAAGATGAAGAAAATTGACATAAAAACCTTATTAGCAACTTCGAGTATATTTCTACTGATTGCAGTATTGATGATTTGTTACTATAAAGCATTGCCAGATACCCTGGTGACACATTTTGGCGTAAATGGTGAGCCAAATGGCTCTATGGCCAAGTATATGATGATTTTGACACCGCTATCATTTTTTTGTGTTCACCTATTCATTTGTGTACTTTATGATGTGAAAGGGATAGGGAAAACACCAGTCATTCGAGTGGTCAAATGGCTTTTTCCGCTACTGGCTCTCATCATTCAAGTTTCTTTACTCTGGTATAATTTAGGAGGAGAACTGGATTATCGGAGGCTTGTCATTGGACTGCTGGCTGTATATTATATGGTGATAGGGAATTATTTACCCAAAGAGGAATTGGATAGCAAGATCAACGAAATAGAACGAAAGGGAAGAAAGCAGTCAGGCTATCTCTTGATGATTGGTGGGTTGTTGCAGTTAGTAAGTTTGTTGGGTTCACCAACTCTATCTATCCTTGTAATGATTTTGGTTGGTATTTCTGTTGTAAGTCTTAGTATCTATTATGCTTATCTGCATTTTAAAACCGCTTCATAATTGGAGCGTTTTTTGTTATACTAGAAGTAGCAAAACAGGAGGTAAGACCATGGGCATTTTGACAATGGATAAAGCCTTTGTATTCTAAAAAACAATACAAAGGAGAAAGACATGATTACTTACAAACATAATCCTCAACTTGATTTTCAAGCTGTCCTTGACCTCTATGATTCTGTGGACTGGACAGGATATACTAGCCGTCCAGAAATGCTAGAGAAGGCCTTGGAACATAGTCTGCTCGTTCTTGCTGCCTTTGACGGTGACCGTCTAGTGGGTCTTTTGCGGGCAGTTGGCGACGGGCATTCAATCGTTTTTATTCAGGACATCTTGGTCCTGCCACCCTATCAGCGTCAGGGAATTGGTCGCAATCTTTTAGAGCAAGCTATTGCCCACTTTCCAGGTATTTATCAACTCCATCTCTTGACGGACAATACTGAGAAAACACGGTCTTTCTATGAGGCAATTGGCTTTACAGCCGTTGATAGCCTGGACTGTGTCGCTTACACCTATTTAAAATAATAAAACAATCTAAAAGAGCAGAGGCTGGGAGACCAGCCTTTTGCTTCGAGCAAATGATTTGAATTTCAAATCAAAAAGAGTAGAATATAATTGTCAATAATTAGTAATAAAGGAGATGAACAATGGCAACTGTATTAATTGTAAAGGCCCACCCCCTCGACGCACAAAAGTCCTACGCCTTGCGAGCCTTGGAAGAGTTTCAAACTCGTTACGCCAGTTTGCATCCAGAAGATAAGATAGAGATAGTAGATGTCTTTGAGGACCAAATACCAGCTTTGGACAAGCCCTTGTTAGAATCTATGGGAGCGGTTAAAAAAGGTATAGAAATCAGTCCTGAACAAGCAGAGCAGTTGGACCGCTATAATGCCTTGACCCAGCAATTTCTTGCAGCTGATAAGATTGTCGTCGTCAATCCTCTCTGGAATCTCAATGTGCCAAGTCAATTAGTGTCGTGGATTAATACCATTAACGTTGCAGGACTGACATTCAAGTATGGACCTGAGGGCTCTATCGGTTTGGTCAAGGACAAAAAGCTCCTGCACATCCAGTCCAATGGTGGTGTTTATGCAGGTCAAGATCCAGCTGCCCAGTACATCAAGTCTATCTTTGAATTTTTAGGCTTTGAAGACATTCATCAGGTCTTTATTGAGGGACAATCTGCCGATCCAAGCCGGGCTGAATCTATCTATGCTGAGGCAATGACCAAGATTGATACGATTTTGGAGACATTTTAAGTCAAAACCTCGCCCTATGTGGAGCGAGGTTTTTCGGTCATTTCTGCGATATAATCTAACTTACTCTGCCGACTGCGTTTCTTAAACAAAGCCTCGGCAGACATGGCTTCCTGCTTACTAGCAAAGGCTTCTTGATAGACCAGGCTGACAGGCAAGCGTGCGCGGGTGTACTTGGCCCCTTTCCCACGATTATGGGTAGCAAGCCGCTTCTCCACATCAGTCGTATAGCCAGTATAAAGACTCCCGTCGGCACATTCCAAGACATAAAAGTAGGCCTTATTTTCCATAATAAATCTCACGAATGGCAGGAGTATAGTCGCCGTTTTCTTCATGGACAACCAGAGGTGGCAGGATGTGCAGCCCGTCCACCGAGCCGTCCTTGATAGCCTCAATCAGCAACATATTGGCCTCCTTGCTGGACTTGGGATAGACAAACTGGATGCGTTTGGGAGCTAGTTTGTAGGTTCTCAGCGTGTCCAAAATATCTAAAAATCGGTCGGGTCTGTGGACCATGGCCAAGCGACCATTGGACTTGAGTACCTGTTGAGCCACCTGACAAATGCTGTCTAGATTGGTCGCGATTTCGTGTCTGGCTAGAAGATAATGCTCGCTTTCATTGAGGTTTGACTCTTTATCCACCTTGAAGTAGGGAGGATTGCAGAGCATCAAATCAACCTTGGACCGCAGATCGTACTGGGGTAGATTTGCCAAGTCGTCATTGATAATCGAAACCTGTTCCTCCAGACCATTGAGGGCAATGGAGCGGCGGTTCATGTCAGCAAGCCGTTCCTGCAACTCGACCTGAATAATCTGAGCCTTGGTGCGAGTGGAGGCAAAGAGACCCACCGCCCCATTTCCGCTACAAAGGTCAACAATCAGCCCCTTCTGAGCAGGCATTTTTGGAAACCGCGAAAGAAGAACGCTGTCAATCGAGTAGCTAAAAACCTCTCGATTTTGAATAATCTGAACATCTGTCGAGAAGAGCTGGTCAATCCGCTCCCCGTCTAGTAAATCAATTTTTTGCATAGGTTTATTATACCATCTTTGAATGAAAATCACTGTTTATTTTGAATGAAAAGAGAGCGAATACTTCGCCCTCAATCCTTAAACAAAAAATTCTACCCAAGCCCCAACTAGCAAGAATGCGATGCAGAGATAGATTTGCCAATTTGCCCTCAACATCCATTCTTTAGACCAAAAGGCACTACGGGCAGTACCGACAGTAGCAAAGAGCAAAAGTCCAAACCAGAGGCTAGGTCCCTTATTTAGCCACTCCCCGATACTTCCTAGAAACAACATCATCATTAAATAAAAATTCAAACTCCGATAATATTCTTTATTAAATTCTTTAAACATATAAAATCCTCACAGTACAAAGAAGGAAATGATTGTCCAAGCGACAATAAAACTAATCGTTAGATAAATTTGCCATGTTTTTTTAATCCAGCTACGTGACTTAAAGAAAGCTAGATAACCAGCATAAAGTCCGAGTCCAAGCTTGAGAAAATGGATAAACCAAAATGGTCCATGTATAGCTGCAGAAATCACTTGTAGGATACAGGCAAGAGACAAGTAAAATTCCCAGGTCCGATAGAATGCTTTATTGAATTTTTTAGACATAGTAAGCTCCTTTCTATTTACCCAAAATGAATTTCAGATAGATAATCACCACAATCAATCCGATATAGAAGATGTAGCCCATGCGAGTGAGTTCTTTTTCTTCCTTGAAGAAAAAGGTTCGAATGGCATTGATAAAAATAATCAGACAGGCTAATAGGCTATACCAAGTTGGAGTTGGAGAGTTCTCCCTAAAGAAATCTGGCAGTAAAAAACAAGACCAAAAAACTAGAGAATAGAAGGCGCTATAACGATAGAAATGCTTGTTAAACTGGAATTTCATATTCACTCACCTCTTTTTCTTTTATTATATCAAATAAATTATAGGTTTAAAAGTATTTATCGGTAAATCCAGTATGGTTATTGTTATAAAGAAAAACTATAACAAGGCTTGCTATTTTTCTATAAGCATTTTTTGAGGTTTTTCACACCAAATCTCCTATTTCATGCTAGACTATATTGTAAGTTAGATTGGAGTAGATGTTATGACAGATTATAAGATTGATACGATATTAGCTCGAACAGGGATTAACAATGATGAGAAAACAGGGGCCTTGATTTCCCCTATCCACCTTTCGACTACTTACCAGCATCCAGAATTTGGTCAATCAACAGGCTTCGACTACACACGGACCAAAAATCCTACCAGAGCTAGCTTGGAGAAAACCTTAGCTGCCATTGAAAAGGCTGACTATGCCCTAGTGACCAGCTCGGGCATGGCTGCTTTGGTCTTGCTCTTTAACGGTTTCCCAGTTGGAAGTAAGGTGGTTGCGGCGCGTGACCTCTACGGCGGCTCTTTCCGCTGGTTCAACGAGCAGGAGCAGTTGGGGCGCTTTAGTTTCACCTATGCTAACACAGAGGAGGACTTGTTGGCTGCCATCACTGATCAGACGGACTATGTTTTCCTGGAAACACCTACCAATCCCCTTATGGTTGAGTTTGATATTGCTAAGGTTTCGGCTGTCGCCCATGCCAAAGGTGCTAAGGTGATTGTCGATAACACTTTTTACAGCCCTATCTACCAAAATCCACTTGTTCTAGGAGCGGACGTTGTCCTACATTCAGCAACCAAGTACCTATCTGGGCATAATGATGTACTAGCTGGCGCTTTGATGACCAATGATCAAGACCTATATGATAAGCTCTTTTATGACCAAAATACATCGGGTCCAACTCTATCTCCACTGGATTCTTACTTACTCATGCGTGGACTCAAAACCCTCTCGCTTCGAATGGAGCGGGCGACACAAAATGCTCAGAAAATTATTGCCTATTTGGAGAAGAGTCCAGCAGTCAAGCAAGTTTACTATACAGGAAAAGGTGGGATGATTTCGGTTAAGGTGGTAGATGAAAGTCGGATTCCCCATATTCTCAACACCCTGAAAGTCTTTACCTTTGCTGAAAGTCTGGGTGGAGTAGAGAGTCTGATTACCTATCCAGCCACTCAGACCCACGCAGACATTCCAGCTGAAACCCGTCATTCTTACGGTTTGACAGATGATTTGCTTCGTCTGTCTATTGGTATAGAGAATGCGGAAGACTTGATTGCAGATTTGAAAACAGCCTTGGAGGGATAATATGACCCAGTATAATTTTATAGATAGTCCGAATCGTCTATCCCAGCATGCGGAAAAATGGAAAAAAGTGGAGGCTGATCCTGAACTCTTACCTTTATGGATTGCAGATATGGACTTTGAGCCTCTACCAGAAATTCGCCAAGTTATCCGTGACTACGCAGATCATCATGTTTTTGGTTATCCTTATGCTAGTGACAGCCTCTATCAGTCTATTATTGACTGGGAAGATAGACAGCATGGCTACAAGATTGAAAGAGAGTCCATCCTGCTCATCGAAGGAGTTGTTCCTGCCTTATCTGTGGCTATTCAATCTTTGACAGAAGAAGGGGATGCAGTCCTAATTAATACACCTGTCTACCCACCCTTTGCGCGGACTGTCAAATTAAACAATCGTCAGCTAGTCACCAATTCACTAGTTGATGTGGATGGTATTTTTAGGCTTAATCTTAACCAGCTTGAAAAGGACATTGTAGAGAATCAAGTGAAACTCTATATTTTCTGCAATCCCCACAACCCAGGTGGTAGAGTTTGGACAAGAGAGGAAGTGTTGGCTATTGGACGTCTTTGTCAAAAACATGGTGTTATCCTTGTCTCAGATGAAATACATCAAGATTTGACCTTGTATGGTCACAAGCATTATTCCTTTAACACAGTGGATGAAAGTTTTAAAGAGTTTTCAATCATCTTAGCATCTGCGACCAAGACCTTCAATATTGCTGGTACAAAAAATAGCTTTGCAATCATTGAAAATCCAAGCATTCGCAAGACTTTCGCTAAGCGTCAATTGATAAATAATCAGCACGAGATTCCAACGATTGGCTTGTTAACCACAGAAGCTGCTTTCACTTATGGAGATGAGTGGTTGAAGGAGTTGAAGGTTATTTTGGAGAGAAATATAGACTTTGTTGAGGAGTATTTGGCAACCCATACAAGGATCAAGGTCATGAAGCCCCAGGGAACCTACCTCATCTGGCTTGATTTTTCTGCTTATGAGTTAGAGCATGCGGAGCTCTTTGATATTCTTCATTGTAAAGCGAAGTTGATTTTGAATGATGGTTTGACCTTTGGTAAGGAAGGTAAGCACCATGCACGTCTAAATGTGGCAACTCCATTTGATGTCATTGAAGAAGCTTGTCAGCGACTTGGTAAGGTTTTTGGATAAAGAAATAAGGACTAGTGTGAGTAAAATCACCTAATCCTTATTTTTTTGTGTTTTTCGAAATTCTGTCGGGCTCATATGGAAATAATTTTTGAAGGCCGCGCTGAAGGTAAGAGGGTCTTGGTAGCCGACAGAATAGGCGATTTCAGTGATACTCCGAGAAGCATCTTCTAATAGTTGACAAGAACGATTCATTTTTACTTGTAAAATATAATCTTTGATAGAATAGCCAGTTTCCTGCTTAAAAATTTTATAGAGATAGCTTCGGCTTAAAGCTAGAAAATCTGCTATTTCAGAAACTTTAATTGGATGGGCATAGTGGTTATGGATCATCTTGATGGCTTGCTGAACATAGTGCTTGGTTTGTGTTTCAGGCTTAATTAATGTTTCACTGGGAAATTCCTCGATGAGTGCTGCTAAGAGTTGGTTGAGGTAGCCAATTAAGACCAATTCTGTGATAGAGGGGATGGGATGCATCTGAACATGGTTAATCTGATGCATGTAGCCTAGAATTGGTGACTCTAGATTGGAGTGGAGGTAGTAGTTTTCTAGCAGTTGACTTTGATTAAGTAGGTCTTTTGCTCGTGAACCACTAAAACCAACCCATATATAGGTCCACGGGTCTATATCATCAGCTTGATAGAAAATGGAAACATCCTTTGGAAGAATAAACAAATCGCCTGCAGCAAGATAGCTTGTTTTTCCGTCAACAAGAATTTTTCCTCTTCCTTTTGTAATAAAATGCAGGACAAAATTATCACGGATAGTAGGACCGAAGGAATAGCCCTTGTCACATTGTTCGGCACCGTAATGGTCTACATTTAGGTCAAAGTTGTGACTATCCAATTCATTATAGATATTTAGAATATTCATTTCAATCCTCCTAGGAAACATTATACCATGTTTTAAAAACAAAAGACTATTAAGTAAAGCGTTTTCATTTTGTAAAATAATAGCATAAAGAAGAGATAGGAGAGATGAATGTGATTGAGATTTATAATGAAAAACAGATTTTCCACCTGAAAACAAGAGAATTCTCTTATATCATCCAAGTGTTGGAAACAGGCGATCTGGTTCATCGTTATTTTGGGAAAAAAATCGAAAAATTTAGCGATGGAAACAAAATAACATATTTAGATCGATCGTTTTCTCCGAGTCCAATTACTGGGGATAGGACATACTCATTGGATGTCCTCCCACTCGAATATTCCAGCAATGGTCTGGGAGATTTTAGAACCTCAGCATTAGATGTTCGGAACGAATTTGGAGTCACTCTTGACCTAAAATACAAAGAGTATCGATTATACAAGGGGAAAAAAGAACTGAGGGGATTACCAGCAAGTTTTGGAAATCAAGAAGAGGTAGAGAGTCTTGAAATTGATCTTTACGATCAGTTGACAGATATTACCGTAACACTTCAGTATTCTGTTTTTGAAGAAGCTTCCTATCTCGCACGGTCAGCTACAATTCAAACTGGCAAATATCCATGCAAACTAGAGAAGGTCTTGTCTGCAACGCTTGATTTTCCACATCAAGATTTCATTGTTCACAGCTTGGCAGGACGTTATGCCTATGAAAAAGAGTGGACACAGACCCCATTGACAAAAGGTCAGTATTCGATTGGTAGCATTCGAGGTGCTTCTAGTCACTCAAGAACACCTTTCTTAGCACTAGCCTCACCCGATGCAGGCGAGGACAAGGGCGATGTTTATGCAGCCCACCTTGTCTATAGTGGCAACTTTACAGCATTTGTCGAAACAACAGCCATGGAAACCAGTCGTTTGGGACTAGGATTGGAAAGTCACTATTTCTCATGGCAATTGGATAAGGATGACCGGTTTCAAACTCCAGAAGTTCTCTTATCATACACTGATAAAGGATTTACTGGCATGACACAAAATAGTCATCACTTTATCACAAAACACCTCATTCGATCATCGTTTGTAAACAAACCAAGACCCATTTTAATCAACAACTGGGAAGCGACCTATTTTGAATTTACAGAAGAAAAGATTTTACAGTTAGCTCAGGTTGCAAGTCGAGCTGGTATTGAATTGTTTGTTCTGGATGATGGTTGGTTTGGTAAACGAAACAATGATGAAAGTTCATTGGGCGATTGGAAAGTCAATTTGGATAAGTTGCCAAATGGTTTGAATGGTTTAGCAGAGCGAATAAATGAGCTTGGCATGAAATTCGGATTGTGGTTTGAACCAGAGATGATTTCTATTGATAGCGATCTTTATCGTGAGCATCCTGATTGGGCAATTCGCACAGAAGGACGCTTACCAATCTACAGCCGAGAACAATTAGTTTTGGATTTGACCAAGCAGGAAGTCTGTGACTACATCATTGATAGCGTCTCTTCCATATTAGAATCAGCCAATATTTCTTATGTAAAATGGGATATGAACCGTAATATCACCAATATCCCTGAAAGTTTAGCAAATGACCAGCGCTTTGAGTTCCACCATCGTTACATGCTAGGTCTCTACCGTGTATTAGACCACCTTACAAAGCGGTTCCCGGATATTCTTTTCGAATCCTGTGCAGGCGGTGGAGGTCGTAATGATTTGGGAATCATGCATTACATGCCGCAAGCTTGGGCAAGTGATGATACAGATGCGATTGAGCGCTTATCTATTCAAGAAGGTACTAGTTTGATTTATCCCCCTTCCTCAATTGGTGCACACGTTTCTGCCGTTCCAAACCATCAGGTTGGTCGGATCACACCTCTTGCTACACGAGGCAATGTGGCTATGATGGGAGGAGCATTTGGTTACGAGCTGGATTTAACGAAACTTTCCGAAAAGGAATTGGATGAAATCAGTCAGCAAATCGAAACCTATCACTCCATTCGTGAAACTATACAATTCGGTCAGCTCTACCGTCTGAAAAAGACGACCAATACCTGGGCTGCCAATTATGTTGGTCAAGATAAGAATCAAGCGGTCTTTACATTTGTAAAAATTCTTGCTAAACCGGAGGCACCATTGCTTCATGTCCGGTTAAAGGGGCTAGACCCAGATGCCTTGTATGAATGCCCTCAATTGGGAGAAACATTCTACGGGGATGAACTGATGAACATTGGTCTTACAATGCCACATGTTCAAAAAGATTATTTTAGTGTACAATATATTTTTAACAAAATCTAGGAGGATTTTATAATGAAAATGAAAACATTTTTAAAATGTGCGTCAGTATGTGCTTTTGCCAGCTTCTTGGTTGCTTGTGGGAATGCAAGTAGTAGCGATAAGGTAGAAATAGAATATTTCTCACAAAAACCAGAAATGCAAGCTACCCTTCAGGAAATTATTAATGATTTCGAAAAGGAAAATCCTACGATTGATGTTAAATTTTCAAATGTACCAGATGCAGGAACTGTTTTGAAAACCCGTATGGCCAACAATGAAGCGCCAGATGTGATTAACATTTATCCACAAAATGCGGACTTTAAAGCATATGCAGCGGATGGGCGTTTCCTAGAAATTGGTGATGATGCAGGTCTCAGTCATCTAAAAGATGGTGCTGTAACGCCTTATCTTGTTAACGAAAAAAATTATACCCTTCCTTTGACAGCAAATGCCTATGGTATTTACTATAATAAGGATAAGTTCAAAGAATTGGGGCTCGAAGTTCCAACTACCTATGCAGAATTTGTGGCTTTGGTAGACAAAATCAAAGCAGACGGTAGCGCAGCACCATTTGCCCTTTCATTGAATGACGCTTGGTCATTGAATGGCTACCATCAGTTAGCCTGGGTAACTGTTGCTGGTGGATTTGATGGCGCTGAAGATATTCTAATCCGCAGTGCAAAGGGAGCAATTCAAGATGACGCTACAACAAAAGCTGTCTTAGAACGCTTGCAATTGTTGACAGATAACGGACAAAAAGGTGCAACAGGCGCGCTCTATGCAGATGCGGTGGCAGCCTTTGCAGCAGGTGATGCTCTCATGCTTCCACAAGGTACATGGGCAGCTACAGCTGTAAACCAACAAGAACCAGAATTTGAATATGGTATGTTTACATTCCCTGGCGATAAAGAAGGTGGCGACTATACCATCGGTGCAGCTGACCTTGCTCTATCTATTTCAGCAGATACAGAGCACCCAGAAGAGTCTAAAAAATTCCTAGAATACCTTTCTCGTCCAGAAGTTATCCAGAAATACTATGATGTAGATGGCTCACCAACTTCAGTTGAAGGTGTAGATACAGAAGGTAAGTTTGAAGAAACTGCTGGAGTGACACAATATGCCTTCACTGACAAACATGTAGTTTGGTTGCAATCTGAATGGGAATCAGAAGATGAGTTCTGGAACATTACTGTTGAAATGGTTAAAAATCCAAACTCAGCAGAATTAGTGAAAAAACTGAACGCATTCTTTGACCCAATGAAAAAATAATTCAAGAAAACTATAAGGAGGGCTAGAACAGCCTAGCTCTTCTTTATAGTTGCTTAGGGTCAGTTTGAATCCCTCCTAACCACTCCATTCAAACTGACCCTAAGTAACTATACATTTTAGAAAAAAGGAGTACCATGATGAATCAAAAAGGTTTTATTGCCAAATATTGGCCCTATCTATTTGTTGCCATACCAATTGGTCTACAGTTAATCTTTTTCTTCTATCCCTTATTAACGGGAATCTATTATAGTCTGACGGATTGGAATGGATTGACATCAGATTTCAGCTTGATTGGTATTCAAAACTATCTAGATATCTTGAAGAATCCTGATTTTTATACGTCCATGACTTTTACCATTATCTTCACCATTGGTTTGGTCATCGGAGAAATTGTTATAGGGATTTGGTTGGCTAGTCTCCTTAATCGTAAGATTAAAGCTGTTGGTTTCTTTAGAACCTGGTATTTCTTCCCAGCAGTTCTTTCAACCGTTACTTTAGGCTTGATTTTTGTCCAATTGTTCAACTATGGTTTCACACAAATTGGAGAATTACTACATATTGATTGGTTGATGGAAAACTTATTGGTACAAGAAAATACTGTTATTCCAGCTGTACTTTTTGTGGCTCTCTGGCAGGGATTGGCGATGCCAGTCATCATCTTCTTGTCTGGGTTACAAAGTATTCCAGAAGATGTGAAAGAAGCAGCTGCAATCGATGGTGCAACACGCTCTCAACAATTCTTCAATATTGAACTTCCATTCTTATTACCATCTATCAGTATGGTTTTCATCTTGGCAATGAAGTCAGGTTTGACAGCATTTGACCTTATCTTTGCACTGACAAGTGGTGGCCCAGACGGCAAAACAGAATCTTTGGGTTTACTCGTTTACAACTATGCTTTTGTAGATAATAAATTCTCTTATGCCAATGCTTTGGCTGTAGTACTCTTCATCTTCATTATTGTCATCTCATTGATTCAGATGAGAATTTCGAAGAAATTTGAAATTTAGGAGGACTGTCATGAATACTCAAAAACAGAAAAATTGGTGGGTCTATCTCGTGCTCTTCAGCGGTATTCTCTTCATGTTTATTCCGCTACTTGTGACGATTATAAGTTCGTTCAAACCAACCAAGGAAATCACGAGCAACTTCTTTGGTCTTCCTGAAAATTTCACCTTAAATAACTACGAACGCTTGTTTAATGATGGGATTGTTCAATATTTTGGCAATTCTGCCTTGATTACGATTGTAGCTGTTGGCTTGATTTTACTTGTTATTCCAATGGCAGCCTTCGCCGTAGCCCGTCAAATGAAACGCCAGACGGTGTTTAACTTTATCTACTTTTTCTTGATTATTGGGATTTTTGTACCTTTCCAGGTGATTATGCTCCCAATGACCAAATTAATGTCAAGCCTTGGTTTGAACAATATTGTCGGTTTGATTATCCTCTATTTGACCTATGCAGTTCCTCAGGCCCTCTTCCTCTACGTCGGCTATATTAAGACCATTGTTCCTGAGGAAATGGATGAGGCGGCAGCTATTGATGGTTGTGATAAATTTACCATGTACTGGAAAATCATTTTCCCACTCATGAAACCTATGCATGCAACTGTTTTGATTATCAATGCCCTCTGGGTCTGGAACGATTTCCTCTTGCCCCTATTGGTATTGAACCGTGACCAAAGCATGTGGACTTTACCTCTTTTCCAATACAACTATCAAGGCATGTATTTCAGTGATTATGGACCATCATTTGCATCCTATGTGGTGGGAATTATTCCAATCTTACTTGTCTATCTTGTCTTCCAAAAACATATTATTTCAGGTATGACGAGTGGTTCTGTCAAATAAATCGAAAGGTTGACTTGTTCAACCTTTTCAAATAAAAGTAAAAGAAAAGGCTTACAAAGGAGAAAATCTATGAAAATTAAAAATCAAGCGATGTTGATTACTTATTCTGATAGTTTAGGCAAGAATCTTAAGGATTTGAAAAAAGTTCTTGAGGGGCCATTAAAGGATGTTGTGGGAGGTATCCATATTCTGCCGTTTTTCCCATCATCTGGTGACCGTGGGTTTGCGCCAATGGATTATACAAAGGTGGACCCTGCATTTGGAGATTGGTCAGATATTGAAGCATTAAGCAAGGACTATTATCTGATGTTCGATTTTATGATCAATCATATTTCTGCAAAATCTCCTTATTTCCTTGATTTTCTTGAAAAGAAAGACGATTCAGCTTATGCGGATTTGTTTATTCGCTATAAAAACTTTTGGCCAAATAGTGAGCCAACGCAAGAAGATGTTGATTTGATCTACAAGCGTAAACCTCGTGCTCCCTATCGCATTGCCAAATTTGCTGATGGTAGCGAGGAGAAGGTATGGTGTACCTTTGATGAGCAACAGATTGACTTGGATGTGACTACAGAAACAACACGTCGGTTCATCCAAGAAAATTTGGAGCAGTTGGCAGAACATGGTGCTTCGATTATTCGTTTGGACGCCTTCGCTTATGCCAATAAAAAAATAGGAACCAACTGTTTCTTTGTGGAGCCAGATATTTGGGAAATGCTCCATTTTCCACGTCAGTTATTGGCACCAAAAGATGTAGAAATCTTACCAGAAATTCATGAACACTACACCATTCAGCAAAAAATTGCGGAACAGGATTATTATGTTTATGACTTTGCCTTGCCAATGCTGGTTCTCCACGCTTTGTATTCTGGTCATGTCAATCGTTTGGTTCACTGGATGGAGATTTGCCCTCGTAAGCAATTTACAACTCTTGATACACATGATGGAATAGGTGTTGTGGACGTTAAGGATTTGCTGACGGATGAGGAGACAGAGGAAACGCGTGAAGCCTTGTATGCACAAGGTGCCAATGTGAAGAAAATTTATAGTACAGAAGCCTACAATAATTTGGATATTTATCAGATTAACTGTACTTATTATTCTGCCCTTGGCAATAACGATCAAGCTTACCTATTAGCGCGTGTTCTTCAATGTTTTGCACCAGGTATTCCACAGATTTACTATGTTGGCTTACTTGCAGGTGAAAATGATATTGAACTTTTAGAATCAAGTAAGGAAGGCCGCAATATCAATCGCCATTATTATGATTTGGAAGAAATTGAGCACGAAGTACAACGACCAGTTGTACAATCCTTGTTCAAACTACTTAAATTCCGCAATACAAGTCCAGCTTTCGACGGGGAGTTCTCTGTTAAGATGCTGGATGAAACAAGTATGGAAATTTTCTGGAATAATCAAGATGCAGGGGTGTCTGCCCGTCTAACAGCAAACCTAAAAGAAAAAACCTTTGAAATTGTTGAAATAGAAGAGGGCAAAATGACCACAATTGAGTTATAATATGATTATATAGAAATAGGGGGATTCCCCTTTTTCTTACGTAAATAAGATTGTACAGAAAGGATCAATCAAATGTCCGAAATACAAAAGACAGATTGGTGGAAGAAGTCCGTCATTTACCAAATTTATCCTCGTAGTTTTCAAGATTCAAATGGAGATGGAGTAGGGGATATTCGAGGGATTATCAGCCGATTAGATTATCTTCACGAGCTAGGAATTGATGCTATTTGGCTCAGTCCAGTCTATCAGTCCCCTATGGATGACAATGGTTACGACATCAGTGATTACCAAGGAATTGCTCCAGAATTTGGGACCATGGAAGATATGGAAGAGCTGATTGCAGAAGGCCATAAGCGCAATATCAAAATAATCATGGATTTGGTACTCAATCATACCTCGGATGAACATTTCTGGTTTCAAGAAGCCCTCAAAGGACCAGATAATCCCTATTATGATTATTATGTTTGGGCTGATGAGCCGAATGCATTACGCTCGACCTTCTCAGGCTCTGCTTGGGAATACGTTCCACATCTGAACAAATACTACCTTCATCAATTCTCTGTTAAGCAACCGGATTTGAACTGGAAAAATCCTGCTCTGAAACAAGAAATCTGGGATATGATCAATTTTTGGATTGAAAAAGGTGTCGGTGGTTTCAGGCTAGATGTAATTGATTTGATTGGAAAAGAACCGGAAAAATTAATTACAGCTGATGGACCGACTCTCCATCCTCTTATTCAGGAATTAAATGAGAAGACCTTTGGTGCTTACGACTTAGTGACTGTTGGGGAAACCTGGAGTGCCAATCCAGAAAATGCTCAGTTATATTCACATCCTGACCGAAAAGAATTTTCGATGATTTTCCAATTTGAACATGTCGGACTTGATCAGCAGGAAGGGAAAGAAAAGTGGGATTTGGCACCGCTAGATCCAGCACGTTTGCATAAGGTTCTATCTAAATGGCAGACTGAACTGGTTGGTAAAGGCTGGAACTCACTTTTCTGGAATAACCATGATTTACCTCGTGCCATTTCTCGCTTTGGTGATGATCGACCTGCCTTTCGTGAGCTAAGTGGTAAAATGTTGGCTATTTATCTTCACTTTATGTCAGGGACACCTTATATCTACCAAGGTGAGGAAATTGGTATGATTAATACACCGATTACGGATATTAGCCAAGCGGACGATATTGAAACACGTCGCATGTATGCGGAACGGATTGAAAATGGCTTCACCAAGGAGGAATTGCTTACTTCTATAAATGCCAAAGGTCGCGATAATGCTCGCCGTCCAATGCAATGGACAGGAGCAGAAGGAGCGGGCTTCAGTACAGGTCAAGCCTGGCTGGCTTTGGGAGATACTGTCAAAGACATCAATGTTGAAAAAGCACTGGCAGACAAACAATCGCTTTTCTATACCTATCAAAAATTAATCGCTCTTCGGAAAGAGTATCCTTGTATGTCTGAAGGAAAATATGAAGTGATGGAGACTGGAAATAGCTTGGTAATGGCTTACCGTAAATATGATGAACTGGATGATTTCATCATCCTGGTAAATTTCACCAGTGATGAGCAGGCCTATGAAGTATCAAGTGAAGGGTATTCCTTGTTTATGCATAACTACGATGAAGCAGCATTTTTGGATAGACAATTATTAAGACCGTATGAGGCAATCGTTCTCAAAAAATAAATTCCTTTTCTTTTCCCATGCTTTTTTCATGAATTTTTGGTAAAATAGAAAAAACAAAAAAGAGAGGTTTTATCATCATGGGTAAATTCCAAGTCATTTCACACCCACTCATTCAGCATAAGTTGTCAATCCTTCGTCGTACATCTACTTCAACAAAGGATTTTCGTGAGTTGGTTAATGAAATCGCGATGCTGATGGGTTACGAAGTTTTGCGTGACTTGCCACTTGAAGATGTGGAGATTGAAACGCCAATCACAAAAACAGTTCAGAAACAAATTGCAGGTAAAAAATTAGCTATCGTACCAATTCTTCGTGCAGGTGTTGGTATGGTTGATGGTTTGCTAAGCTTGGTACCAGCAGCTAAAGTTGGTCACATCGGTATGTACCGCGATGAAGAAACCCTTCAACCCGTTGAGTATCTTGTGAAATTACCAGAAGACATTGATCAACGTCATATTTTTGTAGTTGACCCAATGCTTGCGACAGGTGGTTCAGCTATTCTTGCAGTGGATTCATTGAAAAAGCGTGGCGCTTCAAATATTAAATTTGTTGCCCTTGTTTCAGCTCCAGAAGGTGTCAAAGCTCTTCAAGAAGCACATCCAGATATTGATATCTACACTGCAGCTTTGGATGAAAAACTCAATGAAAAAGGCTACATCGTACCAGGTTTGGGAGATGCAGGTGACCGCTTGTTCGGTACAAAATAATTAAGAAATCAGCTCTGCTGGTTTCTTCAGACTGAAGACAAAGTCCTTAGAATTGATTTTCTAAGGGCTTTTCTTCGTATTTAGGAGTATAATATAAGAAAAA
>NZ_JARQPL010000011.1:0-57449 GCF_046032535.1 Streptococcus suis | reverse complement strand
ATTCTGTTGATGTTATGCAGTTTTCTCAAAGTAACTTCTGGAAGGACGGGAACTAGAACTTACTTTGAGAATTTACCCAAAAATATAAAGAAGCTGGGAAAGACATCCATGACGACTTTCCCACTCCCACCGTTTATTCAAGGATAGGTGATAATTGTCTTATCTACCGAATCTTCTAAAGCCTGGCGCGATTCTTCTGATAAACGCAAATCTGCAAGGGTTTGTTCTGAAAAATAGTAGGGATTTAGACTATCTACAAATGCAGAAATTGAAATGACAGCTTTCTCCAATATCATAGATTTTCAGTGTAAGCAAAGGGAATAGCAGACCAATCATCACTCTCAAACATTTCTAAAATATCTTTTTGAACTTGAATTTCAGCCTCATTTTTAGCTGAAACTAGGATTGTTTTTAGTGTAGCACGAAAACTTTCCTTGTCTTGCACCAAGTCTTCCAAGGTCAGCAAGCTTTCATCTGCCTTCTCATAAAAAATATCTAATTCCGTCTCTGACGAAGTAGTCACATGGAGCCAATCAGCCTTGATACTAGTTTTCATTACTGCATAGGCAGAAGTATTTTCAAAGGGACTGCTGCGCGTTTGAGGATAGAGAACAATCCACTCTTTCTGGAATAGATTGTCAGGTTTAGCTATTTTCAGTTCCTCCTCAGAAGCTGTACCAATCCGCTGGCTGATAGCAGTAGTGTCATCTTGCTGTAAGAATCCAATGATACGCGGATTTTGCGGACCACCAATGGCATCAATTTTTGTTCCCAGATCACTAATAATGCGTATGTTCAAAGCATGAAACTGCTCATTTAATAGTCTATTTTGCTCTTTTCCGAGCCAGTAGATTCCGATACAAGATAGACCAGTGACAATAAGCAAGACAAGTAACAGCACTTTCGAGTATTTCAGCACAGCCATCACACCTTTCTAAAACGTTTTCATCCATATATTATCATATAAAAATATAAAAAGCAACTATTTTATGGTACCACATTAAACGGTTACACAAGTATATAAATTCTAAGTTTACGACAGGAATGTTTAATGATAAAATATAGGTAAATTCGAACTCATAATTTAATAGGTGTAGATACAACACCGTTGGAGGATACTATGGATGAACAAAATCAATTCAATTGGGTAAACTTTTATAAGGAATTTGCTTGGAAATTAGTAGACTATAAAGATAATAGAGCAGAGCTGGTTGAGAAAGTAAAAGCTATCTATACCAAAACCAAGATACATATGCCCACGTTAGAAAAGGACAATCAACTGATAGATATTGATCCTTTTACGATATTTGGACTCTTCAATAAGCAAATAAAAGAGGAGAATCGCATTAAAATTCTGACAGCTATAGCAGAATTATTCAACCTCCAAACGGAAATCCCATCCTCTTTTGAAAGCATACCAGTACTGATGAATCAGAATGCGACTTTCTATTACTTTATCGGAGATCGTGATGAGAAAGATATTGATGACTTATGGGAACTTTTCATTGCTGCTTTGACCTATAGCAAGGAGCCTACGGCTGAGAAGAAAGAAAAATTTTCACACTATTTTGATTTGGCTATAAACAAGAAAGGAAATGGCAACAGCAAGATTACGATGGCCTTGTATTGGATTGCTCCTGACTTTTTCTTGAACTTAGATAGTCAAAATGAAACGTATGTGTATGAGTCTGGGGAGATTCCTGCTGACATTGTCCAAAAATTGCCAAAGATGAAGTCAAAAATTTCTGCTGATGAGTATTTTGATATTTCAGATTCTATACTTCAATATTTAAAGAGTGCAGAGAGCAAACTGAAAAATTTTAAAGAATTATCATCCATGGCTTGGAAATACAATCAAGAAGAGAAAGAAAGAAGTGCTGAAACAATTTCTCCACTGGCTGATGAAGCTGATACTGGAAACGAGATAGGTAGAGAAGAGGTAGTAGAAGATAGCTATACTAAAAATCACTTCCTATCAGAAGTCTATATGACAGAAGAAGAGTATGATCAATTAACCTCCATACTCCAAATGAAAAAGAATATCATCTTACAAGGAGCGCCAGGAGTTGGAAAGACGTTTGTTGCAGAACGCCTAGCATTTTCATTAATGGGTAAACCAGATTTAGAAAGGGTCATGACAATTCAGTTTCACCAAAGCTATTCCTACGAGGACTTCATCATGGGCTTTAGACCTTCGACAAGTGGCTTTGAGCTGAGAAGAGGGGCATTCTATACTTTCTGCAAAAAAGCAGAGTCTGACAAGAATCATGTTTATTTCTTTATTATTGATGAAATAAACAGGGGAAATTTGAGCAAAATTTTTGGTGAATTGTTTATGCTGATAGAAAATGACAAACGAGGCAAGTCTTTACAGCTCCTCTACTCGGATGAGCA
Source organism: Streptococcus suis (assembly GCF_046032535.1). Classification (GTDB taxonomy): domain Bacteria; phylum Bacillota; class Bacilli; order Lactobacillales; family Streptococcaceae; genus Streptococcus; species Streptococcus suis_AK. Next base: position 55,055 of record NZ_JARQPL010000011.1, on the reverse strand, counting down.
ATTCTCAATTCCAGAAAATCTATATATCATCGGCATGATGAATACCGCAGATAGGAGTTTAGCCCTACTTGATTATGCACTGAGACGACGCTTTGCCTTCTTTGACATCAAGCCAGGTTTTTCAACTGCGGGATTCAAAGATTATCAAACAAATCTGAAAAACGAAAAATTCGATAGACTCATTTCCTGTGTAGAAAAGCTAAATCAGGCCATTTCAACAGAGGAAGTACTGGGAGATAGCTTCTGTATTGGGCATAGTTACTTCTGCGGTTTATCGGCAGAAGTACTGGACCAAGGTTTGCTAGAAGCCATTGTTGAATATGAACTGATTCCCCTCTTGAAAGAATATTGGTTTGATGAACCGACAAAAATTCATGATTGGAGTAGTAAGTTAAGGAGTGCCATCCAGTGATACCTGTCCAAAATATCTACTATATGCTATCCTACGCATTCAAAATTCTTCATAAGCAGGAATATAAACGGATTGCTACTGAAGAATTTAAAAATGCTGCAGATCTACTGGCGGAAATAATGATAATCAGCCTCTCGATACAGGTGAAAAGAGGACTTGGTCGAGAGTATCGTTCTCAAACCGAGTCACTCTCGACACTTAAAGGTAAAATAAATATCTCTGAATCTTTAACACCTCCGAATTGGCGTAGAAAGCAACTTGTTTGCCAATACGATGATTTTTCTCTTGACAGTAGAATGAATCGCATTATCAAAGCAAACATTGAGATACTGCTAAAAGCTGATATAAGCAGGGACAGGAAAAAGAAATTGAGAAAACTCTTAGTTTTCTTTGGAGAAGTCTCAAAAATTAATATACACTCAATCAATTGGAATTTACAATATAATCGAAACAATCAGTCGTATCAATTACTAATGTCAATCTGCTATTTGATAGTGAATGGATTAATTCATACAGAGAGGGAGGGGAATAAGAAATTGATGAATTTTCTTGATGAGCGGAGGGAATCCTTGCTATATGAGAAGTTCATTCTTGGATATTATAAAAAGCATTATCCCCAAATACAGGTTACCGCCTCTCAGATACCTTGGGCACTAGATGATGGTTTTGGAGAAATGCTCCCCATCATGCAGAGTGATATTTACCTCAAATATAAAGATACTATATTGATTATTGATGCTAAATATTATTCTAGTAACACACAGATTCGCTTTGATAAGCGCACACTCCATTCAAATAATCTATACCAAATTTTTACCTATGTGAAAAATCAGGCTTATCGCCTGTCAGATGCAAACGATACAGTAGCAGGAATGCTTCTATACGCTAAAACAGATATAGATATTCAACCTAATCAGGTCTACCAAATGCATGGAAACCAGATTAGTGTCAAAAATTTGGACTTAAACCTGCAGTTTGCAAGCATTGCTGAACAACTGGATGACATCATTACATCGCATTTTCTATCCCCTCCAAAACGGTACTAGTTAGAGTTTTAAGCTAGAAAACAAAAAAACAATCAAAGTAGTAGCACTAAACTACCCTTTGATTGTTTTTTTATAAGACTCTTTCCTATTTTGGAGTGTCGGGTAAATTGATTTCCCAGATCAGCGACGCTTTCTTGTTTTTTTGGCGTCGGGTAAATTAGTCTTGATAGACTGGCTGATAGAGCCTCTCCCCAGGCTCTATCACTCCCACTCAACTGTTGCTGGTGGTTTACTTGTAATATCATAGACGATGCGGTTGACGTGGTCGACTTCGTTTACGATTCGGACGGAGATTTTTTGAAGAACGTCCCAAGGTAGCTTTGCAAAGTCAGCAGTCATTCCATCGACAGAGGTGATAGCGCGGATGGCGATGGTGTAGTCGTAGGTACGACCATCTCCCATGACACCTACGGAGCGAACGCCAGTATTAACCGTGAAATATTGCCACACATCGCGGTCAAGGCCCGCTTTGGCAATTTCCTCACGCAAGATAGCGTCAGATTCACGAACGGTTTGAAGTTTTTCCTCTGTGATTTCACCCATGACACGAATGGCAAGACCTGGACCTGGGAATGGTTGGCGCCACACGACTTCATCCGGCATACCAAGAGCAGTACCGAGGGTACGAACTTCATCTTTAAAGAGAGTATTGAGCGGTTCAATCAACTTGAACTGCATATCTTCTGGCAGCCCTCCAACGTTGTGGTGGGACTTGATGGTTTCAGCAGTATCTGTTCCAGACTCGATGATATCTGTATAGAGCGTTCCTTGAGCCAAGAATTCCACATCAGTCAGCTTGCTTGCTTCGTCGTCGAAGACGTAAACAAATTCATTACCGATGATTTTACGTTTTTTCTCAGGGTCAGATACGCCTGCTAGAAGGTCTAGGAAACGTTTGGCAGCGTCAACGCGAATAATATTGAGGCCGAACTTGCCACCCAACATCTCCATAACCTGATCGCCTTCATTCTTACGAAGAAGTCCGTGGTCAACGAAGATACAGGTCAATTGGTCACCAATAGCGCGTTGGAGAAGGACACCAACAACTGATGAATCTACACCGCCTGACAAACCAAGCAAGACTTTCTTGTCACCGACTGTTTGACGGATTTTTTCGATTTCTGTTTCAATGAAGTTATCCATTGTCCAGTCGCCCTTAGCACCACAGATACCAAATGCGAAGTTTTTCAAAATATCATTTCCATAAACCGAATGACGAACTTCTGGGTGGAACTGAATACCGTAGATACGGCGTTCTGTGTTTTCAATAGCAGCAAAAGGACAGTCAGCAGAAAGACCAACCAAGTGGAAGTCAGCAGGAATCTCTGTTACAGCATCCCCGTGACTCATGAGAACCAATTGCTCTTCAGGCGTTCCAGCAAACAGAGCTGAATCAGCTTTCAACTGAAGTGTTGATTGACCATACTCACGGTTACCAGCCTCACCAGCAGGAACAACTTTACCACCCAACTTATGAGTGATCAACTGCATGCCGTAGCAAATACCCAAGATTGGAATACCTAATTCAAAGATTTCTGGATCAATATCAAAGGCATTTTCAGCATAAACAGAGTTTGGACCACCTGAAAGAACGATACCGATCGGATTGATGGCACGAACTTCTTCAGCAGTAATTTTGTGATTTTTCAATTCTGAAAAGACACCAAATTCACGAATACGACGTGAAATGAGCTGATTGTATTGGCTACCATAATCCAATACAATAATTTTTTGGACATCTTGTTTTGTCATGTTTTTCCCTTTCGTTTTGAAAAAAATTCAAATACTAGTAGTTAGTTTAACATAAAAGCGAACATTTTCCAAATTTTATTTGTTAAATATCTGTTTTGCAAACTATGAGTGATAATAAAAATGTTAGTGTTCGTATTTTTATTGTTTTTACTCACTTTATTTTAGGTAATCTGACTTCATTGTTTGCCTAGGAGAATTTTACCAATAGAGTGTGGCCTGAATTAGCCAAACGCCTTTATTTTTGGTAAACTAGAAAGAAGAGAAAGGCTAGATAAATGAAAGCAGCATATATCACAATTCACGATAAAATTAAGGAACAAATCGATAACGGAATCTGGAAAATTGGTCAACGTTTACCAAGTGAACGCGATTTAGCAGATGAATTTGGTGTTTCTCGTATGACGCTCCGTCAAGGAATCACACTTTTAGTGGAAGAAGGTATTCTACAACGCAAGATTGGTTCCGGTACTTATGTCGCCAGTACACGGGTTCAAGAAAAGATGCGAGGCACGACTTCCTTTACTGAATTAGTACAACTCCAAGGAAAGACGCCAAGCAGCAAATTATTGTCCTATACACGAACCAAACCTAATGAAAAAGAAGTTGAACAGTTAGGTTTATCCCGTGGCGAGTATGTTATTCGAATGGAGCGGGTCCGCTATGCAGATAATGTTCCCGTCGTGTATGAGGTTGCCAGCATTCCTGAACGCTTGATAAAAAATGTCCCCAAAGAAGATGTTACCAACCATTTCTTTAAAACACTTATGGACAATGGTTATCGAATTGGAACGAGCAAACAAACCATTTTTGCGCGTTTAGCCAATGAAAAAGTGGCTCAATATTTACAAATTTCTAAAAACCAGGCTATTCTCGCACTAAAACAAGTATCTTATCTCGAGGATGGTCAAGCATTTGAATTTGTAAATAGTCAGTATGTTGGGGAACGTTTCGAATTCTATTTAGAAAATAATTAACATAAAAATAATTATGTAAAAATATTTTTAAAATCCGTAATCTTTCTAGTGATGACGGATTTTCTTATTTATAAAATATGGAATTTTTGATATAATAAAGTTTATGGAAATTGAAAAAACCAACCGAATGAATGCCTTATTTGAATTCTATGCAGCCTTGCTGACAGACAAGCAAATGAACTACATTGAGCTATATTATGCAGATGATTATAGTTTGGCTGAGATTGCTGAGGAATTTCAAGTTAGCCGTCAGGCGGTCTATGATAACATTAAACGAACAGAAAAATTACTGGAAGACTACGAGATGAAACTACATATGTATTCTGACTATGTAGTACGTAGCCAGATTTTCGATGAAATACTGAACAAGTATCCAGAAGATGCTTATTTGAAGGAAAAAATCGCTATTCTAACCAGTATTGATAATAGAGAATAAGAGGAGAAGTATATGGCTTTTGAAAGCTTAACAGAACGCTTGCAAAGTGTCTTTAAAAACCTACGTCGTAAGGGAAAAATTTCTGAGAGTGATATTCAGGAAGCAACCAAGGAAATCCGTCTGGCCTTACTAGAAGCTGACGTTGCCTTGCCAGTTGTAAAAGACTTTATCAAGAAGATGCGTGAACGTGCTATCGGTCATGAAGTTATTGACACTCTGAACCCTGCTCAACAAATCATCAAAATCGTTGATGAAGAATTGACGGCTGTATTAGGTTCTGAAACTTCAGAAATTATCAAATCACCAAAAATTCCAACTATCATTATGATGGCTGGATTGCAGGGGGCTGGTAAAACGACCTTCACAGGTAAACTGGCCAACAAACTCAAGCAGGAAGAGAATGCTCGTCCTCTCTTGATTGCTGCCGATATTTACCGTCCAGCTGCCATTGACCAGTTGAAAACCCTTGGTCAGCAAATTGATGTACCTGTATTCGAGTTGGGCAATCAAGTCCCTGCACTGGAGATTGTACGCCAAGGTTTAGAACAAGCCAAAGCTAATCATAATGACTACGTTCTGATTGATACGGCCGGTCGTTTGCAGATTGACCAAGCCCTTATGGCCGAATTGAGAGAAATCAAAGAGTTTGCTCAGCCAAATGAAATCCTCTTGGTCGTCGATGCTATGATTGGTCAGGAAGCTGCCAACGTTGCGCGTGAGTTCAATGATCAACTAGCTATTACTGGTGTGATTTTGACCAAGATTGACGGCGATACACGTGGTGGTGCAGCCTTGTCTGTCCGTCACATTACTGGTCAGCCAATCAAATTCACCGGTACTGGTGAAAAAATCACAGATATTGAAACCTTCCACCCAGACCGTATGTCCTCGCGTATTTTGGGCATGGGCGACATGCTGACCTTGATTGAGAAGGCAAGCAAAGAGTACGACGAGAAGAAATCACTAGAACTCGCTGAAAAAATGCGTGAGAATACCTTTGATTTCAACGATTTCATCGATCAGCTGGACCAGGTTCAAAACATGGGACCAATGGAAGACCTGCTGAAGATGATTCCAGGTATGGCTGGTAACCCAGCCCTTGCCAACTTGAAAGTTGACGAGCGTGAAATTGCACGAAAACGAGCTATCGTATCTTCTATGACACCAGCCGAACGTGAAAATCCTGATTTGTTGACTCCGAGCCGTCGTCGTCGTATTGCTAACGGTTCTGGAAATAGCTTTGTCGAAGTCAATAAATTTATCAAGGATTTCAACCAAGCGAAAACCATGATGCAGGGTGTCATGTCAGGCGACATGAATAAAATGATGAAACAAATGGGAATCAACCCAAATAATCTCCCTAAAAACATGCCAAATATGAACGGTATGGATATGTCTGCTCTGGAAGATATGATGGGCGGTGCAGGCATGACTGATATGAGCCAACTGATGGGAGGAGATGGTATGCCAGACATGTCCCAAATATTTGGAGGCGGTTTGAAAGGTAGAATCGGTGAGTTTGCTATGAAACAAGCCATGAAACGCCAAGCCAATAAAATCAAGAAAGCCAAAAAGAAGAGAAAATAATCTCTTCTTTTTTACTTTTTATTCGAAGAAGTAAGATACAGCAATATAAAATAGAAGTAGCAAGGCATAAAAAATGATTTTTGAACCCCCAACACTTTCCATTATAACGGAAAGGTTCAAAAATGTCCTTTTTAATGGACAATGTTTATAATGTCCGTTATAATGGAAATATAATAGAAATCAGAGGACAAGTTATGAATTATATCGCAATAATAGGAGATATTGTCAATTCAAAACAAACTTCCAACCGCTCTAGTATTCAAGAGCGGCTAAAACAACAGCTGAATAGAATCAATCATTCCTTCGCTCAGGACTTCGCATCGCCATTTACCATTACAAAGGGAGATGAATTTCAAGCCTTATGCAAGCCTAATCCTTATATTTTTTTAATAATTGACCAAATCCAACTAGCCTTTCGTGATGAGGTGGAGATTAGATTTGGAATTGGTTTGGGTGAGATTCTAACAGCTATTGATCCCAAGCTAAGTATCGGAGCAGATGGTCCAGCTTATTGGGAAGCACGCAAGGCTATTGACTTCATTCATGACAACCATGACTATGGCACCAGCAAAATTGCATTTTCATCTGAATACAAGCAAATCGATCGTGTGATTAACCCCTTGCTAACTTCTAGCGATTTCATCAAAGCTGCCTGGAATCGTTCGCAAACGGATCTGTTTGAGACCTTAATCTCCAAAAAAATCTATCAAGAAGAATTCACACAAAAGCCAATTGCTGAGAAAATGAAACTGAGTCAAAGCGCCTTTACCAAACGTTTGAAATCGAGTGGAATAAAACTTTATTTCCGAAATCGAAAAACAGCTATGGATTTAATCCTGCAGCTCAGTCAGAAAGAAGGATAAAGCATGTCATTTTCAGTTATTTCTAGCTATCTTATTCAACATCCAGTTTTAACCGCCTTGCTTATTGCCCACTTTTTAAGTGATTTCACCTTCCAAAGTCAAGCACTGGCGGATGCTAAAAAACTGCATTTGAAAGCTCTTTTCATGCACCTTTTCATTGTTGCTATCCCTCTTCTTATTCTAGCCTTCCTTACCCCCATTCAAAACGGAGATTTATTTTTTCAAGTTTGGCTGAGCCATCTTGCGATTGACTATGTCAAATATTTTCTCAACAAACACCATTGGATAAAGGACTCCTGGGAAGCTGGAGCATTCCTAGCTGATCAATTGCTACATATCATCTCTATCATCATTCTTTATCACACTATCGGTGTTAATGTCGCTTCACACTCACTCTGGATTGAACCAAATTATCTCCTCCTGCAAATCCTTTTTATACTCCTAATCAGCAAGCCCGTCAATATTCTTTTCAAACTCTACTTTAGCAAATATCAGGTAGCGGAAGGAGAAGAAGAGCAGACCGTGACAGGTGCAGGAGCCTTAATTGGTCAATTGGAGCGCCTCATAATGGGAATTTTTCTGCTTCTGGGGCAATACACAGCTATCGGACTGGTATTTACAGCAAAGTCCATCGCACGCTATGATAAAATATCCAAAAGCCAAGCCTTTGCTGAATACTATTTAATTGGTTCGCTATTTAGTATCATTAGCGTCCTAGTATTGTACGTTTTATTGATTTTATAAAAGAAAAAAGTTTGCATAAATTATTTTGTGTAAACTTTTTTGAAAAATTGAAAGGAATACTATATGATTATTTGGTTAAATGGCCCATTCGGTGTCGGAAAGACTACTTTAGCAAATATATTACACAAACGAATAGAAAACTCTTATCTCTATGATCCCGAGTTACTAGGTGATTTCTTACAACATCAATTACCTCAGACTGTATGTCCTGAAGATTTTCAAGATTATTCCGTTTGGCGACAGAGTACTTATAAAATAGTATTTGATTTAGCGACTAAAACTGATAAGATTATTATTATTCCCATGACAATCTATAAGAAAGACTATTATCAGGAGATTATTCAGCAATTGATACAGGATAAGATTCCTTTGGAACATTATATTTTGCTAGCTGACAAAACAACCATTTTGGAACGTTTAGATAATCGAGTCAATGAAGACAACATCTGGGCCAAGAGACATCTTGATGTTTGTTTAAAAGCTTTTGAAAGTCATATTCCGGGGCAAAGGTTAAACACAGACTGTTTGAAGCCAGAAGAGATTGCAAAGGAGATTCTAATGCTCAGTGAGTTTACCGAGGAATAATGTAGATTTTTGGGATTTTGGGTGTGAAAAAAATTTCCAGTTATCTCTCTATCTTTGGTTATATTAAAAATATCCCTACACACATCTTTCCGAAAAACTGTAATTTTCTTGAAACTTATATAAGATTATGCTATACTACTCATATAGCTAAAAATCAGGAGAAATACATGCGTCGTGAGTTATTACTAGAAAAAATTGAACAGCTAAAAGAAATCATGCCTTGGTATGTCTTGGAATATTATCAGTCAAAGTTGTCTGTGCCTTACAGTTTCACAACCTTATATGAATACTTGAAAGAATACCGTCGTTTTTTTGAATGGTTACAGGATTCGGATTTGGTATCTGTGGAACGGATTGCTGACATTCCGTTGGATATTCTGGAACATTTGACCAAAAAAGATATGGAGGCCTTTATTCTTTATCTGCGGGAGCGTCCCTTGCTGAATGCCAATACCACGCAGAATGGTGTGTCGCAGACCACCATTAACCGTACCCTGTCGGCACTTTCTAGTCTCTTCAAGTATTTAACCGAAGAAGTGGAAAATGAGCAGGGCGAGCCCTACTTCTACCGCAATGTCATGAAGAAGGTGTCCACCAAGAAGAAGAAAGAAACCTTGGCAGCGCGGGCGAAGAATATCAAGCAGAAGCTCTTTTTGGGCGATGAAACCATGGAATTTTTGGACTATGTGGACAAAGAATACCATGTCAAACTCTCCAACCGTGCCCTCTCCTCCTTCCAGAAAAACAAGGAGCGGGATTTGGCGATTCTGGCTCTTCTCTTGGCATCTGGCGTCCGTCTGTCTGAGGCAGTCAATCTAGATCTCCGTGATGTCAATCTCAAGCTGATGATGATTGAGGTGACACGTAAAGGGGGCAAGCGGGACTCGGTCAATGTGGCAGGATTTGCAAAGCCCTATCTGGAAACTTACATGAGCATCCGTCAGCAACGCTACAAGGCTGAAAAAACGGATACGGCCTTCTTCCTGTCCGAATACCGTGGTCTGCCCAATCGTATCGACGCTTCTTCTATTGAAAAAATGGTAGCCAAGTACTCTGCGGACTTCAAGATACGTGTGACACCCCACAAACTCCGTCATACCTTGGCAACACGGCTCTACGACGCCACCAAGTCGCAAGTTCTGGTCAGTCACCAACTGGGCCACGCCAATACCCAGGTCACTGACCTCTACACCCATATCGTCAACGATGAGCAGAAAAATGCTCTGGATAAATTGTAATTTTACGTAAAATTAATTATGTAAAACAACACGAGTAAGCTCAAACTTACTCGTGTTTTCAATTATAGCAATTCTTTCAATTTTTCCTGATTGACAGCTGGGTACTGGTCCAAAAAGGCTGAGAGAGTTCGTAAAACGGCAGGTAGGTGTCCAGTCTGGTCATTTTCCACCTGCAAGACCAAGAGTGGCTCGTGGAGGCTCATGCGGAGCAAGAGCCAGCCGTCCCCATAAGGCTGAGTCAGGTCAAACCGCACTCCTTCTTCGTTTTCTGGGTTGAAAGCAAAGCCTTCGAGGCTGGTGTTTCTGAGAGCAGCAATGACCTGTTCACCAAGTGCTCGATAGTCTGTGGCTTCCAGCTTGAACCGTACTTCTTGGGTTTCAAGTGGTTGCTTGAGTTGGGCAATCAAGTCGTCCAAGGACTTGCCTTCCGCTTGCAGTTTTGGTAAGAGCATGAGAATCTTAGCCGCCACATAGGTCCCGTCATCGAGGAAGTAATTTTCCTTAAAGGCAGCGTGTCCTGAGGTTTCGATAGCCAACTGGCAATCAACTCCCTCTTGATTGGCTAAAATAGCACGGTTGATGACATTACGGTAGCCTGAAATATAGCGGATTTGTTTGCCTCCCAGGCTTTCTATAAATACCTTAAGGTGTTCAGTTGTTGGGGAATTGGTCACAATGCTGGTTCCTGGATGTTCAGCTAGAACAATCTGGCTGAGAACGGCAATCAGGTTGTTACGATTGAGAATTTCTCCTGACTTGGTGACCAGGGCAGCACGGTCAACGTCGGTATCAAAGATAATGCCTAGATCTGCCCCTTGCTTCAAGACGGCCTGGCGAATGCTTTCCATAGCTTCCTTGTTGTCTGGGTTTGGAACATGGTTTGGAAAGTTTCCGTCTGGGTCTAGGAATTGCGAGCCTGTGGTATCTGCTCCCAATTCTGCCAAAACTTTCTCAGCAAAAAACCCGCCCGCTCCGTTTCCTGCATCAACGATAATGTTGAGATTGGCAAGTGGTTTTTCTTGTCCGTCACAGGCTGAGCGAATTTTACCTACGAGGTCTTGGGAGTAAGGCGTCATCAGGTCTGCGGTGGTCACACTTCCAAGGGTGGAAGCTGGCAAGTCTTCACTATGTGAGAGGATGAAGTCAATATCCTCGTGCTCTGCTCCGCCATTTTCCGAAAAAATCTTCAAGCCATTAAAGTAGTAAGGCAGGTGGCTGGCAGTGATCATGACACCAGCGTGGCACTTGAACTGAGGATACTGGGTGCTCATGAAGAGGGCTGGCGTGGTGGCCATGCCGAAGTCAATCAGCTGAACTCCCAGACGAACGGCTTCTTCTGTAAAGGCTGTGACCAAATCTGGACCGCTGAGGCGGCTGTCTCGACCGATACCGATGGTTAGCTGCCCTTCTTGATAGGCCTGATCCAGTTCTGGATTCTGGGTCAACCAATGAATCAGGCCACGGACAATTTCCTTGGTGGCTTGTGGCGTGAGGTTGACGGCGTATTCGTCCGTTGCAATGGCAATCCCGCGAATATCCGATCCGTTTTGTAGTACGTGATGATGTGACATAGCTTCCTCCTTATCGTCATTTAGTTTATCAGTTATTCTAGTATAGCACAATTTCAAAACGCTTTCAAAATGAAAAAGCACAGTTTTCACTGTACTTTTGTAATACGAACGGTTGTACCAACTTCCAGTTGACTTTCCACAGAAATAGCTAGTTCCAACTGATTCAAGACCCGCTTGGTCAGATACAAGCCAAAACCTGTAGCTTTTTGGTGTTCACGGCCATTAAAACCTGTAAATCCCTCATCAAATAGGCGTGGAATGTCTTCGGCTAGAATCCCAATTCCCGTATCGGAAATGGAAATTCCCTTATTCAGTTCAATGGCTACCTTACCTCCAGTCTTATTGTACTTGAGGGCGTTGTCGATGATCTGTGATAGGGCAAAACTGAGCCACTTTCTGTCGGTTTTCAGTAGCCAATTTCCATCGATGGTCACTGAAATGTCTTTTTGCAAGAACTGATTGCGGTATTTTTTGACCAAATCGACCACTACTTCTCTTACTTCCACCTGTTCAAATCGAAAATCACTGACATGGTTAGTCAGTTTGAGGTAATTGAGGAGATTTGCCATATAATTGTCCAAGCGTAAGAGCTGATGATCGACATCCTGCTGGTTGAGATTATCAGTCTGGCTCATCAAAGACAGGGCAGCCAAGGGAACTTTCATCTGGTGGGACCACATTTTGACCATGGCTTGCAGGTCCTCTTCCCGTGACTTATAATCCAAGAGCTGCTCCCGCGTCGCCTCCTTCTCCGCTTCAATCAAGTTGAGATAGGCAAGGTCCACAGGCTTATTCAGCAGGGGCAGAGCTTCTTCATGGACATAGTCCTCCAAGGCTCTCATGCGGTTGCGAAACTTCCAGAAAAGGCCCACTGTCAGTAGGATTAAGAGGGTTAGGGACAATAGCAGAGCGTTTTGCAGGAATTCGGAGGGCAGTTTGTAAAGTAAAAAGAGCAAGATAAAACTACCAGACAAGACCAGATAAGCGAAATAAAAACTACGGTATTCTCGGATAAATTTTGCTATCATTTGACCAGGTACCCCACGCCACGAACAGTATGAATACGGTCAAATCCCACTTCACTCACCTTCTTACGCAGACGAGTCATGTTGACATTGAGGGTATTCTGGTCAATAAATTCTTCATTTTCCCAGAGTTTTTCCAAGAGTTCTTCCTTGCTGACAATCTGTCCTTGTCTTTCTAGTAAGGTGGACAAAATCTTGGTTTCTGTAGGTGAAAGCTGAACCTGTTGCGATTCGCTTGAAAAACGCCCATCCAGACTAAGCTGGAACTGATCGATAGACAAGTCAGTTGATTTGCTGAATTGATTGACCCGACGCAGGAAGGCGCCGATTTTGGCATCTAAAATTCCCAGCGAAAAGGGTTTGGAAACAAAATCATCGCCACCCATATTCATGGCCATGACTGCATTCATCTCATCATCGCTAGAAGAGATAAAGATAATGGGCATGGTCATGGTTTTACGGATTTCTGTCGTCCAGTAAAAACCGTTGTAATAGGGTAGGCTAATGTCCATCAGCACCAAGTCTGGTTTGATTTCTGCAACTTCCTGACTGACAGCTCGGAAATTCTGCACACTTTCTACCTGATAAGATTTTCCCAAATGCTGCTTCAAGAGTTGGACAATCATCTCATCATCTTCAACAATATAAATCTTCTCTTTTTTCATCTTCTTCATTCTGCAAAAGCCAGGACACAGGTCTTGGCTTTCTATTTATATACTTCTTTTCGATGCCCGAGTTCAAGGGCAGTTACAATCAATTTATCATCTTCAATACTGACGATGACCCTGTAATTTCCGATACGATACCGCCATTGGCCAGAACGATTGGCCGTCAAGGCTTTGCCGTACTGTCTGGGGTTGTCAGTTACATGACTGGACAGGTAGTTGGTAATCTGCTTTTGAGTAAATTTGTCCAACTTTTTCAACTGTTTGATAAATCGACTGGTTGGTACGAGTTTATAACTGATCTTCATCCGTCAACCCCAACTCTTCCAACATTTCCTCCCAGCTAATCGGCTCAATGCCGTTTGCCAAGTCTTCTTGGTATTCTGCCCAGGCTATGTCTGCCACACGCGCATCGTACTCGTCTTCAAGAGCCTCAAGGGTTTTAGTTCGAATGAGTTCCGACAAACTCACACCTTCAAACTTTGCCATAGCCTGCATAAATAGCTTGTCCTGCTCAGAAACTTTCAATGTAATAGCTGCCATTTTCTCACCTCTTCGAGTATTCCTTTGGTATTACCATTGTAACACCATTTCCCTGAAAAAGCAAGGGAGTGGGACAGAACTTGAAAAATTAAAAAAGTTCGTCGTCCCACCCCCGCACAGTTGATTAGGTCAGATTTGGAGTGTAAAACACGAACAAATCTGCCAATCAACCACTGCGCTGAGATGTTAGCACGAACTCTGAGAAGTGGTGCTGGGCTTTAGCCCATCCGATTGCTACCGTTCAATAATGCGGTAATAGGTGCGACTGGTCCACTTGTAAATGACAAAGTAGATTAGAGCAACTGCCAACAATGTAATACCACTAACCGTGTAAATCATGCTGGAAGAAACCACTCCGAACATCATCAGCATTTGTTTAAGCATAACAAGTGCGACGACAAAGTGCAGGGTCGCCATAGCCAGAGGCATAAAGAAGACCAAAAGCGTTTGAGAGTTGATGGTTTTCTTAACAGCCTGCTGGCTCATACCCACTTCCTGTAAAATCTTGTAGGATTTCTTGTCCTCATGCCCTTCCGAATACTGCTTGTAGTAGATAATCAAGGCGGCACCTAGCAAGAAACTAATACCCAACAAGAAGCCTGTAAAGAGGAAACCACCTGTGAAGCCCATGAGCATATTGTTGAAATCCGTGCGTTGCATGACATTTCCGAGGTATTCTCCATTTTCATCCAGAATATGATAGATATCCCCAGACTGCTCTCCAAGAGAGAGCACTTCTTCATTGGTCAAATCGGTAAAGACACGGTAGTCCAGACTGGTTGGATAGCCTTGAGATTTATATGATTCGCAGTACTCACGAATAACGTTTAAAACTGTATCATCTTTAACCACCATAATAGCTGCGGCTATCGTATTGGTAATATCCGGGAAGATTGCCTTATCTAGACTAACTACGTTTTCAAAAGTTTTATCCCCCAATTTGACAATTTTAAGTGGTACTTTTCCACTAGGCCGCATAAAAGCAACTTGATTGGCAGCCAGCTCTGGCAGGTCATTGCCCAGCTTCCTGAAATCATCTTGGGTGATGAAATAGGTAAAAGCCATCTTGCTATAGTCTGGATTGGCAATAGTTTCTGGACTAACGACAATCTCACTCCCACCATCATAGACCAGACCAGCTTGGTAGGTCAGGTAGGACAGACTATCTTCCGCTTTTTCTGGAAAATGGCTGAGCACCGATTGCTGATAGGCACTTTCACCCTGACTCCTATCCGCAACAGGATAGGTAATAGATGTTTCCTTTGGATAAAGTCCACTGGTCATATTGGCCATACCTGTATAGAGGGATGTCGTTGTCGCAATGGTCACAAAGGCCATGACCGCAAGTAGTGTGATATTGGCCAAACCCGTTGCGTGTTGCTTCATCCGAAAAATCATCTGCGATGTGGTGATGAAATGCTCTGGCGTGTAAAAATAGCCTTTGTTTTTCCGCCGAGCCTTCAAATACCAAGTCATAAAGCTGATGTAGAACAAGTAGGTCCCCGCAATGACAAAGAGTACAGCGATAAAGAAACGATAGATGACGCCAACTCCTGCAGATTGAGAAGAAAGTGACAGGTAGTATCCAACGCCTAGGCTAAGGACAGCAAGTGCTGCCAAGAGAAGATTCCCACGTGGCTCCTTCTCACCCTTTTCACTAGCTCGGAACAAAATCAGCGGACTGGTCTTGCCAATGGTCCGAATAGCCAGCAATTCCAAGAGGAAAAAGAAACCAGCAAAGAGAAAGGCGGTCATGGCAAATGCCAGAGGCTCTATTCCAAAATGCAAATCACTATAATGTGTTATATTGACAAAAATCAAGTAGAGAACATTTGCAAACACACCAGCTAAGACAGAACCAAGAACCACAACTAGCAAGAAAATCATCATCAATTCGAGGCTGGCTATCAAGGCTACTTTTTTCTTGTTCATTCCCAGCATATTATAGAGACCAAATTCCCTCGCCCGTTGTTTCATCAGGAAATTAAAACTATAAATCTCCATAATGACCGAGAAAATGGTCAGAACAATCACGCCAAGACCGATAGAAACAGCACCATAGCCCATGGTCTTCATAACTGGACTTAGCATGAGTAAGAACATGGAACAAATCAGAGTAAATAGCACAAGACTGGCTAAAACAAATGGAGCAAAAACACCCATGGATTTTCGGATATTTTGCCCAGCAAGTTTGAGGTAAAACATCTACTCACCCCCTAAAAGTGCAGACATATTGAGCGAAATTTCCTTAGCAAAATCTTGATTGCTCTTGTCTGCCTTGTACAGTTGATGGAAAATGCGACCATCTTTGATAAAGAGAACCCGTTTGGCATGGCTGGCTGCATTGGCTGAGTGAGTTACCATGAGAATGGTTTGACCGTCACGGTTAATTTCCTCAAACAAATTCAACAAGTCTTCCGAATTGCGATAGTCAAGGGCAGCTGTCGGTTCGTCCGCTAGGACAATCTGTGGCTGGGTAATCAAACTACGAGCAATGGCCACGCGCTGCTTTTGTCCACCAGAAAGTTCAAAGGGACGTTTTTTCAGCAAATCTTGAATGCGTAGTTTTGGCGCCAGAGCTTTCAAACCTTTCTCCATTTCTTGATGACTAGCGCGTGCCAAAACCAGTGGTAAAAAGATATTGTCTTGGATAGATAGGGTATCTAAGAGGTTAAAATCTTGGAAAACAAAACCTAGGTTACGCAAACGGAAATCTGCCAGCTTGCTTTCCTTGATTTTGGTGATGTCTTGATTGTTTAAGATAACAGAGCCTCTCGTCGGCTTGTCCAGGGTTGCTAGAATGTTGAGCAAAGTCGTCTTACCTGAACCACTTTCACCCATGATGGCGATAAACTCGCCCTCTTCTACCTTAAAATCCACATCTTGCAAAGCACGAGTTTCCTCTTTTGAAAAGCGCGTGCGGTAAACTTTTTCTAAATGATTGATTTCTAATAACATATAAACTCCTAATTGTTTTCTTTGGCAAAATTAACTGCATCAAGTAATGCTTGGTAGTCTATTCGATCTGACTCAGCAATATTATCTTCTAAATCTACCTTGTAATAACCATTCTGGACACCGATGGCCCATTCCTTGCTAGTGGTTATATAGAGATTATTCAAGGATACTGTCTTTTTCACTGCCCCTTCTTCTTTGACAACAGGCCATTCCATAAACTGAATTTCTGTTCCTTGAATACTATCTTCGGCAACTTCCTGTTTGCTAACGGCATAGTCTTTTCCCTTGTAATGGAAAGTTTGATAGCCCTCATCAAAGCTAAGACCTGCTGAAGAGGAAGAGCAAGCGGTTAGCATTATACTACCCAAAGCCAGCAAGCCAAATGCTTTCTTTTTCATAGTTTCCTCCCTCTAGTATGCCATAAATCGCATACTTTGCAAATTATGGGATAATTCCTCTAAGAATTCTGCCTGTTCCAAGAGTTCAGCCTTTTCTTTTTCTGAGAATACTTTTTCTTCTATTCTCTTTGCTTGTAAAAATTTGAATGACATATGATTTCCTTCTTTCGTTTTCTTATGAGTCTATTATAGAATATTGTTTTACCTCGTTCCCTTACAGTTCTGACATATAAACTTACAGGTTTGTAAGAAAAAAAGACACCATTTCTGGCGTCTTACAGTTAGTTTTATTTTGTTAGACCAATGTAGGCAATCATTTCATCCAACTCTTCCTTGCTTTCAGTCACTAGAAGGTAGGCATCGTTTCCTTGCAGTTCCGCAAAGGCGTCTGGCATGCGTTTGACGGTTTTAATCTTACCAGCGAATTTCTGATGAATGTCATCTGCTGAGTAAACATAGTCTGTTGTATCTCGGCGAGTTGCTACCAAGCAGTATTGTGAATCGAATCGTCTCTCTTCAACATCACTACCCGTTACAATGTTTGCGTAATCACGGAAAAGGTCAATCGAATGAGCATAGTTGTAAGCTTCTACAGTGAAGCCACCTGCCATACGGTTGTTGTATTCAATCGCGATGTAATCTTTTCCGTTCTTGAAAAATTCAATGTGGAAGAAACGCTCTTTCATACCGAAGGCTTTGATAATCGCTCGACCATATTTTACTAGTTTTGGGTCCAGTTCTTTCTCGATGAAGTAAGCATTGTCCTTTCTAGACAACATCAGTTCCAGAGGAGTATGAACATAGGTCAAACCTGTTTCGAAAACAACATTTCCCTTGCTGTCCACCAATCCATCATAGGTTGTAATAATGCTTGAATTGACAAATTTCTCAAAGAAATAAGCAGTTTGACCATCCCATGCTTCTTTAAAGGTTTCTAGGTCAGCTTTCTTTGTGAGTTTAAAGGTACCTGACGCCCCAACACCGTTGTCAGGCTTGGCAATCATTGGGAAACCAATTGTTTTCACGGCCTTTTCAATATCTTTCTCTGTTTTGACAACCATACCTGGAACCACAGGAACCCCTGCTTTAGAGAAATATTTCTTCATTTCAGACTTGAATTTTGTCTTTTTAAGATGACTTGGCTTTGCTCCAAAAATATTAAATTGTTCACGAAGTTCGGCATCATTTTCAAGCCAATGCTCATTGTGGGATTCTACACGGTCAATAGGGCCGTGCTTGTAAATCAAGAAAGCAGCTGCACGCTTGACCTCATCAATATTTTCCAAATCATTGACACGGAAATATTCTGTAAGAGCATTACGAAGTTCTTCAGGTAATTGATCATACGGTTCTTGTCCGATACCTAGAACCGTAACGCCTTCTTTTTTAGCCAATTCAATGGTGAATGGTTGAAAATTTTCTGGATAAAAAGGTGAAATAACGAGATAATTCATAGGTAGTCCTTTCTAGCTTAATGCCCGATAGAATGGAGGAAGAATGGCATTTGTTTTCTCCACCATACCCAGTCGTGGGCCACATCTGTTCCCCAAGTATCAAACCAAGCTGGGATATTCTTCTCTTCAAAGGCACGTTTTAGGTTGTAGAATGAGTCCAGACCGTCTTGCTCCCAATCACCCAAACCTGTGCAGACGATAATATCTGCTTGACGATATTTGTCAATAAACCAGCCGTCGTTTTGGTTCCAGATGTAGTCAGATGGTGAGTTTTGATAAACAGCATCGTCATTGCCATAGTCTTGATTGTTGTTGAAGAAACGAGCATCATAGACACCTGAAAGGGCGATGACTTTTGTGAAAACATCTGGATGTTGCAGGAAGAAGTTTAAGGCATGGTAGGCCCCCATTGAGCAACCAGTTGTCATCATACCATCGAACCAACCAGTTTTATGTTTGATAAATGGAATCGCTTCTTCAATCACATAGCGTTCGTAGGCGCGGTGAGCCTCTGCCTTATCATGAATGGATTTCCAGTCTGCCAACCAGCTTTCACTATCGTAACTCGTTAAGGTGAAAAATTGAACATGACCTGCCTCGATAGAGCCACGACAAGCTTCAATCATCCCAAAATCTGCATACTCATTGTAAGAACCGCCTGATGAGGCAAAGACAACAACAGGAATCCCAGCGTGACCATAACGATTTAGATTCATTTCTCGGCCTAGATTTCCAGACCAGTGACTTAAAAATTCTACATGCATATTCATTCTCCTAACTAATTCTTTACATTACCACTTTTCGCTTAAAAAGCGTAAGCAATCTGGCAAATAAGCTGCCCAAGCCTCTTCATTATGGACCGCACCTGAAACGACTTCCAAGGCGATATTGTCCAAATCCACTCCGCCAGCGAGCAATTGACGGTAGTAAGTCAATGAAGAATTGATATAAGCCTGCTTGATATTACCTGCCATCAAGGTTTTATCTGTATCATCCGCTTCTTCAGTTCCAACATAGATGTAGACCCGTTGGTCCTTGTCTAAGTTTTGACGTTCAATATAGCGGTCAAATGCTTCTTGATGAAGCCAGTTGGCAGATGAAAAGACACCCAGACAGCCAATCTGGTCTTGATAAGCCAATCCCATAAATTGTGTGATATTACCACCTAAAGATGAACCAATCATAGCTGTGTGGGCCTTATCAGACTTAGTACGGTATTCTTTATCGATAAAGGGCTTCACCACATCCATGACAAATTCGGCATATAAGGTTCCCTTGCCACCAAACTGAATGCCTGGAATCCCCATTTCGCTAAACTTCCATGCGGCATATTCATGCATCCGTTCAGCACCATCATTGTCAATCGCTACGATAATCATCTTGGCAATATCGGGATTTCGCTTAATAGTAGGAATCACTTTCCAAGAATGTCCAGAAAAGGCTTCTTTACTGTACAAAACATTTTGTCCATCATGGAAGTAGACAACTGGATAGGTCGTTTCCGTATTTTCTTCGTAACCTTTTGGCAATAAGACACGGACACGACGCTTTCGACCGGTGAACGGAACGTCTAATTCATGAGTTTTCATATCCAAATAAAAATAGGACTTGTTCATATACATCTCTTTCTAAACAATGTTTTTACTATTATACCACAGATTTTCTGAAATATTCAGAAAATTTAGTTATTTCAGGTCATTTTTCGGACTTTCCGAACAAACTAGTTTTTTGTTTGAGTGTTTTTTGATTTTAACATAAGAAAAAGACACCCGAAGGTGTCTGGAAATAGCTGATTATCTTAGTAAGCCAAAAACTCTTCCAAGTCCCTAAGGGAACGCTCTGCTATTGCTTCATAACGCTCCTTCTTATCGCGGATACGTGGCCCATCCAGCTCCTTAATGATGCCAAAGTTGACATTCATAGGCTGGAAGTGCTTGCTTTCAGTATGGGTGATGTAGAATGGCAGAGCTCCGATGGCTGTGGTCTGTGGGAAGATAACTGGGTCTTCGCCACGGAAGCGGCGAACAGCATTGATACCGGCCACTAAACCAGAAGCGGCAGACTCAACATAGCCTTCTACTCCTGTCATTTGACCTGCAAAGAAAAGATTTGGATTTTTCTTGGTGGCAAAGGTCTGTTCCAATAAGTTTGGCGAATCCATATAGGAATTGCGGTGCATAACGCCGTAGCGGACAAATTCAGCATTTTCGAGTCCTGGAATCATTTGGAAGACCCGCTTCTGCTCGCCCCACTTGAGATGAGTCTGGAAGCCAACAATATTGTAAAGGCTACCTGCTGCGTTGTCCTGACGGAGTTGAACAACAGCATAGGGTGTCTTGTATTCACCGTCACGAGGCCCCTTGTAGTCTTCTGGGTATTCCAGAC
Organism: Streptococcus suis; assembly: GCF_046032535.1. GTDB lineage: Bacteria > Bacillota > Bacilli > Lactobacillales > Streptococcaceae > Streptococcus > Streptococcus suis_AK. The sequence continues at coordinate 34,419 of NZ_JARQPL010000011.1, read as the reverse complement.
CGACTGGTTTCATCGGACCATACAACATGGTTTTAATGCCACGTTTGGCCATGACTTCAATGGGCATACAGCCTTCAAAGTATTTTTCTTTTTCAAAGGAATTGAGCGGCGCCTCTTCTGCTGAAATCAAGGCTTCATAGAAAGCGGTAAACTGCTCCTTGTTCATCGGAGCATTGAGATAGGCAGCCTCTCCCTTGTCGTAACGGGACTTAAGATAAACTAAGTCCATGTTAATGGTCGAGCTGTCCACAATCGGTGCTGCCGCATCGTAGAAGTAAAAACCGTCACCACCATTAAGCGCGTGAATCTTCTCCGCCAAGGCGTCAGATGTCAAAGGCCCCGTCGCGATAACTGTGATAGCATCGTCAGGAATCTCTGTAATCTCGCCACGAATGACCTCAATCAGTGGGTGGCTGTGAATCTCATCAGTAACTGCTTGAGAGAAATTCTCACGGTCCATGGCCATGGCACCCCCAGCAGGCACACGGTGAGCCTCTCCGGCACGCATGATGATGGAATCCAAGCGACGCATTTCTTCCTTGAGAAGACCGACAGCGTTGGTTAAACTATCGCCACGGAAAGAGTTGGAACAGACCAACTCTGCGAACTTGTCGGTCTTGTGCTGGGGTGTTGGTTTGACACCACGCATCTCGTAGAGTTTGACAGGAATGCCACGCTTGGCAATCTGATAAGCTGCTTCTGAGCCAGCCAAGCCAGCTCCGATAACGTTAATATGGGTTTGAGACATGAAACTAATACCTCTAGCCAGAATATCTGACTACTGTTTGGGAATACCCCAAAACAGAACCTTTCTAAATTTTATACCTATCTAGTATACCAGAAAATGGCTAGAAAAGACAAAACTACCTTCATTGAAATGAAAGTAGTTTCACCTTTTTACATAATATATTTTATGTATATCCTTTACTGTTCTATCGCTTATTTACAATAGCTCCGCTATATCTCCAACAACCTCAAAATTCCAACAAAGTCTCCTATAAGAGTCGATTTCTTCCTGACTATACGGGAAAGTATTCAGCAAAATGGAATCCATTCCCAATTCATGAGCAATAGCTATATCGGATGTCAAATCATTACCAACCATAACCGTTTCTTCAACATCAAGATTATTTTCCTCTAAAACCAGTTGAAGAAATGCTGGTTCAGGCTTCTTCATCTTAAAGTCAGAAGAGATATAAATTTTTTCCATCAAATCAGCACAACCTGTCTGTTCAATTTCTGCCTGAGTAAAAATTCGTTGAGCATTAGAGAGAATAAATAATCGCGCTTCTCTGTCCTTTAATGTCTGTAGACTAGTTAGGGTATTTTCATAAGCCTCTAACTTTTCACGTGAAAGCACGCGGAAAATCGTGGCTACTACTTGCCCAAAAGTCTCTAAATCAGTCGGCTTATTGGTACTTTGGTTTTCATTTGGTGCATCCGTTAATAGGCGAATGAAGATTGTTTCTAAATCAATTTCGACATACTGATAACTCACTGTTTCCGCGAGAGATCTCTCTGCCTCTTCTACAAAACGATGATAGGCATTTTTCAACTGGCGCGGTCGATAGGAACAACCAAAAGCATTGTAAATCTGTGTTAGCTGATTCCAGACCTCTAGTTTATTCTCATCTGTACGAATATCAACCAATGTACCATAAAAATCGAAGATATAGTTTTTGTAACTTTTCATGTCTTTCTCCTAATCTTTAGACAGCATTTTTTATATTATACTCCACAACGAAAACGTTTGCAACAATAGAACGAAAAAACCTACCACATCAGGTGATAGGTTTTTATTTTGATTATGTGACTTTTAGTCCGTCACGCTCCGTAAGGTGCGTGACAAATAAACCACCCGCTATGCGGGTGCGCGACGAAGGTTATACCAAAAAAACTCCAAACGCGATACAATAAAGGTGTTCAAGCCTATTGTAAAGCGAAAGGAGGAGAAAAATTATCCAGTGGATGATTTTTGCCGAAACCTAAAAATTTAAGAGTTGAGGGCGCAAAAGGCACATAGTTTATCACATACAAAGTGGCTGTGTTCTACCACATTGTCTTCACCCCTAAGTATAGACGAAAAATCATCTATAATCAATATCGAAGTAGTTGGGGAGAAATATTCCGACGATTGTGTAGTTATAAAGGTGTTGAAATTATCGAAGGTCATCTGATGCCAGACCATGTTCACATGTTAGTCAGTATTCCTCCAAGGCTAAGTGTATCAAGTTTTATGGGCTATTTAAAAGGAAAGAGTGCTCTTATGATGTTTGATAAACACGCCAATCTCTCTATAAATTTGGCAATCGTCATTTTTGGGCAGAGAGCTTCAACAATTTGGGGAATTGTTGAAGAGTGTAAGTTGGACTTAATGAAGCCACAATTAAGAAATATATACAAGAATAAAGAAATTATCCAGTGGATGATTTCTTCACGAGCTTAAAATCTAGAAAGCGAGTTAAACATGATATAGCACTTGATAAGTTAAGTGTAAAAGAGTATGAAGATCCCTTTAGGGATAATGGCAAGTAGTACGAATGCCTCTTTAAGAGGCTAGTGACGAGTCAAAAGCAGTGAGGCTTGAACAAAGTGAAAGCCAGCGTCTTTAGGCGCTGGCTGGTGATGTGGGCTTATAGCCCTTGTTCAAACCACCCGTTTGACGGGTGGTCATGATTGGAAACTCTATTATTTAAGAGTAACAATTGCACAACCTGTTAAATGTGCAGTATCAAGGGGTTTGAGTTCTTAATTTGAAGTTTGGCAGGAATTTTGGCATAAAATTGAATCCAATCCTACACTTTTAATATTTTGTGTGATTTCTTCAGAAACTGTTTTATCTAAAGCATTAAACCAGTGACTGTATGTATTCAAAGTTGTTGATTTATCGGCATGTCCCATACGTCTGGCTACATATAAAATATCTTTTTTCAAGACATTGATTAGATAGGATGCATGGCTATGTCTGAGACCTTTTCCTGTAATTACTGGAACTCCTACCTGCTGAGCTTTCCGTTTGATAATGCGACAAATGGTTGATTTACAAAAAGGATCTCCAAATCTTGAAATGATAAAATCTATATCTTGATTTGCAAACTGATTTTTTCGCCAAACTTGAAGTACTTCAATAGTAATATCATCCAATTCAATAAGTCGTTCACCTGCTAGAGTTTTTGTTTGGTCTTTACGATACCAATTCCCATTTTCATCTTTCTCTAAGGTTGTATGTACCTTTAGAAATTTTTTATCAAAATCAATATCCTCCCAACATAAAGATAAACCTTCGCTCACTCGTACACCTGTCATATAATATAACCAGATGGCAGTAAATCGTTGCAATTCTTCATAATCATGTAAGTCAAATGATTTGATAAATGTCTGAAACTCCGTATAGGTCCAAAATGGAGTTTCTGGATGCTTACCTCTAGGATTATCTAATGCTTTACAAGGCATATTTGAAATATAGCCAAGTCTTTCTGCATAACCCATACAAGCTTTAAACCTTGACCATAAATTTTTCGCATAGTTTTCAGAATAGTTCTCTATGATATGCAATCTAAAAGCTTCGCAATCTCTAGGAGTTATTGCTTTTAATGGCTTTAAACCAAAATATTGAATAAAAAGTTTATGATGAGGAAGAGCCGTCTTATATGTCACAGACTGAACTTTTTGCTTATACGCTCTTAAATAAATTTTGTTCATATAGTTTTCAAAAGTCATATTGTAATTTTCTAAACTGACTTTGTTGGCAAATTCATATTTTATACGAACTAATTCGTCATATGCTTCTTTCATTGTTTCAAAGGTTTTACCATATTGATTTTTTCTAGCTTTCTTTTGTACCCTTTTGCCAGTTACTGGGTCGATTCCAAGATCAATCTGATAAAATATCTTTCCCTTATTATCACAATAAACACCTTTGTATTTTTTACTACTTTTTGTTGCTATTTGGATTCTCACTTTCTAAATTGTCTTCAGAGAGTGGAATTCCGATTAACTCTTCTACTATATCTTTAGGAGCAATACCAAGTCTTCTATTGTCAAAGGGCGATTTACTTAATTGTACCGCATTATGGTCAACTTTGCGAGCTTCTTCAAACTTTTTTACTGCTATTCTTTTTGCTTCTCTAATGATGTTTCTTGCCGTATGTTCAGGAAAAGCAATATTCATCAAGTTTTTATATGTTACTGTTTTCATACCTCCACTCCTGTCAAAAAAATTATTTCCTCAGTAGGTATGACTGGTTAAATCAATCATGGGAATTTCACCCGCTGTCCTTTTACGGTGGCAGCCTGAACGGTCAGAAGTATCATTATCATTATTTGTGTCATGGCAGATAGGTCACCATCCTATTTTTGAATAAATGATTTTCGCTCATATCATGGCGCATTACATTCTATTGCTCAACAAATAAATAAAGTCCCACCTAGAATTATTCAATTGTCAATGAACAAATCAGGAGAGACTATTTTATATTAAGTCTTATTCGCTAAGGAAAGTCTGTAAGCCCTAGCAAATAATCTGTACTGACGTTGTATAAATTTGAGAGCTCAATAAGTATTTCTGCTGTCAATGTTACTTCACCACGCTCTATTTTTGCATAGTTTGTATGAGAGAACGAAAGAATTTCTGCAACATATCTTTGAGTATAATCATGATCCTCTCTTAAATTTCTCAATCGTCTATACATTACCTACTCCTATGAAAAGTATAGTGTACTTTCTTTAGGATTTTTATATATTGTCATAATGTGACAATATCAATAGATATAACGATTACATTCTAATCTAATTTTATAGCTTCAAATACTAATTTCTATCTTTCCTAAAATATATTAACTAATACATTGTAGGTATAATCACAAACCGCTTGATAATCATGCCTACCTCCCAGTCTTTCACGGAAAATGACATTTTCTTCCAACCTGAATACTGATGGGGCTTGCCTAGCAAGAGAGAAGACTTGCTCTTTAAAGGCGGTGTAGGCAAAATCATCTGTGCCACTAGCAGCATAAATGAAGAAGTCTTTTTGTTTCTCTTTAACTATATTTGCGAATGCTTTAGCTGGTGTTCCAACATTTCCACTCATAGGATTGAAATAATAAAAGTAATCTAAGGCATTTTCAAAGGTTCGCCAGGTATTGACAGACCCCATTGAAAAACCGCTGAAGGCACGAAATTGACGCGAGGCTATCAAATCTGCTGGGCTGGTTGATGCTGCGTAGGTACTGTACTTACTCTCAACAGCGGGTATCAAATCATTGGTCAGTTCTCGATAATAGCGACTTGTTAGCTGAATGGCTAAACCAAAATCGCTAGAATCTTTTGGACTGGTATTGTTGTATGTGAGATTAACAATGATAACTGGGGCAATTTCTCCATTTGCAATCGCGTGATCCACAATGTGTTTGAAGGCATTGGGAGAATGAGGGCTTCCCATAGTTGTGCGTTCATTGGACCAACCACCATGACTAAGATAAACCACTGGATATTTTTGCTGGTCTGAATAGCCATAAGGAAGATAAATGACGGCTTCTTTTTCAATTGGAATTTGGGCATTTGTCGTGTAGGAAAAAGATTCAAAAGTAGGATAATTAAGGATTTCTAAGGTACCTGGTCTATCGCTAGGTTTGAAATAGTGTTTAGGAATGGTTTTCAAATCTGGAAATGTCATTTGTTCCTCACTTTCTATTATTCTTGAAAAAGGTAAGTCACCCCATGTTGAATCTCTAATTCAAATGATTCTTGGTTGTGTCCGCCACCGCTATTTTCCCAATAAATGAGGTTATCGTCAGTTATCAGATCGCTATGATTGCTACGGAGGGCTTCGATCTGTGGAATCATGCTGTATTTTGTCCCATCACTTCCACCTACCATCGCTATTATTTGGAAATCATTCTGCCCGTAGTTATTTTCTTGCAGACCACTGACCAAGGTTTCAGCAATAGCGTCCTCGCTGTTTCTACCAGTAACTTGTCCAATCCAGCTATCGCCAGCCATCGGCATGTAGTAGAAAATTTTATCACTCTGTTCAACCAGCACATCCCATGTCGTGATACCGCCCATAGAATAGCCACCGAAAGCTCTATGAGAACGACTTGTTGTAAAACCAGTTTCATCGGCTGTCTCAGCAAAGGTCGTGTATTGACTTTCAACCGTCTTCATAACCTCTAAAACTTCCGTCTCTGCAAAGTGGTGATTTAAAGGATAATCGGCTGAATAATTCGACACAACAAAACTTCGATCTGGATAATAAGTCGGAAATACAACCAGTAGCGGCTCAATATCGCCATTTGTAATCCAGTTATCTAGCAGTGGTTTGACGTCTGCCGCTACTTGCTCAGCAGACATGCCTGATCCATGCATCAGATACAGGATATTCATTGGTTTGCCTGTCTCATACGAATCAGGCACATAGACAAGTGTTTCCTTGTTATACTCTTTACCATCATAATTCGTTGTATAGGTCATACCGTCAATCCTACTTCCCTTTTCCTTAGAAAGCGAGTTAGTGCGAGAAGAACTTGACACATTTTGGCTTATCAACTCTGTTGAATTGTTGGCTTCATTGCTTTCAAAGTTTAGATAAAGAATCGTCCCTAGAACGACTAATAGCAAGCCTGTTAATGAAAAAATAAGAGTTCTTTTCATCGTTCCTCCTTTACATCCTACATAGTTAAGCGCTCATCATGAATTCTATTTTTAGAAATACCTAAGGTAATGAGCTTTTTTTCAACTTTTAAGAGTGTTTGTGCACCACCAACAATAAAGAATAATCCCTGTCTCATTTCCTTGGCAGATAGAATTTCTCCTAATTCTTCCTTGGTAAAGCGATGAGCTTTTCCGTGATAACTGGTCAACTGATTGTCTTGGGCTAAGGTTTCGAAGTATTCTTGATAATACATCTCTTGCTCATTTTTCCCGCTCCAAATGATATGGACCGAGCGTTTACCACTGTATTCGTCGGCTATACTTTTTAAAGGGGCAATACCTGAGCCTAGTCCGTAAAGAATAATAGGCCGTTTCATAGAGCCTTCTTCGATAATGGGACTGAATCGACCAAAGGGGCCTTCCAGTTCAACTCGTGTACCTAGTGGTAAATTCGGCACTTTCTTCGTAAAATCTCCTAGTCCTTGAATGATAAATGTTAAGATATTGCCGTCTTGACTAGGAGCAGAGGCAACGGAAAAAGGGTGTTTCTCTCTGCTGATTCTTCTATCTTTAAAGCGCATAAAGTAAAAATCCCCTGCTTGATAATGGTGGTCTTTGGGAACTTTGATTTGTAATTCTTGTACCGTTGGTGACAAGCTGGTGCTTGCAATGAGTTCACCTTGGACTAGACTACCAAAATCCACAATATACTTTTGCCAAACATAGCAAGCCAAAAAGTAAACCGTGTAAAGATCAAACAGGATCATAAATGGCGTCAAAATGGCAATACGATTGATGAAGTGAACATGTAGCCAGACTAAGCCAATCATGACAAAATGCAAGCGGTGAATCCAAACGGAAAGCTCGTGTCTGAAAAAGATTTGCAAACGATTTTTCAAGCGTTTCGCCACAGGCATCCGATCAACCAACCAACCTGACATGAAAAAGCTGGCATAGGCAATTCCAAAAACAGCTAAATACCAAGCCCATTCGCCTGTCAGACGAATTTCTGTATGCATGGAAAATAAAAATTGTTGGTGAAAAAAGATTGCTAGAAGAGCTAAGACACCCAGCATCCCATGAACAAAGTACATAGCTGGAAGTCCAATCAAGCGATCCAACCACTGCGGTCGAGTTGACAGATAAACAATGGCCAGCCACCAGACATAAGCGATCAAGCCTAAATCATATAAAAAGAGATTTAAATTTGTGTCAAGCAAACTAGTATTGAGCAAAATGATCAGTGGCAGAGGTAGGGCGACCAATATTGCCATCCAAGTCAAATAGAGTGCTTTTGGTTGTTGTTTTAGCATTATTTTGTGACTCCAATTTCATTCAACCAAGCGGTAATATCACCTTCTGCATTCTGCACAGTATTATCTTCTCCGCGAACGGTAAAACCGTCTAGAACGGTTGCATTTGGGAACTGGCTCTCCAATTGACGTTGGGTATTGCCCAAACCAGAACCAAGATGAGTTGTAAACGGAACAAGCGTCTTATCTGCTAGTTCTTCTGCTTCAGCATCCAAGAAGGTCCGTACAATCATTGGATACTCACTCCACCAAACAGGAGCTCCAATAAAAATGGTTTCGTAACCTGAAATGTCTGGAAGCTCATTGGCAATAGCTGGTCGTGCATCTGCTTCTTGTTCTTCACGCACCTGATCAGCTGTTGCCTCATACTCCTCAGGATAAGCAACTGCTGGGATAATTTCGTACTGATCTGCATTAGTTGCATTGGTAATGTAATCCGCAATGACCTTGGTGTGACCGATTTCCAGCGGTCCATCCCAAACACCTTCCGTTCTTGAGAAATAAACAACCAGAACATCATTATCACCTGATAAATCGCTATCGGTTTGTAGGCTGGTTGATGCTGTTGTAGTTTGAGAACTTGTCGTTGATTGACTCCGACTTGTCGATATTGATTGTCGTCCTCTTGAGAAGTTCCATGTAAATAGGGCGACAAGTATTGCTACCACACCAATTCCAAAAATCATCTGTCGTCTTTTCATAACAGTTTCCTCTTTCTATTTGTTTAAGTTATCATACCACGTCATCAAGTCTGAATCAGCCTGATCGACCTTATTTCCTTCGACTGCAAAAGCAGGCTCGATACGAGCGGTAACCTGGTTTTCAGCCAAGACAGTTTCGATATAATCGATGCTTGAACCTAATCCATAGCCGCCATTTGTTGAAAATGGAATAATCGTTTTTCCATCAAGTTCTTTAGCATAGGTCTCGATAAAGGTTGCAACGGGCTCTGCCATGGTCATGCCCCAAATGGGATATCCAATATAGATGGATTGATATTGAGATAAATTTGGCATCTCTACGTCCAATTCAGGAGTGTTTTCGATATTTCGTTCCTGATTGGCCCGTTGTACCGTTTCACCATAATCAGAACTATACGTTTCTTTGGCAACCAATTCAACCACATCTGCACCTGAAAGTGCCTGAATCTTGCTAGCCAGTAACTCAGTAGAGCCTGACCGTGAAAAATAGACAATCAGACTATCGGCGTCTTCAGACAAAATTCGAGTCGGCTCTTGCTCAGAATTGGTATCTTTTCCATCTGAGACTGTCCCACGGCTATTATTCCACTCTTCATCTGAGAGACCAACTTGCGGTGCCATAATCTGACTTTGGTCCATTATCCCGCTTGGAAGAACAGATGAAGATGAGGTTGATAAACTACTACTTGTAGTATTGTTATTTTGAACGGAGCAAGCAGCTAAGACTAGGACACTTACCAATAAAATAAAGCTTTTCCTCATAGACACCTCCTATGGATTTTTTCCAACTTGATAAATCAAGAAATAGACAAGGATTAAAGCAGCTAGGCTAAAACCTGCCATCCAACCAAGACTGACATAGAAATTCGATGTCATAGCCATAATAACAGATAAGCCAATTGGTCCACCAATTTGATGCATGGCATTTGTCAAGCCACTAGCCGAACCTGCCAAGTCATCAGGAGCTTGATAGATACCTGCTGCCGTCACAGGTGCAACGACCATTGCCTGACCAATACCAATCACCAGCATTGGCAAGGCAACAGCTTGCACATAACCCAACTCTAATGGTGATAGGCTAGCCCATAAAAGACCGAGTGATAAGGCAATCTCGCCGACAAATAAAATTCGATTGTTCCCAAAACGCTTGGTCAGTTTGGGTAGTTGAAGAGCAGACAGGAAGGTTGTGATGGTTAAGGGAAGAAAAGCAAAGCCAGATTCCAAGGCTGAAAAACCGTACTCAGCCTGTAATACCTGTGGCAATAGGAACCAATAGGGCAACATAGCCATCATGAATAGAGCTCTGACAAGATAGGCACCAAAACGGACCTTGTTTTTAAACAGAGCTAGCGGCATAAGGGGATGCGTTTGCCCTTTTTCATAGAAATAAAAGGCAAGCAAAATAAGAAAACCAGCGATAACAAAGGCAAGGGGGTAAATCTCACCGTCCAAACCATAGATCAGACTCGCTAAACCTGCAACTGACAATAAACTCCCCAAGTAATCAATTTTCTCTTGGTGTCCAGCCTTAGCAACTACATGACGATGAGTCAGATACATCAATAGCAAGGTCAAAGGGACATTGATTAGAAAGCCTGCTCGCCAGGATACAAAACTGGTTAGGCCACCACCAATCAAGAGACCAACACTTGATCCAATTCCGGCCGTCGCACCATAGTAGGAAATAGCTTTTGTTCGCATCTCACCCAAATAAGTATCCATCATTAAGGCAAGGGTTGTTGGCGCGATAATAGAACTTCCAATTCCTTGAATAGCACGTACCAAAATCATCATAGATGCATTTTGGGCAAGGCCAATCACCAAGGAACTCAGTCCAAATATTGCTAGACCAATTTGAAAAATTCGCTTACGGCCCAACAAATCAGACAAGCGACCAGATAGGAGCAAAAAGCCACCGAAGGTAAGCGTATAGGCATTCGATACCCAAGCTAGACTGGTATCTGTTAGGTTCAAACTCTCCCCAATCTGAACAGAACTGGTAAAAATAATGGAATTATCCATTAAGATCAAAAAATAAGCTAATAGGGCAATGGGTAAGATGATCCCAAATGATTCTTTTTTCATAGATTCACACTTTCTTAGTAGAAAACTGGTTTCGCTAAAGCTTCACTTCCTGGCTCTACAATTCCAACACTCACACCTAGGTCACGACTTGAATCTTGCAATAATTCCATAACATATTGGGCAACTGCTTGGCGCGTGACTTGCGCTCCTTTATAAGGTTCCCCCTGCGGAATCAATTTATAGGCACGATTGCCTTCCTGATTATAGAGCCAAGTCATACGAAGGTAGGTATAATCCAAACCTGACTCATCCACTAACTTAGCACCGATGACCCGATTATTTGTTGGTGAATAAGCACCAATCATGGCTTCATTCCATCGACCAAAGTCTCCGACGACCTCATCATACACACCGAGAACCCCTGCTACAATGAGTCGTCTGATCCCCATTTCCTTCATGACGGCAATGGTTGGCTCTAACAAGGCTGGCGATGCTTCATTGACAAAGACAACATCTGCATCCTCTAAAGCCTGTCGGACATTATCAAGACGGGACATATCCCCATCCACATAGCGAATGCGGTCATCCTGATAAGACAAACGTTGACTGACCTTTCGTCCCGCTAGTGTCAATTTAAAATCGGTTTCTTCTAATACACGTGGGATAAGAAATCCCGGAATTTGTCCTGCTGCACCAATAATTACTAATCTCATTGTTTTTCTCCAATTTCTATTTGTTGATTTGTTTTTCCCAGAAGGAAATGGCGTCATCTATCCATCCTTCAGCTACTGTCTCTTTTCCAATACCAAAACCATGCCTCAACCCTTTATAGACGTGAAACTGGCTGTCAATCCCAAGCTTTTTCAAGTTCTTCAGTCGATTTTCCATCACCTGCCAGTTTGCAATCCAGTCGTTAGTTCCACAATTTGCATAGGTCGGTGCATCATCTCTAGAAACAGATGAATAACCCGTATATTGACTAACAATCATGCTGGCTGGACCTACGGAAGTCCTTGTCAGGCGCTGTAATTCTTTTTTATTCCCTAAACGAATAGCCATTCTAGCTCCTGCAGAACCACCCCAAAGTGAATACTGGTCAGGAGAAATCTTCAACTCACTAGAATGGTTGTAAAGATAATCTAAGGCTCGTGCCAAATCTTCATAGGCCTTCTTGGGTCGATAGATCAGAGCAAAGGCGTTGTACCCTCTTTGGCTTAAGGCCAAGGCTTGCGGTAAACTGTCGTGCAAAGCCGCAACGTAATGAAAGCCTCCACCAGCATTGACAAGAGCAAATTTCTCATTCTCATTTCCTTTGAAGAAGAATAGCCCTGTCTCTCTCTTACTTGGATCCTTCACCATCTCGTCCTCATCATAAATGTGGAAAAAGATTTGCTCATTTTTTTGAGCATACTCGAGTAAGTTATTCAAAACCTCTAAACTGGTCTCAGTTTTCAAGTTTGAGTACCAGATAAAATGATTTGAATCAGTCACATCTTGGACAGTCTCCTCAGGATGAAAGGCCAGCTTAAGCGGGAATAATAAGTGTCCAAATCCTCTAAAACTAGGATGTTGGGTAATTTCTCTAATTTTTGTATCTTTTGTAAATACCATATTTCCTCCTTTAGACAGGAGTATTCTTACTCCCTAAACACAAGTTCAACCCTTTTACAACGGCTAAATTTTTATGATCAATAATCTCACTGTAACCAATGTCCAGCTGTTTGATTTGGTCAAAGTCTTCTTGGTCCAATTCAAAATCCCAAAGGGCTACATTTTCTTCCAAATGTACGGGATTTGTTGATTTGGGGATGACGCTATTGCCCATCTGCACACTCCACTTTAAAGCGATTTGAGCAATGGATTTCTGATGTTTTTTCGCGATATTTTCTAATACTGGATGCTGAAAGATATTTTTCATCCCTTCACAAAGCGGTCCCCAAGCCTGAACCTGAATCCCGTAATCCTTCATCAGTTTCCTTAGGGATGATTGATGAAAGAAAGGATGAAGCTCGATTTGATTTACTGCTGGAACAATTTTTGTATTTAAAATAAAATCAAGCAAGCGATCTTCAGAGAAATTCGATACGCCAATAGCCTTAATTTTCCCTTGAGTATAAAGCTCCTCTAAGGCACGCCAAGATCCATAAACATCCCCCATCGGTTGATGAATCAAATACAGGTCAATGTAATCTGTTCCCAAGCGACTTAGGCTTGTTTCAAACTCCTTCATCGTTGCCTCATAGCCATCAGAATGAATCCAGACCTTGCTGGAAATAAAAAAATTCTCTCGAGCAATTCCTGAATCCTTAATGGTCTGCCCTAAATCTGCTTCATTACCATAGATACTAGCCGTATCAAATAAGCGATACCCAGCCTCAATCGCCTGTTTGATGTAGGTTTGAGTCTCATCACCTTTCAGCTGAAACAAGCCCATCCCAATCTGTGGCATCTCAATCCCATTATTTAATCTGATCGTATTCATACAACCACCTCCACTTGATGTCTCTATTTTACAAGTGCTTTAAAAAATAGTACAATAGCAATTAGTTAGACTGCTATTTATAAAGTGAATAGTCACAAAGGAGAAGATATGATCAATTTACAGCACCTAGAACAATTGATTACGGTCGCTAAAGAAGGAACACTATCACGCGCAGCTGAGGTTTTGTTGATTTCACAGCCGTCTTTGACCCGTAATATGCGTCAGTTAGAAGACGACTTAGGCGCCCAGCTTTTCCAACGAAGCAAAAACAAACTTTCCTTAACGGAAACTGGTAAATATACTGTTGAACAAGCAGAAGCTTTGCTCAACCATGAGCAGCAATTTTTGAAAGATATCCAACGTTTCTCTCTCCAAGCTACGACTTTATTTGGCGGCATCTCAGCTCCTGATGCAGAATGGGAAGTGAGGAATCGGTTGGCAGAGCAGGACTTCGAACAAGAAGTCCATGTCGAGTTACACGATAATGACTCCCTACTAGAAGCCCTACTTAGTCAGAAATTCCAGTTTATCGTGACAGACTTTCCAATTGAGCATGACGATGTGCTGACAACTGGATTCTTCAAAGAACAACTTTATCTTTCCGTTCCACCTGCCCATCCCTATGCCATGCGTGAGGAAATTGCATTTGAAGATTTGGCAAACCTAACCATACTCTTGTGGTCCGATTTGGGGATTTGGCAACCACTTGTGGATCAGCTAACACAAACCAAATTTATTGCCCAGACAGATTGGGAAGCCTTTGACGAACTAATCTCTGCTTCTGCTTTGCCACACTTTTCAACCAATATCACCCAGGCCGTCTTTGATAATCCAACCCAACGTGTGCAGGTCCCAATCGTAGATAAGGAAGCCACAAAAACCTTTTACATCTCAACTTTGAAAAAGAATAAAAGTGTACTACTGCAACTCACTTGATAATACAAAAAAGTATGGTTCGATTGAAAACCATACTTTTCTTTATCTTATGAATATTACTGACGAATCGCTCTTGGTAAGACAATAACGACTGCTGTAAAAAGAACGGCCCACATCATTGCTGATGGGAATACTGTTAAGGTCAAGACCAGACCTATTAGCTTTAGTGCAATATCAATTAGACCTGCCTTATCTAAAATGTTAAAACGGCTTGCTCCAACAGCATCAGGATTTAGTTTATGCAATTCGTGATACATCCAGACGTTACAAACTGTTACCAGAAGAACAATGACACCATAGAAGGTTTGAGCAACTGAATTGTTAAAATCACCCGAAACCAAGTCTGTGGTGTAGGGGAAAAAGGATGAAAAGAAGAGTAAGACAATCGAACTCCAAACCAAATTGGTGTTGATTTTATCAACCACATCCCAACTACGATGCAAATTAACCCACATGGTTCCCAACCAGAAGAAAGAAATGGTGTAGGCGAAAAAATTGGTCCGCAAGTCCCACAGGGCTTGCCAACTAATCTGATCTGGCCGTTCCAATTCCAAGACTAAAATCGTCATGATAATCGCCAAGACGGCATCTGTAAAAGCAATTAATCGCTCTTTTGACATTAACATTTGTATAACAATCCTTTCTGTTTACTCCTCATTTCATGAAGTTCATTATTTTTGTGTCATAAAATAACCCGTCTATTATACCATAAATTGCTAATGTTGAAACAAAGAGGACTATCTTCTTATTGATTCACCATTCCTAGATAATCTAATCCATAAAGCCCAGCATAACGACGCATGGTATATTCCCCCATTTCTAGCACTTCTTGTGTTGGCGCAGAGCCTTGAAAAATAAAATACAGTTTCTTGCCAACCAGCTCATCTTCCACCACACCATATTGACGATCCAAAAAGTTGCGGATCAAGCCATTGATACTGTGCCAATAAACTGGAGAGCCAATGACCAGAGTATCCGCAGTAAAGACTTTCTGGATGACTTCATTAAACTGATCATCAGAAAAATCCTGACCGTAGGCGTATAATTTATAATCTACCAAATGAAGGATTTCGTACTCTTGGTTTTTAAGCAATTTTTGTGCTAGAGTGACGGTCTTCCCATTTTTATTTGGACTGCCATTGATAAATAAAATTGTCATAATCTTATTCTCCTCTTATAAAAAATACTCTGCACTGTTCTATAAAGTAAACAATCGCAGAGTATCATGTCTTTTTTCTTAGAATGATTTTCCAACAAATCCAAGTAGAAGTTCATCCTGAGAGCCATTTGCATTATAGATTTTTTTCAAAGAATGGCAAGATAGCATCGAAAGCTACGTCTACAAATGGATGGAGGTCATACATGTCAAAGTGGCTTGCTTCAGGAACAACTACCCATTCTTTTACATCACTCTTGGCAGCATCAAAGATTTCACGAGATGCTGGTTGGCTCCAGGCATTTTCAGCAGTAACAACCAAGTACGGTTTGGTCATATCTTTCATGATATTGGTCACATTGTAATTAATCAGCTCTAATTGACTCCAAGCTACAACTTGGTTGCTCCAACGAGCACGATTTCCACGAGCTGAATAATAGTACTGTTCACCTTCTTCAAAGGCACGAGGTTGGAAATTAAGCGTAACCAAATCACCTGTACCATTTTCATAAGCATCCTTAGCTACTTTGACTTCTTCTTCCGGCATGAAGAAATTTGTCATTGGTGAGGTTGAGATATCAGAAATCGCTGGTACTACGGCGGTAATAGCTTTCAAACGGCTATCTTTCACACCGGCTACTGACATATAAGAACCTGAACCACACATACCTAAACCGCCAATGCGGTTCTTATCGACATAAGGAAGGCTCTCGAGAAAGTCAATCGCCCCTTAAATATCCGAGTAAGCTCTTGTTGGCGCGGGAAACCTTGACTTTCACCAAAGTAAGCACCATCAAATACCAAGGTAACATAACCAGCTTCTGTAAGAGCATCTGCATAAACTGCTTAAGCTTGTTCTTTTACAGAAAGTATTGGACCCATTACAACTACTGCTGGATAATTATTATTCAAATCGAACTTTGCTGGCAAGCGTAAGATACCAGCAAGACGAAGGTTTAATTCTTTATTCGTAAATACAACATTTTGTTTTTGCATTATCATTTCTCTCTTTCTTTAATAGGGTAGTTGCTTAGTAAAAGCTTGGCTTAGTAAAGGCAGTTCCTACTTCACCTAATCCCAAACTTTCACGATGGTAATCTTCTTTACCTGTTAGCAAATCAACCACAAATTGTGCTACCGACTGTCTAGATACTTGGACAGAGGTAAAAGGTTCACCTTTTCTTGTCACTTTTAATGGGACTAATCCTTTGTTGTATAGCCACGTAATCCGTAATATGACATAATCCAAGCTACTTGCTTCTATCCTATCAGCAAAATCTCGGACAGGTGAGGTCCACATGATACCAGTGTTTTGCCGATACCATTTTTGAAAAGGACCAGTAATCTCTTGATAAATATCAGGAACACTTAAAGCAATCAGACGCTTTACACCAGATTCTTGAATAGCATCTAGTGCCGTCTGTAAAACATCTGGGCCAGAAACATAGTTGAGATAGACAGCGTCAATACCATCTAGTGACTGCACTAATTGGTGCTTATCACTAAACTCACCATCTATCAGCTGAACTCGATCAGATGCTAAATCAGAAAGCCTAGTATGAGCATTTCTTGCATATAGAACCAACTGAAAATCTGTTTGTTCTAGCAAGTAATCTGTAACCATTCGTCCAATTTGGCCAGCAGCCCCTAAGATCAATACTTTTTTCATTCCGGCTACCTCACTTTTTCACTTAGTCATTTGCATGAATATCATAAGCAGTCAAAAGGTATTCGCCCACACCTGGCGCATCTGGATCATGTGAACCTTTTCCTTTATCAAGAGCACGAAGGGCAGCCATTTCTTCAACTGTCAACTCAAAGTCAAAAATGTCTTTGTTAGATGCCATACGTCTCTTCTTGGTTGATTTCGGCAAGACAACGATTCCTTCTTGATTTTCAAAACGCAGGATAATTTGACCCACATCTTTACCGTATTTACTTGCCAATTCTGTAATAATTGGCTCTTCAAAGAGTTCTTTGTTTCCTTGTCCGAGTGGTGCCCAAGCTTCAATGGTCACTTGGTCTTCTGCAAGTAATTCACGCAATTCTTTTTGCTGGAAGTATGGGTTGAACTCAACTTGGTTGACAGCTGGAATAGTTGCAAAATTTGGAATAAATTGTTTCCAAAAGTTTGGTGTGAAGTTTGAAACACCGATGGATTTAATTTTACCAGCAGCTTTGGCTTCTTCAAGAGCTTTCCAAGCCTGCTCCACTTCTCCGTAAGGTTGATGAAGTAGATAGAGGTCAAGATAGTCAAGTCCCATTTTCTCTAGAGTCGCATCAATCGTTGACTTAGCAGTCTCATAGGCAAAATCCTGAATCCAGAGTTTACTGGTTACAAAGATTTCTTCACGTGGAATACCTGAATCCTTGATAGCCTGCCCAACTTCTTTCTCATTGAAATAGGCTTGAGCCGTATCGATATGACGGTAGCCAACTTCCAAGGCTTCTTTTACTGCTGTATAGGTTGAACCATCCGCTGGAATTTGGAATACTCCAAAACCAATAGCAGGGATTTTATTTCCGTCGTTTAGTGTAATTGTTTGTGTCATCTTCTTTACCTCTTTCTTATTTATGAATCTATTATATTCTTAGTTTCTTAAATAGAACAATACTGATTTTTCATTCTAGTATTCATTTTACAAATACTGATAGACGATTCATCTGAGTCATCTTTTTTAGTTCGTTTTGTCAAAAAACGTTGGGAGCATATTGTACAGATATTCTTGGACAGCAAGAAGGTTATGACTTGAACCTGTACTAATATGAAGTGTCAGATTTCCTTGATTAAATGGTTGGCGTGTCCACATTTCTTCCACCTGTGTCACAATTAAATCCTGAGCAAAATCTTCTGTTCCAGTTGCTGCATAAATCTGATAATCATCTGGTTTGTAGTTAACATCTGTCACCGCTCGTTCAAACAAATCTACCGTATTCTGGCTATTGTCTCTTCCACCATAAACCTCCACTTCCCAGCTGTCACCACTCATTGGACCAAAGTATTTTATTAAGTCCAAATTGTGCAGGAATTGTGACCAGGTCGTCACAGAGCCTCCCGAAAAACCTGCAAAAGCCCGATGATTACGACTAGCTTGTAAATCAGCTACATCGCCACTCCTTGCATAGGTATGATAACGTTCTTCGATATAAGGAGCTAAATCATTCCGAAAATCATGATAGAAGTTCCGAATTTCTGCTTCCGAACGACTGAAATCTTGAGGGGCATTTTCCGCATCAAAGGTCGGTGTTACCACAATCATAGGCTCGATATCCCCATTTTCAATCATATGGTCTAGAATATTTTTTAAATTAGAATATTGGAAAAAATCTCCAGCAGTCATCCTCCAGCCATGCATCAGATACAAAATATTGTAGGAAGCTGATTCATCGTCCACATCATACCCTGGAGGAAGATAAACATAGGCTACTTTTTCAATATCTTGGTTAGCATCTGCATAATCTTTGCTATTATAAGTAACCTCTTCAATTGTTCCGCCATTTTCTACTTCCTCCAAATAGGACGGAGGAACATCTTGCGTTTCTTGCATTAGATTACTTGAATTATTAGTCGTTGTCTGCACTATATCTTGTCTCGCTTGTAAATAAATCCAACTACCTACCGCTATAATAAGGAATAATAGACTAAGGACAACTACTAGTTTTTTATGTTTCATATCCATTTCTACATTTCTTAGCTTGCCCCCTGTCCACCATCAACACCGTAAATAGCACCTGTCACAAATGAGGCTTGTTCAGAACCTAGAAAGACTGCCAGACTTGCAACTTCTTCGGGACGTCCAAATCGGTGCATAGGGATCAATTGAGAAATAGCCTGCTCATGTGCCTTGGCTTCTTCATCTGATAAATCGGTTAAATTCCAAATATCTGTGCTAATGGCACCTGGTGCAATAGCATTGACGCGGACACCATCATTTGCCAACTCCATGGCCCAGACCCGTGTAAAGTTTTCGACAGCTGCCTTAGCACCAAGATACATAGACATATTTGGACCACGGTGCTGAGCGCCAACCGTTGATAGGTTAATGATATTCCCTTTTGATTGAAGAATAAACGGTAATGTTTGAATCGTGACATCCAATAAAGCCCGCACATCAAGAGCAAAGGCACGATCATAATCTGACATTGTCAACTCTTTAAGTGGTGTAACAGGTGCCCAACCTGCATTATTAACTAAAATATCCAACTGACCGTTAAAGTCTGATCGAATTGTTTCTGCGATTTTAGTCACGTCTGCTGAATTAGTAATATCTGCTACAACATAACTAATTGCTTCATTGGCTTCAGAAACTTCTTTCAAGACTGCTTCACGACGGCCAACAATGATAACCTTGGCTCCTTCTTTAGCATAACTTTCTGCAATGGCACGACCGATTCCTGATCCGCCACCTGTTACTAAGGCAACTTTATTTGTAAATAATTGAGTCATATTCGTTCTCACTTTCTTTTGATAATAGTAGTATAGCCCTAAAATAGCGGTTTGAAAAATATCAAAAATCTATACTATTATTCAAAAATGAATAGTCAAATTTCAAATTAAGGCATCAAAAAAGTCAGTTGACCCTTGTCTAACTGACTCTGAGAATATAAAGTTATTAACTTAGTGCTAAGTAATCCTCTTCTGACACTGGCTCCAACCACTCTGTTTTGGTATTGTCCCCCGGAACTTCTAAGGCAATATGTGAAAACCATGAGTCACTTTTAGCACCATGCCAATGTTTGACATTGGCTGGAACAACAATCACCTTTCCAGGCTTAAGACTGACTGCTGCTTTTCCTTCTTCTTGATACCATCCTTGGCCGGCAGTACAAATCAAGATTTGCCCACCGCCTTTGTCTGCTCGATGAATATGCCAATGATTACGACAAGCAGGCTCAAAGGTGACATTGGCCAGAAAGAGTGGCGACTGGTCATCAACAAGCAGATTGAGAAAAGACTTTCCATCAAAATACTGTGCAAAGGACACATTTTCCTGCCCTTGTCCAAAGATGTTTTCTTCATCAAACCTTACTTTATCTGACATTTTTTATTTCTCCTCTTCTGTCCAAATGTCTTTTGCCAGACGAAAGACTGCCCAAGCCTTTGACCAGCCCGCATAAAATGCGACGTGGGTGATAACAGCCACAATCTCTTCTTTTGTGACACCATTATTTTTGGAATTTTGAAGATGATGCTCTAGTGAACTGTCTGTAATTCCCTGAGCCATCAAGGCCACAACTGTAATCATACTACGTGTCTTTAAATCAATAGCTGGGTTGTTCCAGTTTTCTCCAAACAGAATATCATCATTAAAATGAGCAAATTCTGGCGCAAAGTCCCCTAGAATATCACGCCCAGCAGTCTGTTTAATAGTCATTATTCTATTCCTTTCATATCGGAAATCATACAAAGTGAAAAGGATGAAAAATAGCATCTTCCTTCCCTTTTCTTCCTTATTGTTTAATCATTGATTTTGTAGGCTGCCATAAGACGTTTACCCAAGCCAGGTGTTTCGGGGTCATGACTACCTTTTCCTGTATCAAGTGTCCGTAGCAATGCCACTATATCGCACAGCCTTGCCCACATCTGACTCATTCATGTATGCTGCTGCCGTGTCAATATGACGGTAGCCAGCCTTTAAAGCCTCAGCAACCGCCTGGTAAGTCGGACCATCATTTGGAACTTGAAAGACACCAAATCCAACAGTGGGATAATGTGGCCATCATTTAATACAATTGTTTTCATCTTTAGTTTCCTCCATTTTTTCTCTGTTCAATCAAACGCAAGAACATGTCAACTGTTGAAGCATCTTGGTGATTGAAAAACAGACTTTCTTTTGTATCAAGTTCTGCAATGGCTGCCATATCTTCATCTGATAAGCTAAAATCAAAAACATCAATATTCTCAGCCATACGCTCTGGTTTTACTGATTTTGTCAAGCAGATGATACCACGCTCCACCTGCCAACGAACCATAATTTGAGCTGTGGACTTACCATATTTTTCCGCAATCGCCACTAGTGTCGGATGAGAAAAGATACCATTTCTACCTTCTGCAAAAGTAGCCCATGACTCCATCTGAACATTATTTTTGATCATATTCTCTTGTGCGAAAATCTGTTGATTAAACGGATGGGTTTCAACTTGATTGACCTGTGGTGTGATTTCATTAAAAGCCACCAGATCACTCAGACGATCGGGATAGAAATTGCTGACACCAATGGCACGCAGTTTCCCTTCTTTATACAAGTCCTCCAAGGCACGATAAGAACCATAGTAATCTGAAAAGGGCTGATGAAGGAGCATCAAGTCTAGATAATCTAAGCCCATGACCTCCAATGAATGTAGAACAGCTTTTCTCGTTTTCTCATAACCGTAATGCTCTAGCCAGACTTTGCTAGTAATGAAAAATTCTTCCCTTGGCAAACCTGATTCTGCGATAGCTTCACCAACTTCTTTTTCATTGGCATAAGACTGAGCCGTATCAAAATGACGATAACCAACCTTAATGGCATCAAGTACGGCCTGCTTGGTTGCACTGGCAGGAATTTGGAAAACACCAAAGCCAAGAATTGGCATCTTCACTCCATTGTTCAAACTAACATGTTTCATAGGATTCATCTCACTTTCTAACCTTATTATAGTCCTATTTTGCTTAGCTGTACAATAGCAAAGAAAAATAGCAGTATTCATTTTTTAAATACTGCTATCTATACTAAACCTAATCCTCCGTCAATTGCCTTGGAATCACAAGAACTACCAGAGTCAAAAGAACGGAAAGAAGCATGGCTGGCAGAAAAATAGTAGCTGACAAGACAAGACCGACGACTTTCCCAACCGTATCAAAGAATATCCATTTCTTCATGTCTTCAATTCGTTGTTTTAAGAGAAGATTGTTTGGATCATCTTGATAAAGCGAACGATAAAGCCCTCTGTTTGAAACGGTAATGAATAAGACAACCAAGCCATAGACAACTTGTGCTAACGAATCGTAAAATTAGTTGAAACAATAGCCGTCACATAGGGAAATAACGAGGAGTCAAAGAGAAGAATCATCACCCACCAGACAGTTTTACTAGAAATTTTTTGAACATAGAGCCATTCATTATGAATGATGATCAGCATATTGCCTAACTAGAAAAATGAAATAGTGTAGGAAAAGAAATTATTTCGCAATGCCCAAAATCCCTCTACCGTTAGTGATTCTGGTCGTTTCAACTCCAAAACTAAAATTGTCATAATGATAGCCAATACAGCATCTACAAATGCGGATATTCTTTCTTTATTCATTTCTTTATCTTCTCCCCTTTCTATAAAAAAGTGAAGCAATAGCACCTATCACTTCACCGATCATAGATTACTCTACGTTTTCTTTCAACCAATCTTCAATATGAGCTGCAATCTCATCGCTATTCTTATCTTGGAACATGAAGTGAGTATTTCCTTCAATACCTTCTTTTGGTAAGTCAACGACACTTGCATTGCCACCTTCTTTCTCAATAGCATCCGCAAAGTCATAGGCGGTTTGACGCATTGCTTGCCACATACCTGTTGCTTGAATGTCCGCATCACCATTATCAATGTAGTCACCATAATAGAAGGTTACTGGGATATTTTTCTCGACAATAGCTTTGAACTCATCGCTATCTGTACTTGGTGCTCCACCTGGTTCAATGGCTACAATAGCACCAATATTATCTGTATAACGAGCAGCTGTCCATCCTGCTGCCCCACCTTGTGAGTGAGTTACTACAATTGCTTTTTTACCTGTTCTTTCATAGACTTCATCAATGGTTTCTGCCAAAGCACGTGAAACCACTTCATTATCATAATCCGCTCCCATGTCTGACTGCATACCTGTATCTGGTGTCATTTGGCGGAAGAATTGATTCAAAGATTCCTCATCATTTGGGAATTGTGAATTATCGTACACTTCAGATTGACCATTTTCCCAACGACCAATACGGAATTGGGTATACCAACGTTGATCAAGCGTTTTTGTGGAGATATTTCCTGCAACAGAGGTTTGACCTGCTTCACCACGACGTGGTTGGTCAACGAGATAAACACTATGTCCTTCTTTTAAGAAATAATCTGACCAACCATCACGACCGTCTGGAGTTGTTTGCCAACCCATACGTGATTGACCATACCCGTGTAGGAAAATCATTGGTGCCTCTGTTTCATCCTCTGGAACTTGATAGAGAACATTGGCATGGTCAACGTGAGAAGTCTGACCGGCACCGGTTTCCTCCCATTGATTAGCTGGGTCAAAAGTTCCTTCAGAAGTTGTCACAGTCCCACCAGCTGAGAAAATTCCTTGATCCGCAATGCGAAGTACAGTACTATCAGTATTCGCTGAGCTTGCAGTCGAATTGCTGGTCGAATTTGCTGAGCAAGCAGCTAGTAAAATGGTTGCAATCGCTGTTGTTGTAAACAATTTTATTTTTCTTGAGTTCATTTCTATACCTCTAAATCTTTTTTCTTGTCCTTTGGACATGATTTAGTATAAACGATAAAAACTCGTGGGTAAAATAGTGATTTTTGATAATAGTATTCAGAATGAGAATACTAGAATAGATTTAACTCTTCTCCGTCAACTATATTTATTCTGTACCTGAGAATGTTAAAAATACTTTCAAGCCTCCTCACAGCATTTTCATATTCATTGATTTTACTATTTAACTGATTTTGAATAACTTCAATCTCAGATTCTACCTGCTCAATCGTTAGCTCCTGCGATAAGTTTAGCTTTGAGCGCTCATACTTAGCTAATTGCTTGGTATCTTGATTCTCACTTTGTAAGTTAACAACGACTTCGGCCAGCTTGTTTGGGGTAGCATTTTTTTCTTGTAAGTTTGTTAAATCAATGTCTAGCTGTGCGATTTCTCCAACCAATTCATCTTTTAATTCAACAAAGGATTTATTTTGAGTGTGCAAGGTCATCAATAAATTGATTTCTTCTATTTTTTGTTGAAGGTTAGACAGACTTGTTCGTCTCTTATAAGGTAAAGACTTATTGTCAAACGTTAGTTGGCGAATCAAGTCCCTTCCTTTCATATATCGATTCTTTTCTGAGTCTTCTTTATGATAAATGAAATAAGAAGATGTTTCTCGAATAAACACCAGATACTGTTTCTTATTTTCTTGTTCTAAGATATTTAGTTGATGATTTGGAATGAAGATTAGTCCTTCTTGTCCAATACCCATCCAAACTTTAACAAATAGACCATCTGGCACAATTTTTTCAATTTGCTCCTCCGTAATCTCAACTTCAAACTCGTGTACAGCATCTCTCTTAGTTTTATACGTTTCATAAGCTTCGGTTATTTCTTCTACAGTAAACACGCCTGAATACTGTTGCATCTCAAATCTTTCAAATTCCGTTTTTACGTCACTATTTTGAAGCACTTCCACCACATCATGTTCCTTGAAGTAGGTCTCAAAATACGTAGTGTCATAAAGATTTTTCTTTCTTAATGACTTATTTGGTATGGAAATGCAGTTTTTTCCATCAGAAAGAACAAAATCTATCGTTTTTATTTTGCTCTTCAATTCTAATCCCAGTAACCGAGCTTTCTCATCTAGATCATCATATGACTTGGATCTTGGCAACAAAAATTCTAAAATCTGTTCAATCTTTTTCTTGGTAAAATAATGTTGAAAAAATTCTTTTGAATAGGGTTCTCTCTTATTCAGCTTATCTCCTCGGATGACTTGCTTCATATTTCTATCTGTCATAAAAAAACGGCTATGTTTCCTTGAGAAATCTATTTTGACATTTAGTTGCTCAGCTTTTTGCATAAAATCATTGAAGTCAATTGAGTTTTCCATTAGAAAAAATAATCTCTGCTTCAATTCGTATTTGTGATTAGAACTGCGATAGACCTCGTAATCCCTATGAGAATAGCGTTTAAGGGAAATAATTTTTGCACCAGCTACTTTAGAAATTCTATCCGAAATCATTTGTAAATTTCTTTCAAGAGCGTAGTCCCACTTCAACTTTTTTTGAGATTGGCTATTGATTGAGTTGATAATAATATGATTATGACAATGGTCCTGATCAACATGAGTGGCAACAATGAATTTATATTGCCCCCCTGTCAACTCTTTTATCGTTTCATAGCCAATACGATTGATTTCCTCTGGGCTTAATTTATCTTCAGGTGAGAAAGACTGAATGATATGATGAGCATGTATTTTCTGTTGCTTTTTCTCTTGTCTATCAAACCGTGAATCGTATAGTTGGTCATTTGAAAGGAAATTAGTTTGATACATCTTTACAAGCTCTATATAGTCAGGAAAATCAAGATAATTACTCATCCCAAAATCTGAAATCAACGATAAATTACTGGTTTTCTTAGGATCAAGAATATACTTAATCAATTGACGTCGGTATTTTTTCCCATGAACAGCATAGTGCTTAGTGATGACCATAAAATTCTCTCAATCGTTGACACTTTATATCAAAATCTTGTTGTAACTGTTTTTCTAACTCTGCTATACCGAGCTGCAATTCTTTGACTTGTTGAAGACTAAGTAGGTGGCTTTGATTTACCGAACGTGCAATCTGGTTTATATTATTTCCAATCCTACGAATTTCAAAAATCAGGTCTTGAAAACCTCTTGTATCGATTGTGATAAAATTCATACCAGGATTGAGTAAGGTTTTCTGGCATAATGCGAAAAGTTTGGACACTGACTCTGAGCAAGATTTTTGTTGAGGATAATTAATTCTTGATCACTCAAATACACCTTTTTCAAATTGGTTCGATAACGATTTTCCATAATAACTTACCCCATGTACTTGTCTTTGAATGAATGGCTTAATGGCATACTTATCTCAATTTCCTTCATCAAGTCTTTGATACAAGTCAGGATGATTTCAAGATGTTCCATAGTAACTGATTGAGACAACTTTGCCAGAACAAGTATTTCATGTACATCCCGGTAAATCTGTCCTACTTTTTGGTGCTGTAAATATTTTATCCATTCTTCAAGCTGCTGAGATGATTGGTTGTCTATTTTCAATAATTTACCTCTAGCAAAAGGGGAAAATTGTTCATATCCCTCCAGTTCCATCAAATTTTGTATCTGTTGATACTCTTCTATTGAGAAATTGACTTCCTTACGTATCTCTCTAGCTAAATTTCCCATCCTGTATCCTCCTCATTCTTTAATATCGGTATATCCCCGCACTCGTATTAGACACGGTACTACATAAAACCTTCCTTTTAGGTCTTTGCGAGCTCAGATATTGTGTCCACAATATCCCAAAAATCATATCGCCAGCTGGCGAAAACCTTTCAGTTTTGACAGCCAACGATAAGATAACTTGGTGGCTTCGCCCCCAAACCCCCATTAGAAAATCGAGACTTGATTTTCTTAGGTATGATTTTAGGATAATAGAGATGATTTGGAAAAGATATCACATCATGAAAAATGAGGGTAAGAAAAAAGAGAGCAGGCGCTCTCATATATATTTTGATTATGGTAAATATTTTATATCATCAAAAATGTTTTTGATATTATCTACTATGTCTTCTTGTATATCAGCAATATATACCACATGAAGATTTATTTTTGCTCTGGAACAAGCAACATAGAGAAGATTGCGAACTTCTTGAAATTGTGAATCAGAATCAGTTAAAGTATTATAGTTTTCAAAAAAATATTTACAATAATTTCTCTTCCTAGCAAAATTATCTTGTAACACAACAACTACATTATCAAATTCTAGACCTTTGGAACCGTGTAATGTGTAGTAACAGATTGCCTCATTATTTAGATTATCAAAAATATAACTATACCATTTGATAAAACGAGAAACATCTAGATTAAAAAATTCATCAATAACTGTTACTTCTCTTTCGTACTCCTCCGAATCTTGAGAATAGTAAAAATAATCATAGGCACGATTCTTTATATTCAATAAAATGTTCTCGGCAGTATCACCTATCGAGAATATTTTTCTTAGAATATCTTCACCTGAGATTCGTCCCTGAATATTAGCAATTTCAGTAATACATTTATCAATTGTCAATGTTGATAGGTTAATCTCTCTCGAGCTACTAATAAACTGTTTCATCTCTGCAAATGTTATCATTAATTTAGATGGAGTCACAAACTGGACAATCTCCCTGACCGTTGAATTATTATCCCTTGACTTTTGAATTAAGTCTATAAAAGTTAAAATCTCTCTTAAAAACCATCCCATCTGCTGTAAATTCTTCTGTAAAAATTCATTTGTCACGTTTTCGTAGTTAGCACCACTAAATCGTGGAAACTTCTTCAAAACTGATAGTAGTTCATCAAATCCTCGAGCTTTTGAAATATCATCATTTTTCATTAGAAGACAGGATGTATTATTAATCAGGCTATTTTCCTGTAAAAAAGTATCTAAATTAAAATCTTTACCAGCTATGTAAAAATTATAAGATCCATTATCAAAATCACTATATATAGATTGTTGACCAAAATTGTCATTCCTAATTTTTTCAATTAACTCTACTATTTGCTTAGAAGAACGGCGATTAAAGATTTTCTCAATACTCTTATATTCTTCTTTATTTGGCAGAACACCTACTCCTGAACCGTAAATATTTTGTAAGGAATCACCAAAAAATCCTACTACTAAGTTTTTCTTAGAATTTGAATATTCCCTGATACTATCAATAATAGCAACAACTTTTTCATCTGTATCTTGATACTCATCAACTAAGATATAAGGATATCTATCTGAAAATAATCTCTTTAATAAATTATGACTTGTAATAATATTTTTGCAGTAAAGTAACAACGTATCATGACTAATGACATAATTTTCAAGTTTATCTTGATTTCGAATTGGGTTATAGACGATTTTTCTAGATTTCTTATTCTCAATTTCTTTCAACGTTTCTTCAAGTTTGCACTTCTTTTCAACATCCTTAACCAAACTAGTAAAATTTTTTACATTGCCTAGATAAACACTAAAGTATTTATTATATCCTATAATCTCATCTTTAAAATTACTTGCAGGGGTTGTTGGTGTACTGTAGAATATTTTCAAAAATTCTTCATCACTAATTTCCTTATGGAAAACCTCCAGATCTACACTTCCAGAAAGTGGGTTCGCATTTATCTTTTGTTCAATTTTATTAAGTTCCTCTTTGATCTTGTTATTATGCTCTACAGTCAATAACCCTTGCTGGATAGAAATAAATCCCCAAAGAAATTCATGAATTGTAGAAACTACTGCCGAGGAATTTTTGCCAAGTCGATTAAGAATCTCATCTTTTGCAGCATTAGTATAAGTGATACATAAGATTTTTTGATTACTTAACTTTAAATTTTCTCCCTTCGTCTTCAAAATATGCTCAATTGATTTTTGAAGTGCATAGGTTTTTCCAGCTCCAGCACCAGCATTGAAACAAAAGCTCTCAAAATTATCTAAACATTCATTAATTTTTTGCTGAATGCCTAACTCTAGTTCTCTATTTTCTGGACTAATCGTATGTGTCATCGTTTACTCCTTGAAATAATCACAAAGCGATTCTAAACCTGATTCAATATATTTAGGAAGTTTGAGATTAAAGGTATCATCAGTTATAGATAAGAATACTACTCCTGTAGAAAATTTTGATTTTCCATCAGATAATTTAACTTGATACATATAAGATTTGTCAGCGATTTCCGATGTTTCGTCAATATCTCCAAAATATTTCATTCTAGGATGTACATACTGTAAAAGTTTAATTAAAGATTTTTTATTTAGATTCTCATCATTGTTGTTTACAGCATTAGTTAAAATAATTGCTTCTTCAAAGCTGGTAGCATAGTATCCATTGATTTTACCTTGAGAATGTGCGGAAACATTTTTATACTCAACAATCAATTCTTCTTTATCAGTAAGCATTTCAATTAACTTGCTATTTATCCTACTGTATTTAGCTTTCTCATCGGATAGTTCTTTTTTTATAAAATATTGAAGAGTACTATTTGTAGTCAAAGAACTTTCTCCAATAGCATATTTTCCTACTAAATCAGAAATATTAGATGGAATAATATCAGGAACATCATTATCCTTTATATCGACCTTCATTTCATCCTCAGTTCTTTTTAAATCCAAATCCGTAAAAATAATTGTTTTAGTATTCAACAATTCTAGCAAACTAATAAACTGGTGGGCATATGCACCATCAATTCTATAAACCTTAATGTGATGATTTTTCAATATTGGATGTCTATCAATTTCATATCTAAGATAAGTTTCTTCAGAAACTCCCTCAACCAAAATAACTGCATCAGCAAAAAAAATATCTGAAACCTCTAGCCTTAAATATTTTTTTATATATTCATAAGCTTTCTTATCAATATCTATACCGGATACTATTGCGTCATCACTTATGTTTTTTATAAAATTATTTACACCTGTTTGACCTAGATAACTAATATTATTAAGCGTATTTCCTGATTGAATCTTACTGTTTAAAATATGTGTTGAGTGAGTTGTGATGAGAATTTGAAATGTATCTAGTTGTTGTTTTTTACCTAGTAAGGTAGCAATTGCTTTTGAAATATTCTTTATAAATAATTCTTGCATCTGAGGATGCATAAATGACTCTGGTTCTTCAATACAGAGAATGTTTACTGAACCATTAATATCCTTCTCGCTATATAACTCAATATAGTCAACAATCTTTGCGATAATAACCATCAAATTAGTATATCCCATACCAAACTGGCTTTCAGGTATATTATTATTTCCCTCTTGGTACTCATAAATAATGCTGTTTGCAAAAATCTTTTCTAAAGTTACATCTGGATGTAAATTCATCTGTAAATTCTTAGTTGACTCAATACTAGATACTGCACTTTGAAGAATATCCTTTATATTGGCATCAACCATATCCTTTACTCGATAATTAATATCACCAACTAAACTATCAATTGCTGCAATATCATTATTTTTTATATAAGTTGAAACTATTTTATTATAAGCTTGTGAAAGCGTCTTGTCATTTTTAACTGTATTTGCTTCTATTGTCTCTACCTTTAGTAATGAAGATAGAGAAAATTCTTTAGCAGGCTCCTCTCTTCCCAGCGGATAACAATTTAATATAAAGTAATTACTGCTAAACAAACCTAAAAATTTTCGATACCGAATCTCTTTTTTATATACTAAGTATTGTCCATCACGCTGTTCTCTATCATCAAAATAGCTAGTCTTAATTTTAACTAGCTCTTCTAAAAAAGCCACCACATCTGCTACTTCATACTTAATATTAATTGAGACTTCTGCCACCTCCGCATTTTCTTGAACTTCATCTGAATCTATTCCACCTAAAATTAGTATATCTTCGAAACTTGAAATTATATCATTTTCATCATCAATTCCTAATACCAACAGAAACTCCATACTAGGAAACTTATCAATACTTTTTATTTCCTCTTCAGATTTACTTTCAATATTCTCTTGGTACCAATCTGATAACATTTTTAAGTTAAAATCTGTATGCTTGAAAATATTTCTACTACCTGACTTGGTATTTTGCAGTGTATTTAATAATTTGACAATTGTACTTTTACCAGAATTATTTTTTCCTACAATTAACGATGAACTTTTTGATATATACTCTTCTGTTATATTTATCTTTTTCGATTCATCATCAACACCTAACATTTCTGGCCATTTACTATGAGCAAAGTTAATAGTCTGAACTTCTTCGCCATATTTTCTATAATTTTTTATCGACAAACTTTTTAAATACATACCATATCTCCTCCTAATTTTCTTTCATTACTGAAAACTCTCTCAACCGTTCCCGTCCAACCTTCATCATTTCTTCCTCTACTTTACTCCAATCTCCGAAAAGGCAGTTTTGAAGAACTTCTGCTGCTGAACCATCATCAGTTTCAGAATCATAAATGCAAGTCCTGTCTCTTTGATAAATCTGAATGCGGTCAAAGATCTTATCGCTTTCTAACTCCCTTAGGTTATCCACCAAGTTCTCTACAATCCCATCATGGTGTTCCTTTGGTGTTGCTCTAGCCTGATTGGGACATATGGCATAAAGCTCCTCGTAACGAATCAAGGTGCTGAGATAGGACAGTTCTGGTTTGGTACCAATAATAGCTAAGGAAACTTGGTAGCCTTTTGATGCTAATAATTGAGCAGTTTGACGAGGAACTTGAGTAGTTCGCAAGGTTCCCTCAATCAGCAAGTGATGACCCTGCGTGCTGAGTTCGTCAACCAGATGCTCTACCATTTTTCCTGCAAATCCCTTGGTATAGTCCACGCTGTCCTTGCCATACTTTTCTTGCAGGGCTAAGTAATTGGGATGCTGAGAACGGTAGCTGTCACCATCGATGATAATGATATTGCCTTGAAATTCCTTTTGCTTGATACGATGAATAGTCGTCTTACCTGCTCCGCTTTGTCCACCAAGTAAGATAGCTTTCGGTTGATCTGGAATCGTCTTTCCTCGGGTTAAAGCCCGAATGGTTCGCTGTAAAGCCATCTGAAACTCAGTTTCACTAAATTCTTCCAATCTCATTAAGCCACCACCCGATGATGCACCATGTCTAACATCCGCTCGATACCGTCTAAATAGCCATTGTAACGCTCTATTTCATCGAAAGTATCGACAAGGTAAATTTTCGTGTTAATCAATTCGGCCAAGTCATCACTCATGAGAATCCACGGATTCGATTCATCATCAAAGGCGATGTCTTGACTATCTTGGTATCTATAAAGCTGTGATAAAATGGCTGCTCCACGTTCTTTTATCACTTCTATTTTTAAAGTCAGTTGGTAATCTTCAACAGGTGTTAGCATCTTGTCCTCTCCTACAATATCGACATAAGAAACGTTAAATTTCTGACAAATACGGTCGATAAGTTCTGTTGAAACTTTACTAGTTCCATTCTCATAACGACTTAAGCTATTGCGTGAAATACCAATCATTTTCGCAAATTCTGGCTGTGTTAATTCGTGTGTCCGACGTAGTGATTTAATATTGTCTCCAATCATAGATAAAGACCTCCTCATATTTGCTTTCATTATACCATAAAAAACGGATAGTGCACCATATTTGGTGCGCTATCCGTTTTTAGGTTTCTTCGATTGCTTAAACTGCTCTATTCGCTTCTCCAACTGCTCAGTATTCAGTTTATTTTTCGCTTCTTGGATCGACTTATCAAGACTTTGTTCCTCATCGTTTATAACGCTTTGAGATAATTCAACGTTCCTATCAGGCTTAAAATTTGTATCAAAAACCACATCTAGGAGTTGTTCTACTTTGGTTAGTTCAGTATCTGACATCTCAGATAGTCGATGAATCAGTCGTTTAAATTGATCCTGGTTCTGTTTTTTCTTTTGAAAAAATTTCATTATCTTCTCCTTCAATTGTAAAAAGGTAGCCCGCATAGGACTACCTGACTTATAAATCATCAATGGCTACTGAAATAGCCTGCAACTTTTTATTTTGGATTTTCTTTTCATCAATCAATTGATGAAGTTCTTCAATTTGCTTCTGACAGGCGGAAATATCCTTGTTATTTTGTGCAATGGTATCAGCCAAGTGTTGTTTATAGTCACTTGTAATATTTACCTTCTTCGGCTGACTTTGTTTAACGGTTGATGCGAGCGTTTGTACATCTTTAGATTCTGACTCCTTTTGTTGCTGTTCAAAAGCAGCCACATAGTCTACTTCTTCAATTGGTTTTTCTTCCTGTTTATGGAAGAGTGCTGCGATTTTAGCTCGTTCTTCATGGGATGATGTTGTTTTCACATCATCTAATGGCTGATCAAAATTCCATGTTTTACTCATTCTGTATCCTCATTTCTGTAATCTGGGGGCGGTGTAGATTCTTTACCAAAGGCTTGCTCTAGTGCTTCATGAAATGACAACTGACTTGATTGTTGCCGTTTGATAAAGGTGCTATACATTGCAGTTTGTAGTTGGTCACGATAGTTTTCTAATTTCTCAGTCTCACGTGAGACCTTTTCTTCTTGCCTAGCTACTTTTTCAGCTAGACGTTCAATCACACTCATAGGGCGTCCTCCTTGTCACATTCTAGATTATGATAGCGGACTTGATTTTGTTATCACAATTCCATAGCACGCTCTCGTTTTGGTGGAGGATGATTCTTAATGGCTTGTATCTGGGCTGACTGAATAAGATTGCTTAAGGATATTTCCTTCTGTTGCTTCACAATATCATTCCAATCTGACTTTGCTTCAAGTCCCTGTAATGGTGGTAAATCTTGAACGATTGGAAGTCCTTTGTCTAACAATTTTTTACAAAATTCTCTTCCTGCCTCATCGTAATCAACAGCCAATGTTAATGCGTTTGAATGGGTTTGGAAAAAGTTTGTCGTCTCTTGTATTGCCTGAAGATAATGGCTAAGTCTGCTTGGTTTTACTGTATTTAGAAATGCCAATTTTCCCTGTTCCTCTGCTGCTAGACGCAAGACTTGGTAAGCAATCACTGAAAGTTTTAAGCCTTCCATTGAAATCAGGCGAACATCTGATAGCTGCTTGTGATGAAGCTGATAATAACTCATCATATCGATAACTGATTCACAAAAAATGAGTCGCTTGGGATTACCAATATCGAAACTAATACCGACATAGCCATGAGAGCCTTTCATGATTTTCTTCAAATAACCACGTTTGTGTCTTTCTTCATTTTTGACGAGACCTTGAAGACTTGCGGCCTGTAAGACACCATTATGGGCATAACTTTTAAACACTAAAACCGACTCCGATTGATAAGTAGCTTGAGCAAGCAATCCTTGTCTGCCAAAGGTATTAATAGTCTGATCACTTAGGCCACGGATGTCTTTTAAGTAAATACGTGCTTGCTGAAAGGGTTCTTCACGCAAATGATAGTGAAACGGTTGATAAGTTTCTTCTATCAACTTAGCTTGTTCAAAATCTCCAGTTTCAAGATAAGATACAGCCTCTTTGAAAGAAACACCTGCCACTAATTGAACAAAGTCAATCACATCCCCCTGTATATCTCTTGAAAACCATTTGAAAGTATTGGTATCGGCAAAAATCCGAAAGGAATCATGGTCTGGATGTTCAAAAATTTGTCCTGATAAACGTCTGAAGGAATAACCCAGACTTTCAGCCACATCTAAAATGGCCTTTTGTTTTACTGCTTTAAT
>NZ_JARQPL010000010.1:0-69749 GCF_046032535.1 Streptococcus suis | reverse complement strand
AAGTTGATTGTTTTTTTATTCTAGTGTACAGGTAAATCCACGAATTCTCAACTGGGGGTCTTTACATATTGTCTATACAAGGCACGAGAAAACCCTCGAATGAGCATATCCAGAGGGCTTTGGTACATTTTGTGAATTTTAAAGCATGTTCAGCCTGGGCGATAATCTTATCGGGTTGAATGGTAAAGTTGCGATTGCCGAAAAACTCGAACCATTTTTTGACATCGTAGTCGGAAATGGTTTCGGGTTATATGGAGGGCAGATGTTAGCTATTTGCGTTCAACTCATTTTGAAGTTGAAGAACTCGCTCGAGAGGAAGGTTTAAGCTGTTCGATATGACAACAGCATCAAATCCAGCTAGCAATAAATTACGGGCAGAGGTGATTTGAAGTTCTTCACGTCCTTCTTCACGTCCACCTTCAAACGCAGTCACCAAGGTAGCGTAACTAACCTCAAGGCTATCGATTTGTCTATCCCACATGTCTTTTTCCTCCTTTGTCCAGCTTGTAAAGTCTAAGGCGTGTTCTGCCTGAGATATGATCTTGTCAGGCTGAATGGTAAAATCACGATTGCCGAAAAACTCAAACCATTTTTTGACATCGTAGTCGGAAATGGTTTCGGGTTATATGGAGGGCAGATGTTAGCTATTTGC
This sequence comes from Streptococcus suis, assembly GCF_046032535.1. GTDB lineage: Bacteria > Bacillota > Bacilli > Lactobacillales > Streptococcaceae > Streptococcus > Streptococcus suis_AK. The sequence goes on along the minus strand of NZ_JARQPL010000010.1, from coordinate 69,097 downwards.
GTTCAACTCACTTTGAAGTTGGAGAACTCGCTCGAGAGGAAGGTTTAAGCTGTTCGATATGATATCAATATCAACTCCAGCTAACAAGAAATTACGCGCAGAGGTGATTTGAACTTCTTCACGTGCCTCCTCCTGTGCCGTCACCAAGGTAGCGTAGCTAACTTCAAGGCTATCAATTTGCTTATCCCACATGTCTTGTTCCTCCTTTGTCCAGCTTGTAAAGTCTAAGGCATGTTCAGCCTGAGATATAATCTTGTCGGGCTGAATGGTAAAATCACGATTGCCGAAAAACTCAAACCATTTTTTGACATCGTAGTCGGAAATGGTTTCAGGCTGATATTTTTCCAACTCCAGAAAAGCCATCTTCAAGAGGCTATGGTGCTTGGAGCTAGTTTTAGGTTTGACAGTCAGCTCTTCATTAGTCTCTTCTTCACGCAGGCTAAACACGTGGAAGGGCTTATCATCTTCAAAATAATTTTTCTCCAAGAGAGCGATACCGTAAACAGGATAAATCCTCTCGTGAGTGAAATGGGTGTGACCGTGTTCTTGCCGAATTTTTTCAACGTTGTCATGCACCTGCGTACAGATGTAGGCCCAGAGGCGATTGACAAAGGTCTTTTGCTTGGCAATCTGGATTTCAATGACAACTTGTGTGCCATCGTCCAATTTGACTAAAATGTCCGTCACCGTGTAAAAACCTTTAGGCAAGTCATCATTGGGCAGACGAATCTGGTAGCCGTCAAGAAGTTCTACTTCTAGAACAGGCAGGTCCAAAATATCTGAAATAAAAGCCTTGGTCACTTCCGTGTTTTGAAAAATTTTCTTGGCAACCGTGTCTTGCGTTGGTCTTAGTAGGGTATGTCTCACTATACCACATCCTTTCATTTGATTTTTCATGGTAGAGCCAATTTTTGTCTCTACTTATTTATTCGAAATCAAATGAAAAACTTTTCTATATATAGTATACCACAAATGAAAAAAGTAACCCACCACAAAATGTGATGAGTTCGTTTCTAGGTATGTACAAAATTTTCTTTACAAATTTTCAAAAGCCAGACTAGGCTTGGCATTCAAATCCCAACCAGCAAAGTTTTCCTTGTTGTATTCACTGACCGCTGCCAAGGCAATCATACCTGCATTGTCACCGCAGAGGCGAAGCGGGGGAATGATGACCTCCACATCCGTGATTTCAGCTGCCAACCGCTCCCGCAAGCCCTGATTGGCTGCCACACCGCCCGCCACGACCAAGGTCTTGACAGGGTATTGCTCCAAGGCCTTCTTGGTCTTGGCCATGAGAATGTCCATAACACAGGCTTGGAAAGAGGCCGACAGGTCCGCATTGGACAAGGTTTCCCCTTTCTGCTGGGCATTGTGGTAGAGATTGATAAAGGCGGATTTGAGTCCAGAGAAAGAAAACTCCAGATTATCTTCCTTTATCATAGCACGAGGGAAGTTGTAAATGTCCTGCCCCTCATGTGCCAACTCATCGATGACACGACCAGCTGGATAGGGCAGACCCATGACCCGACCCACCTTATCATAGGCCTCGCCGACCGCATCATCTCGCGTCTCACCGACAATCTTGTAGTCGCCCGCCTCTGACATATAGACCAATTCTGTGTGCCCACCGCTGACCAAAAGAGCCAAGAGGGGAAACTCCAATTCCTTGACCGCACGCGCCGCCATCAAGTGCCCTGCCATATGGTTGACAGGAATGAGCGGCAGACCATTGGCCCAGGCAAAGGCCTTGGCAGCCGAAATCCCGACCAGCAAGGCACCGACCAAGCCAGGCCCATAGGTCACAGCCACAGCCGTCAAGTCCTCTGCAGTTACTTTCGCCTCCAACAAGGCCTCCTCGATACAGGCCGTAATCACTTCCACATGGTGACGACTAGCCACCTCAGGCACCACCCCACCAAACCGCTGGTGGCTGGCAATCTGGCTGGCAATGACATTGGCCAAAAGCTCCGCCTCATTTCGCAAAACAGCCACCGAGGTCTCGTCACACGAAGTCTCAATCGCCAAAATCAATCTATCTTTCATTCCGTTCTCTCTTCATTAGCACCGCGTCCTCGACAGGATGACGGTAGTAGTCTTTTCGTTTTCCTATTTTGGTAAAATGCTGGCGTGTATAGAGGGTCTGAGCTGCACTGTTAGACTCCCTCACTTCGAGGAAGATGTCCCCCTCCCAGTCCATCACAGCAGCCATCAGTTGACTGGCGATTCCCATCCTCTGAAAATCAGCCTTGACAGCAATCTGCAAGATTTCCATCTCATCCAGCACCGTCTGAACAGCCAAAAATCCGACCAATTCCTGACCTTTATAGGCCAGATAGTAATCCTCATCCTGACGAGCCATACTGGACACAATCTGCTCCAGAGTCCAGGGAGATTGGTCATAGACCGACTGCATAACTGCCAAAACAGCCTCTGCCAGATTTTCCTGACCGTCGTAGTGTTTAATCTCTATCATACACGTTTGATATAACTTTCTGAGCCTGCTTGGTTGTCCTTGAGCCAGTTTTCCTCTGCCTCTACTCGCTTGAGATAGTTGGGTTCAAAGCTGGTGACATCTACTGCTGGCAAGTCTTGACCAATCACCGCCAGTTGATAGGCAGACGGCAGACTAGTTTGGTAATGGGCAGCTGGCAGAACTTGCTCGATTTGCTCCATAAAATTTTCTACTTCTCCGACAAAGGTAATACTTTCCTTGCCAGACAGGCTAGAAAGCAAGTCTTCAAAAGACCAGTAGCGGTCTGGCTCGACTGCTCTGCCATTTTCATAAACACCTGCATAGACGCAGTTCCGGCGGGCATCGATGAGGGGCACCACCAGACCCGTCAGGCTAGGCGGAACCAGGGACTGAAGACTGGATACCCCCACCAAGTCAATCTTGAGGGTGTAGGCCAAGGTCTTGGCAGTCGCTACCGCTACCCGCAGACCCGTGTAGGAGCCTGGCCCCTGAGCGACTACAATCCTATCCAGGTCTTTGGGCGTCCAGCCCACCTGTGCCACCAAAAAATCGACCACAGGCATGAGGCTGATACTATGATTTTTCTTGACGGCCAGCAGAGTTTCCGCCTGCAAGCGACCATCCTCCACCAAGGCCACTGATAAAGCCTGGTTGGAGCTGTCTAAAGCTAGTATTTTCATAAGTTTCTCTTTCTTTACAATGCTACTCTCTATTGTATGCTAACTTGGGGAATTTTTCAAATATAGAAAACCTCCTATGAGTATGGGGAATTTTTCAAATATAGAAAACCTCCTATGAGTATAGGAGGCAAAAAAATCTCATCAAAAATGAATACTACCGAAATATCCCAGTGTAACAAACAGCATCAACCAGATTGAAAATACAATTTGAAAGAGGGACGTTACGACGACAAATCCTTTTTGTAGCTTGGAAGTAGCCTTAGCAAAGTACCTTGTCGAAAAATAGACTTGAACTCCAACAATAAGGACAACGAACACAATTGAAATTAATTCCATCTAACACCTCACATTTGAGTCGGCAAAATTAACAAGGCAAGAATAACCAGTAACACGTCCGTTACAACGATGTACCGCATATAAGCACCCCGCACCTCACTCTCTTTTCTCGCGGTGAGTATCCCTAGGATTGTCTGGAAAACAAGAAGACCTATCAGAGATAGAGAGAGCACTGTGTAGCTGTTATTTACCAAAGCTTGATGCGTTTCATAACCAGCCAACAATGGAGACTGCTTGCTCTTCACAGACCGTGCACTAAAAAAGTCATCTAGTTGCTTGGTGATTTCTGCATCGGTTTGTCCGACGGAGAGCAAGTGGGCAATTGTCCCCGAAACAAAGGCCGTGCTAAAAGAGGAACCCTCGCTTCGTACAATCCTGTTTTCCATTGACAGCGTTTCTTGAGAGTACGGTGCGTAGTAAGCAATCTCTTCCTGCGGATTCAATAACGTAAAAAATTCATTGTAGGTACCTACGGAGACAACCCCTTCAATCGTCAAAAGAGGGTTTAGGGCCTCTACCTTTTTCAAATCATAAGCTGGGACAACCATATAGCCACCTTGTTGAAGGTAGGCTTCAACCACATCTTCCAATTCTTTACTTGGATTGGTCACCACCATACTCAGATTCACAACATCAACATGATCTTCAATAGCCTGCTGAACAGCTTTGACAAGGTAGTCATTTTTTATCGTCCCGTCATCATCCGTTACCTTGTAGGAAAACAATCTTGCTTCCGGGCTCAATCCCAGCGTTAGCACATGATTATTCTTAGCACCAATGATACTGGCAATCTTTGTCCCGTGACCAATGGTATCAAAGACAGAGGTTGAAGTGGAAAAAACTTGCATATCCTCAACATAAAACTCATCTACCGCTTCTTCCCTTATACCAGAGTCAATGATAGCAACTCTGACCTCCTGAGTCGGCTTTGCTGTCGGATCAATGTTGGGATAATAACGCGATGTTCCCCAACCTGTATGCTGGTGGTTAAGTGGAAAACCCGAAAATTGACCAAGTGGATTGGAAACCAGCCCCTCTCTAAATACCACCGCACAAACCAAGGCAAGAAGACAACTAACAAGCCCAAACAGTCTTAGTATTTTTTGAATCAACCTGCAACTCCTTCTAATTTTATACAAACACATTTATTAATGTCTATGCCAATATGGACTGTGACCAATCCTAGGAGAACAATTTCTATATAAATCCGCTCTACAGTAACGCAAATTGGGATTCTTAATGATAGATTCATAAACACATTGGCTAACAACTGCCATAGCTATGTTACAATCTGAGGTAATAAAATTTTGGTATCCCCAACCATTATCATCTAAACAGTATGGAAGACCACCGCCTGAAAGAATTGCATCTGAATTTTCTGCGGTCTTATCAATATATACCATTGATAACGGTACCTTCATATCAGAATGATTGTAATCCATAGTGGCTTCAATCATACCTTTAATACTCTCCACCTCATCAGGAGTCGCATTCGGAAAAGCCTCATTTGGTAGATCTAAGATTTCTTCAAAACTATATAGAGGCTCCGTCTGTGCTGCAACCTCTATTTGTTGCTCCACAATCAACTGACCTTCAGCCATTTCACTAATAACAACAGCCTCAGAATGGTCTCCGTGACTAGAGTGGTCTCCATGAGACTCAGCAAACACTAAAGAAGCTGGAAAAACCAATGAAAACAGCATAGTAACTGCTAAGAACTTCTTTTTCATAAAACTACTCCTATCTTTTTATAGTACATCTACATTGTATCATCTTCAAAACGAAATAAAGTCCACTTACAAATCTGTAAGTCAATTTTTTAAACTTACAAATATGTAAGTCATTTTAACAAATAAAATGTTGTGCTATACTAAAAAGAAAAAGAGGTGCGTTCTATGAAAAAGAATATATCAATTATTGTACTCGCTTTGTTGCTATCAATTCCAATCGTTATTGACCCATTATCCAATCCTGTCCCCATTCTCCTAACTTCTTATTTTTAAGACTCAAATCTTAAAAAATGAACCCGGATAATCGAAGCTGTCTGATCATCTATCAATTCCTGTATAGATTGAATGTAGGTTTCGATTATCTCTTTTTCTTTGTCTGAACGACCATTTTCGATATAGTCCAATAGCAGACGATAATAGCGAGCCATTATCTTTACAAAGGTATCTTTAAAACTAATCATAGACTCCATTTTATCTAAGTAATAGGAAACTTGAGAGTATATTCCTCTATCAAATAATTCCGAAATCGTATTGAGTAACGTAGATTTTATAAGTTCCTGATGTTTCCTAAGTTTATTAAAAGATTTTTCTTCCTTACATAAGTCATGAGCAAAATACAATAACATCCGATTATTCAACAACATCTGTGCATTCATAAATAGATAAAGCTCAAAACTTGTCCACTCCTCAATAGCGAAGAGATAGTCTGCCAAATATTGCCTATCTTCTTCTTCAACATTATCTATCCCTTCTAAAGCGACTAAAGCGACCTTGATAACAATAGCATTAAGCCGAGAGTAAAGTTCTCCTTCATCTGCTAACAAATCTGATGTTAATAAAGCTTTCAAAGCTTCTTTGTCCTGCTGGTAATACAAATCTGAGATGAGATTGGCCAGCTCGATATGAGGTGCTTCTTTATATCCATGGTATTTGTAAGTAAATTCTTCCATGGTCATGTTAATACCCTCGACAGCCACGATTAACTTATCCGCTGCCAACATGGATTTTCCCGATTCAAAGCGTGACAACTGTGCTGCTGTAAAGTCTCCTCTGACAACATCCTTTTGCTTAACCAAGCGAGAATTTCGGAGTTCCCTGTAAAATTCGCCTAAACTCATTTGTGGTACTGTACCCATGACTCATCCCCTTTCTTGATGCATTAAAATTCCACTTCCATTTATTATAATATCCAAATATATTTTTGTCAATTTCACTTATTATTCTGCCAAATGACTGCTTGTTTCTGAAAATCATGACACTTTTCCATTTTCCTACCAAACCCTTTTACCATCAGCCTATTTTATGGTATAATGAAGAGTAATATTTAGACTGAATAAATTGACAACTCGAGAAAATTGAATAAGCATTACCAGACAGCCCCAACTGTTTGGGGCTTTTTTCATAGTTGCCAGTCAAAAAGAAAGGAACTATACTACACATGATTTATAAAGTATTCTATCAAGAATCAAAAATTAGCCCACGTCGCGAGCAAACACGCGCTCTTTATCTAGACATCGATGCTGCGTCAGAATTGGAAGGTCGTATTATCGCGCGTGAATTGGTGGAAACCAACCGCCCTGAATACAACATCGAATTTATTGACCTCTTATCGGACAATCATCTTGAATACGAGAAAGAGCACGCAGATTTCAAAATTACGGAGTTTTAATCCATGTCATCAGTCAATCTAAAACCTCATGAAGTTGGCGTTTTTGCCATCGGTGGTTTGGGAGAAATCGGGAAAAATACCTATGGTATCGAGTATAAGGATGAAATTCTCATCGTCGATGCCGGTATCAAGTTCCCTGAAGATGACCTTTTGGGTATCGACTACGTTATCCCAGACTACTCCTACATCGTTGAAAACCTAGACCGCGTTAAAGGTCTGGTTATTACCCACGGGCACGAAGACCACATCGGAGGCATTCCCTTCTTGCTCAAGCAAGCCAATGTCCCAATCTATGCTGGACCTTTAGCTCTCGCCCTCATTCGAGGCAAATTGGAAGAACACGGACTGCTCCGTGATGCGACTTTGCATGAAATCAATCATAACACAGAGTTGACCTTCAAGCACCTCAAAGTCAGCTTCTTCCGTACCACCCACTCCATTCCAGAACCACTCGGTATTGTAGTTGACACCCCGCAAGGAAAAATCGTCTGTACCGGTGACTTTAAGTTCGACTTCACGCCTGTTGGTGAGCCAGCAGACCTTCACCGCATGGCTGCTCTCGGTGAAGAAGGCGTTCTCTGTCTCCTCTCCGACTCTACCAACGCCGAAGTTCCAACCTTTACCAACTCGGAAAAAGTGGTCGGCCAATCCATTATGAAGCTGATTGAAGGCATTCACGGACGCATTATCTTTGCCTCCTTTGCCTCCAACATCTTCCGTCTGCAACAAGCGGCTGATGCAGCTGTTAAGACTGGACGTAAAATTGCCGTCTTTGGACGTTCCATGGAAAAGGCCATTGTTAATGGTATCGAGCTCGGCTACATCAAGGTACCTAAGGATACCTTCATCGAGCCAAACGAGATCAAAGAATACCCTGCCAGCGAGATTATGATTCTCTGTACAGGTAGCCAAGGGGAACCTATGGCAGCACTCTCTCGCATCGCCCACGGTACCCACCGTCAGGTGCAACTCCAGCCAGGCGACACGGTTATCTTCTCGTCCAGTCCTATTCCGGGAAATACCACAGGTGTTAACAAGCTGATCAATATCCTGATTGAAGCCGGTGTCGATGTCATTCACGGTAAGATCAACAACATCCATACCTCTGGGCACGGCGGCCAGCAAGAGCAAAAGCTCATGCTTCGCCTAATCAAGCCAAAATACTTCATGCCTGTCCATGGCGAATACCGTATGCAAAAAATCCATGCTAGTCTGGCAGTTGATACAGGCGTGCCAAAAGACAACATCTTCATCATGGAAAACGGCGATGTCCTAGCATTGACCAAGGATTCTGCCCGCATAGCAGGGCACTTCAACGCCCAAGACATCTATGTAGATGGAAACCGTATCGGTGAAATCGGTGCAGCTGTCCTCAAAGACCGCCGTGACCTATCAGAAGACGGTGTTGTACTTGCTGTTGCAACCGTTGACTTCAAATCCAAGATGATTCTGGCAGGTCCAGATATTCTCAGCCGTGGTTTTATCTACATGCGTGAATCTGGTGAGCTTATTCGCGAAAGTCAACGCGTCCTTTTCAACGCTATCCGAATTGCTATGCGCAATAAAGATGCCAATATCCAAACGGTCAACGGAGCCATTGTTAATGCCCTACGACCATTCCTATACGAAAAAACAGAACGTGAACCGATTATTATTCCAATGGTGTTAACACCGGATAAATAGCAATTCAAAATCCCACAGGTATCTGTGGGATTTATTTTATATTACTACAATCACAATCCTTAAAAAGGACCCATCGTGCCTGATTCACTCTCTTGCTTTCAAGCTCATGAAAAATGGTCTTAGCGCCATTACTTGTTTTCTAGTTTCTTGGCTCGTGAACAAGAGACAGGGCAGAAAGTCCAGCCTCGCTTCTCAGAGTTCGTATCAACATCTCAGCGCAGTGGTTGATTGGCAGATTTGTTCGTGGTTTACACTCCAAATCTGACCTTTACGATTGATGCGAACAAGAGTTCGCCTTATTTCCAACCTCTAACTGTTTCCCAGACAGTTGGAGCTGTGCGGGGGCGGGAAGACGAACTCTTTTTAGACTAGTCGAGTTCTTTCCCACTCCAAATTCGCCATCTTGCTTTCAAGCTCATGTCCATCCCCTCGCCACGCTATTTCTTAACTCAGGCTGAAACAGTCACTTCCCTGACTGTTTCACTCCACCGGACCATTACTCGCTTTCCAATTTCTCGGCTCGTGAACAAAGGACCCGTCAGGGTCCTAATTCGCCATCTTGTTTTCAAGCTCATGAACAAAGGACCCGTCGGGGTCCTTTGTTTAATACATATCCAAATAGTTGTCGATTTCCCATCGGGAAACGTACGTTGCATAGCTTGCCCACTCGATTTTCTTAGCTTCCACAAAGTTCGTGTAAATATGGTCTCCAAGAGCTGCCCGAACAACTTCATCTTTACGGAGTGCCTTCAACGCATTATGCAAGGTTGAAGGAAGATCAGTAATGCCTGCTTCGCGGCGTTGCTCATCACTCATCGCATATATATTTGTCTCAACCGGTGTTGGAGCTTCTATCTTATTTTCGATACCATCTAAACCAACTTCTAAAAGGACAGCCATCGCTAAATATGGGTTAGCTGTAGGGTCTACCGAACGCAATTCCAAACGCGTCCCCATACCACGTGAAGCTGGAACTCGTACCAATGGCGAACGGTTTCTACCAGCCCAAGCAATATAAACAGGCGCTTCAAATCCAGGAACCAAACGTTTGTAAGAGTTAACAGTTGGGTTTGTAATAGCTGTATAGTTGTACGCATGTTCTAACAAACCACCTAAGAAATGGTAAGCTGTTTGTGATAACTGCATGCCACGTGGATCTGTTGGATCAAAGAAAGCATTATTCCCTTCCTTGTCAAAGAGTGACATGTTGCAGTGCATACCTGATCCAGCAATACCAAATTTAGGCTTGGCCATAAAGGTCGCATAAAGACCATGTTTACGAGCAATTGTTTTAACAACCAATTTAAAAATCTGGATGTTATCACAAGCTTTCAATACATCTGCATATTTAAAGTCAATCTCATGCTGTCCAACCGCAACCTCATGGTGGCTAGCTTCTACTTCAAAGCCCATTTCGGTCAAGACATTTACGATTTCACGACGAGTATTATCCGCTAGGTCAGTTGGGGCCAAGTCAAAGTAGCCACCCTTGTCATTCACTTCAAGGGTTGGATTACCCTGTTCATCCATTTTGAAAAGGAAAAACTCCGGCTCAGGTCCCAAGTTGAAAGAAGAGAATCCTGCCGCTTCCATATGGCGCAAAGCTTTTTTCAAGTTACCACGAGGGTCACCCGCAAACGGCTCCCCTTCTGTTGTGTAAATATCACAAATCAAGCCAGCTACACGTCCGTTTTCATCCCCCCAAGGGAAAATAGTCCATGTATCTAAATCTGGATAAAGATACATATCTGATTCATTGATTCGAACAAATCCTTCAATCGACGAACCATCGAACATTGCCTTATTCGACAAGACTTTATCTACCTGTTCTTCAGTCGCAGGAATTTCAACGTTTTTCATAACTCCCAAAATATCGGTAAACATTAAACGAATAAACGTTACGTTTTTCTCTTGAATGTCGCGTTTGATATCTGCTACTGTATTGGCCATTATGTCTCCTTTTATTTACTACTGATGTTAGTTAGACTGACTAACGAAAAATACTGCTACTTGGACTAGAAAAGCGTCCTTGATTACGAAGCTCATCCTGGAGAATGCGCCGCACATCTTCATCTGTCAAAGTTTTTTCCTGTTCCTGCTTCACCTTGCGATTGGCATATTCTTTTTTAATCGCCGCAATATTCAAGCCTTCATCTAGAAAATCCTTTATTTCCAACAAAAGGTCCATGTCATTCAAAGAATAGAGGCGTCGATTGCCCTCGTTACGATCAGGACAAATCAGACCATGTTCCTCGTAGTAGCGAATCTGACGCGCTGTCAAATCCGTTAATTTCATAACACTACCAATTGGAAAGACAGCCAACGATCTACGAAACTCTTTTTCTCTCATAGGCAGCTCCTTTCTGATTCCTATTATAGGGTATTTTTTTCTATCCGTCAATCAATCATGTCACATTTTGTGACACATCATTGCTTCTGAAAACGTTTTTTTATTTTGTTAATATCATAATTAACTAAAATGGCTATAAAGACACCGACAAAAGTTTCGAAAACTCTCACAAAAACATATTCTATAGCATTCCCTGACGGAATGGACAGGGTGATAATCAGCATGGCCGACACGCCACCTATAATTCCGGCCTTATTGTTCATCGCTACATTTGTCATAATCGTCAACATAACACAAACAGGGACGCAGAATAGAGTAACCAAATAGTGATTATGAAACAGACCATCTATTAAGAAAAATAGCAGAGCATAAAAGCCACCTATGGAATTACCCAAAATTCGAGATGTCCCAAAATGAACACTCTGATCAAAATCCTCCCGCAGACTAAAAACTGCTGTCAGAGCCGCAATCTGAATACCCTGCCAGCCAAAAAGACCAAACAAGAGGATAACCAGAAAAACTGCCAAACCCGACTTAAAAGTCCTCAAGCCCAACTTAAATTCTTTGGGATTAAATTTATATTTCTTGAACATACTTCTATTTTAACATGAAGCAGATGATTTGTGGGATAAATACGCTAAGTAATAGACTTGCAATATATAAAAACTAACTGAGGCTACCATTGCTACTATCTTGAAAGCAGGTTGAACATCAAAATCACCAACTCCATTTGCATGTATACTATTCAAACTCTTAATTGTCATAAAAATATACATGTGCGACAAGCCAAGAAGCAAATGCCACACCAACTTCCAACCGTTGCACCTGTCATATTTCCAGATACGTAACGAGAAAAATGAGAGTGTATGTGGCAAAGTAACTAGCCCAAGGGTTAGCACAATTGCAAGTCTCCAAATACTCTGCCATAAGTAAAAATAGATGAAAAACAAAGCAAAGGATAGGAGACAACATTGCAATAGATGCAGTTGCTCTTTCCATTGCTCAAGTTATGCTGAAAAATACTTTATCGAAGGAAGTACATGAATCGTTCTCAGCACTAAAAAACCTAATAAATGAAGAAACAAGTAGAACAATATATAGAAAAATGGACTATCGCCCGAAAGCAAATCATCAATCATATAATACTCCTAAATCTATTCACAAAAACTAGCTTGGATCAATCAAGCACTCAGAAAAGAAACCAGACCAACTCCCCCAAGATTCCTCTCTATATCAAGAAAAGAGCTGCTTTCACAACCCTTTTTATCGCCATATATTATTTCTCAGTCAAAGCTGTACCTTGCTAGACTTTCCAACTCGCTTAGCTTCGTAGAAACTCTGCGCGATGCACAAAATGCAACGGATTTCCGTTGCATTTTAGCCTTAAAATATCCCCCAGATATTTTGAGCTGACTTACCGCCTACTTTTCAGTAAGAGCAGCGAGACCAGGCAGTACTTTACCTTCGAGGAGTTCCATTGATGCACCACCACCAGTTGAGATCCATGAGAACTTGTCTGCACGGCCAAGGTTGATAGCTGCTGCTGCTGAGTCACCACCACCGATGATTGATTTCACACCTGGTTGTTTCACGATAGCGTCCATTACACCGATTGTACCAGCTTGGAAGTCTGGGTTTTCAAATACACCCATAGGACCGTTCCATACAACTGTTTTGGCACCAGTCAAGGCTTTGTCAAACTTAGCGATTGACTTAGGACCGATATCAAGACCAAGGAAGCCTTCTGAAACTGCTTCGCCTTCTGTATCGCGAACCTCAGTATAACCTGCAAATGCGTTAGCTTCTTTTGAGTCAACTGGCAAGATCAATTTGCCGTTAGCTTTTTCAAGAAGTGCTTTTGCCACATCAAGCTTGTCTTCTTCTACAAGTGAGTTACCGATTTCGATACCTTGAGCTTTGTAGAATGTGTAAGTCATACCACCACCGATAAGAACTTTGTCAGCTTTTTCAAGAAGGTTCTCGATAACACCGATCTTATCAGATACTTTTGAACCACCAAGGATTGCCACGAATGGACGTTCTGGAGTTTCAACAGCTTCTTGGATGTATGCAATTTCGTTTTCCAAAAGGAAACCAGCTACTGCTTTTTCTACGTTTGCTGAGATACCAACGTTTGATGCGTGCGCACGGTGTGCAGTACCAAATGCATCGTTAACGAAGATACCGTCACCAAGTGAAGCCCAGTATTTACCAAGCTCTTCGTCGTTTTTAGATTCTTTCTTACCATCAACATCTTCGAAACGAGTGTTTTCAACAAGGAGAACTTGTCCATCTTCCAAAGCATTGATAGCTGCTTCCAATTCAGCACCACGAGTAGCACCTGCGATGAAAGCAACGTCTTGACCCAATTTAGCTGCCAAGTCAGCTGCTACAGGAGCCAATGATTTACCTTCTTTGTCAGCTTCTTCTTTCACACGACCAAGGTGAGAGAAAAGAATCGCACGTCCACCTTGCTCAAGGATGTACTTGATTGTAGGAAGAGCCGCAGTGATACGGTTGTCGTTAGTGATAACGCCGTCTTTCAAAGGCACGTTAAAGTCCACACGGACAAGAACTTTTTTACCCTTCAATTCAACGTCTTTAACAGTCAATTTTGCCATGAGATAAAAACTCCTTAAAAATTTAATACGAGTTCATTATATCACAAATTCTCAAAAAACGATAGGACTTACCTAGCTTTCCTCACGTTTTCCGTACCTTCTATCGACAAAAAAAGAGGCCGAAGCCTCTTTGATTTTCACTAAGGATTATTTAGCGATTTTTGCGAAGTACTCAAGAGTACGAACAAGTTGTGAAGTGTAAGACATTTCGTTGTCATACCATGAAACAACTTTCACCAATTGTTTGCCGTCAACGTCAAGAACTTTAGTTTGAGTTGCGTCGAACAATGAACCGAATGAGATACCTACGATATCTGAAGAAACGATTTGGTCTTCAGTGTAACCATAAGATTCGTTTGAAGCAGCTTTCATTGCAGCGTTAACTTCTTCAGCAGTAACGTTTTTGTCAAGTACTGCTACCAATTCAGTTACAGAACCAGTTGGAACTGGAACACGTTGTGCAGCACCATCCAATTTACCGTTCAATTCTGGGATTACCAAGCCGATAGCTTTAGCAGCACCAGTTGAGTTAGGAACGATGTTTGCAGCAGCAGCACGAGCACGACGAAGGTCACCACCACGGTGTGGTCCGTCAAGAACCATTTGGTCACCAGTGTAACCGTGGATTGTAGTCATCAAACCTTCAACGATACCGAAGTTGTCATGAAGAGCTTTAGCCATTGGAGCCAAACAGTTTGTAGTACATGAAGCACCTGAGATAACTGTTTCAGTACCATCAAGGATGTCGTGGTTAGTGTTAAATACAACAGTCTTAACATCGTTACCACCAGGAGCAGTGATAACAACTTTTTTAGCACCGTTAGCGTGGATGTGTTGCTCAGCTTTTTCTTTAGAAGCAAAGAAACCTGTTGCTTCCAAAACGATATCTACACCGTCAGTAGCCCAGTCAATGTTTCCTGGCTCACGCTCAGCAGAAACTTTAACGAATTTACCGTTAACTTCAAAACCACCGTCTTTAACTTCAACAGTACCGTCGAAACGACCTTGAGTTGTGTCATATTTCAACAAGTGTGCAAGCATTGCTGGATCTGTAAGGTCGTTGATACGAGTAACTTCAACACCTTCTACGTTTTGGATACGACGGAAAGCAAGACGACCGATACGTCCGAAACCGTTAATACCAACTTTAACTACCATGAATGATTTCCTCCTTATGAAAATCGAGTTCTTTATTTTAAAAGGCAAGCCTTTTAATCCTTTTGTGAAAATTGTAACTTGTAAGCATACAGGTTACTTTTTCAACATTTTCATTATATAACTTATCCGCCAAAATAGCAAGACCTAGCTACTCTTTTTATAGAAAAAGGACCGGAAAATCCAGTCCTTAGGGGCAATTAAGCATTACCGCCGTTTTTCTTGATGATTTCATCTTGTACAGATTTTGGTACATCTTCGTAGTGGTCAAATACCATCATGAAAGTACCGCGACCTTGTGTTGCTGAACGAAGAACAGTTGCGTAACCGAACATTTCAGCAAGTGGCACATAAGCACGAACGATTTGTGTGTTACCACGAGCTTCCATACCGTCAACGCGACCACGACGTGCAGTAACGTGACCCATAACGTCACCAAGGTTATCTTCTGGTGCAGTGATGGTTACAAGCATCATTGGCTCAAGGATAGTTGGTTGAGCTGATTTAGCAGCTTCTTTAAGGGCAAGAGACGCTGCCACTTTGAAGGCTGTTTCAGATGAGTCGACATCGTGGTATGAACCATCGTAAAGCTTAGCTTTAACGTCAACGATTGGGTAACCAGCAAGAACACCGTTAGCCATAGATTCTACGAGACCTTTTTCAACCGCTGGGATGAATTCACGTGGAACCACACCACCGACGATAGCATTCTCGAACTCGAAACCTTTACCTTCTTCGTTTGGTGTGAATTCGATCCAAACATCACCGAATTGACCTTTACCACCAGACTGGCGTTTGAAGAAACCACGAGCTTGTGTAGAAGCACGGAATGTTTCACGGTATGATACTTGAGGTGCGCCTACGTTTGCTTCAACCTTGAATTCACGACGCATACGGTCAACAAGGACATCCAAGTGCAACTCACCCATACCAGAGATAACTGTTTCACCAGTTTCAACGTTTGTTTCAACGCGGAATGTTGGATCTTCTTCTGCCAATTTAGAAAGGGCGATACCCATCTTGTCTTGGTCAGCTTTAGACTTAGGCTCAACCATCAATTGGATAACTGGTTCTGGAACGTGGATAGACTCAAGGATTACTTTAGCTTTTTCATCTGTCAATGAGTCACCAGTTGTTGTATCTTTCAAACCAACCGCAGCGGCGATGTCACCAGCGTAAACAGTTTCAATTTCTTGACGGCTGTTTGCGTGCATTTGAAGGATACGTCCGATACGCTCGCGTTTACCTTTTGAAGTATTCAATACGTATGAACCGCTGTTAAGAACACCTGAGTACACACGGAAGAATGTCAAACGACCTACGAATGGGTCAGTCATGATTTTGAAGGCAAGAGCTGCAAATGGCTCTTCATCAGAAGCATGACGCTCTTCTTCAGCATCTGTATCTGGGTTGATACCTTTGATAGCTGGGATGTCAACTGGGCTTGGAAGATAGTCGATAACCGCATCAAGCATCAATTGAACACCTTTGTTCTTGAAGGCTGAACCACACAATACTGGGAAGAATTCAACGTTGATTGTTGCTTTACGGATAGCAGCTTTCAATTCGTCGTTAGTGATTTCTTCACCTTCAAGGTATTTCATCATCAACTCTTCATCAGTTTCAGCAACTGCTTCAACCAATTTTTCACGGTATTCTTCAGCTTGCTCAAGGTATTCAGCAGGAATATCTTCTTCAAGAATATCTGTACCAAGGTCGTTAGTATAGATTTCAGCTTTCATCTTGATCAAGTCGATGATACCACGGAACTCATCTTCAGAACCGATTGGCAATTGGATTGGATGAGCATTTGCTTGAAGACGCTCATGAAGTGTGCTTACTGAGTAAAGGAAGTCAGCACCGATTTTATCCATTTTGTTCGCAAATACGATACGTGGAACACCGTATTCTGTTGCTTGACGCCATACTGTTTCAGTCTGTGGTTCAACACCTGATTGTGAGTCAAGAACGGTTACCGCACCGTCAAGAACACGAAGCGAACGTTGTACTTCGATAGTGAAGTCCACGTGCCCTGGTGTGTCGATGATGTTTACACGGTGGTTGTTCCATTGAGCTGTTGTCGCAGCAGATGTGATAGTGATACCACGCTCTTGCTCTTGCTCCATCCAGTCCATTTGTGATGCACCTTCGTGAGTTTCACCGATTTTGTGGATTTTACCAGTGTAGTAAAGAATACGCTCAGTTGTCGTTGTTTTACCCGCGTCAACGTGCGCCATGATACCGATATTACGAGTTTTTTCTAGTGAAAATTCGCGTGCCATGAGGTTTGTTCTCCTATTATTTTAGTTTTATACTTTAATTATACCATATTTTAAGAAAAGCGAGTGGGCAAATCCCACCCGCTTGATTTCTTACTAATGGTGTGAAGTGGATGAGGAATCCTCAATCCAGTTTGTGATGGTTGAACGAAGTTCCTTCATCTTAGATTAAATTCAGTTAACTTGCGTATATCCAATGTCGAACTGAACTCGAACGGCCTGCTGTCAACGAAAAAAGAGACGCAATTGTTTTGGCTTTTGCCAATTACAAGTGTGGCTACCTTTAGGTATAAATCTCATTGAATGCAAAAGCATTCTGCTTCGATTTCCTATTTTTCGTCGGCAGGCACGTTCTCTGTATCTTAATTAGTTGAGTTCGGACGAAAAATTCTGGAAAAAAGAGACGCAATTGTTTTGGCTTTAGCCAATTACAAGTGTGGCTACCTTTAGGTGTAAATCTTCCTTGGACCTTAAGGTCCATCGTCTGATTTCCTATTTTTCCTTGAATTTTCTTAACGTCCTCACATCCTATCTTACCAGCGGAAGTGTGCGAATGCGCGGTTTGCTTCTGCCATTTTGTGGGTGTCTTCACGTTTCTTAACAGCTGCACCAGTGTTGTTTGCTGCATCCATGATTTCTTTCGCAAGACGGTCAACCATAGTGTGCTCACCACGGTTACGAGCGATTGTTACCAACCAACGAAGACCAAGTGTTGTACGACGCTCCGGACGAACTTCAACTGGGACTTGGTAGTTAGAACCACCGACACGACGTGCACGTACTTCAAGTACAGGCATGATGTTTTCCATTGCTGTTTCAAATACTTCAAGTGCATCGTTACCAGTTGCTTCTTTGATTTGATCAAAAGCACCGTAAACGATTGATGCAGCAGTACCACGTTTACCGTCCAACATAACACGGTTAATCAAACGAGTTACCAATTTTGAGTTATACAATGGATCTGGCAATACTTCGCGCTTAGGCGCTTGATTTTTACGACTCATTTATATTTCCCCTTTCTTAGCCTTTTGGACGTTTAGTACCGTATTTAGAACGGCCTTGCTTACGATCGTTAACACCTGCAGTATCAAGCGCACCACGAACGATATGGTAACGTACCCCTGGAAGGTCTTTTACACGTCCACCACGAAGAAGAACCACACTGTGCTCTTGCAAGTTGTGACCGATACCTGGGATGTAAGCAGTAACTTCGATAAGGTTACTCAAACGTACACGAGCAAATTTACGAAGGGCTGAGTTAGGTTTTTTAGGTGTCATTGTTCCGACACGAGTTGCAACACCGCGTTTTTGTGGTGATGAAACGTTTGTTTGAACTTTTTTACGGCTGTTGTAACCAACGTTCAAAGCTGGTGATTTAGATTTTTCTACTTTAGACTTACGTGGTTTACGTACCAACTGGTTAATTGTAGGCATCTACATTCTCCTGTATATATTTTTTATTTTTGGTGATAGAGCATTGGTGACAACCCCTATCTGTGTGTACTTTTGCAACATTTGTCAGCACGTCCCTGTACACTCTTGAGAGACCAAAAGTAAAAAGTACCGTCTAATATAGTACCACATCCCAAACCCATTGTCAAATAGATATGTTTGAAATTTTCAAGAAAAAACACAGCCAATCAGCTGTGTCATTTTGCTATTTCTTAGTAACCCATACCCATTCCATCCATACCTTGTGGCATAGCTGGAGCGGCTGGTTCTGGTTTGTTGGCAACGACTGCTTCCGTTGTCAAAATCAAGCTGGCTACAGAAGCCGCATTTTGAAGAGCAGAACGAGTCACCTTAACAGGGTCAATAATACCTGCCTCAATCATGTTGACCCATTCGCCAGTCGCTGCGTTAAAGCCAGTGCCAGGTTCTGAATTCTTCAGTTTATCAATGATAACCGAGCCTTCATAGCCTGCATTATAAGCAATTTGACGCACTGGTTCTTCCAAGGCGCGCAGGACAATATTGCGTCCTGTTTCATCATCACCTTTCAACTCCAATTTCGCTACGCTATCGATAACATTTACAAGGGCTGTACCACCACCGGCAACGATTCCTTCTTCAACTGCGGCACGTGTTGCGTTGAGGGCATCTTCGATACGGAGTTTCATTTCTTTCAACTCAGTCTCAGTAGCGGCACCGACTTTGATAACAGCAACACCGCCAGACAATTTTGCCAAGCGCTCTTGCAATTTTTCACGGTCAAATTCTGAAGTGGTTACCTCAATTTGTGACTTGATAACAGCCACACGGTTGGCAATGGCTTCAGGATTGCCAGCACCTTCAACAATAGTTGTACCATCCTTGTCGACCACAACCTTGGCAGCCTGACCAAGTGCTTCAATGGTTGCATCTTTCAAGTCCAAACCAAGGTCTTCTGTAATCACTGTACCACCAGTCAAAATCGCGATGTCTTCCAACATAGCTTTACGACGGTCACCAAATCCTGGCGCCTTAACAGCAACAACGTTGAATGTACCACGAATCTTGTTGAGAACAAGGGTAGGAAGAGCTTCACCATCCACATCGTCAGCAATAATCAACAATGGACGGTTAGTCTGAAGAATGCTTTCCAAGAGTGGCAAAATGTCTTGGATATGAGAAATTTTCTTATCTGTAATCAAGATAAATGGATTTTCAAGTTCAGCTACCATCTTTTCATTATCTGTTACCATGTATTGTGACAGATAACCACGGTCGAATTGCATACCTTCAACCACATCCAATTCTGTTTCCATACCGCGAGATTCTTCAATGGTGATAACACCATCTGTACCCACGCGCTCCATTGCTTCTGAAATGTACTCACCAACTTTTTCAGAACGGGAAGATACCGCTGCTACCTGAGCAATTTCAGCTTTATTGGATACTGGGCTTGCCTGAGCTTTCAAGGCTTCAACCG
Organism: Streptococcus suis; assembly: GCF_046032535.1. Classification (GTDB taxonomy): domain Bacteria; phylum Bacillota; class Bacilli; order Lactobacillales; family Streptococcaceae; genus Streptococcus; species Streptococcus suis_AK. The sequence goes on along the minus strand of NZ_JARQPL010000010.1, from coordinate 49,210 downwards.
CTGTCGCAACTGCTGCTTCAATCCCACGACGGATACCAATTGGGTTGGCACCTGCAGTTACGTTTTTCAAGCCTTCACGAACAATAGCCTGAGTCAATACAGTTGCAGTTGTTGTACCGTCACCGGCAATGTCATTGGTTTTTGAAGCCACTTCGGATACCAACTTAGCACCCATATTTTCAAAATGATCTTCCAACTCGATTTCTTTTGCAATGGTTACACCATCATTAGTAATAAGTGGTGAGCCATAAGCCTTTTCCAAAACAACATTGCGACCTTTTGGACCCAAGGTTACTTTGACTGTATCAGCCAAAATATCGACACCACGGACCATGCTTTCACGTGCATCTGCTGCAAATTTAATTTCTTTTGCCATTTTCCTACCTCTTTTATTCTACGATTGCCAAAACATCTGCTTCACGGATGATGTGAACAGTCTGGTCTCCGTCTTTGACTTCCAAGCCTGCATGAGCATCAATCAACACTGTGTCACCAACTGCCACAGCAGGTGCAACCAGATCTCCGTTCAAGGTACGAATCCCTTGTCCAATCGCTAGGACACTTGCTTCTTTTGTCTTTTCTTGGCTTGCACCTGCAAGGACAAAACCACCAACTGTTTGTTCTTTTTCTTCAATTTTTACGACGATACGATCGCCCAATGGTTTTAACATTCTACTACCTCCTGGTATTTTTAGCACTCTACACTCGTGAGTGCTAACTCACATTTCCTATTGTATCACTTGGTCAAAAATAGTCAAGAAAATTCTATTCCTTTTTCGTGAAAATCCTTCTTAAGTATGAGACAGATTTTACCTATTCATTATTGGCAAACTATGTTATACTATTTTTAACAAGTTAGGGGGTATTCATGAAATTTTTTAGAGATTTAAAAACAGATTACCTTGAAAGCCGATTTTCAGCCTACGAAAGTTTTGCAGAATGGTTTTTAAAACGTAAATTAGGCTTTTGGGGGAAGATGACTTTTGCCTATCTACTCTGGCTCGTCTGGATATTTTTCTTTAGCCACCCTCACTACATCATCTTTTTCTTTTATGGCGTTATCCTATTGTCACTGATTGTTATGCTAGTAGAATGGTGGAAATATAGAAAATGAACAGCAAAAAACACCAACTTTTGTCGGTGTTTTTAAGGAGATATGAAAAATATTTAGGATTGACTATAGTATAGCCTACTTTTCAACATTCTCCATCGGTCTTGAGACCGATATTAAAACGGCAATTCCTCCTCTTCCAAAACCAAATCAGCCAGGTCATCGCCAGTATTGTTTTCTCGCATGGCACGTTGGGCACGGCTTTCGAGCAACTGGAAGGTATTGCCCAAGATTTCCGTCACATAGTGGTTGCTGCCGTCTTTTTCGTATTTACGGGTTCGCAATTCGCCATCAACAGAAATCAGACTCCCCTTACTGCCATAAGAGACAAGTGTTTCCGCCAGTTTGCCCCAGAAAATGACATTGAGAAAATCCGCTTCACGTTCGCCATTTTCTGTCTTAAAACGGCGGTTGACTGCGACGGTTACACGGGTCAGATTTTTACCGTTAGGGGTTTGAGTGAGTTCGGGTTGGGCCGTCAAGCGACCGATTAGAATTGTTTTATTATACATCTTATATCCTCCTACTTTTCTATTCGTAGGAAAGATGATAAAATGGTAAAAAAGGAGAAAATTTATGAAAAATATCCTTATCTCAAAGTTGCAAGCTACCCAAGCTTATACCAATCAGGAACTAGTCTGGTTGTTGGAAAACATCGGTCATCCTGAGCCTGCTATACGCGATGAATTGGTTTATGCTAGTTTTTGCCACATCTTTCTAGATGGTTTGATTACAAGAGAACAAGCACAGGAATTACTTCAACGTTCACAGGACACCAAGCCTTTTTCCCTAGAAGTATCCACACTAAAACGAAGTTTTACTTGCTTGCTTTACTGTCTTTTGCTGTCTGTCGATAATGATTCTGAGTCTATTTATCATGCATTTTTAAATGACGAGGACCGCGAGCTACTCTTCCAACAAGCCTTGGATTATTTGACGATTGAACATGACTGGTCTGGCTACGATGAAAAACTCGGTTGGATCCATACCGCTGCCCACGGAGCAGATTTTCTTCTGACTGCAAGCTGTCATGATCAATTTCCCGCTGAAAAAAGCAAAGAAGTCTGGCAAACTATTGTCACTTGTCTAACTAAACAAAGTAAAGTTTTCTCAGCTGGCGAGGAAATCCGTTTGGCACAAATTCCTGTCTACCTCCTGCTGAATGAAAAAGTGTCAAGCCAAGAGCTGACGGAATGGATTAGCAAGCTGGACTTTCCAAATCAAGAACCAGTAGACTACTTCCGGTGGCTCAATCTCCAACATTTTCTGTCTAGTCTTTACTTCCAACTTAGGTCACATCAAGCATCGACCGAAGAAATCGAACAGGCTATTGAAAGAAAAATTGAACCAGCATAAAAGAATTGGCCAAGCGACCAATTCTTCTTTTCTATCCCTTCCAGTGTTTTACTGGATCAAAGGCTTCTCCGACTACTGCGGAGTCGTCTAATTCGATAATACCACGGACTTGTGGTGCGTTTGGCAGAGCCAATTCACGCGGACTGCACATCATACCAAAGCTATCTTCACCACGTAGTTTTCCTGGGAAAATCAAGCTACCGCTCGGCATCATTGCCCCCGGAAGAGCCACAATGGTTTTTAGGCCTTGGGCAGCATTCGGTGCTCCAGCTACGATTTGCACCGTTTTGTCCCCAACATTGACCTGACAGATATTGAGGTGGTCGCTGTCTGGATGCGGAACCAGTTCCACAATCTGACCAACAACAAATTTCGGACTATTGTCGTTGACCAAGCTCTCAGCAAAGCCTTCTTCTGCTAAAGCTGCATTCAAGGTCGCAACTTGCTCATCTGTCAAGAAAACTTGACCATTTCCAGCAAGCTCAACCAAACTTGATGCTTCAAAAATATTCCAGGCCACTGTTTTTCCTGTTTCCTCAAGAAAGACACGCGCTACTTGACCCTTGCGTTCAAACTGAACAGGCTGACCCTTGTCTTCAGCCACAATCACCATAAGAACATCGCCGACGTGTTCCTTATTATATGTAAAAATCATTTCTTTTTCATTTCTCCTTTATGCAAATAGACCGGTCAAGCCTTTCCAAAGATTTTCAAAGAAGGCACCGATTTTTTCTAAAATCCCTGAATCTTGTAAATTCTTATAGGCTTCTGAAATTTGTTGCTCCGCCTGTTGCTTGAACTGGTTGAGCTGGGCAGCAACCTCAGCCGAATCAATAGCAGAGGTTTCCTGATAAGCTTTGGCAAATGTGACTAGCTTAGAAATTTCATCTGCTGTGATGACATTTTCCAAACCGTTATTGGCCAAGACATCGTTAATCATAGTATTGATGTCTGATTCGGAAGCTACCTGGCCATTGGACTTTTTGTAGTCGGCAAGAGCAGTCTTGATTTCCGCCACTGCCTTATCCAAGGCCGAACTATCAAAATTAGTGTCACCTGTGTGAGCCGTTGCCACTTCATTGACTGTCTCTAGCTCCTGTTGAGCTACTTCAGTTCGAGCGGTATCAACTGTTTCACCATTGGCTGCAAGAGCCTTGTAAACACCTGTCAGGGCGGACTCTCCCGTCACCTGAATGGGTGCCGCAACGTCAATCAAGACATCTGTCGCACCAGCTGTAATAGCCGCATTGGCATACTGCGTTTCGGTAATCAAGGTGATGTTCTGTGGCGTCTTAATATCCACCACAACCCCTTTGCCAGCGTCCTGCTTTTGCACCAAGACAGATGAATAGAGGGAGGCTGTGTCCGCTCCAGATGTACCTAAATATTGGTCCATATCCGCGCCAACAACCACCTGACGACTGACATTATTAACATCCGAAATACCAAATAGATTGTTAACCTCTGTTGCCTGCGCATCTGACAAACCTCCACCGTAGACCAGTGTTGGCTTGCCCCATTTTTCATTGATAACATCTGTTTGAATCTCAGCTTGCACCAAGGGAGCGAGACTCAAACTCAAGCCCAGCACCACGGGTGCTAGAAGAATTTTTCCTAGTGATTTCTTCATGTTTTTCCTTTCTTTTGGGAAATGGGAGTGGGAAAGAACTCGACCATCCATAGAAGAGTTCGTTTTCCCACCCCCGCACAGTTGATTAGGTCAGATTTGGAGTGTAAAACACGAACAAATCTGCCAATCAACCACTGCGCTGAGATGTTGACACAAACCCTGAGAAGTGGCGCTGGACTTTTTGCCCAGCCTCGATTTACCTACCCAGTCCAGATAAGAAGTTCATGATTTCTTCCTTGGTCTTGCGATTCTTATCGACAAAACGACCGATTTCCTGCCCATTTTCCAAAACAACCAGACTTGGAATGCCTAAAATAGCCCATTCTTGTGCTAAAGGCATAAAATCATCTCGGTCCAGTTGCACAAAACGGAGATCTGGAAAAGCTTCTTCGATAGCTGGCAAATGCGGTTTGATATAGTGGCAATCTCCACACCAAGTCGTCACAAATAGAAAAACAGTTGGCTTACCATCTTCAATCAAGGCAGCTACTTCTTCAAGATTTGTTGGAAAAATCATCTTTCTTCCTCCCTGTACTGAATAGAACCTTGGGTATTTTCAAATAAAAATACCTGTCCTACCTCCATCACAACCCCGCCAATAAGCTGGTCACGAGTTGAGGCTGTTTCATCCACATAGACCGTGGCAATCTCTCCTAAATCAGCGAAAAAGTCACGCACCTCCTGCAAGGCCTGTGCTTTTTTACGGTCTTCTTGGATTTTACGGTAAAATTGAGCACTAGCGGTGAGCACACCTGCCCCCAATAAGCCTGCTAGCAAGGCTGTCTTCTTCTTTTTCATGTTGACTATTTTATCATATTTCTCCGGATTTTTCCCAAAAATGCCATTGGACTTGTGACAGCTGAGACAAACTCGCACCACTTGACAAAAGACTTAAAAATAGATAGAATGGTCTTACAGTGATAAATGTTTGTCAACACTTGGCAATCAAAAAGCCCCCAACGTTCCCAGCGTTGAGGGTTTTCTTTTGGAGCGAGACAGAACAAATGAGTTCGTCAACAAGTCCTTGTTTTCAGTTGTTGAGCTAAAACGGTCTATTCCCAGACCGTTTCAGTCTCACCCACGCATAGCTCCAAAGGTTCGGGGAACCTTTGGAGGTTGGAGATAGAGCGAACAATGTTCGCAACAAAGGTAATGGTCAGATTTGGAGTGTGAAACACGAATTGCTGAGATTTGCTCTGCAAATCCCATCTCCAACCTTTAACAGTCCCCCAGACTGTTAAAGCCAATCAACCACTGCGCTGAGATGTTGACACAAACTCTAAGTCATAAATCCCACTCTATTGTCACGATTGTTGAGCCATCTTTCAAACAAAACTGTTAGAAAACTGACGAACAAAGGTACAAGAAAAACTGTGATATAGTCTTTTAGTTTACTTTTAGTACGAGGCAATGAGCCGCAGACATAACTGAAGTTAGGCAAGGCGAATTAACGAAGTAATAAAAGAAAAACTAAATGACGATAAATGCTTCCCACACTTAACAATCACTCCCCTCTCTATTTTGAGGGGCATTTCTATCCTAGTAAATTTCAAGCATTCTTGTCAACACTATCCATATTTTTCTATATTTTCAAGACAAGTCTAGCTCTTCGTGATAAAATAGTAGTAATCATGTCATGGAGGAAGAAGAATGACTCTTTTTGAAAAAATTAAAGAAGTAACCGAATTGCAAAGTTTACCAGGATTTGAAGGACAAGTCCGCAACCATATCCGCCAAAAAATCACGCCACATGTAGACCGCATCGAAACAGATGGACTAGGTGGAATTTTTGGCATTAAGGATACGGCTGTTGAAAATGCTCCTCGTATCCTAGTAGCTGCCCACATGGATGAGGTTGGCTTTATGATTAGCCAAATCAAGCCAGACGGTACTTTCCGTGTTGTTGAGCTAGGTGGCTGGAATCCTCTGGTTGTTTCTAGCCAAGCCTTCACCCTTCAGTTGCAGGACGGTCGTACCATTCCAGCCATCTCAGGCTCAGTACCACCTCACCTTTCACGGGGGGCTAACGCTCCTGGCATGCCTGCCATTGCTGATATTATTTTCGATGCTGGTTTCGCCAATTATGACGAAGCCTGGGCTTTCGGCCTTCGTCCGGGGGATGTCCTGGTTCCCAAAAATGAAACTATCCTTACTGCCAACGGAAAAAATGTTATTTCTAAGGCTTGGGACAACCGCTTCGGTGTCCTTATGGTGACGGAATTGCTGGAAAGTCTATCCGGTCAATCATTGCCAAATCAGTTGATTGCTGGGGCCAATGTGCAAGAAGAGGTTGGTCTACGTGGAGCTCATGCTTCTACAACCAAGTTCAATCCAGACATTTTCCTTGCTGTTGATTGCTCACCAGCTGGAGATATTTACGGCGACCAAGGAAAAATTGGTGACGGTACACTACTTCGTTTCTATGATCCAGGTCATATCATGTTAAAAAACATGAAAGACTTCCTCCTCACAACTGCCGAAGAAGCAGGTGTCAAATTCCAATACTACTGTGGTAAAGGTGGAACAGATGCTGGTGCAGCCCACTTGAAAAACCACGGCGTTCCATCAACGACAATCGGTGTCTGCGCTCGCTATATCCATTCCCATCAAACCCTTTATAGCATGGATGACTTCCTAGAGGCTCAAGCCTTCTTGCAAGCCATCGTTAAAAAACTAGATCGCTCAACGGTTGATTTGATCAAGAATTATTAGACAGTTATGCAAAGCGAAGAAGTACCCTTTGATCGCTGAGTCTACCCAACTAGTAAAAAATAATATAGCAGTAAACGCTCTCTAACCTATATCGTCATATTCTGGCATTCACCGATAAGTCTGAACCTACTATAAGAAACAAACCTATAGCAAACGAATCACCAAAGTTAACATAGCGTTTGCATTTTACAAGTAATCTGTTATAATAAAAATGGAAAAAGAGCTGGACGGCAATCCAGCTCCGAATGTAGAACCGTTAAAAAGACGGTGGCTCGTATTACAGATTTAATCCGTCCTACTCGCGCAAAAGTGGGGACGGGTTATTTTTTGTCTTCATCTTTGAAGATTTTATAGCCCAAACCAATCAAAGCAACTGTGAAACCACCGAAACTTAAAATCGTCTGCACAACTTCAAAAGCTGTCAAAAGAACGCTCCTCCTTTCCGTCAGATTTTGATGAATTGCCCATAGGCATCACCTCACTTTCAGAAAATCAAGAGCTACCGTCTTCACTTTTCTACTCATCTAGTGTATCATATTTCATCCCTAAAAATTGTTGGAATAGCGTAGTCTTTCCGAAATTTTTAGCAATCCAAAAAATCTTCCTACTGTCATAGTAAGAAGATTTTTTTCATATTCGCTACCTATCCTTGTTTGCGTCTTCTTGCACTTGCAAGACCAAGACTAGATAATACTGCCACACCTGCGAGTGCCAACAAACTTGTTTGCTCCCCTGTGTTTGGCAAGGTCTTAGCACGGTCTACACGTGAGTATGTCACTTTTTCCCCAGTAGCTGTTTGTGTCACGGTGACACCTGCTTGTGGGTTCGCCACCACAACCTTACCGTCAACAACTTTCACATCTTGACCTTTATCAAGAGTTTGTTTGATGGCATCTACATCAACAGCTGGTTTTTCAGCAGCAGTTGGTGCATCTTTTGGTACTGCAATGATTGTTCCGTCTGGAAGTGTTGCAATCACATTGTCTTTTGCTTTGTCTTCAAGGTCTTTGAGTTTGTCGTATTCTGCTTGAAGTTCAGCCAATTTGCTTTCTTCTTCAGCAAGTTTAGCAGTAACAGTTTCAAGTTTGTTTTGTGCTGTTTCAGCTTTAGCTTGTGCGTCTGCAAGAGCTGCTTGTTTTTCTGTAAGTGTTGCTTGAGCTTCAGCAAGAATTGCTGGTGCTTCAAGATAACCTTTCAACTCAGTAGCAAGTGCTTTTGCTTCTTCAACCAAACGGTCTTTTTCTGCAAGAAGAGCGACTTTATCTTTGTTCAAGCTATCAAGTGTACCTTGTTGTTTAGCAAGTTCAGCCTTAGCTGTTTCAAGAGCTTCAGCTTTTGCAGTAGCAGTAGCTTGTGCTTGAGCAAGTTCAGCTTTCGCTGTATCAAGTGCAGCTTTCTTATCAGCAAGATTTGCTGAGAAGTTGTCAACAGCCTTTTGTGCGTCTGTTTTGCGTGCTTCAGCATTTTGAAGAGCAATCTCAGCAAGACGTAGGTTATTTTCTGCTACCTGTGTTTGAAGCGGTGTTGCAGTAGCATCAGCAAGAGTTTTCTCTGCTTGAGTCTTCAATTCAAGAGCCTTAGCGTAATCTGAGCTTGTTTTTACAAGATTTGCTTGAGCAGTATCGGATGCGGCTTGTGCTGCTGATTGGTCTGCCTGAGCTTTAGCAAGGGCAGCTTGAAGAGTAGCTGGATCATTTGGGTTTGCGATTGGGGTGCCTGAATTTGTAAATGCAATAACAAGATAATTTTGACCATTGATTTGTACAGGTGCAACACCAACTTTTGAACCGAAAACAAGGTTGTTTGTTAGATGACCCCAGTTAGATGGAGCATCAGCAAATGATGTTGCTAAGAATGTATCAAATGCATTTGATTTCAAGTCATACATTGTGGAAATTGTTCCGATAGTACCAACATTTTCTGCGGCTTGTTTTTCAGCAAGTGAAACGTGACCGTTATCAATGATGTTTGTACCACGAGTAATGTATTTAGCGACTTGTTCTTTGGCAATAGCAATAGCATCTTTACTTGTTGTGACAACTGAGTTCAAGCCCATTGCTTGACGCAATTCAGTGATTAGCATTGCATAATATTGAGATAAGTCTGTTAACTGTTCGTCTGTAATGTTAGTTACATCAACAATTTTTGACTTATCATCTTGACCAATCTTAGTTGAAGATTGCTCAATAACAGTTGCACCAGAGTCAGTCATGAAGTCTGAGTCGCCTTCGGCTTTATCAGCTTTGAATTGAGTCAAGTCTGCAATTGTTACAGTGTCAACATTTGCCAAAGCATCAGTTGCAGTTTTAACAGCGTCATTTGTTTTATTGAGTGTGTCAGTTGTTGTTTTAGACTCATCTTGAGCAGCTGTCAATTTTGCTTTTGCTGTATCAACAGCGTCTGATTTTACAGCAACCTCAGTTTCAGCAGCTTTGATTTTTGCATCACGGTCTGCGTCAGCTTTCTTAGCGTCTTCAACGGCTTGGGTTGCAGTATTAACGTTAGCTTTAGCATCTGTAACAGCTTTGCTTGCATTATCAAGGTTAGCTTGAGCTTCAGCAAGTCCAGTTCCTGAGAGTGCATCTTGTGCTGCTTTTACGTCAGCTTCTTTAGCAGTGACAGTAGCGTCAGCTGCGTCTTTTTCTGCTTGGGCAGTATCAACAGCAGTTTGAGCATCAGCGACTTTATTAGTTTGGTCTGCAATTTCAGCGTTAACTTGGTCAGTTTCAGTAGCGTTAGCAGTTTGGTCTGCAAGGTTAGCTGCTTGGTCAGCTTGGTTTGCTGCAATGTTTTCTGGTGTTGCGTTTACGGTATTTGCTTCAGCATCTTTGACTGCTTGTATTGCAGTATCAACGTCTGCTTGAGCAGTGGTAACAGCTTGGTTAGCTGCGTCTGCATCAGCTTGAGCTTGGTTAGCTTCAGTAGCAGTTGCATCAACAACAGCTTGTTGTGCATCAAGAGCTGGTTTAACATCAGCTGAGGTTTTAGGTGCTTCGACAGCTGTTGTTTCAGTTGCTGGTGTTTCAGTTGTAACTGGAGCTTCAACATTTGATGTTGCCAATGATGCTTGAGCTTCTTCATAAGAAGAGTAAGTTCCATTTGGTTCAGATTTTACAATTTCGCCTGTAGCGTGGTTAACAGTTTGCCACTCCCCGGTCACACGGTTTAAGAAAATACCATATTGTGTGTCTGCTGATACGGTAGACGCACCAACGGTTGCAAGGGTGATAGCAGTAGTTGCCGCGATTGTGACATATATATACTTGTTCTTTTTCATTTTTTCCTCCTGATGAGCTAATAGGAAGGGCTTGGCCGAAGTGTCAAGCCCTGCTATACTAGTATAGCAGGGCTTTTGTCAAGTATTTTGCATGATTTTTAAGAATTTTGTCAAAAAATTTTTGGGAAAAATTTTAATATCAGAATAACTTTTCTAAAACATACTTCCTCACATGGGTAATGAAATATAGCGAGCCTGTAATCAGGTAGAGTTTTTTGGGATTGTCCAAGTCCGCCTGTTCCAACCACTCCTGATAGGTCTGAACTCGTTCATAACCTGACGGATAATCTTCTAGCTGCACCGCACGGAAATCGTCAAAGGTTGTCACGCTAACAGTTCCAAATTGACTAAGCTGGGACAACATCTGGTCCACTGGCTTAGTATTGATAGCTGCAAAGAGGATTTCAATATCTCTGTCCGCATATTTTTCCTCTAGGAGCTGGGTCAGGACGGCGATACTTTCATTATTATGGGCTCCGTCAATCATAAGCGTGGGTTTGATTAATTCTAAGCGGCCTGGCCAGATGGCTTGGGACAAGCCCTGGCGGATGGTTTCATCGGTAATCTTTGGAAAATGAGGGCTGATGAGCTGGGCAGTTGTCACTGCCAAGGCTGCGTTGACCTCTTGGTGACGCCCCTGCATCTGTAGTCTTAAATCCTCAACTCGATCGAAGGGGCTTGAAACTGCAAAGCCTGCTCTGCTATTTTCCAAAAGAATCTCCCGCCCCACCGCATAGGTCGGACTCTGAAGCTGACGAGACTGCTCCTCAAAAACTGCCACCACTTCTGGCAAATCGGTCGCATAGACGAGCGGAACCCCCTCACGCAAGACGGCGACCTTGTGACGGGCTATGGCTGCGTGAGTCTCCCCCAAAAATGCCTGATGATCCAAGCCAATGGAGGGGCAAATCACCGCCAAGGGGGCAAGGACATTGGTCGCATCCTGCAAACCGCCCATACCGGCCTCCACCAAGAGAATATCGGGACGCTGATAGTGAGCGAAATAGACGAACATGGCCACAACGACAATCTCAAACTCTGAGATGGCATCCAGTCCAGCCGTCTGGTCCAAGTCCTCAATCAAGGGTTGCAAGTCTGTCACAATCCTCGCAAAATCTTCCTCCGAAATCATCTCTTGCTCAAAGACAATCTGCTCTCGGAAATCAATAATGGACGGCGAGGTAAAGCGACCAACGGTGTAACCCGAAGACCGTAAGATCGACTGCAAGGCGTTGAGGGTCGAGCCCTTGCCATTTGTACCTACGAAGTGAACGGTCGGCACTTGAAGCTGGGGATTGTCCAAGCGTTCCAAAATCCAGCTGACACGTGCAACGCCATTTTCTAAATCTGATGCAGGACGACTAGATAGCCACTGCCTCACTTCAACATAATTCATGATTTCCTCTCTATAAAAAGCAACAGGGGGATGACCTGTTGCTAGATAGTTTCTTATTTAAGACCCATTAACTTGGCCAATTCAGGTATTTTTTGTAAACTTGGTAAGACAAGCATAGTCACGACAATGCGTAATGGAATTTCAAAAACTGCCTTAATCAAGCGACTGCTATACAGAACAATCCAAGGTGTTCCAAAATGGAAATGGAGGGCAATCGGTGTCATGATAAAGGAAATCACAACCTGAATCAAGACAACAACCCCTGCAACATAGAGCCAATCAGCCTTGTTCTTGGTGTCTAGCGGTTTTCGATAGAAGAACCAGCCATAGATAAAAGCCGATACCGCCTCAATCAAAATCCAAGTAAAGAGGACCGTTTGCCCGCTAAACAAGACAAATATTGGGTCTGAAATAGCCGCAAAGACAGCTGCCCAAACCGGACCCGCAATAGCTCCCAAAATAGTATTGGGAATAAAGGTAAACTGGACCTGCAAGGTTTCTGAAATCCGAATGGAGAAATAGTTCTCCACAACCATAACCAAGGCAAGGGTCATAGCAATAGCAGTCAACAACTGCACCGTTAGTTTTGGAATCTTCTTTTCCATAAAAAATGCTCCTTTTTCAAAAAATGGAGCTGTCGTGTGTATTCGACAGCGGATGCAATGGTTTACCGCGCTACTCTTAGCTAAGGACTCGATGTCCCGATTAAAACAGACATCAACCCCAACCAAAAGCTAGCTTCGTTATGTGGCAACATCCCATCCACATACACTTGACGCAAACCATCTACTCTGTGCAAATTTCTTTGCTAGTCTATTGTATCACACACTATATATTTTGACCACTTGCTAAAAACTATACCTTTCTAAAGGTATAAACTATAAGAGAAACTGGCAGTCTCCGACTACCAGTTCGTTTTTCTTATTTCAAGCGTTCCACTTCACGCGCAATAACCAATTCTTCATCCGTCGGAATAACCAAGACACGAACTTTTGATTCTGCCGTTGAAATATCACCATAGTTGCCAAATACATTCTTTTCTGGGTCCAACTCAATACCGAACCAAGACAAGCCTTCTACTACGTCATTGCGCATAAGCGGTGCATTTTCACCCATACCTGCTGTAAAGACAAGGGCATCTGCACCATTCAAAACAGCAAAGTATTGACCAATGAATTTCTTGATACGGTCGATAAAAATGTTATAAGCCAAAACAGCATCTGGGTTCTTATCTTCCAAACCTGATTCAATGTCACGCATATCGCTTGAATAACCCGATACACCAAGCAAACCTGATTGTTTATTCAACATGTTAACAACGTCTGCAGCATCCTTCAACTCATCAACATTTGCAATCAAGTAAGGAATAATCGCTGGATCAATATCTCCCGAACGAGTTCCCATCATTGGACCAGCTAGAGGAGTGAAGCCCATAGAAGTATCAACTGATTGACCGTGGTAGTTGGCAGTAATAGATACACCGTTTCCGATGTGAGCCGTAATCAATTTTAATTCCTCAATCGGACGTCCCAATACTTTTGCTGCCTCATGCGCTACATAATAGTGACTAGTTCCGTGAGCTCCATACTTACGAACCTTGTGGTCGGTATAGTACTTTTGTGGAATCGGATAAAGATAGGCATGCTTTGGCATCGTAGTGTGAAAGGCTGTATCAAAAACAGCTACATTCAAAACTTCTGGTAGTACTTCCTCAAATGCACGAATTGCTGCTACGTGAGCAGGGTTATGAAGCGGTGCCAAAGCACTTAGCTCTTCAATTTGCTCAACCTCTTTTGATCCAATAACAGCTGATTCTTTGAAAATCTCTCCACCTGCAACAACACGGTGTCCGATACCGGTAATTTCCTCGTAAGCAGCAATGATGTTGTACTTAAGCAAGTCTTCTAGGAGAATCTTAACCGCAACCGTATGATTAGGAATATCTAACACTTCACTTTCTTTCTTCCCATCATACTTAACTGTTGAGATGGAATCATTCAAACCAATGCGCTCAATAATCCCTGCTGCTAGCACTGTTTCTTCTGGCATTTGATAAAGTTGCCATTTTAGACTTGAACTACCTGCATTAATTGCAATTGTTTTTGACATATCGTTCCCCTTTTTAAAGCGTTTTCCTAACTAGTATAACAGATTTTCAATTAAATTGCATTCTCTTGCTTCCAATTTTTGAAATTGAGCATGAACTTCTGAATAGCTTCTGGTTCTTGAAGACTTTGCAAGGGATAAACAAACGGCGCTAGAGGTCTAGCTGCTTTCTTTTGCAAGACAAAAATAGACTTGGCCATAGCAGCCTTCCCAAAGAGATTTGGTGGCAGGGCAATCATGGCAACAATATTAGCTTGCTCCTGTAACCAACCTTTCAGCAAATCGCTTTGCGGACTAGTCAATAAATCATTTGGAGCCAACAAAATCGCAAAGCCATCTTTTTCCAGATATTTGAGGGATTGTTCCATGAGCAAATGGTGGGCGTAGGTATGTTCCTTTGGACTGGCAACCTGATAACGGCTAGCAATCTGGTCATCTGGATAGTAGCCAATAGGCAAATCTCCCAAAATTACTTGGCTTTCCTTCAAAATCTGCGGACGTACCGCATCTCCCTGAGCAAAAGAAATATCTGCCTGCATGACATCAGCAATACTTGCCGACAAATCAATCAAGAGGTCGTCCACTTCAATCCCCAGATAGTCCAAGTCTTTCTGACTGGCGTTAAGAATGGTCTGAGCTAGATTGCCTGTCCCCGAACCAATTTCCAGAACCGTCACCTTTTGAGTCGGCACCAATTGGTCTACTAGAAAAGATAGGATAAATCCGATGGAATCTGGTGTGAACTGGTGATTATACTGCATGGGTTCAGTCTGATTGGCCTTGATGAGCAGGAATTGGTAGGCACGACGCCATTCTTCCTTGGTCATGTTCAAGTCTTGTAAAGTTTGGTTATTACGGACAATCAAATCCGTTTCGTGCTGACCAGCTAGATAGGCTGCATTTTGCTCAATCATGGCATCATAGATATTGGTACCTAGCTGGTTTTGGATAGTCTGTACGTTTTCTAATAGCAGGTCGTAAGCCTGTTCGATCTTTTCAAAATTCATACTCCTATCTTATCAAAATTTCACAAAGTTTGCACCAAAAAGGAGAGCAAACTGCTTACTCTCCTTTTAATGCTAATACAACCGGAAATTGATAGTGATAGGATCCTACCTTCTCTAAGGCTACGATAATCATTACTTGCTTGTTCTTGACATGATAACGAGCCTGACCCTCCTGAAAAGTGACCGCTCCCTTATCTTCTATTGGTTTGCTTTCCACGTTTTGAGTTGATGATGTATCAACTGTTTTTGCAGTTGATTCTTGCTTGGTGCTGATTGATTCTTGAACCTCCCCTTCTTCCTTAATATTAGCCGTTTCACTAGCTGTTTCTTTATCTTCCTTCATTTCATCTGTTTGACGAGCCTCCTTATTGGCAATCGCTACACGCTCCTGCAAGTCTTCTTCAACTTGTTCCAAGACCATCTGAGCCATGATGTAGGCAGTCGTTTCTTGCCTTGCCACCTGTACCAAGCGACTCTCTGCCTCTTGGCGGTGGAGATAAAACTGAAGCAAGAGACTAAAAACCGCCAGCATCAAGAGGGCGTAGAGCAGGATTCCTGCCTTAACTTTTTTCTTTAAAAGCATAGATAAAGGTCCGCTCCTCTCCGTTTTTAAAGCTAAAGTCGATGCGCACCAGCTGTTTTTCTTGGGAAATGGCTGCGCTATCCACCTGATAAAGCATGGGCTGGTAACCCTGTCCCCTGTCATTTGTTTTCCGAAAATCATCCGACCGTGACTTGCCAAAGGCTAAAGCCTGTTCGCCTTTGTTGACATAGACCTTGCCATTTTCAACCTTGACCAATTCAGCCTGGTCCCACTCCGACCGCAATTGACTAGAGAAGACCAACCATTCCTTTTGAACAGTCTGACCTTGGTAATGCGCTTCTTGAACCAACAGTTTTGACAAGCCTTCAAAGACCAGAAGACTTCCTGATAGGATGACTAAGGCTACCAAGCATTCCAAGAGAGTAAAAGCGGGAATTTTACTTTTTAACAACCGATAAAACCTCCTTTCCCTCGTGGAAAACAATCATCTTATCCGCCGTTCGTTGAACCTGAACTGTAACACCGTTTAAGGCTAAATAATCTTGTTTGGTCTGGACAGCCATCTGTGCTAGATTGAGAACCTCCTGTTGTTCCAATTCCCAAGCCTGTCGCCTACGACCTGCATCCACAGCTGATAAAATCAAGCTGCAAATAGTCACTAAGGTCGCAAGGGCAACCAGACTTTCTAGCAAAATATAAGCCTTATTCTTCTGTTTTCTTATAACGACCACTCCCTATATATAATTGATACGTGACTGTTTTTTGACTAAGCCGAAAACGAATTTTAGACAGTGAGGAATTTCCTCCATTTTCTTCAAATTTGATATTTTTCTCCTCTAAGACCTCTACATTTCCGGGTACCTCTACAGCCTGATAACCATTTGTAACTTCCTGTCCACCGATAGCAAGGTTCACTTTTTGATGGGAACTGGCTGCCAATTTCTGACTGTCTTTATAGATGGCCTCAAATTCCCAGAGAAAAATTTCTTCCTGAACAGACCGAAAGACCGTTTGTACTGTTCCCGACAGGCTGATTGCCAGAAAACTGACAACCAACAAGGTCAGCAGGCTTTCAAATAGGGTAAAAGCCTTATTTTTTCGCCTTAGCATACTGCTCCGCTTGTTTTTCAGTAATATAGCCATCCGCTTGCAAGTCTGCTACCGTAGCTTCCTTGTCATGTTCCAATTCATAGAGTTCCATTTGACTCTCCACCACTTTGATAACAGCCGCATTCCCCTTCTTCTGAATAGCATCCTTCTGCTGGCTCAAATTTGGCACAAAAATGAGCAAGAGCAGGCTAATAATACCCAAAACAACTAACATTTCCACCAGAGTGAAAGCTTTTACCTTCATTTCAATTAATTTTTTCATTTTATAACTCCATATTTTGATAAATTGGCAGCAACATGGCTGCGTAGATAAGAACGACCATTAAGGCCACAAAGAGAAAGACCAGCGGTTGAATCAGGTGCATGGCTCTATTGACCCGAGAGAAAAAATCCTCCCAACACTCGGCTGCATAAACTGTCAACTCGCTCCCCAACTTGGACTTGACCTGACCATACTCCACGATGAGGCTCAGCTCTCGCTTGAAAAAGGCGTAGGTCTTGAGGTGTTCGTGAAAATCCTGTCCATTGGAAAGCGACTGCTCCAAGTCCTGGCCAATCTCCCGAAAGAGCTGCGACTGCTGCTCTTGCATCAAGCCCACAATCTGCGGCAGGTCCAAACCTTGCCCAATCAAACTCCCCCACTCCCTGGCGTAATAGGCCGTCAGATAGGTTTGGATGAGTTTTCCGAAAAATGGCAGGGCAGCTAAGCAGGAAAAGACCTTGATTTTGTTAGTTTTGCGAAACCAAATAAGACCAGCTAAGACCACCACCAAACTAAGTCCACAGAGGGATAAAAAGATAGTCGGCAGATGGTTAATTAGCACGGTCGCAGCATTGCCTTCCTCCAACTGGGGCAGAAGATAGTTTTTCAAGCCTAGCATGATCAAAAGCAGAAAACCTAGCAAGATAACTGGATAGGTCGCTACCTCAATCAGCTTTTTACGAACCTTGCTGACGTTATCCAGATAGGACTGGATATGGCTCAAACTCAGACTAGTATTGCCATGAACTTCTGCCAGAGCCACCTGTGTGACCACCGCATCTGAAAAACGCAAATCCGCCAGCAAACTTGAAAAGGGTTTGCCTGCTAACAGCCCGTCTGACAAGACCTGGGTATAGGGATCTGCCAGAAGCTGACTACGTTTGAGGAAATCAACAATCTCTCCCAGATGAAAGCCACTGGCAAAGAGATTGTTAAACAGTTCAATGACCTTACGCTGGCGCGCCAAGGGCAATTTTTTCTGTTTCTGCCTGCCGAAGACTGATATGTCCTGCTGCAAAAAGGCGATCAATTTGCGCATTCCACTGGTCTGCGGAATGGTTTTGGTAATTTCCCTTTGCAAAATCTACCACACCTCCTCCCCCGATTAAACGTTGATAGGCAATACCTTGAAGGGCATTGTTTAACTCCTCAGGACTGACACCCAATTCCAACATACGAGCATAGACACCCGAAATAGACCTTGCGTGAACCGTTGAGAAAACGGTAGCCCCCGTCAGGCTGGCTCGAATGACTGCTCGAGCTGTTTCCGCATCCCGAATTTCACCGATGATGAGCAGGTCCGGTCGATGACGCAGGGACAGTTTAATCAGATTGTCGTAGGTGGCTCCGATGGCTTCATTGAGCTGGAGTTGCAGCATATCCTCCTGCTTGATTTCGACAGGATCTTCAATGGTCAAAATCTGTTTGTCTGGGAATTTCAGCCTGGCAAGATGGTACATAAGGGTGGTCTTACCAGAGCCGACTGGACCCGAAAAAAGGTAGAGCCCTCGTCCCTTGATTTCTTCTGCAAGCCGCTCGGCCGCCTCAAACCAGAACTTGAGTTCCTTGTCATTGTCATAGAGCAGGCGGATAACCAGACTTTCCTTGCCACGATAATCTCCGACAGTTGATAAGCGAAGTGAAATCTCTCCGCTCCCATAATCATAGTCACAGGAACCCTGCTGACTACGGCGTTTTTCACCAACATTTAAACCTGCTAAAAACTTGAAATGGCTGATGATGGCTGTTACTTCCTCCTCAGCCACGTCTTGCACAAACTCCCGCTCGTCCATGATACGATGGTAGACTTGGTAACACTCACCTCGAGGAACTAGATAGATGTCACTGACCCTATCTGCCACCGCCTCTTCAATCATCTTTCTTGCTTTTTCTTGAATCATAAAACCTCCTCACCCTATCAATTCGTAAGGAAACTTGATTTTCCTTGCTTTTTTGTTAAAATAATAAAAAAGCTTGGAGGTTCCTATGAAAAAATTAAAAAAAGGCGACCATATACGCGTAGTCAGTCCTTCTTCGTCTATTGAAAGAGTTGGTGGTTTTGAGGCCAATCTTGCCGCCAAGGAAAAACTAGAAAATCTGGGATTCAAACTCTCCTTTTCAGAACATTATTTTGAAAATGATATGTTCGATTCAGCTCCGATTGCCAGTCGCGTTGCGGACTTGGAGGCGGCTTTTGCGGATGAGTCGGTCGATGCCATTTTGACAACCATTGGCGGTTTCAACTCTAACGAACTGCTGCCTTATCTGGATTTTGATTTGATTGCACAAAATCCGAAAATTTTCTGTGGTTATTCGGATACGACCGCCCTACTCAATGCCATCTATGCCAAAACGGGTATGGAAACCTATATGGGTCCAGCTTATTCTAGCTTCAAAATGGTGCAAGCCCAAGAGTATCAAACAGAAGCCTGGCTCAAGGCTGTGACACAAGACTCCTATGATCTGACACCGAGTCCTGAATGGTCTAGCGACGCTTGGTACCTACCAGACGCCTCTCGCACCTTTTACCCAACAGAATGGAAAGTCTACAATCCGGGCCAAGCCTCTGGTATTGCCATCGGCGGAAACATCTCAACCCTCAATCTGCTGACTGGGACAGAGTTCGCACCCAAACCGGACAAGTATATTCTCTTTTTAGAAGAGGCGGAAGACGACGATTATCTCATTATCTCTCGTCACTTGACTGCGCTTTTACAAGCCTATCCAAATCCGCAAGCGGTCGTCTTTGGACGATTTCCAAAGGAAACCAAAATGACCGAGGAGATTCTGCTGACCATTTTGGACAAACATCCTATTCTCAAAACCATCCCTGTTCTCTACGATTTGGACTTCGCCCATACCCAGCCACTCTTTACCATTCGGATTGGCGGGCATGTTGAGCTTGATGCGGAAGCATTTACTATCAGATTTAGCTAAAAAGGATTGACCCGCAAAGGTCAATCCTTTTTTATTATTCATTTACGCAATTATAGTCGAATGAATTAGCTTTCAGACAAGGAACTGAGGTGCAGGCTGTACTAGAGTACGGCAAGCCGAAAGTGACGATGTATCAAAGTTAATTCAAATGACTATATTTTGTTTTAATTTGCAGGGGCGCATACGAGGTTGCGTAGGTTGCTTAATAAAACCAGCCGGTAAATTTTCTCTCGCTTCTACCAACATCAACGAATGATACCGTTGTAAATATTCATCACATTCCTCACACCAATGCTGGTCTGATTCATCCCAAAAAGCCACCATTGTGCCATTCTTACTTTTCTTCATTGGAAAATCCTCTGATAGCCGTACCCACTCCTTCTGAAAAGCTTTTTGCGCATCCTCATAACGTTCATAGGTCTTTTTACTGACTATATCTTCTTCCCAACCATCTAAAAACCACCAGGGTTCAAAATCTCCATACATTCTAATAACTTGATACATAACACATACTTCCTTTTTCGTACACATTATATCGAAATCATCTGATTTAAGAAAACATTCTGCTTGTTAATTCCTTATCAAGTAATGTATGCGCTTCATTTCCGAATATCAAAAAGCACATCCCTAGAAAAGAGAGATGTGCCATCTTAATTTATTCAGTTACAGCTTCAAGCTCTGCTTCTGCTGCAAGCTCTTCTGCTACTGTGTCTTCAATGATTTCAACTTCATTGATGGCCTGTGGCTCAAGATTACGGTAGCGGGCCATACCTGTACCTGCTGGGATAATCTTACCGATAATAACATTCTCTTTAAGACCGAGAAGGTTATCGCGTTTACCACGAATAGCTGCATCTGTAAGGACACGTGTTGTTTCCTGGAAGGATGCGGCAGACAAGAATGAGTTGGTTTCAAGGGAAGCCTTAGTGATACCCATAAGAACTGGACGAGCTGTTGCCGGAATACCACCAGCGATAACCACTTCCGCATTGGCATCTGTAAAGTCGGTGATATCCATGAGGGTACCCATGAGAAGATCTGTGTCACCTGGATCCATGACACGAACTTTACGAAGCATTTGACGAACCATTACCTCGATGTGCTTGTCGCCGATTTCTACACCCTGGCTACGGTAAACTTTTTGAACTTCAGAAAGAAGGTAAGTTTCAACCGCCAAGACATCACGGACTTCAAGCAAGCGTTTTGGTTGGATAGAACCTTCGGTAAGGGCTGCACCACGCGCAACTTGGTCACCCACCTCAACCTTCATACGGGCTGTAAATGGTACCACGTATTCGCCTTCACCTGTTATACCCTTAACAAAGACTTTCTTGGTACGAGTAGAAGCATCTTCTTCAATAGCGATAACTTCCCCTTTGACCTCAGTGATAACCGCTTCCCCTTTCGGATTACGGGCTTCAAAGATCTCTTGGACACGAGGAAGACCCTGTGTGATATCGCTGTTAGAGGCTACACCACCCGTGTGGAAGGTACGCATTGTAAGCTGTGTACCAGGCTCACCGATAGATTGGGCTGCAATCGTACCAACTGCTTCACCCACTTCAACCGCATCACCTGTTGCCAAGTTGATACCGTAACAATGACGGCAGACACCGTGACGAGTGTTACATGTAAATACGCTACGGATGGTTACTTGTTCAACACCAGCATTGACAATTTCACGGGCAATATCTTCTGTAATCAATTGGTTTGGACCAATGATAACGGCACCCGTTTCAGGATGTTTAACAGTTTTCTTAGTGTAACGACCTTGCAAACGCTCTTCAAGTGGCTCGATCATTTCCTTGCCATCTGTGATTGAACGGATGTCTAGACCACGGTCTGTTCCACAGTCGTCTTCACGGATAATAACGTCTTGGGCAACGTCAACCAAACGACGAGTCAGATAACCTGAGTCGGCTGTCTTCAAGGCCGTATCCGTCATACCCTTACGGGCACCGTGAGTTGAGAAGAACATTTCCAATACAGAAAGACCTTCACGGAAGTTAGACAAGATAGGCAATTCCATGATACGTCCGTTCGGAGCTGACATCAGACCACGCATACCGGCCAACTGGGAGAAGTTGGAAATGTTACCACGGGCACCAGAGTCCATCATCATAACGATTGGGTTCTTCGGATCTTGTTTCTCAACCAGACGTTTTTCCAATTTTTCCTTAGCTGAACGCCATTCATCTGTAACAGCTGCATAACGCTCATCGTCGGTAATCATACCACGACGGAATTGTTTCTTGATTTGTTCTACACGTTCGTGAGATTCTTCAATGATTTCAGCCTTGTTGTCGATAACTGGGATATCGGCAATACCCACTGTCAAACCAGCAAGTGTTGAGTGATAGTAACCCAAGTCTTTCAAACGGTCAAGTAGGGCTGATGTTTCAGTTGTACGGAAACGCTTGAAGATTTCAGCGATGATGTTACCAAGATTTTTCTTCTTGAATGGTGGGTTGATTGGCAATTCTGCAATGGCAGCCTTGATATCTGATCCTGGTTCCAAGAAGTATTTATCAGGAGTTCCTTCTGTCAAGTTGGCATTGTTTGGCTCTTGCAGGTAAGGAAGACCTTCTGGCATAATCGCGTTGAACAAGATTTTTCCAACAGTTGTCATCATGACCTTGTGTTTTTGGTTGTCTTTCCAAGGTTTATCAAGGCTATCTGTTGCGATACCAACACGGGTATGCAAGTGAACATAGCCATTGCGGTAAGCCATAACAGCCTCATCCGCATCCTTGAAGACCATACCTTCACCTTCACGACCAGCATCTTCCATGGTCAAGTAGTAGTTACCCAAAACCATATCCTGAGATGGTGTTACGACTGGTTTACCATCTTTAGGGTTAAGGATGTGTTCTGCTGCAAGCATAAGGATACGTGCTTCTGCTTGTGCTTCTTCTGACAATGGAACGTGAATCGCCATCTGGTCACCGTCAAAGTCGGCATTGTAGGCTTCACAGACAAGCGGGTGCAAACGAAGGGCTTTACCGTCGATCAGAACTGGCTCAAAAGCCTGGATACCCAAACGGTGAAGGGTAGGTGCGCGGTTCAAAAGAACTGGGTGTTCTTTGATCACTTCTTCCAAGATGTCCCAAATGCGATCATCCCCACGTTCAATCAAGCGTTTAGCTGCTTTCACGTTACCAGCGATTTCGCGGGCAACTATTTCGCGCATGACAAACGGTTTGAAGAGTTCGATAGCCATTTCGCGTGGCACACCACATTGGTACATTTTTAGCGTTGGACCAACGGCGATAACGGAACGTCCTGAGAAGTCAACACGCTTACCAAGCAAGTTTTGACGGAAGCGACCTTGCTTACCTTTCAGCATGTGGCTGAGTGATTTAAGCGGACGGCTACCTGGTCCTGTGATTGGACGACCACGGCGACCGTTATCAATCAAAGCATCCACAGCTTCTTGGAGCATACGTTTTTCGTTTTGTACGATGATACCTGGAGCGTTCAATTCCAAGAGACGAGCCAAACGGTTGTTACGGTTGATAACACGGCGGTAGAGTTCGTTCAAGTCAGATGCGGCAAAACGGCCACCATCCAACTGAACCATCGGACGCAAATCTGGTGGAATAACTGGAAGGATATTGAGAATCATCCACTCAGGCTTGTTACCAGATTTATAGAAAGCATCCAATACATCCAAGCGACGAACTGCTTTAATGCGTTTTTGACCAGAAGCTGTTTTCAATTCTTCTTTCAAAGCTGCGATTTCTTTTGGAAGATCGACTTGTTTCAAGAGGTCTTGGATCGCTTCTGCACCCATTTTGGCAACGAATGAGCCATAGCCATATTCACGCAAACGCTCACGGTATTCGCGCTCTGTCATGATTGACTTGTGCTCAAGCGGTGTATCTTTTGGATCGATCACCACGTAAGCTGCGAAGTAGATAACTTCTTCAAGCGCACGTGGGCTCATATCCAAGGTCAAGCCCATACGGCTTGGAATGCCTTTGAAATACCAAATATGTGAAATTGGTGCTTTCAACTCAATGTGTCCCATACGTTCACGACGGACTTTTGCACGAGTCACTTCCACACCACAGCGGTCACAAGTAATCCCTTTATAACGGATACGCTTGTATTTACCACATGAACACTCCCAGTCTTTTGTTGGACCAAAGATGACTTCGTCAAAGAGTCCATCACGTTCTGGTTTAAGTGTACGATAGTTGATTGTTTCAGGTTTTTTAACCTCACCGTAAGACCATGAACGGACCTTACTTGGTGAAGCTAACGTGATTTGCATACTTTTAAATCGATTTACGTCAACCACTAATAATCCCTTTCTTTTCTTGTGAGAGGCTGGATTTCCTCACCTCAAATTCTTGAACAATAATCAGCAGAATGGATAGCTTGTAAGCTATTTTTCTATAAATCAGACGGTGGAAGAACGTTGGTCCTTATCTCTTTCAGTTCTGAGGCTTGGACCAACTTGTTCCATCCATTCTAATTATTCTTTACCTTCTGCTTCTTCTGCTGCAAAGGCTGCGGCTGCGTCAGCTGCGGCTTTTGCACGTGCTTTTTCAAGATCATCTACGTGGATGATGTCATCATCTTCACCTTCATCAAGGTCACGCAATTCTACTTCATTGTTGTCTTCATCAAGGACACGCATATCCAAACCAAGTGATTGCAATTCTTTGACAAGAACGCGGAATGATTCTGGAACACCTGGTTTTGGAATTGGTTTACCTTTGGTGATGGCTTCATAGGCTTTCAGACGGCCTGTCACATCATCTGACTTGTAAGTCAAGATTTCTTGAAGGACGTTAGAAGCACCATAAGCTTCAAGGGCCCAAACCTCCATCTCACCGAAACGCTGACCACCAAACTGAGCCTTACCTCCGAGTGGCTGTTGGGTAACGAGTGAGTATGGTCCGACTGAGCGGGCGTGGAGTTTATCATCAACCATGTGGTGAAGCTTGATCATGTACATGACGCCGACAGACACACGGTTGTCAAATGGCTCACCTGTACGTCCGTCGTAAAGAATGGTTTTGGCATCTGAATCCATACCTGCTTCTTTAACAGTTGACCAGAGGTCTTCTGAACTTGCACCATCGAAAACTGGTGTTGCGATATGGATGCCCAAGTTGCGAGCCGCCATACCCAAGTGAAGTTCCATAACTTGACCGATGTTCATACGTGATGGCACCCCGAGTGGGTTCAACATGATGTCAACTGGTGTTCCGTCTGGAAGATATGGCATATCCTCAACAGGTACAATACGTGAAACGACACCCTTGTTTCCGTGACGACCGGCCATCTTATCTCCGACCTTGATCTTACGTTTTTGAGCGATGTAAACACGAACCAACATGTTGACACCTGATTGCAATTCATCACCGTTGGCACGAGTAAAGATTTTCACATCACGAACGACACCATCGGCACCGTGAGGTACACGAAGAGATGTATCACGCACTTCACGTGACTTATCACCGAAGATAGCGTGCAAGAGGCGTTCTTCAGCAGAAAGATCTTTTTCACCTTTTGGTGTGACTTTACCAACAAGAATGTCGCCTTCTTTAACTTCAGCACCGATACGGATAATACCCATTTCGTCCAAGTTGCGAAGAGCATCTTCACCAACGTTTGGAATTTCGCGAGTGATTTCCTCAGGGCCCAACTTAGTATCGCGGGTTTCTGATTCGTACTCTTCCAAGTGAACAGATGTATACACATCGTCTTTCACAAGGCGTTCAGACATGATAACCGCATCCTCGAAGTTGTAACCTTCCCAAGTCATGTAGGCAACGATAGGGTTTTGACCAAGAGCCATTTCCCCATTTTCCATAGAAGGTCCATCTGCGATGAAGTCACCTTTTTCTACGATGTCGCCCAATTTTACAAGGGTACGTTGGTTATAGGCAGTACCCGAGTTTGAACGACGGAATTTAGAAATGTGGTAGACATCAAGCGATCCATCTTCACGACGCACTTCTACCTTGTCCGCATCTGCGTAAACAACCTTACCATCGTGTTGAGCGATAATTGCCGCACCTGAGTCATGGGCAGCCTGGTATTCCATACCAGTACCAACGTAAGGCGCTTTTGGATCAATCAATGGGACAGCCTGACGTTGCATGTTGGCACCCATGAGGGCACGGTTGGAGTCATCGTTTTCCAAGAAAGGAATACATGCTGTCGCAACAGCAACTACCTGCTTAGGTGAAACGTCCATGAAATCTGCTGAATCTGCTGGGAACTCTTGGTTGTTACCTTGGTGACGTCCCATAACAATCTTATCAACGAAACGGTTGTTTTCATCAAGTGGCGATGTTGATTGGGCTACAATATAAGCATCTTCTTCATCGGCTGTCAACCAAACGATCTCATTTGTAACTGTACCAGTTGCACGGTCAATCTTGCGGTATGGTGTTTGGATGAAACCATACTTGTTGAGGTGACCATAAGAAGACAAGTTGTTGATCAAACCGATGTTTGGTCCCTCAGGCGTTTCAATCGGACACATACGACCATAGTGAGTGTAGTGAACGTCTCGAACCTCATAACCAGCACGGTCACGAGTCAAACCACCAGGTCCCAAGGCTGACAAACGGCGTTTATGAGACAACTCAGAAAGTGGGTTGTGTTGGTCCATGAACTGTGACAACTGAGATGAACCAAAGAATTCTTTGATTGCGGCTGTAACAGGACGGATATTGATGATTTGTTGTGGCGTCAATACTTCATTGTCTTGAACCGACATACGCTCACGCAAGTTACGTTCCATACGAGTCAAACCGATACGTACTTGGTTGGCAAGCAATTCACCAACGGCACGAATACGACGGTTACCCAAGTGGTCAATATCATCTACACGACCAAGACCCTCAGCCAAGTTGAGGAAGTAGCTCATTTCAGCCAAGATGTCCGCAGGTGTTACTGTACGTACGTTTTCTGCAGGATTAGCATTACCAATCACCGTCACAACACGTTCTGGATCCTTAGGAGCTACAATCTTGAATTTCTGCAAAAGAACTGGCTCAAGAAGAACAGCATTATCATTTGGAATGTATTCTACCAAGTTGAGCTCATCGAATTGTGCTTCTACTTTTTCAAGCACATCACGACTCAATACAGTACCAGCTTCCAAGACAATTTCACCTGTCTCACTGTTAATCACATGCTCAGCAAGTGTTTGGTTGAGCAAACGAGTACGAAGGTTTAGTTTTTTATTAATCTTGTAACGACCAACAGGTGCCAAGTCGTAACGACGTGGGTCAAAGAAACGAGCTGTCAAAAGGCTACGAGAGCTTTCAGCTGTCTTTGGTTCACCTGGACGAAGACGCTCATAGATTTCCTTGAGGGCTTCATCTGTACGAGAATCTGCTGGGTTTTTATGAATATCTTTTTCAATGGTGTTGCGGACCAATTCGCTATCGCCAAAGATGTCAAAGATTTCATCATCACCTGAGAAACCAAGCGCACGAACAAGCGTTGTGAACGGAATCTTACGCGTACGGTCGATACGAGTGTAGGCAATATCCTTAGAATCAGTTTCCAATTCCAACCAAGCTCCACGGTTAGGGATAACCGTTGAACCATAACCAACTTTACCATTCTTATCTACTTTATCATTGAAGTAGACACCTGGTGAACGAACTAACTGAGAAACGATGATACGCTCTGCACCGTTGATGATGAAGGTACCCATTTCAGTCATGATTGGAAACTCACCGAAGAAGACTTCTTGTGTCTTGATCTCGCCAGTTTCTTTATTCACCAGACGGAAAGTTACATAAATTGGAGCTGAGTAGTTCGCATCATGCGCACGCGCCTCTTCCAATGTGTATTTAGGCTCTTTCAATTCATAACCAACGAATTCCAATTCCATGGTATCCGTAAAGTTTGAAACTGGAAGTACATCTTCAAAGACTTCTTTCAAACCATAATCTAAAAAGTCTTGGAAAGAGTCCGTTTGGATTTCAATCAAATTTGGTAAATCAAGAACTTCCTTGATTCTTGAAAAACTACGACGGGTACGGTGCTTACCGTACTGAACTTCATGTCCTGCCAAAAGTTTTCTCCTTTGTAATAAGATACTAAGCCGTAAACAACTCAAAGAAAAATAGGAAACACGACGACGGAGGCAAGCCTCCTAGGAGCTGTTTATCTTTTTTCACAGAGTTGTAGGCGAGTTCAATTAAAAGATACGAGGGCGTCTAACACTCCAAAAGAAAATAAGCGGTAAGTCCGAAATCTTTGATTTCGTTGACGCACCCTCGTCAGAACGACTAGGACTTTCTTGACAAATCGTCGAAGAAAGGCCAGACGTTTACGACGCCAAGGGGTAAACAAAGTCAAAGTTCCACAAACTATATCTTTTTCTACAGGAGTGTAGCCCGAGTTCAATTTAAGATACTAAGCCGTAAACAACTCAAAGAAAAATAAGCGGTAAGTCCAAAATCTTTGATTTTGTTGACGCACCCTCGTCAGAACGACTAGGACTTTCTAGACCAATAGTCGAAGAAAGTTCAGTCGTTTACGACGCCACGAAGTAAACAAAAACAAAGCTCTACAAACCTTTTCTTTTTTTCACAGAGTTGTAGGCGAGTTCAATTAAAAGATACGAGGGCGTATAGTACTCCAAAAGAAAATAGGACATCGACAAAGCATCAAAAGATTGCAAGGAGATGTATCTTTTTCTACAGGAGTGTAGCCCGAGTTCAATTATATACAGCCATGTGATGACCAACATTCATCCTTTTTCTGAATTTTTAGAATTTTTAAGAATAGGTAACAATTCTCAAAAAAATTCCTCATAGACACAAAAAGAGCAGCTAAATCTTCCTTTGAAAAAGTTTGATTTAACTGCTGCAAGCCTTGTTTGGACAATATTTCAAACAAGACACACGACAAATAATTTACACTATTATAGCACAAGTACTAGAAAAAATCAAGGTGAATCATTATTCGCTTGCTCACTAGTTGCTGTTTGCGTTTCTGATGACTGGTTCGTGTTATTAGCTGGAGAACTCGTTCTACTCCGAGTCGAACTGCTTCGTTGGGTTGAGCTACTTGATGTTGGCGTTTGGGATCCGATAATTGTATTCCAAGCCTGTGCTCGGTCACTATCTGTCCCCCCAACCATGAAGTTATAACTCGTTACTGGTGCACCATTTTTAGCCCAATAACTAGTTGTCATCGCACCACCAACTGTTACTTGGCGCCCATTTACCTGTGTCGTCCCTGCACGTTGACCTGTAGAAGCAACAACGCTAGAAGCAATAACACTACTGTCTAATTCAAATTTTCCTGCGAACATATCCGCATTAACATTGTAAAGCGCATCAACCATATAGGCCACATATTGTGAATTATTGTGGTAGCCTGTCCAGACATACATTTCTGAGTTATCATCATTCCCAGCCCAGGTACCTAAAGTTACTCTAGGGGTTGATAGCATGAGCCACACGTCATTGACTTCATTACTTGTTCCCGTCTTACCGACGAAATCAGATGATGCTGCCTGTGGGTTTAAACCACTCAATCGACTCTTGAACGTCGTAGTATAACCAGAGTTGACAACCTGTCTCAAAAGCTGGTTCATAATACTTGCAGTTGCTTTAGAATAGACCTGAACCGGAGCCGCTTTATGCTGATACACTACTGTTCCATCAGAGGCAGTAATGCTTTCAACAATGTAATGTTTGTTATAAACGCCACCATTTGCCAAAGTTTGATAGGCATTGGTATTTGTCAATACTGAAATTTCAACACCACCGCCCAACGGTACACTTTCAATATCGTACATAGGAATATGATAATTCATTTTATCCATGTACGCTTTGGCATCTACACCTGCATTTCTCATCATCTTATAGGTCCAAAAAGCAGGAATGTTAACAGAACGGTCAATAGCCGTCTGTAAGTTCATCATACCAGTACCACGTCCTGAACCATACATAATCGGTTGTCCACTTGAGAAGTTCGTTGGATAATCTGAAAGGATGCTGGCAGAACCTATCAAACCTTGATCAATCGCAATACCGTAAGCTAACAGAGGCTTGATGGTTGACGCTGGCGAACGAAGGGTATCAAAGGCATGATTATTTTGGTTGGTTGCATAGTCGCGACCACCTACAAATCCTAAAATGGCTCCTGTGGCATTATCAATTAAGACACTACCTGTCTCGACATATTCGTTTCCATCATCCAAAACAGAGCCATAATTTGCCACAACAGACTGCATTGCCGCATAGATTCCTTGATCAACGGTACTCTTAATCGTATAGCCGCCTTGACTCAATTCTTGCTTAGCCAATTCTTCATAGGAAGCCTTAGTTTCATCGTTTTTCAAGTCATTTTCAGAAACCTTATCGCGTTTTACCAGATAATCAAACATAACCTCTTGCGCTTCTTCCATGACCTCGTAGTAGAGATAATCTTTCGTATCCGCCATTACAGGAGCTGGAGCAATAAAATCTTGTTTAATATCGTAAGCTTTGTAGGTTTCGTATTCTTCCTTGGTCAAGAATGACGCCCGATACATATTAAAGAGAACATCTTGATAGCGTTCAATACCGTAAATCATATCTTCATCTGATTTACGTGTTCCATCTGATGCATAGGGAGAATAAACAATCGGACTTTGAGGTAAGCCTGCAATAAAAGCAGCCTGCGGAACAGTCAAGTCTTTCGCTGGTTTACCAAAAATTCCCTGAGCCGCAGCTTCTACCCCTGCAATATTTCGTCCCTGATTATTTCGACCAAATGGAGAAACATTTAAGTAAATGGTCAAAATCTCTTCCTTGGTCATATTCCGCTCTAATGCCAAAGCCGAAACAATCTCATTAGCCTTACGCGTAAAGGTTGGAGCATCTCCGACAAGTTGCTGTTTTATCAATTGCTGCGTCAAGGTTGAACCACCGCTAGATGAACCTAGACCAACTGATCCCAGTGCCGCACGCAAAACAGCCTTAGGCACAACCCCATTATGGGTTTCAAATGTTTCATCCTCTGTCGCAATTACAGCCTGTTTTAGATAATTAGAGACCTCTTCCGAAGTAATGGGTACACGAAGCAAATCTGAATTAACTTCCGACACCAAGCTACCATCCGAATAGGTAACGGTGGAAATCCGACTAACTTCTGAAACCTTCGCTACCAGTTCCTCTGTTTTGGGAATCTTAACATCATCGAAAAGACTAACCACGAAACCAATTCCTATACCCGCACCAAAAAGACCGAATAGGAAGACCAAGACTGCTACTGAATTGAATAATAATTTCAGCGTCCGAAGGAAAACTCCTACTACATCCCCTAGGCCTAGGGCACTGATTTTCTTTTTAAAATCTTGCTTATCTGATTTAGTCGCCATATTAACTCCTTATCGTTCCATTATACCAAATTTTGTTTATTTTCCGCAATTTCGTGGTATAATAGGGAGGAATTTTTTAAAATGAAGTTCGGTCCAAAAATCATATAAAATGATTTATGGTCCTGTATATTAAACCTAAAGGAGACAGCCCACATGAACATTTTTGAAGAACTAAAAGCTCGTGGCTTGGTCTTTCAAACGACAGACGAAGAAGCCTTGGTAAAAGCATTGACAGAAGGACAGGTTTCTTATTACACAGGATACGATCCAACAGCAGATAGTTTACACTTGGGGCACTTGGTTGCTATCTTAACTAGCCGTCGCTTGCAGTTGGCAGGCCACAAGCCTTACGCCCTAGTTGGCGGTGCGACTGGTCTGATTGGCGACCCTTCCTTCAAGGATGCGGAGCGCAGCTTGCAGACCAAAGACACCGTTGACGGTTGGGTGACAAAAATCCAAGGTCAGCTCTCTCGTTTCTTGGATTTTGAAAATGGTGATAATAAGGCTGAAATGGTCAACAACTACGACTGGTTCTCAGACATCAGCTTTATCGACTTCCTTCGTGATGTCGGTAAATACTACACGGTCAACTACATGATGAGCAAGGACTCTGTGAAAAAACGGATTGAAACAGGGATTTCCTACACCGAGTTTGCCTACCAAATCATGCAGGGTTATGACTTCTACGAGCTCAATGACAAGCACAATGTGACCCTACAAATCGGTGGTTCTGACCAGTGGGGCAACATGACAGCAGGTACTGAATTGCTTCGCCGCAAGGCTGACAAGTCTGGTCACGTTATGACTGTACCACTTATCACCGACTCGACAGGTAAGAAATTCGGCAAATCGGAAGGCAACGCCATTTGGTTAGATGCCGACAAGACTTCTCCGTATGAAATGTACCAATTCTGGCTCAATGTCATGGACGACGATGCCGTTCGTTTCTTGAAAATCTTTACTTTCTTGTCATTAGATGAGATCGCTGAGATTGAAGAAAAATTTGACGCTGCCCGTCATGAACGTCTGGCTCAGAAGATTTTGGCTAAGGAAGTCGTGACATTGGTTCACGGTGAAGAGGCTTATAACCAAGCCCTTAACATTACCGAGCAATTGTTCGCTGGCAATATCAGAAAACTATCCGCAAAAGAACTCAAGCAGGGCCTCAGCAACGTTCCAAACTACGCTGTACAGGCTGAAGACAACCTTAACATCGTTGAACTCCTAGTCACCTCTGGTATTGTCAACTCAAAACGCCAAGCTCGTGAAGATGTGCAAAATGGTGCCATCTATGTCAACGGTGAGCGTGTGCAGGACTTGGACTATACCCTTTCTGACAGTGACAAGATTGACGGCGAGTTAACCGTTATCCGTCGTGGTAAGAAAAAATATTCAGTTTTGACTTATTAAGCGATGAAAAATACCAAGAAAAATCCTAAAAATCAAGAATTTTTGAACGACTACTTTGAACAAATGGCTCAGGAAGCCAGTCTTTTGCATCCTGAGTTAGAGCATTTGTCTGCCGATGAACGTCAAGCATTTTTGGACCAACTCTATCGTGAAGATGAGACACGTCGTGCCAAACGCCTGAAGGAACATCTAGAGGTGTTCTCCGACGCAGTGATTGGGGTTATCATCACCATGATGTTGCTGGAAATTCCTTTACCGAGCGACACTGTTGATATACATCACTTTTTCACTGGCATCCTCATCTTCTTTGTATCCTTTTTCATCGTGGCGGATTTTTGGTATGACAACCACAAGATTCTAGGACAGATTGAGCACGCAACCAGCAAAATCTTAATTGTTCAATTCAACTTTATGGCAACGCTGGCCCTCATTCCCCTCTTTACTCGGTGGATGATGGAAGGCATAACCACCACGGCTGTTGTTGGTTATGGGGTCGTGACCATTGCAGTCAATCTCTGTCAATCCATTTTGAATTACTTTGTCCTACAAGAAAAGTTTGCCGGAACAACATATACAAAGAGGTTTGTTTCCATGGCACACTTACGGCAATTGGTGACCGTCGCCCTTTTCAACATCGTCGTTATCCTATTTGCTTACTTTAATCCGACACTTGCCTTTTATTTCTACATTTTGCGGCCAATCGTATCTTTCCTAGGAGCAGCCTTCTTCGAAAAGAGACGGCAGGAGTGGAAAGAAAAAATGGCAGTTAGAGTAAATCACATATAATTCCCAAGGAAATCCTATGTGATTTCCTTTTCTGCTAACCTAGGAGAAAAGACATGACCTGCATTTTTTGCCACCAACTCAAAGAAGAAGAGATTCTCTACCAGACGGAACATTTCAAGGTGGTCTGGGACATTGACCCTATTCAAACTGGGCATCTGTTGATTATCAGCAAAGATCACTATGACACACTCAGTCAAGTCCCACCTACTGTTCGCTATGAACTATTGGACTTGGAAGTCTTTTTGACTGATAAACTCTGTCAAGCATTGGCAATTGACGGTGTGACCACAGCCTGCAACGATCGCTTGTTTGATGCTGGCTCCCATTTCCATGTCCACCTGATTCCACGCTTTCAATCAGACGGCTTCTGGGACCAAATTTCACTTGCACAAGTACAGCTTGACCTGAACGCCTTTCTCAAAGCATTATAAAAAGCAGCCCGACGGCTGCTTTTACCTTTATACCAACTCTTCCACTTCATAGATTGTATCATCCAGCACCTCTTGGTACTGTTCCAAGTCATA
This sequence comes from Streptococcus suis, assembly GCF_046032535.1. Lineage (GTDB taxonomy): Bacteria > Bacillota > Bacilli > Lactobacillales > Streptococcaceae > Streptococcus > Streptococcus suis_AK. Next base: position 15,686 of record NZ_JARQPL010000010.1, on the reverse strand, counting down.
GGCTACAGAGGTTTCCACCTCCGCCAACTGCTGATCCAGCTGGATGTTCACCTCTTCCACCCCGTCCAAGTCCAAGAGGTGATTAGTCACGTGTTTGACACAGTTTTGGCACGATAAGTTTTTCAATTTCAAGGTTTGTTTCATATTTGTTCTCCTTTTGCATGATGCCCACAGGTACATTGCCCCGCCAAGCACCGACAAGCGATTTGCTCGGGTGCAGTCCTTTGTAACTGCGAGATTTTGCTGGCCAGATTTTCTAGGCTTTTTTGGGAAAATGTCCCTGTGTCTAGCAGTTTGTCAACCAATTGCCCCTGTTTTGTGGAACAGATGGTAGCTAGTAAGAGCTCCACCTGCCCCTGCAAATGTTCCTCTTCACTAATCAGCGGATAATAGTGGTATTTGCTAGTTTCCTTAGCCATTCTCAAATAGTTTTTCTTCCGCAGCCGCCCTAAAAGTGTCTTAATGGTCGTCGCCTGCCAATCAAAGCCTTCCTGCAAGGCCTGAATAATTTCCTGAGAAGTCGCACCAGGATGGGCCCACAGGACCCGCATGACCTGCCACTCCGCAGCAGAAATTGTCTGCTCCACACATTCACCTCCCAACAATAATTTTCTAATTTCAGTTTACATTTGTAGTCAAAAATTGTTAAGAAGAAAGACTGAACACCTTGCCCAGTCTTCTCATTATTCTTAGTGAGCCAGCATCTCCTGACCAATTTCCAAACCAGTCAAACCAACAGGGTAGTATGTCGGCCAGTTTTCCAACTCTTCCAAGAGTTTTTCTTGGCTCTCTCCACCAAAATAGATATGGAAGTGACCTGTTTTAACCGGGGCGATATTGTGGTCGCTAAATTGAACATACTTATAGTTACCAGCATTTGCATCCGTTGCTTCAAACAAGAAACGAACACCACGATTTCCTTTTTTGTAGGTCAAAATCTTATAGCCCACATACTTATACGTGAATTTTTCTTTCTTATCTCCCACTACAAATTCCATGGTATTATCTGTAATGTTAATTTGATCAACATCTGTTTTGTAGCCAGTATCGTAATAAGCCTTGTACTCTTCAGCTGTCATACCACCTTTGATCTTAGCCTTGTAATCCCAGACCTGATCTAGTGTACCATCAAGCAAGTATGGATAAACAGATTGCCACTCACCTGCATAATCTGAAAGAGTACGATCTTTTACGGCACTATCTTCAAAATAACCATTATAAACAGTTTGCGCAGTCTCAGCACCTTCTTCTGGCAAAATTTCAGAACCTTCTTGGGAAGTTGTTTTTTCAAGGGCAGTCAGATTATCTTCCATAACAGAAATATAATCCTTACCATTTTTCATATCCTCATCCGTCAAACTTTCAAGAGGATTAAGAACATCCAACTGAACCCCAGTCTCTTTGGCAAGTGTTTCTGCAACAGATTTTGACGCATTTTCTTCAAAATAGATATACTTAATACCATATTTATTAATATACTCTGTCAATTCTGCTAGACGTGATGGAGTTGGATCCTCATCTGCAGCAACACCTGTAATAGAAACTTGTTTCAAACCATAGTCCAAAGCTAAGTAAGCAAAGGCAGTATGCTGTGTAACAAAGTATTTCTGTTTCGCAGCAGATAATGTTTCAGAATATTTAGCATCCAAAGCATCTAATTTCTCAATATAGGCTGCCGCATTTGTTTCAAAAGCATCTTTCTTTTCTGGGTATTTAGCTACCAAACTATCACGAATATTTTCTACAAGTGTGATGGCACGCTCAGGAGACAACCATACATGCGGATCATAAGCATGGCTATGCCCCTCCTCACTATGGTCGTGTTCCTCCCCTTCTTCACTACCCGGTAACAAGAGCATCCCATCCGTTGCACTGATAACATTTACTTTTTCAGTATCAATTGAACCTTCTACATCATGGACCCATGTTTCCATATTTTCATTTTCATAAACAAAAGCATCTGCCTCTTGGATACGAGCAATATCTTTAGCTGACGGCTCATAACCATGAACCTCTGTCCCAGCCTTAACCAACAGATCAACATTTGCCTCATCACCTGCCACCTGCTTGGTAAACTCATAAACAGGATAAAAGGTCGTTACAATATTCAACTTCCCATCTTCAGAAGCTGTGCTATTGCCACAAGCCCCCAAAAGCAAAGCTGAGACAGACAAGAATAATAAACCAACTTTTTTCATCTTAACTCCTTATTTTTTAAATTTTTGAACAACATTCACCAGTAAGAAAATACTAATGAAAATCAAGGTAATACTTGCACTCGCCGGGGTTTCTGCATAGTAAGAAGTCAACAAGCCCATGACCATTCCAAAAAAGCCAATGCCCATCCCAGTAAAGATAACAGCTTTAAAACTCTTACCAAGTCGCAATGCAATAGAAGCAGGCAACACCATAATTGTTGAAACCAGCAAAGCACCTGCCGCAGGAATCATTAAGGCAATGGCAACACCAGTCACCACATTGAAGGCAATGGACATAGCTCGCACAGGTAACCCATCTACAAATGCCGTATCCTCATCAAAGGTAAGAATATACATCGGACGTAAAAACAGCAATGTCAGCACAATGACAATCACAGCAATCGTAAACAAAGCAATTACCTGCTCCTGACTAATCGTCACAATCGAACCAAACAGATATTGTTCCAGACTAAGCCCTGATTTCCCACCAGATTTATTCATGACAATGAGCGAAATAGCCAAACCAGTCGACATGAGGATAGCCGTCCCAATTTCCATAAAATTCTTGTAAATTGTCCGCAAATACTCTAAAAATACAGCTGCCACAATAACGACAAGAACAGTCGAAAGCGTTGGTGAAATCCCCAATACCAAACCAAATGCAACCCCCGCCAACGAAACATGACTAAGAGTATCCGACATCAAACTCTGCCGTCTAAGTATCAAAAAGACCCCCAAAATGGGCGATAACAGACTCATCGCAATGATTGCCAGGAAAGCACGCTGCATAAAGTCATAATGAAATACAGATAGATCAAACATGGGCAACCTCCTCATCCGCTTCATGAACATTGAAACAACGCCAAGGAGACTGCTGATCACGAACCAAGTGAATGTTTCGATCAGCATACTTATTCAGCTCATCAGGATCATGAGTTATCATCAAAACCGACTTCCCATGCTTCTTAGCCGAATGATGCATGAGCTGGTAAAAAGCATCCTTGGTCCCTGCATCCATCCCTGTTGTCGGTTCATCCAGAATAAAAATATCTGGATCAGAGGCAAACATACGCGCAATGACCGCACGCTGCTTCTGCCCACCACTCAAAGCACCTAAGCGCTTATCCCGATGTTCCCACATGCCAACTGATTCCAAACTAATCCGAACATGTTCCTCATCATGGGCTGTCAAACGACGAAACCAACCTTGTCGAGGATAACGCCCTGATTTTACAAATTCGTAAACCGTGCTTGGAAAACCAGCATTAAAACTTGCAATTTGCTGAGGTAAATAGGCCATTCTCAACTTCTTACCCTTTATACTCTTCTCAGCAATAGAAACCTTCCCTTGTTTGGGCTTCAATATCCCCAAAGTCGCCTTAATGAGGGTTGTCTTGGCTGCGCCATTCTCACCAGTCAAAGTCACAAATTCCCCACTATCAAGATAATAATGAATATGTTCTAAAACCGGTTCTTTATCGTAGTAAAACGACAAGTCTTCCACAGTAATATATCTCATTTATTTTCTAATCTTCTCCACTAACTCACTTAAGAATCGAGCAATTGACCCCTGCTCTTCAAGACTATAATGTTCCAAAAGCTCTTCATAAGCTTCCAAGGTATGCGCGTGATGATGAGCATGCTCTGCAGCAATAGGCTTAGCAGCCTCAGTCAAACTAAAGCGAACAACACGAGCATCCTTAGCATCTCTAACCGCCACCAATAAGCCCTGAGAAACTAAAGACTTAGTAGCCTTCGTGATTGCAGCCTGACTAACATTCAACTCCTTAGCAATCTCAGTATTAGTATATGCAGCCTTTTCAATAAGCATCAAAATATGCTCCTGCGTATTCGTCAACTTCACCGTGCTTTGACAAGAACCAACCAAAATCTCCAATTGATTCTCCGAACTCAAAACAATCTCGTGCAGGTACTTCTCAATTTCTAATGCAATACGATTCATAGGCATCCCCTTAACCTTTTAATTAACTTGTTAAGTATACCACATAGAAAACAAAAAAACAAGGAAAATTTACTGAAAAAGAGTATATCTATCCTATCTATCCTATCTATCCATAGCAACTCGTAAACCTTCTTAACAAAAAAGAAACACCGAAAAAGAGAGAACGAATTTCGTCCTCTCTAGGTGTTAGCTTTTCGTCTACCCACTACAGTTGACAATGAGCCAATTTTTTGGCAACTTGAAAAAGAGCAATAGAAAAGATAAAACAAAAGACAAGGCTTAGAAACCTTGTCTTTTAAACTATACCGGCGGCCGGGGTCGAACCGGCACGTCCTTGCGGACACTGGATTTTGAGTTTGGTTCTTGAGGTTTTATAAGAATAAAGACCAGTTAAATCAGCATTATTAGGAATTCTCTCTATCGTAAAAACGATGGATTTTTTTATTTTTAGTAACTTTTTAGGAACTAGTAATTTGCTCTTCTCTTAAATTTTGAAAAACTTAGTGTCAAAAGTTCAATGTAGGAGAATCAGCTTATACTTTTATTGTCGAATTTTACTGGCTATATACACCTTTTGATTAAGTGACCTCCAACTTAACTTTTCTGTCAGTATGTTTACAGTATAGAAATAAAAAAATCATAAATATCTTTCAACTTTTTTGAATTACATGATATAATATTACCATACAAATTACAAGGGGAATTTTCATGGCTGAATTTCAGGTTAGGGTGTCAAGTGAAGGTATTTTTTATTTTGAAGAATTGAAAAAGATTTATGCAGGTAATTCTAAAATTGAACTTACACGCAGTCAGATACTTACTAGAGCTTTCGAAGAAACTAAGGCTATTGCCAATTGGGAGCCTATCATTAATGATAAGGAAACAATATCATTGGAATATTTGGAGTACCAAAAAGGTTACGGAACTAATGTCAAAGTGCAAATTAGTGAGGAAGTTGAGAATGGCATTAGAGAATTAAAAATACTATTGCCAAATTTTACAACCACTAGAAGTGTAACTATTGGAGTTACAGTGAAATTTATGCTAAAGGGAGCTATCATATTAAACAAAACTGGACGGGTAAATACAAATAAAAATTTATCCACTATAGAAGCAATTGAGGAGTTAAAACAAAATTTACATGATATAGTTGCTCCAATAAATTATAGTTTACTAGAGAATATTTTGAATAATTTTAAAAATAGTATCACATTAATAGACTAGAGGAGTATTCTCCTCTTTTTTTATCTTCCCACAATACGATTTTAGATTACTTCAACAAAAATAGTTGACAATTTTCTGCAGATGTATTAAAATGATTTTAGATTACAAAAAAGGAGACTAATATGGATAAACTTGACCAAGAAACTTTAGATTACTTCTATGAAGAATTGGAAAGTTATTATGATGGGGACGAACAAGGAGAAATATTTGACGGATTAGACGACTAGCAGGAGGAGTTCCTCCTCTTGCTATTTTTTTGGAGGATAGTTTTATGACACAACTTACAGTTTCAACTTGGAATATCAATCAACGTTCAGGACTTGGCAGACAAATTCCTGATATGGTTGTAACCGAAATAAGACAATTGAACGCAGATATTATTTGTCTAACAGAGTATGTCAAGACAGAGACCCATAATTTATTCTGTGCTAGATTGCAAGATATTGGCTATAAAATTTTTGAAGATAACCGTTCTCTTGAATTCGGAAACGAAATCTTAGTAGCTATCAAAAGTTCCTTAATTTCTGATAGTAAATTCACTACCATTGATAATGATGATAGTAATCCAAACTTTTTACGAGTTACAGTAAATATATTTGGTAAGGATTTAAATATTATAGGTACTCGTATAAAAACTGGTGGAAAAGATATCATTGAAGATTTTAAAGAGCGCAAAATACAACTAGATAATCTAATTTCAAATTTGCCTGCAAGTCATGAAAATACTATTATTCTAGGTGACTTTAATAATGGTTTTTTCAAACAGAATGACGATATTCATTCCTACCAAGGAAAAGCTAGGGAATTTTACTCTTATCCATTACTTGTCAAGGAAATGAGCCAATCAGGTTTAACTGCATATACTCCATCAGATGTAAATTCTTGGAAGTATTGTAAATTAGACCATATTTTTGCTAATGTTCCTATATCAAATGAAACTTATTCCTGGAAATTCTTAAAAAATCCTGATTATCAAAATAAAGTCGGATATCCTGACCACGCAATCCTAACTGCAACTATTTCACTTTAATAGTAGAGAGGAGATTTTATGATTAGACTGAAACATATAGCAGATTTAACAAGAAATTACATTATTTCAAGTCGCCGATTAAGAGTATTCCAATGGTTGATACTAGGACTGACGGTCTGTACTCTATTTACTATTATCGTAAATATTAGGGCACCTGCTTTTCTTCAAATCCCATTCTTCTTACTAAGTGGTTTTGTTATATATAAAATCCACCTTAAATTAAAACATTTCAGATATAACCTGGATTTTTATTTAATAATTAGAGAAAGTTTATTGTATGTGCTATATACTAACCGACTTTATACTGCTCAAAAAGATAGTACAGGGCATGAAAAAATTATTAGAAGTGCAACCTTAGAATATGAGCTAGATAGGCAAAAGGGTCACGTACTTATCAAAGCTCTGATTACAGGCGATGAATTTAGCAAAAAAGTACAGTCACTTGATGATGTCCTTGCTGGAGTTCTCGAACTTGAATTAGACGAGAAAATTATCCGTCCTAGTTTTGTAGAGTACCACTTTTACTACAAAAAACCAGAAAGATTAATTCTACAATCTCACAGCCAAAAACAACTGATTAACAACCATAATATTGATTTAGGATACGGAATAATCTATGACCCTGTAAAATGCCCTCACATTTTGGTTTCAGGAGGTACAGGAAGTGGAAAGTCAGTTTTTATTACTTTCTTGATTTTAGAACTTCTCAAGCGACAATCAACTGTCTACATAGCAGACCCAAAAAACTCTGACCTGGGTAGCTTGTCACATTACTTTGGAGAAAAATATGTAGCAACCACTCCTAATAATATCGCTCGTATTGTCCGTTTAGTAGTCGAAGAAATGCAGGAACGATATCAATATATGCGTGATAACTTTCTATACGGCTCAAACTTTGCAGACCATGGCTTTAAACCTCTATGGCTGATTTTTGATGAAATGGGGGCATTTCAAGCGTCAGGGACAGATAAAAAATCAAGAGAAATTATTGCCGAAGTTATGGACGGAATTAAACAAATTATTTTACTCGGAAGGCAATCAGGTATATTTATCCTTGTAGCAGCCCAACAAATGAGAGCCGAAACCTTAAATACTGACCTTAGAGATAACTTGGGATTGAGAATCGCTCTTGGTGCCAATTCTAATGAAGGTTATAGAATGGTCTTTGGCTCTGCTACTCCTGACAATCTGAAACCTATTGAAGTAAAGGGAGCTGGCTATCTTTATATGCAGGGGTCAGGCAGGGAAAACGCTCAATACTGGGAAAGCCCCTACTTAGATACCAAACAATTTAATTTTATAAGCGAACTACAATTATATTTAGAGGAAACCAACTAATTGCAATCGATATTTTTACTGAAATTCGTAAGATTTTCAGTAGAAATATCGGTTCCTCATCGCTCAGCGATGATAAGAAAGGAAACTATTATGAAACTAAATGATTTTTTGAAACCTGAGCTCCTTGGTAATCGCTTCTTTGCCGTAAAAGGATATACTGAAGTCTTAGACAGAGAAACCAATAAACCAATAGCTTTACGGCTCAATGTATCAATTCAAGATGAAACCTCAGATTTCTTTATGGAAATGATTCAAGTCAAGGTCAACACTTTAACCCCTACTGCTTCTGTTCAAGAAATGGCAAACAACAAGACTTGTCCTGTTGCACTTAAAGATTTGAATGTTGGACAATTCAATGGCAATCTTTGGTTTGCTTGCTCTGATGTCTTACCTGTAACAAAATAGTTGTGATAGAATATATTATAAAATAATAAAGGAGTACCAAAATGCAAATTTTTACTTACAGAGACTTCCTAAAGGATAAAAGTTCCCTAACTTTCGAACAAGCTGAAAAGATTTATGACAACTTAATCAGCTCTGTTAATATACATGACCCTAAATTTCAAGAATACTGGAAAAAATTGATTGAACTTTGTGCCCAATATTCCGAAGCACGTGGAAAATGGTTTACCCTAACTCGAGAAGAACAACATTCTTTTGACGGTGCACGAACTGTTCTTCATAATGACATTAGAAAATTATTATTAGATATCAGAGTATGGATACAGGAACAAAATGGAGATGTATCTTGGTACGCTGAATTTAATGACGATAGAAAACGAATGGGGGATTTTGCTAATTACTTAAATTATGTCTACGCAGTAAATGCAAGATAGGAGAAACCAATGATTGAAGATGTCAACTATTATTCTCAACCTCCTGGAAAATATTCCGATTCAGAATTACAAGCAATAAAAGATTTATTAGAAGTAATGATATTTTTTATTGATGATACTCCTCATACTAATAATAAACGAATTTGGTTTGAGCCACTCAAATATTGGGAAAATACAAATTATATAAGGTTCTCACACCAAATTGACTTTCATTCTTTACATCGTATCGCTGAAGAAGATTTAAGTTGGGAAGGTGGATATAAGTTCACACCACAACAAATTGAAGATATATTAAAGTGGATGCAAACTCAAGAATGGATAAGAAATGAGTAAGAAACCATTATAGTAGGAGGTTTTGTCAAAAATTTTTGCCATGTCCGATATTCATGGACATTATGATGAATTTGTTGAAACCTTTCAAAGGAGGATTTATATGATATAACAACCAATATATTTTGGTTTTAGATTATATAGATGGCAGTTCACATTCATTAATTGCTAATTACTTATATTATGATTATGCAGTAAATGCAAGATAGGAGGTCAAATGAAAACATTACTAGTCGGAGATTTACATCTGAAATCTCAACTAATTTTGCCAATAGTTGACAATGTTATCAAAGATAATAATGTCAAAAGAGTTATTTTCCTCGGAGATTATGTTGACTTTCCTGGTCAAACAAATAATATAAATCTCTATGCACATGACCTCACATTTTTATTTAGTTGGAAAAAGAATATGGAAGCCAATGGTTTGGAGGTTATCAATATCATCGGTAACCACGATGCAGATTATCTTATAAATTTCGTCAGTCAGTATTCTGTTGAAAATATAGAAGTGTTTTTTGCTATTAAAGAACAATTAAAAGAACTAGGATTACAAGTAGCGTATCAATTGAATGATTTTCTTATCAGTCACGCAGGATATACCACTCTTTTCAACCCTGAACCTTGGCACTTTGAAAAAATCACCTCAAGACATCTTCACAAACTAGAAGAGTTGGCTGATAGCATTGGAACAAAACGAGGAGGACTATTTGAAACTGGTTCTCCTCTGTGGGCAGATTTAAGCGAGCTAAAAGAAAAAACAAACTTGAAACATCCCAAACAGATTGTAGGTCATACTCCCCAAAAAAATATTGATGCTTCTAATAATATTATTGGAATTGATACATTTTCATTATGCCTTAATAACCATCATGAATATCAAGTTATCGGAAATGGTGATTTGATTATCCATGATGACAAACACAATGAATTAACAGTCATCTCGACAAATTGGGGAAATTTAGAAACATACGAAACATTAAAAAAGTTAATTCAATAGGAATTTTTTATGTCTAAAATTTATGTCATGTCCGATATTCATGGACATTATGATGAATTTATTGAAAGCCTGTCAAAAGTGGATTTATCTGATACGGACAATCGACTTATATTGCTTGGCGACTACATAGATGGTGGTTCTCAATCTTTTCAAGTTATCTCAAAAATCATCGAACTAGAAAATAAGTTTCCTGACCAGGTTATCACTTTATTAGGAAATCATGAAGAATATTTTTCTGAGTGGCTCTTTGAGGAAGACGGAGATTCTAAATACACTTCTTATGATACTATAATTAGTTTCATTGGTCAGAATAAGCGAAAAAATATCGTTGATACAGTTGTATCAGATTTTTCTATATCTGATGAAGAATGCCTTGTTCAAATTAACAAGAAAATAAGAGACTGTATTACTTCTGAATATCCTGAAATAGTAGATTGGTTTAGAAATAAATATTTTAATTCAGAACGTTTTTATGAGACTGATAATCAAATATTTGTCCATGCTGGAATTGATGAAGAGTTCGGAGAAAATTGGAAATTGTATTCTAATCCTGATATTTTTACTAACAAATTTCCAGCAAATATCGGATATTTTTATAAGGATATTATTTCAGGACATATTGCTTCTTCAGAGGTCGCAAACGACCCAAGCTATCTTGGGAAAATCTACCATGACCAAAAAAGTCATTATTTTATTGATGGTTGTGTTGGTAAAAGTCATATCATACCCGTTCTTTGTTATAATACCGTCACTCAATCATATAACTACTAGGAGGGTTACCGTAGGAGTTGAAGTAAATGATTTTTGTCCAATAAGTTTAACCCAAATATTAAACAATAATACATAACTACTTCTAATCATGTACCTAGGCAAAACTGCCGACTGGAGGTCGGCAAGCTGGAAGCGTGTTTAGCGGAGCGGTGCTTAGGATCACATGATAGAAGTAGGGAGGAGCTTTGCTCCTCCTAGTTTATTTATTATATAGACAATCTTTTGGCGAAAGCCAACCAAAAAGGAACTATTTTTTATGACCTCATATAATAAAAAAATAGTCCGCACTTCTTCCTATATTGAAATTTGGGAATATGAAAAGCCAATATTTTCAAAGGGAAAATCAATTATAGATACTAATACTGAAAACAAGGAAAAATCAAAACGCAGAACATTTGACGAACTAACACCAGAAGAACAAGAACAACGTCTTGAACGCATGAAAAAAACTCGCTTAGAAGCAAAGTGGAACTTACTCCGTCTAGTCGATTGTAACTTTGATGATACGACTTCTTTTCTTACCTTGACCACTAAAGAAAATATCAGCGAGAGAAACGAATTCAAAGACTTACTCAAAACATTTATCAAACGCTTTAATTATCACATATTCCAAACAAAGAAAAGCCAGTTAAAATACATTGCAGTATTAGAGAAACAGAAACGTGGAGCATGGCACGCTCATATTCTACTTTTCAGCGTTCCCTATATCCCACATCGTCAACTTTTGGAACTCTGGGGGCATGGAGCAGTACGGATAAATAAAGTTGATGTCGACAGTAAAGAAAACCGCGGTCGATATGTTACCAAATACTTTGAAAAAGGTATCGGACAGGAGTTATTAGAAAACTTTGGTAAACAAGCTTATCTATCATCACGTAATCTGAAAAAGCCTGATGAAGATAAGTTCTATACCTATGAAACTTTTGATTATAATAACTCAACCGTCCTATATGAAACGGAATACACCAGTAAGGTCTATAAAGACGGTCAGTATTTCGATAATCTTGTAAAGTATAAGAAAATAAAATTAGATGATTAAAGGAGTAAGTACATGATAGCCACTATAAATAAAAATGACCTAGTTGCCCTTGGTTTCTCTGAGGGAACTTCCAAACGCATTATCCGACAAGGAAAAGAGCTTCTAATAGCAAGAGGGTTCAATGTCTACCAAAACAAGCGTATTGGAACTATACCAGCAACGGTGGCAACTGAATTATTAGGCTTTGATGTCCAAAATAGCCCACTAGGGGGTAAAAATGGCAATACGTAAAGATAAAAACGGTAGTGGTTGGATTGTCGATATTAGTAACGGTTTTGACCCGATAACGTTAAAGCAACGTAGAATAATCAGAAAGGGCTATAAAACCAAAAAAGAAGCAACTGAGGCAGAAAACTATCTACGTAGTGTAGAACTAAAGGAACGCTACTTTGGGGCTAAAATAAGCGTTTCTATGCTCTATGAGTTACTTAAAGAAGAAGATATAATAAATCATCGAAAAGTTAGTTATATCAACACGCAAGAGAATAACTACAACCGACACATTAAAGATTACTTTTCAAACGTCGATAATGTAGGAAAATTGACTTATGAGGATATATACCAATTCAGAGAACATCTTAGGCAAAAAGTAGCACAAAATTCAGATAAAGCATTAAGCACAAATACAATCAATAAAATAATGATATTGCTCAAAAAAATATTTGATGTAGGTTTGCGAAAAGGTTATTACAATACAAATCCAGTAAAGTTACTAAAAAAATTGCCAATTGAAAAAACTAAAATGCAGTTTTGGACAGTTGAAGAATTTCAGCGGTTTCTAACGCTGTTTGAGCCAGAAGAATACAATATCAAACTATTATTTACCGTTTTGTTCTTTACAGGGTTAAGACTTGGTGAAGCACTTGCACTAACATGGAAAGACATTGACTTTTCCAGCAATACAATTCATATCACAAAATCTATCTATGTCAATAAAGGAATTAGCCACATTAGCACAACAAAGACTAAAGCAGGAACTAGGAGGATTATTATCAATAAAAAATTAAGCCAAGAACTACAACATTGGCAACAGCAACAAAAACACCTGTTGGAACAATTTACAAGCGACAGTTTAACCCTCCAAGTGTTTCAAAGTAACCCTCTCACAATTACGAAAAATGCTATTGAGAAGCAATACAAGAAAATCCTTGAACGCGATGACACACTAAAAAAGATACGCATACACGATTTTAGGCACTCACACGCTTCCCTGCTGATTAACCAGGGGGAAGATTATCTAGTAGTCAAAGAAAGACTGGGACATGCTTCAATCACGACTACGATTGATACTTACTCCCACTTATACCCAAGCAAACAAAAAGCATTGGCTGATAAACTTGATGACCTGCTATAAAAACTTGATATACTAACTAAAAGAAACATCAACAAAATCTAAATAATATGAAAGGTATAACAATGAAACATAATTTCGAAGTTAAAATTCTCATAAAAGAAAACCTTGGCGAAGACGATAAAACTTATATTCAGAAAGTAATAAACAAGTTGAAAAAACGTTACGGCATAATACAGGAAGGAAATATATATTATAGAAATGAAGTAGAGAAATTTGATGATTACCCTTATAGCGTGAGTTTTGCTTTAAGACTTTCAAGATATACTAGGTACTTTGAAACATTTCAATTTAATAATATTGCAATTGGTGAATATAATCGTATGGAATTCGAGCCAAAAGTATGGAAAGAGAGTCATAATGCAGAGGTTGTAATATTTCTAAAACAAGACTTATCTGAAGAAGAAGAGAAATACATCTTAAATGAAATTGAGAAATATAAAAAAGAATTAGGAATCATACAAGACGGAAATTTATTTTATAGAAATGAAAGAAAATTACTAGATGACTTCCAATTTATACTGAAATTCGGATACATGATGAGTAAATATAAGAAATATTTTGAAGTCTTATATTTAAATAGTATGGCAGAAGGTATCTACAATCATGAGCTTTAAAAAACAACAAAGTGTACGTATTATATTCTGTTATACAAAAAAGAGGCTAAGACTCTTTAGTTCTAACCTCCTTAAATTTATTAGCAAAAATGTGATGCCAATGGATTTGTTACACTAACAAAGAATCTACTTTCTTTATTAGCAAAATCAATACAGTAAAAATATAATCTATCATCTGAAAACTTAATTAAATAAGGTAATACCCCATAGAATTGAATTATGTTATTTAAATTTGTTAGCATGAGGAAGAACGAAATATCATCAAATTCTTCAGTAACTTGTATTCTATTATTATTTGACAAGTATTCAAACCATGATTCGAAATTGAAATTTCCTTTATCATCTTCAAAATTTTTAATGTTGAGTGAAATATTCACATTTATCCTAGATAATGCATTTTCTAGAGTCATACTATCAATAGAGTTAAATTCAAGATGTTGAACTAAACCAATGCAAATTAGTATTTCAGCTCTCCGTTTGAACGTACCATACCTATAACTCGAACCGCCTGTCAATGACTTTAGATATTCATTAATAGTTTTATTATCTAAAATAGAGTAGGTGGTGTTGAAAAAATCATTTTTTGAAAGCGGTAACTTGAAATGTTCTACCTCAAAATCATATTCTGGCTTCCAGTCATTAACCACAGCATCACAAATTAATTTTACATTCTTTAATAGAACCATAAACACACCTCGCATTAATTAATTTATTTTTATATTTTGTAACTTTATGATACATTAAATTTCGACTATTGTCAAGAAATTTCTAGTAAATCAAACAAGAGAAATTGCAAATATAAAAAAAAAGACAAGGCTTAGAAACCTTGTCTTTTCAACTATACCGGCGGCCGGGGTCGAACCGGCACGTCCTTGCGGACACTGGATTTTGAGTCCAGCGCGTCTGCCAATTCCGCCACGCCGGCATATAGTTGAACTGGGGTAGCTGGATTCGAACCAACGCATGAGGGAGTCAAAGTCCCTTGCCTTACCGCTTGGCGATACCCCAATATTAAAATAGGCGAGTGAGGGGAATCGAACCCCCGAATGTCAGAGCCACAATCTGATGTGTTAACCACTTCACCACACCCGCCATATAACACGGGCAGTAGGAATTGAACCCACACTGAAGGTTTTGGAGACCTTAGTTCTACCTTTAAACTATGCCCGTAAAGGTATGGAGAGAGAGGGATTCGAACCCCCGAACCCGAAGGAGCGGATTTACAGTCCGCCGCGTTTAGCCTCTTCGCTATCTCTCCGAAATATAATATTAAATTAATGGCGCGAGACGGAATCGAACCGCCGACACATGGAGCTTCAATCCATTGCTCTACCAACTGAGCTACCGAGCCAAATTCTTAAAGAAATTGCGGGAGCAGGATTTGAACCTACGACCTTCGGGTTATGAGCCCGACGAGCTACCTAGCTGCTCCATCCCGCGATAATACTAAGGAGGATGTGGGATTCGAACCCACGCACGCTTTTACACGCCTGACGGTTTTCAAGACCGTTCCCTTCAGCCGGACTTGGGTAATCCTCCAAATAATATAGTCCGTACGGGATTCGAACCCGTGTTACCGCCGTGAAAAGGCGGTGTCTTAACCCCTTGACCAACGGACCATATAATGGGCACGAGTGGAATCGAACCACCGACCTCACGCTTATCAGGCGTGCGCTCTAACCATCTGAGCTACGCGCCCAAACCAAGTTTGGGTATGAACTATGTTCAAAGCGGGTGACGAGAATCGAACTCGCGACAACAGCTTGGAAGGCTGTAGTTTTACCACTAAACTACACCCGCTTATATGGGAGTTAACGGGATCGAACCGCTGACCCTCTGCTTGTAAGGCAGATGCTCTCCCAGCTGAGCTAAACTCCCAATTTGCTAAGCGACTACCGTATCTAACAGGGGGCAACCCCAACTACTTCAGGCGTTCTAGGGCTTAACTGCTGTGTTCGGCATGGGTACAGGTGTATCTCCTAGGCTATCGTC
>NZ_JARQPL010000009.1:0-70606 GCF_046032535.1 Streptococcus suis | reverse complement strand
CCAAATCTGGCCTAATCAACTGTGCGGGGGTGGGAAGACGAACTCTTTTTATCTTGGTCGAGTTCTTTCCCACTCCCTTTTTGTTATGGATGTCTATGGTGAGAAGATTCGTTCATTTCTTGCTTAATAGCACAGTCGCAGGAACAATCTCCGCAGGATCCTTTTTCTTTGATGAGACTGCGAATAGCAAGAGAAAATAAGATGACGATGATGAGAAAGAGGATAAGTGTGGGCATCAATATTCTCCTTTTTCTAATGTTTTTAGCGTGACGATTGGAAGAGTATTGGCTGGTTTTTTCATTAGGCTGTAGATGGCTGTGATAATTAGAAAGATAGCGATAAATGTCCAGACGGTTGGTAATTGTCCGTAGATAAGTACAAGACCAATCTGATAGATAACCAAACTACTTGCATAGGCTAAACCTGTTTGGAAACCGATAGCAATCCATGTCCACTTGGCTTCTCCCATTTCACGGTGAATGGCACCAATAGCCGCAAAACAAGGGGCACAGAGGAGATTAAAGACTAGGAAGGAGTAAGCTGACAATGCTGTATAGTCTTGTTGTAGCAGCCCCCAGAGTTCGGGATTTTCTTCGGTTGTTTCTCCTAATTTATAGAGGATACCAAAGGTGGCAATGACGGTTTCCTTGGCTAAGAGACCTGTAATGGCAGCAACAGTTGCTCGCCAATTTCCGAAACCAAGTGGGGCAAAGAGGAGAGAAAAACTGCGTCCAATGGAGGCTAAGATACTCTCATCTGTTTCTACCATTTGTAAAGACCAATTATAGGAACTGCTGAACCAAATAATGATGTTGGTCACAAATATAATGGTACCAGCTCGTTTGATAAAACTAAGTGCCTTATCGAATGCATAT
The DNA here is from genome assembly GCF_046032535.1 of Streptococcus suis. Taxonomy (GTDB): domain Bacteria; phylum Bacillota; class Bacilli; order Lactobacillales; family Streptococcaceae; genus Streptococcus; species Streptococcus suis_AK. The sequence continues at coordinate 69,731 of NZ_JARQPL010000009.1, read as the reverse complement.
CGGAGAACCGTACTGAGTTTTGGTAAGTGATAAGATGGTAATTCCATGATAAAGGGGCTTGCGACTCCACCAAGTTGCTTGGTCTTTTTTAGTGCCATTCCGGATAGGACGATGGCAGCCATACCGACAAAATAGGCGCTTGGAGCAATCCAAGGATTGTCAGGAAAGAAAGCACCGGCTACCAGCGAAATGATAGGAAGTTTGGCAGAACAGGGCATGAAGGTTGCTGTCATAATGGTGATTTTTCGGTCCTGTTCATTTTCAATAGTCCGGCTTGCCATGACTCCAGGAACGCCACAGCCTGTGGAAATCAACATGGGAATAAAGGATTTGCCTGATAGACCAAAACGCCTAAAAATCCTATCCATGACAAAGGCGACTCGGCTCATATAGCCGATGTCTTCCAAGATTCCCAAGCAGACGAAGAGGACGAAAATTTGTGGTACAAAACCGAGAATGGCTCCACATCCTGCAATAATGCCATCAAGGACCAGAGATTGTAGCCAGCCAGCGATTTCAAATCGATCTAGATTTTCCTGAATAAGACCTGGAACAAGCTCTCCGAAGAGGACATCATTTACCCAGTCAGTCCCCATTGTACCAACCGTTTGAATAGACAGGAAGTAGGTCAGCCACATGACTGCCGCAAAGATAGGGAGGGCAAGAAAACGATTGGTAACAAGTCGGTCTATGTTATCAGACAGGTTAAAAGCCTTATCGCTGTCTTTTGTGACCAGTTCTGTGATTTTCTCGATAAATTGGTAGCGTTGATTGACGATAATGGCTTCCATATCGTCTGCGTAAATTTTTTCCAAAATGGCAATGATTTCGGTCAAATCAAGCATGTCTTGTGCATTTAGTTGCAATTGGTCTAGAATGACTTGGTCTTGTTCGAGTAGCTTAATGGCGTAGAAGCGTTTTTGATGATTTGGGATGGAATCCGATAATAGGTCAATAACTTGGGCGAGACCGGCTTCAAATTGTTTGTCATACTGAGGATAGATTGGCTCGGCTTGTTGATTGGTAATTTTTTCTACTTCATGGAGGAGCTGGGATATACCTAGCTTTTTTAGTGCACTGATAGGCTGTACAGGAACTCCCAGTTGATAGGAGAGTTGGTCGCTGTTTATTGAGCGGCCTTGACTTTTCAGGGCGTCTGTCATATTGAGGGCGATAACAATAGGAAGTCCCATTTCTAATAACTGCAAGGTCAGATAGAGATTCCGCTCCAAGTTTGTTGCATCAAGGACGTTGAGGATAGCAGCTGGTTGGTCCGCTATCAAATAATCTCTGGCAACCCGTTCTTCTGGTGTGTAGGGAGACAGCGAGTAGATACCTGGTAAATCTTGAATTAGTAAATGTTTTTGCTTTTTGATCGTTCCAGATTTTCTTTCAACGGTGACTCCGGGCCAGTTACCAACACGTTGGTTGGTCCCTGTTAGGAGGTTGAAAAGAGTTGTTTTTCCGCTATTTGGATTTCCTGCAAGGGCGATGTGTTTTGTCATTTCCTCACCTCGCTTGTGATTTGAACACCAATCATTTGCGCTTCGGATTTGCGTAGTGTCAGCTCGTATCCTCTCAAGGTAATTTCGATTGGATCGCCCAGGGGAGCGACTTTTTTGAGAAATAGCTGCGTGTTCTTTGTAAGTCCCATATCCATGAGGCGACGACGGAGTGCACCTGTTGCATAGATGTCCATAACCTTAGCTGAGCTACCAATAGGTGCCTCAGATAGATTGATTATTTCCGTAGCTGACTTTTCTATTAAAACCAGAGATTCAATAATTTCTCTGTCTAGGGCTAGACGGCTTGCCTTGACTTGGAAAATTGCATTGGTCTTGGTTTTTGAAATGATGCGAATCTCTTCTCCGACTTTTAAACCCAAGTGCGCTAAGTGTTTACGAATATCATCTTGCGTTAGACAATCTTTGACTAAATAAGATTGTCCAACTTGAAGGTTTTGCAGTTTCATATCGTTTCCTTTGTGATTTTTATAACAATAGTATAGCACAATTCCTTAAAAGTGTCAGATAATTTTTAGGAATAGCTTATTTTCTCTTTTTTTCTTTATTTTTCGGGTAAATTCTCAAAGTAAGTTCTAGTTCCCGTCCTTCCAGAAGTTACACTGAGACAACTGCATAACATCAACAGAATTTAGTCTCAGTCTAATTTCCAGTTTTTAAGACAGACTAGAACTTACTTTGGGAATTTAGCTCTCTTTATTTTTCTCAATATTTCCAAAAAATCCATTGACTTTTTTTAGAGATATGATATACTAGTCAAGTACTGCTGGTTTAGCTCAGTCGGTAGAGCGCATCCATGGTAAGGATGAGGTCGCCGGTTCAATCCCGGCAACTAGCATCGAATACTATCGAAAGGCCTTGTTTAACAAGGTTTCAGATTGAAGAAAAAGTCCATTTTGGACAATTTTCTTCAATCTTTTTTCTTTATGTTGAAAATAAAAAACTCTCAGAAACGCCGAAATATCAATATTTCTAAGAGTTTAATAACTTGCTATCTTCCGCAAACTTCTTCAATTTTTTATATTTTTAGGAGTTTGTCTACGTTCTGAGGCCTTGTTTGACAAGGTTTTTTCTTATTTTTGTCCTAAATTCGCCCTTATTGTCAAAAAAATCCCTTGACATGAATGTTTATTATGGTAGAATAGGGATTAGAAATATGAAAGGAGTAAAACAAATGAACAAGCAACTTGTCATTCAGCAAGCTATTTTTTATCATACACTCCTTTCTAAGCAGGAAAACAAAGTTCATTGATGAACTTTTGTCGTTTTTCGTGGGCTATATTTTGAAACATTGAGACAATCAAGCACTGTGGTCATGGTGTGATAAAAATTGTCGACCATGTTCAAGGCTCGGTCTATTTTTGTGGACTTACGCAAGCCTAGGTGGAGTGAGATGCTTCCCTGGGCTTTTTTGTGCGCTTAGAAAGGTAATACTCTTCGAAAATCAAAATTATCCGTTGTCAACTTGCCTTGATGAACTCCAGTTCTATCTTCGACATCGTTTTCTAGGCTACTTTTGATTTTCATTGAGTATAACGTCTATCAATTGTTGCTTATTGAGTAAAGTGGTAAATGGTAGGTTATAGATTTGTAAAGGAGATACCCGTTGTGCTAGTTAATCAAGCGTAAGCAAGGGAATATTTTAAACTGATACCAAATTCAGTAGGACTGCTTTTAAGCAAAAGAGAATAGATAAGTAATGGTAAATATAGGAAGTAGGTTTGTATGACAGAAGCACAAAACAATTTTTTGACAGAGCTAAAAATAATACAGGAACAAGCTGTAATAATGAATAGTGGACAATCCAATTTATCTGAGAATGAAAAATTATTCAATGTGAGCTATGATACGCTATATTTAGTCATGGAACTTCTAGATGGTTATAGGGGGATAAATATTAGTTTATTAGATAATGATCACCAAGAATTTTTAAACGATAGAATTCAGTTACATGACAAGATTGCCAACTTTTTGCAATCATATTAGTTTAGTATTCTGTCTTATTGAAACAAAATCATTCACTCAAATAACGTGTGGTATCGTTTTTTGTGATTGATTTGGCTAGAATTAACTAGCACAACGGGTAAAGGAGATATATGTTTCGATTAATTTTTGACTATATCAAGCGTCATAAGTGGCTCTATCTATTGGTTGCTGTGACCTTGATTATTTATGACGCCACACTTTTGCTACCAACGCAAATCATTCAGCGGATGGTCGATATACTGACCGAGAATGAATTAACACAGGCCATATTGGTTCAGGAGATAACCTTATTGTTATTGGTAACAGTGCTGAACTATGCAACAGCCTTCATTTGGCATCTGAAATTATTTCAGGCCTCTGTCAATTTCAAGTTTGATATGCAGCAACGTGCCTTTAAAAAATTAGTGACCATGCGGACTCCATTTTATGAAAAATTCCGCTCAGGAGATGTCATGACTCGTTTTTCAACGGATGTGGATGGCCTGATGGAGATGGTGGGTTACGGTCTTATGATAGTCGTCTATGCAGGCGGTATGTTGGCTTTTATCATTCCCACGATGTTCTTTATTGATTGGAAAATTTCGCTAGTAGCTTTACTACCGATGCTGTTCATGACACTATGTATATTTTTTATCGGGAGAAAACAAGATAAGGCGATTGATGCCAATAGAGAAGCTGTAGCCCAGCTCAATAATGAAGTTTTGGAGGTCATCGAAGGCATTCGAGTGACTCGGGCTTATAGTAAAAAAGCAAATCAAAAGGCTCAATTTCAAGCTCGTACCAAGCAATTGGCTCAAGGTGGGGATCGCATCACTTCCTTGCAATCATTGTATAATCCATTAGCCACAGTCTGTTTGGGATTGTCTACTATTTTCGTACTTCTCATGGGGGCACAGGCCGTGAAAGCAGGGCAACTGACCTTGGGACAAGTAATTGCCCTTCAATTGTATGTCGGTTCGCTTTTAGAGCCGTTTTGGACACTAGCAGATTTCATCCTTGTTTATCAGACTGGTAAGACATCTTTCGAAAAACTGCAAGAGCTGATTGAGACGGGGGATGATTTGGAGGCTGATGGTTCTAAGGAAATTGCAGAGCTGTCTAGTATTTCCTTCAAAAATTATAGCTTTAGTTATCCACAGGCGGAAAGAGCCAGCCTACAGGACATCAATTGGACACTGAAAGCAGGGCAAACTGTAGGTATCGTTGGGAAAACTGGTTCGGGAAAAACGACCTTGGTTCGCCAATTCTTACGCCAGTATCCGATTGGTCAGGGAAATTTTTTCATCAATCATCAATCTGTTTTAGACTTTAAACGTTCTAGTATAGAGGAAAAAATTGGCTATGTTCCACAAGAACACATTTTGTTTTCAAGGTCTGTTGGAGAAAATATTTCCCTAGGGAAAGTAGCTAGTAGCTCTGAGGAGATTGAACAAGCCATTGCCACAGCAGCTTTTAGTCAAGATTTAAAACGGATGACTGATGGTCTTGATACCATGATTGGTGAGCGTGGTGTGTCTATTTCTGGCGGTCAGAAACAACGGATTTCCATTGCCCGTGCTTTCCTGCGAGAGCCAGATTTGCTGATTCTAGATGATTCTTTGTCGGCAGTGGATGCTCGGACAGAACGCCAGATTATCCAAAATATTCAAAAAGAACGTGCAGGAAAAACCAATGTCATCGTGACCCATCGTCTATCTGCTGTCAACCATGCAGATTGGGTACTAGTCTTGGATGAGGGGCGTATCGTTGAGGAAGGGCGTCCAGCTGATTTGCTTGCCCAAAGAGGTTGGTACTATGAACAATACCAACGACAACAAAGCCAGGAAGGAGGAGAGTAATGACTATTTTAGGTTTTTTATTAAAACAAATCGGTCGTGTTAAGTGGCTATTTATAGTAGCTGTCGGCTTCTATCTATTGGCTTCGACCATGGTTCGATTGGCTCCTCTGCTGATTCAGCAGGCGATTGATGGACCGATTACAGATTTAAGCAAGGGGTTGCCCTTTGATGAAGCTGTTTTTTTAAACCAGTCAGCTCAATACATGGGAATGATTATTCTGGGAGCTATTGGCTTCTACCTATCTATGCGTTTACTCATGCATTGCGCCAATCGTATTGCTGAAAATCTGCGTAATCAAGCCTACGATGTTATGCAACGGTTGCCTATTTCTTATTTTGATGATAAGCCTGCTGGAAAAATTGCAACTAGAATTGTCAATGATACAGAAACCCTGCGGACACAATTTTATGGGACCTTAGTTAATGCCTTTAACAATATTGTTCGTTTGCTCTTTACATACGGTGTCCTATTTTACATGAATAGTAGTCTCGGTTGGCTGATGTTACTCTTAATACCACTCTATATCGGCATTCAATTTGCTTACAAGAAAATGACAGACAAGCCAATGAAGGATTTTTATGATGCAAGGAGTGACGTCAATACGCAGGTGAATGAGACCATGAATGGTGCAAGTTTGATTCAACTTTTTGGACAAGAAGAGCGCATCATGAGAGAATTTGAAGTGACTGCTGACAAGATGCGTCGGGCAGATAATAAGATTATCTGGGCCCAGTCTCTTGCCACGTGGAATCTGAGTGGTTTTCTGCAAAATTTGGTCATTGCTGCGATTTTAACGGTAGTCGGCTATCAATTTCTTGCGGGACAGGATGGAGTTACAGCTGGGAAACTCTTTGTTTATGTCAACTATATCGAAGGAGTCTTCATTGCTTTGGGAGCGCTGGTTCAACAGTTCCCAAATATGCTTCGCTCTTTTGAAACAGGTAAGCGTCTAATGGCCCTTCTAGAAGAAGAGGTGGAGGACGACTGTGATCGTATTTTGGAAGTTGAACAAGGGCAAGTCGTGTTTGAACACGTGAACTTTAGCTATGAAGAAAACAGACCAGTTTTGAAAGATATTACCATTCGGGCAGAAAAAGGAGAAACAGTTGCTCTGGTTGGGCATACCGGGTCTGGTAAGTCTTCTATTATGAACCTCCTCTATCGTTTCTATGATCCACAGGAGGGACGTGTACTGATTGATGGGAAAAACATCCGTGATTATTCCCGTGAAAGCCTGCGCAGTCACATGGGGATTGTTTTGCAAGATCCCTATCTCTTTACAGGGACGATTGCCAGCAATGTTTCCATGAATGAAGAGGAAGCAGATAGAACCAGAATCATGCAGGCGCTAGAAAAAGTTGGTGCAGGGCCTATGCTATCTCGCTTAGAGAAAGGGATTGATGAACCAGTTGTTGAGAAGGGGGCGGCCTTTTCAAGTGGGGAACGTCAGTTGATTGCCTTTGCGCGGACACTCTACTCTGATCCTAAAATTCTGATATTGGATGAAGCAACTTCTCATATTGATACGGAGACGGAAGAAATTATTCAACATGCTATGGAAGTGGTGAAAGAAGGTCGGACAACCTTTATTATTGCTCACCGACTTTCTACCATTCAAAATGCAGACCAGATTCTTGTCTTAGATCAAGGTCGAATTATTGAACATGGGAAACATGAAGAATTGGTTGCACGTGGTGGAGTATATGCTCAAATGCATGAGATTCAAGCAAAGGTGTAATAAGCAGTTAAAAATTCCAAGCTTTGGCTGGAATTTTTTGCTATAATTGACTCATGAAAGCCTTAATTTTTGATGTAGATGATACGCTTTATGACCAGATTCAACCGTTTGAACGTGCTTTGGAAAGACATATTGAAGTAGCAAGGGAGCAAATTGAACCACTCTACCTTTCCTTTCGCAGATATGCGGATGAAGTATTTGAAGCGACAGCAACTGGAAAGATGAGTCTGAAAGACAGTCATATTTATCGGATGAAACATGCTTTGGCAGATTTTGGGTATCGGGTGTCTGATGCAACAGCCTTAGCTATTCAAATAGATTATGATTATTTTCAAGGGCAGATAGAGCTCAGTCCAGTGTTTCCAGAAATATTTTCGTGGTGTCAGGCGCAAGGAATTGCAATGGGGATTATTACGAATGGACCTTATAGACATCAGTTGAGAAAGATACGCACGATGGGGTTAGTTAATTGGTTTGAGCTAGAACATGTCCTTATTTCTGGACAAGTTGGTATTACAAAGCCAAATCCTGCTATTTTTCAACTAATGGAAGAACGTTTGGGGATGTCAGGCGAAGATATTTGTTATCTAGGGGATTCGTTTGAAAATGATGTGGTAGGAGCGAAAGCTGCGAATTGGAAGGTAATTTGGTTTAATCATAGAAAGAGAGTAGAGCCAGTAGCTCCGTATCAGGCAGATAAAGTGGTGACAGATTGGGACGAACTGGTCGAAGTTATCCAGTCTTTCTAGTGGTTTCTGCAAGGGATTATCAATTTTTTATAGGTGTGATAGGCAAAATATATTAGCAGGATACCTGTCTTTATGATAGTATAAAATGTAAGCATAGAAGTATAGGTTTGAATCCAAGCAGATTTTTATTCCTACTCTATGAAATTTTTTAAAATGGAGTTACCTATGACACAAGTTTTCTTTCCTATCCATATTCTAGAGACTGTTAGTCCAGAATTACGAGAAAACCTTGCGACTGTCAAGAAAAATAATGGCGGCTATATTCCAAACTTGATTGGACTTTTAGCCAACTCTCCATCAGCCTTGGAAACTTATCAAACTGTTGGAGACATAAACCGTCGCAACAGTTTAACAGCAACTGAACGCGAAGTGGTACAGATTACAGCAGCAGTTGCTAATGGGTGCGGTTTCTGTGTAGCTGGGCATACGGCTATTTCAATCAAGCAGATTAAAATGCCAGACGAAATTTTACAGGCCCTTCGTCAGGGAACACCAATCGAGGCTGATGCGAAATTGGATACATTAGCTCGATTTACTCTGGCAGTCATCCAAGAAAAAGGTAAAGTAGGCGACCAGTTGCTAGAAGAATTTTTCCAAGCAGGCTATACAGCAGAAAATGCATTGGATGTTGTACTGGGAGTTAGTCTTGCAACCCTTTGTAACTATGCAAACAATTTGATTAACACACCAATCAATCCCGAATTGCAACCCTATGCACTTTAGAGCCGATATTCACAGTTCAAAACTTCTTACCATATGAAACTAGATCAGTTAGAGTGATGCTCTGGCTGATTTTTTTGTATGGTAATACTCTTCGAAAATCAAAATTATCCGTTGTCAACTTGCCTAGATGAACTTGAGTTCTATCGTCGGCTTCGTTTCCTAGGCTGCTTTTGATTTTCATTGAGTATAAAACTAGTTTTAAGAATAGGAAATATTTTAGAAACTAGTTTCAAAATTGTTGGTTTTTGTAAAAAGTAAGAAAGTAGATTTTATGTATAAAAAACTATTGAAAAAAAATAAATATATTATATAATGACATTGTAAGCGCTATCTCGGATCCGATAATAGAAAGGAGAATGGAATGGCTACCATTAGCAAGGCAGTCCTAAAGGAACAAATAAAAGATGGCTTGATCATTTCTTGCCAGGCTTTACCAGGTGAACCTCTCTATCGGGAGGAAGGGGGCATAATGCCCTTACTGGTTAAAGCAGCAGAAGAGGCAGGAGCAGTTGGAATTCGAGCAAATAGTGTTCGAGATATAAAAGAAATCAAGGAAGTAACCGATTTACCAATTATTGGAATTATCAAAAGAGATTATCCTCCACAGGAACCTTTTATAACTGCGACAATGAGGGAAGTTGATGAACTGGCAGCCTTAGATATTGAAGTGATTGCCTTGGATTGTACCAATCGAGAACGGTATGATGGGCTCACAATCGTAGACTTCATCAAACAAATAAAGGAAAAATATCCAAACCAACTCTTTATGGCAGACATTTCAACCTATGAAGAGGGGATAACGGCCTATGAGGCTGGAATTGATTTCGTTGGGACAACCCTTTCTGGCTACACTTCATATAGCCGACAGGAAGATGGTCCAGATATTGAATTGGTTGATCGACTCTGTCGAGCAGGTATTGATGTCATCGCTGAAGGAAAAATTCATTATCCGGATCAAGTCAAAACCATCCATGATCTAGGTGTTGCAGGTATCGTTGTTGGCGGGGCTATTACCCGACCAAAAGAAATAGCAGAGCGGTTTATCCGAGTGTTGAAACAATAAATAAGTAGTCTAAGCACCCATTGGGGTAAGCAAAATAATAAAAAAAGGAGAAGAATGATGAAGAAAATCATACATTCGTTGTTAGCTGGTGTGGCAGTTTTGTCACTTGCAGCATGTAGTGGTGGTAGCAGTAATACAACTGCTGAGAAGACAGCTGATTCTAGTGCTTCTGGCAAGACAGAAATCACTTGGTGGGCCTTCCCAGTCTTCACTCAAGAAAATACAGAAGATGGTGTTGGTACTTATGAGCAAAAAATTATTGCTGCTTTTGAGGAAGCAAACCCAGACATCACTGTCAAACTCGAAACCATCGACTTTACATCTGGGCCAGAAAAAATCACAACTGCTATCGAAGCAGGTACTGCTCCAGACGTTCTCTTTGATGCGCCAGGTCGTATCATTACCTACGGAAAAAATGGTAAATTGGCTGACTTGAACGACCTCTTTACAGATGAGTTTGTCAAAGATGTCAACAATGACAACATTATCCAAGCATCTAAGGCTGGTGATACTGCTTATATGTACCCACTCAGCTCTGCACCATTCTACATGGCCTTTAACAAAGCGATGTTGAAAGACGCAGGTGTGCTTGAACTTGTCAAAGACGGCTGGACTACTGACGACTTTGAAAAAGTGATCAAAGCCTTGAAAGACAAGGGCTACAACCCAGGTTCCCTCTTCTCTAACGGTCAAGGTGGCGACCAAGGTACTCGTGCCTTCTTGGCAAACCTCTATAGCGGAAGCATCACCGATGAAGGTGTAACCAAATATACAACTGATTCAGAGCAAATGATCAAAGCCTTGGATAAGGCAGCTGGCTGGATTAAAGACGGTTACATGATGAATGGTTCACAATATGCAGGTGGCGATGACATCCAAAACTTTGCAAACGGTCAAACATCTTATACTATCCTTTGGGGTCCTGCTCAAAACGGTATCCAAGGACAGTTGCTAGAAGCTTCTAAAGTAGAAGTACTTGAAGTACCATTCCCATCTGAAGATGGTAAAGCAGCTCTTGAGTACCTTGTAAACGGTTTTGCAGTCTTCAATAATGGCGACGAAGCACGCGTAGCAGCAGCTAAGAAATTCATCCAGTTCATCGCAGATGATAAAGAATGGGGGCCTAAGAACGTTGTTCGTACAGGAGCATTCCCAGTTCGTACATCATTTGGTGCCCTTTATGATGATGAACGTATGGCTATGATTGATAAGTGGACTCAATACTACTCTCCATACTACAACACCATTGACGGTTTTGCTGAAATGAGAACTCTTTGGTTCCCAATGCTTCAAGCTGTATCAAATGGCGAAAAAGAAGCAGAACCAGCTTTGAAAGAATTCACTGAGCAAGCAAACGCAACGATTAAATAAATGAATTGAATGAGGCTCCTTTTCTCTGTCAGTTTCCTACAAAGATAAAGAAAGGGAGCCATTCCTTTCATGCTTTATGAAAATCAACAACTATTTTTCAGTAGGTATTTTGATTTTCATTGAGAATGATTCCGAATAGAATTGAGGTGTTCTCGGTGCAGATAAATAAGATTAGAATGCGGGAGACCATTGTATCCTATACATTCTTAGCTCCTATTCTCATTTTCTTCACTATTTTTGTACTAGCTCCAATGATTATGGGATTTGTCACCAGTTTCTTCAACTACACTATGACAGATTTTAGCTTTGTTGGGCTGGATAACTATGTACGGATGTTTAATGATCCGATTTTTATCAAATCTTTGATTAACACGTTGATTATCGTGGTTGGGTCAGTGCCAGTCGTTGTCTTCTTTTCAGTCTTTGTGGCTTCACAGACCTATGAAAAGAATGTCATCGCTCGTTCTTTCTACCGTGCGGTCTTCTTCCTACCTGTTGTAACGGGTTCGGTTGCTGTTACGGTTGTTTGGAAATGGATTTATGATCCGCTATCAGGTATTTTGAACTTTGTTCTGAAATCTGGTGGAATTATCGAGCAAAACATCAGCTGGTTGGGGGATAAGCAATGGGCCTTGTTAGCCATTATCATTATCCTTTTGACAACTTCAGTTGGTCAGCCCATCATTCTTTACATTGCAGCTTTGGGGAATATTGATAATTCCTTGGTAGAAGCAGCGCGTGTGGATGGTGCCAACGAACATCAGGTTTTCTGGCAAATCAAATGGCCAAGCCTCTTGCCAACAACTCTATATATTGCAGTTATTACAACCATTAACTCTTTCCAATGTTTTGCCCTTATTCAGCTCTTGACTTCAGGTGGACCAAACTATTCGACTTCGACCCTCATGTACTACTTGTACGAAAAGGCCTTTAAGTTGTCTGAGTATGGCTATGCAAATACCATGGGTGTTTTCTTGGCAGTCATGATTGCCTTGATTTCCTTTGCCCAATTCAAGATTTTGGGTAATGATGTGGAATACTAGAAAGGAGGAGACCATGAAAAAGAAAACCATTACGCCGTTTGGTGTTATTTCAACTATTATTTTGCTTTTGTTGACTATCCTTTTCATCTTTCCTTTCTATTGGATTATGACAGGGGCCTTTAAGTCACAACCGCATACCATTGTCATTCCACCACAGTGGTGGCCAACCCAGCCAACACTGGAAAACTTTACCAAGTTGACGGTTCAAAACCCTGCCTTGCAATGGTTATGGAACTCCGTCTTCATTTCCTTGGCAACCATGATTTTGGTGTGTTCAACGTCCTCACTAGCAGGCTATGTTTTGGCTAAGAAACGCTTTTATGGTCAGCGGATTTTGTTCTCTATCTTCATTGCGGCTATGGCCCTTCCGAAACAGGTTGTTCTTGTGCCTCTCGTTCGGATTATCAACTTCATGGGCATTCACGATACGCTAGCTGCGGTTATTCTGCCACTTGTTGGTTGGCCATTCGGTGTTTTCTTGATGAAACAATTCTCAGAAAATATCCCAACGGAGCTCTTGGAATCTGCTAAGATTGACGGTTGTGGCGAGCTATCAACCTTCTGGAATGTTGCCTTTCCAATTGTCAAACCTGGCTTTGCTGCCTTGGCTATTTTTACCTTCATCAACTCATGGAACGACTACTTCATGCAATTGGTTATGCTGACTTCACGTCAGAATTTGACCATTTCGCTGGGTGTTGCGACCATGCAGGCTGAGATGGCAACCAACTATGGTGTCATCATGGCAGGTGCCGCTATGGCTGCTGTCCCAATCGTTACCGTCTTCCTTGTCTTCCAAAAATCCTTTACACAGGGTATTACAATGGGAGCAGTTAAGGGATAAGTTATCTAGTTTTTCATGGAGAAAGTTGCATGATTTACGATCATATTGAACATGTTAGGCACTATAAGGACCTGCATCCTAACTTGGATCTTGCCTTGGCTGTTCTGGAAAAGGGAGATTTTCGAGAGCAAGAGCTAGGCAAGTATGAAGTTGCAGGTCAGAATGTCTATTATTTCCTCCAAGAAAATACCCTCTCTGAGGAGTTTAAGGAGGAATTTGAATACCACCGTTCTTATGCGGATATTCATTTTGTCATCAGTGGTCAGGAACAAATTTCCTATGGTTGCCGTCTGGTTGGAGAGGATACTGGATTTGACCAGGCAGGTGATATCGGTTTTGTTCCCAGTGAAAAATGGGTGGATTGTCTACTAGATGGGAATTACTTTGCTATTTTTCTACCCGGGGAAGTTCATCAGCCAAACCAATGGGCAGGTGGTGCCAAGACTGTCCACAAGTGTGTATTTAAAGTCTTAATTGATGATTAAGTCCTTTATAAAATAGAAAGGGGGAAGATGAGGATGAAAGGAAAAGGTGGTAGAACACTGGTTCAGTCCCTGTTTGATGTCCATCATCCAGCTTGGCAACTGGTAGAGAAGATCTTCGATTTAATGCTCTTAAATGGCTTAACTGTTTTGGCAAGTCTTCCTCTTTTTACCCTGGGAATTGCCAAACTTGCCCTTCAGGCTAGTTTATGGGACATGCATGAAGAGGGGAAAATCAAGGTCTGGTCGACCTACTGGGGGCATTTTCGTCGCCAGTGGAAACAGGGTCTAGTCTTGTCACTGGTAGAAATTGGGCTAACAACCTTTTGCCTTTTGGACCTCTATCTAATCTGGGGGCAGGCTGGACTAGTTTTTGATGGTTTCCGTGCAAGCTGCATTGCTATCTTGCTCTTTAGCCAGTTGCTCTGGGTCTATGTCTACCCACTAGCCAGTCGTTTTCAGCTCCGCTTGAAAGACTTGTTTTTGCAAGGGATTTTCTACCTTGGGACTATGTTGTCTCTGACTTTTATGGTCAGCCTGGTCTTGCTCCTCTTGGTTGCGATCCTCTTCTATTCAGACCTCACTCTCTTGATTGGTCTGGTGAGTTTCCTGTTTTTTGCCTATGCTGGCCTATCCTTTCTATTTATTAGAGAATTTGGGTCACGATTACAATCGTTAAAAAGGAATTAGAATGAAAGATTTATCGAAATATCATGGTATTATCCCAGCCTTTTATGCCTGTTATGATGAGGCTGGGGATATTAGTTCAGAGCGTGTAAAAGCTCTGGTTCAGTATTTCATTGACAAGGGTGTTCAAGGGCTTTATGTCAATGGTTCGTCTGGTGAATGCATTTACCAGAGTGTGGCAGACCGCAAGCAAATTCTTGAAGCGGTTATGGAGGTTGCCAAGGGCAAATTGACCATCATTAACCATGTGGCCTGCAACAATTTGAAAGACAGTGTGGAACTGGCACGCCATTCAGAGGAATTGGGTGTCGATGCTATTGCAGCTATTCCACCGATTTATTTCCGTTTGCCTGAGTACAGCATCGCAGCTTATTGGAACGGCATTAGTGCAGCTGCACCAAATACAGATTTCATCATCTACAACATTCCGCAACTGGCAGGTGTGGCTTTGACGCCTAGTCTGTACAAGGAAATGTTGAAAAATCCACGAGTGGTAGGGGTGAAGAATTCTTCTATGCCAGTTCAGGATATTGATACCTTTGTTAGTCTAGGCGGTGAAGATTATGTGGTCTTCAATGGTCCAGATGAGCAATTTCTCGGCGGTCGCCTCATGGGGGCGAAGGGAGGAATTGGTGGTACCTATGGTGCTATGCCAGAACTCTTTCTACGACTTAATCAGTTGATCGCTGACAAGGACTTGGAAACAGCCCGTCAATTACAGGCAACCATCAATACCATCATTGGTAAATTGGTGTCTGGTCATGGTCATATGTATGCTGTCATCAAGGAAGTTATCCGTATCAATGATGGCTTGGACATTGGCTCTGTTCGGGAACCTCTAACGGCCTTAACAGAAGCGGACCTTTCCATCGCTCAAGAAGCAGCCCAGTTAATTCGCGATGCCAAGGAAAGATTTGGTGCCTAGGAGGTGGCTATGAAAACCTATCTTGCTATTGATATCGGCGGAACCCAGATTAAATATGGCCGCCTAGATGCAGCAGGTCAGATTCTAGAAAGTTACAAGATGGATACGGAAGCCCACAAGGGCGGTCCCCATATCCTTGCGACAGTCAAAAAACTTGTAGCAGACTTTCATGCCCAATCCCCACTTTCAGGTGTAGCCATTTCCTCAGCAGGGATGGTCGATCCTGATAAGGGAGAGATTTTCTATTCGGGACCGCAGATTCCAAATTATGCTGGAACCCAATTCAAGTCTGAAATTGAAACAAGTTTCGGACTTCCTTGTGAGATTGAAAATGATGTTAACTGTGCAGGGTTGGCAGAAGGGATTTCAGGCGCTGGTCAAGGTAGTCGGATTTCCGTTTGCTTGACCATTGGAACGGGCATTGGAGGCTGCTTGCTGGTGGACGGTCAAATCTTCCACGGCTTTAGTAATTCGGCTTGTGAGGTGGGCTATCTCCATCTTTCTGATGGTGCTTTCCAAGACCTGGCTTCAACGACGGCTCTTGTCCAAGAAGTGGCTCGCCTGCATGGTCAGGATCCAGCAGACTGGAACGGCTATAAGATTTTCCAAGAAGCCAAGGCTGGAGATGCCCACTGTATTGCGGCTATTGATCGCATGGTCAACTATCTCGGCCAAGGCATTGCCAACATCTGCTATGTAGCCAATCCAGAAGTGGTTATTCTTGGTGGTGGTATTATGGCGCAAAAGGATTATCTCTTTGAGAAAATCCAGGCAGCCCTTAAAGAAAACTTGGTTTCTAGCCTAGCAGACAAGACCAGACTTGCCTTCGCAGAGCATGAGAATGCAGCGGGAATGTTAGGTGCTTTTTATCATTTCCAGCAGAAGCAAGGTCTGGGTTAGGAGGAACTATGATTGATACAATGTCTCTGCAGGAAATGGAGTCTTATCTTGGCAGACAGGAAGTCCCAACAGATTTTGAACAGTTTTGGCAAGGTCATCTTGCCAGTTTGCCAGACTTACCAGATTTTGAATTAGTGGAGAAAGAGGTCGGCCTAGAAGGGGTTGCTTGTTCCGAGTTGACCTTTATCGGTCAAGGAGGCTCAAAGATTTTTTCTAAAGTCATTTTTCCAAAAAAAGAAGAAAAAATACCAGTCCTCTTTTATTTCCATGGTTACCAAGGTCAAGGTCCAGACTGGTCAGAATTACTGAAATACACAGCCGTCGGAATTGGCGTTGTAGCAATGGATGTCAGAGGGCAGGCAGGTCGCTCTCAAGATTTGGGTTGCTTTGAGGGAATAACCGTCAAGGGTCAGGTGATTAGAGGGATGGTCCAAGGTCCAAATCATCTTTTTTATAAGGATATTTACCTGGATGTTTACCAGTTAATTCGTCTTGTGTCAGGATTTGAAGAGGTTGATGCCAATCGCTTGATGAGTTACGGAGCTTCTCAGGGAGGAGCCCTAGCCTTGATTGCAGCAGCCCTCTATCCAAATTTGTCTAAGACTGTCTCTATTTATCCCTTCCTATCCGATTTTAAGCGGGTATTGGAATTGGGCAACAATAGTGAGGCCTACGATGAACTCTTCCGTTATTTCAAATATTCAGACCCATTTCATGAGACTGAGTCAAAAATGTTGGATACACTATCCTATATCGACATTAAAAATTTTGCTAGCATGATAAAATGTCCTGTTGCCATGGTGACTGGTTTGGAAGACAGTGTTTGTCCACCCTCTACTCAATTTGCGGTTTACAATCGTTTGCAGGTAGAGAAGCAAATGAAAATCTTACCAGATTATGGACATGACGCCATGCATGTAAAGGTCAATGACTATGTCTATGATTATTTAATTGGGACAAGTTTTTTGTAATCCCAATTTGTAACATTAAGCTAGATAGAAAAGCTATCTATGTTAGTCTTAGATAAACGACTACATTTGTCTAAAAGAAACTAACATAAATGACCTATATCCGTGAACCACAAATGAACTTGTGATGATAGTGACATACTACTAATAATGCACGAAGCGTGAGCGTTATGATGGACTCGATGTTGTTGATTTCATTAAGCAAATCAAGGAAAAATACCCCGAACAACTTTTTATGGCAGATATTTCAACCATTGAGGAAGGATTAACTGCTTATGAAGCAGGCATCGATTTTGTTGGGACAACCCTTTCGGGGTATACATCTTACAGCCGCCAAGAGGATGGTCCAGATATTGAATTCGTTAACCGCTTGTGCCGAGCAGGTATTGATGTGATAGCGGAAGGGAAAATACACTATCCTGACCAAGTAAAAATTATTCATGATTTAGGTGTGGCAGGAATCGTTGTAGGTGGTGCAATCACGCGTCCAAAGGAAATCGCAGAGCGGTTTATTAGTGCTTTACATAAATAATAAATAGGTTATAGAAAGGAATGGAGTATGAATTTTAAGAAGTTTTCTCAGCTAGGGCAGGCCTTTATGCTGCCAATCTCAATTTTGCCTGTTGCTGGTCTCTTACTGGGAATTGGAGGCGCCTTATCAAATAGTAATGCTGTAGCACAATTTCCTGTATTGGATCAAGCGTGGTTGCAAGCTGTATTCACTATCATGAGTACGGCAGGTAGTGCGGTATTTGCGAATTTAGCGTTGATTTTTGCAATTGGTGTTGCTGTCGGATTAGCGGATGCAGATAAGGGTACAGCCGGACTATCCGCAGGTGTTGCATACCTTATTTATACCGCTACAATTAGTGGCTTTCTAACTCTTTTTGCAGGGGAAGGAGCAAGTATTGATACTGGTGTTCTAGGAGCTTTGGCGATTGGTATCACTGTTGCAACTTTACACAATAAATACCGAAAAATTGAATTACCAGCCTTTCTTGGTTTCTTCGGAGGTTCTCGCTTTATTCCAATTATTTCATCATTTGCAGCAATTGCGATTGGATCCGTTTTTTATATAATTTGGCCACCAATTCAGAATTTGTTAGTTGATTTTGGTAAGGCAATAGCAGAGATGGGAAGTTTTGGAACCTTCTTATATGGTTTTGGTTTACGTTTGACAGGTGCCTTTGGCTTGCACCATACCATCTATCCAATGTTTTGGTATACTTCATTAGGTGGAAGTGAAGTGGTAGCAGGTGAGACAATCCAAGGTGCGCAAAATATTTTCTTTGCTCAATTAGCAGATGCGAACCATACAGGCTTATTTACTTATGGAACTCGATTTTTTGCTGGTCGATTTGCAACGATGATTTTTGGTCTACCAGCATCTTGTTTGGCCATGTATCACGCAATTCCTAAGGAAAATCGTAAGAAGGTTGGCAGTTTTTATTCAAGTAGTGCATTAACTTCCCTATTGACAGGAATTACTGAACCAATCGAGTTTTCTTTCTTGTTTGTTGCTCCATGGCTATATGTTGTTCATGCATTTTTAGATGGACTATCATTCTTAGTTGCGGATCTCCTGCAAATTCGTATTGGGAACTCATTTTCTGGTGGGCTTATTGATTACTTGATTTTTGGTGTTTTTCAAGGAAATGACAAAACCAATTGGATTTACGTTATTCCTGTTGGCTTGCTTTGGGCAGCAGTTTATTATCTTGTTTTCAAATTTTTAGTAACCAAATTTCACGTGCTAGTTCCTGGTATGGAAAGCAGTGATCAAGCATCACATTCTGAAAAAGTTTTATCAAACGGTTCTAGTCTTCGTGATAATGCAATTGCTATCATCGATGCTCTTGGTGGAGCAGATAATATTGAGAATGTGACTGCCTGTGCGACTCGATTAAGAGTATCGCTTAGAAATAGTGGTCTTGTGGATAAGGGAGTTATTCAGTCTATAGGTGCAACGGCTGTTTTGGATGTAAAAGGAGGGATACAGGCTATTTTCGGAGGTAAGGCTATTCTGTATAGCCAAGAAATCAATCAAATTCTTGGTCTTGAAGAATAGGGTTATATTTAAGCGAATTAAAAGCATTCAAACTGTACCTATCGGGTATTTTTGAATGCTTTTTGTTTTATTAAGATTGTTGTGAAATAGAAAGACGGATGAATTATTCTCTAATAGTTTGCTTGAAAATATTCTCTTTTTTCTCCTTGTCAATAGCCAAAAAATAGGCGTAGATAATATCTAGCATGATGAGTAGGGGAATTTGGGGTGAGATACGATTGCCGTAATTGAGGTGGCGGACGGAGGCGACTGGGATGATTTGGTCAAAAGTTGGATGGGGAAAACTCTTAGTTGTTAACAGGGCGGTAGGAATCCCCTTTTGAGCAGCCAGCTGGAGATGCTCCATGACCTCTTCTGTCTGACCAGACAAAGAAAGACCGATAACCAAGCAGGTCTGATCTAGGATATTGGTTGTCCAAATAAGATTGTTTTTATCAGTAATTGCATCACAGACTACACCCAGTCGCATAAAGCGGGATTTGATTTCCATTGCAACCAAACCAGAACTGCCGATTCCATAAAAATAGACACGCTTACTACTGTCAATCAGTCTGGCAATTTCTTCCAATTTTTCTTCATCAACGAGTTTATTGGTAGCAGTTAGGATTTCCTCATAGTCTACCAAGACTTTTTTTGTCAGGCTTCGCTGTAATTTTTCAAAATGTTTATCCAAGTATTCTTGGTTATTCTGAAAGGCAAAGACAAATTCTCGATAACCGGAAAATCCACATTTTTTGGCAAAACGGGTAAGAGCAGATGGAGAAATATGGAGTTGTTGTATAGTGTTTTCTTGGCTAAGATCGGCGCTAGATGGGTCTAACTGAGTAAAATAACTGGCAATCTGCTTTTCAAGTCTAGTCATCTGATCCAGATGAGACTCAATGATGGCAGTGATGTGTTTCGGTGTTTGTAACATTTTCCACTCCTCTGATAGCTTCTGAGGATATTATACCACTAAAAACCCCCTCATTGATAGGTTTTATGATATAATGGAAACGTAAAAGGAATGTAAGATTATGTATATTGAAATGATTGATGAAACAGGGCAGGTTTCTTCTCAAATGCAGGAGCAGATTACGGAATTGCTCCAGTTTGCTGCCGAAAAAATTGGCAAGCAGAATAAGGAAATGGCTGTGACTTTTGTGGACAATAAGCGTGTCCATGAGGTTAACTTGGAGTACCGAGGAATTGACCGTCCGACAGACGTTGTCAGCCTAGAATATAAGCCAGAGTCGGAGATTGTTTTTGATGAGGAAGACTTACTGGACAATCCTGAATTGGCTGAAATGATGGAAGATTTCGATGCCTATATTGGTGAATTGTATATTTCTATCGATAAGGCGCGTGAGCAAGCTGAAGATTATGGTCATAGCTACGAGCGTGAAATGGGCTTTTTAGCTGTACACGGTTTTCTGCATATCAATGGCTATGATCATTATACGCCAGAAGAAGAAACAGAAATGTTTGGTTTACAAGAAGAAATTTTGACGGCCTATGGACTTACAAGAGAATAATTCAAAAAATCGCTGGAAAAACCGAGAATTGATTGCTAGTCTAGAATTTGCAGTGACGGGTTTGTTGACGGCTTTCAAGGAAGAACGCAATATGAAGAAGCACCTTGCTTCAGCTATTCTTGTAGTGCTTGCGGGACTTATTTTCCAAGTATCTGTTACAGAATGGCTCTTCCTCTTGCTCAGTATTAGTCTAGTTATCGCTTTTGAAATTGTGAACTCGGCTATTGAGAATGTGGTGGATTTGGCGTCAGACTATCATTTTTCCATGTTGGCAAAGAATGCAAAAGATATGGCAGCAGGGGCAGTCTTGTTTGTGTCAGGCTTTGCCTTGTTGACAGGATTGATTATCTTTGTGCCGAAAATTTGGGACTTTATTTTTTAGAATATAAGGAGAATACATGACATTTAAGTCAGGTTTTGTGGCGATTTTAGGTCGTCCAAACGTTGGGAAATCAACCTTTCTCAACTATGTAATGGGGCAAAAAATTGCGATCATGAGCGATAAGGCTCAAACCACCCGTAACAAGATTATGGGCATTTATACGACAGAAGAAGAACAGATCGTTTTCATCGACACACCAGGAATCCACAAGCCTAAGACGGCCTTGGGAGATTTCATGGTGGAGTCTGCTTATAGCACCCTGCGTGAAGTGGATACGGTGCTCTTTGTGGTGCCAGCGGATGAGAAACGGGGCAAGGGTGATGACATGATTATGGAACGGCTCAAGCAGGCCAAGGTTCCCGTTATCCTCGTTGTCAATAAGATTGACAAGGTCCATCCAGACCAGCTTTTGGAGCAGATTGATGATTTCCGTCAACAGATGGACTTCAAGGAAATTGTGCCTATTTCTGCTACCCAAGGCAACAATGTAAACCGCCTCATGGAAATTCTCAAGGAAAACCTAGACGAAGGTTTCCAATATTTTCCAGCGGACCAAATCACTGACCACCCAGAACGTTTCTTGGTATCTGAGATGATTCGGGAGAAGGTTCTATACCTGACTCGTGAGGAAATTCCGCACTCTGTTGCCGTTGTCATTGAATCTATGAAACGCGATGAATTTACGGACAAGGTTCACATTCGTGCGACGATTATGGTGGAGCGTGATAGTCAGAAAGGCATTATCATCGGCAAGCAAGGAGCCATGCTCAAGAAAATAGGCTCCATGGCCCGTCGTGATATCGAACTCATGCTAGGAGATAAGGTCTTCCTAGAAACCTGGGTCAAGGTCAAGAAAAACTGGCGTGACAAAAAACTCGACCTCGCCGATTTTGGTTATAATGAGAAAGAGTATTAAAAACGTCCGGAGAACGTTTTTAACCCGAGCCAAGAAATTGGAGAGCGAGGTAGCCTGGTGTGACTTGTCTCGACAGAATAGAAATGAATTAATTTCAAGCGTGAAGCACCACTTTTGTGGTGTTTTCCGTCGTTACGGTGAGATATTATGACGATTAGAGCAGTTAATGAACAGACTCTTTCTATCTGGGCTTCTTTTGCAAGTCAGGTTTGGCAGACAAATGAGCAAGTTTTGATAGAAAAATTTTCAAATAATGAGTTTCCTTTTGAGTTTTTGTATTACTCTCAAAGTGAGGAGCCGATAGCGTGGATTAGTTTGTCGCTTCGCCACGACTATGTAGAAGGATGTCAGGTGGGTCCAGTTGCCTATTTAGAAGGGATTTTTATTAGCCCGAATTACCGTAGTCAAGGGATTGCGAAAGAACTGTTGAATTTTGCTGAGCATTGGGCTAAAAGTCAAGGGATAAGCCAACTGGGGTCTGATGCGGAATTAGATAACCTACTTAGTCAGAAGTTTCATATCAAGCATGGCTTCCGTGAAGTTAGCCGAACAGTTCACTATATTCGGGATTTGAATAGTGAATAAAAGTATGTCTAACACAAATTTAGTTAAGAAAGGAAAGTCAATTAGGCGTTAGAATTGAACTCGCCTACGACTCTTTGAAAAAAGATAACCGTGACCTAGGTGTCGAAGCAGCGTCGGTCAGGTTTCTATTTGCTTTGTAATTTTGTTAGAAAGGACGAGTGTTTGCGTACTTGAAAAGGTAGTTTGTTGCACTATTTAAGGCTAGTGTCAACATCTCAGCACAGTGGTTGATTGGCAGATTTGTTCGTGTTCCACACTCCAAATCTGACCTAATCAACTGTGTGGGGGAGGGAAGACGAACTCTTCTAGGATTGTTCGAGTTCTTTCCCTCTCCCAAATAGATAGAGTTCCTTGTGTGCAAGTCACACAGCGTCGCTCTCCTTTTATCTTGTTATCATTATTTAGAAAGGAAAGCCGATTAGGTGATGTAATTGAACACGCCTACGACTCTTTGAAAAAAGACAACCGTGACCTAGGTGCCGAAGCACCGTCGGTTAGGTGCCTATTTTTCTTTGACATTGTAATTTCATTAGAAAGGACGAGTGTTTGCGTACTTGAACCCGAGCTAAAAGCTCGGAAAATAGATAGAGCTCCTTATGTGCAAGTCACATAGCGTCGCTCTCCTAATTTTCAGTCGCTTTTTACGCTCTTGGTATCGTACATTGCCCGAATTGCCTGAGGTTGAGACGGTTCGTCGTGGTTTGAATCGGTTGGTCAAGGGAAAAGTCATCGAAAAGGTCAAGGTGACCTATGCTCCCATGGTTAAGACTGGAGTGGATGACTTCTGTCAAGCCTTGATTGGTCAGGAGATTTTAGATGTGGCTCGTCGTGGCAAGTATCTCTTGATTTACCTGACGGACCATGTCCTCATTTCCCACTTGCGGATGGAAGGTAAATACAATTTCTTTCCTGACCAGGTGCCTGCCAATAAGCATTTCCATGCCTTTATTACTTTTTCAGATGGCTCGACCTTGGTTTATCAGGATGTCCGCAAGTTTGGCACAATGGAACTGCTGGGAAAGGCAGATGTGGATGCCTATTTTATCAGTCGAAAAATCGGTCCTGAGCCGACGGAGGAAGATTTTGACTTAGAAGAATTTTCGAGAAAATTAGCTAAGTCGAAAAAGCCTATTAAGTCACATCTTTTGGCCCAGTCTTTGGTGGCTGGTTTGGGAAATATCTATGTAGATGAGGCTCTGTTTAGAGCACAAGTTCATCCTGCTCAAGCAAGTAATCAGCTATCGGCAGAGCAGGTGGCGGACCTCCGTCAAGCCACCATAGAAGTCTTGCAACTAGGTATCGAAAAAGGAGGCTCAACCATTCGGACCTACAAAAATGCCTTGGGCATGGACGGGACTATGCAGGATTATTTACAAGTTTATGGAAAGACAGGGCAGGCCTGTCCCCGTTGCCAGACGGAGATTGTCAAAATCCAGTTGGGCGGTCGTGGGACACATTTCTGTCCTCAGTGTCAGGTGAAACATGGCTAAAATTATTGGTTTAACAGGCGGTATCGCCTCTGGAAAATCAACGGTTACAGCTTTTTTGCGAGAACAGGGTTATCCAGTCATCGATGCGGATGCGGTCGTGCATGAGTTGCAGGCTAAAGGCGGTAAACTCTACCAGGTTTTGCTTGCCGAGTTTGGGGAAGCTATCCTGTCAGCTGATGGCAGTCTGGATAGGGCTAAGCTGGGACAGGCTGTCTTTGCGGATAGCAATCTGCGGGCTCGTTTATCTGTCTTGCAGGACAAGATTATCAGGCGGGAGCTGCTAGACAGAAGGGATGCTCTCAAGCAGAGTGAGGATGTAATTTTCATGGATATTCCTTTGCTTTACGAGGCAGATTATAGCGGGGAAGTAAATGAAGTCTGGCTAGTTTATGTCGATAGAGCGCAGCAGTTGGAACGGCTTATGAAACGCAATGGTTTAGCTGTTCAAGATGCAGAAAATCGTCTGGCAGCTCAGCTTTCTTTAGAGGAAAAACGGTCGCAAGCCCAGGTGGTGATTGACAATAGCGGAGCGGTTGAGGCGACCTTAGCACAGGTTGCGCAACTTTTGGAGGAATTAAAGGATGGACGACGGTAGTAGTTATTGGAAGCAGAATTTGAAGGTGGCTTGGTTAGGAAATTTCCTAACAGGGACGAGTTTTACCTTGGTCATGCCCTTTATCTCGGTCTTCGTAGAGGAGTTGGGAGTGGGAGCAGGTCAGGTGGAATACTATGCAGGGCTGGCGGTGTCTGTTAATGCCCTTGCGGCAGCCTTGATGGCACCTATTTGGGGGAGTTTGGCGGACCGTTACGGTCGCAAGCCCATGATGGTGAGGGCTGCTTTTGCGATGATTTTTACTATGGGTGGTATGGCCTTTGTGCCAAATGTTTTTTGGTTGCTTGCCTTACGTGTCCTAAATGGGGTATTTACAGGGTACATTCCCAATGCGACTGCCTTGATTGCCAGTCAGGTTCCAAAGGATAAGACGGGGTATGCTCTGGGGACATTGTCAACAGGTGCGGTAGCGGGTAATTTGATTGGTCCGACCCTGGGTGGTATCTTAGCAGAGATGTTTGGCGTACATACGGTATTTTTGCTGGTGGGACTTCTTTATGCTATCGTTGTGTTACTGACCGTTTTCTATATTCGAGAGGATTTTGTTCCAATCAAAAAAGGCGAAGAGATGTCGGTTAAAGAGGTATTTGAGCAGGTGAAAGATCGGCAGATGCTGGTTGGGCTTTTTGTGACTTCTATGATTATTATTGCAGCTGCTCAGGCTGTTGTTCCTATATTGACCCTCTACGTGCGGCATTTGGGACAGACAGATAATCTGTTATTTGTTGCTGGTTTTATCATTTCCTTGCCTGGTATGGCATCGCTAGTGACATCAGGTTATTTAGGGAAAATTGGTGATCGTATTGGCAACCATCGACTTCTATTGATTGCTTTGACTTACAGTCTGTTGATTAATGTTTTCTGTGTTTTTGCAGAAAATCCTTTCCAGCTCGGTTTGTTGCGATTCATGTATGGTTTTGGGACAGGAGCATTGTTGCCTTCGGTCAATTCTCTTTTGACCAAGTTGACTCCAAAAGAAGGGATTTCAAGGATATTTTCCTACAATCAACTCTTTAATAATCTAGGTTCTGTTGTTGGTCCCATGATGGGGTCTGCGGTGGCTGCTCACATGGGTTATGACTGGGTTTTCTATCTGTCGAGCGGACTTGTCCTCTTTAACCTTATCTGGTCTTTGACCAATTTTAGAAACTATTTGAAAGTAAGGGATGTTTAGTGAGAGTTAAAATCAATTTACAATGTTCAGAATGTGGTAGTAAGAACTACTTGACTAGCAAAAACGCCAAGACTCATCCAGATAAGATTGAAGTCCTTAAATACTGCCCAAAAGAGAGAAAAGTAACCCTCCACCTTGAAACTAAGTAGGTTTTATGGTATAATGACATAAGTTATTGTAGAAAGTGAAAAAAATATGTATCAAGCATTATTGGCAATTCTGTTGATTTTATCTGTTATTTTGATTGTAGTGATTTTTATTCAACCGGCTAAAAACCAGTCTAGCAACGTCTTTGACTCTTCTAGTGGAGCCTTATTTGAACGTACAAAGGCCCGTGGTTTTGAAGCGGTGATGCAACGCATTACAGCTATTCTTGTTTTTCTTTGGATGCTGGATGCGCTGGCACTTGTTATCATTTCAAGTAAGTAGATAAATCAGACTGGGACTTGTTCTTGGTCTATTTTTTTAGTAAAGGTAAGATGAAAAACGAAATTATTAACTATATTAAAGAAGTTGGTCCTGTGACCATGGATCAGCTGGCAGATCAGTTTGGAGCTAGTTCTGCTAAGAGCTTCACAGACTTGGTCAAGCTGGTTTCTAGCATGGAAGGCAGTCGTCAACTTGTCTTTGACAATGCTGGGCGGATTACTCTTCCTGCTCCAAAAATCTCCAAAAACAAGGTGACCTTGCAGGGTATTTTCCGTGCCCACAAGTCAGGTTTTGGCTTTGTGACCATTGACGAGGAGGAAGATGATCTCTTTGTCAGTCGTGACGATGTCAACTTCGCTATTGAGGGCGACCGAGTGGAAGTGGCGATCAAGAAAGTAGCAGACAGGCTCAAGGGGACGGCTGCGGAAGCGGAAGTCATTGATATTTTGGAACATAGCCTGAAAACTGCGGTGGGCTTGATTGTTTTTGACGAAGACAAGCCAGAATATGCAGGCTACATCAAGTCTAAAAACCAGAAAATCGCTCAGAATATTTACATCAAGAAGTCACCTCTGGTATTGACCGGAACGGAAATCCTCAAAGTCGATATCGAGGCTTATCCAAACAAGAAACGGGACCACTTTATTGCGACCATTCGGGACGTGGTGGGTCACAAGGATGATGTGGGCATCGATGTCTTGGAAGTTTTGGAATCCATGGACATCGTGTCGGAATTTCCTGATGAAGTCTTGGCGGAGGCCAATCGAGTGCCAGAAAGCCCGTCTGAGAAGGATTTTGAAGGACGCTTGGACCTGCGAGATGAAATCATCTTCACTATTGACGGTGCAGATGCCAAGGACTTGGATGATGCGGTCCATATCAAGCAACTCAAGAACGGTAATCTGGAGCTGGGTGTCCATATCGCTGATGTCAGTTACTATGTGACCGAAGGTTCTGCCTTGGACCAGGAAGCTGTCAAGCGTGGGACTTCTGTCTATGTGACCGACCGTGTGGTGCCGATGTTGCCAGAACGCCTGTCGAACGGCATCTGTTCCCTTAATCCAAATGTGGATCGCCTGACCCAGTCGGCTATTATGGAAATTGACCGCAAGGGCAAGGTGGTTAAGCACTGGATTGGTCAGACGGTCATCAAAACCACCTTCCGTATGACCTATTCCGATGTCAATGATATGATTGTGGGCAATCAGGAAAAGCTTGCTAAATACAAGGCGATCGTGCCAAGTGTTGAGCTCATGGTCAAACTCCATGAAACCCTGGAAACCATGCGGTACAAGCGTGGAGCTCTCAACTTTGATACAGCTGAAGCAAAAATCATCGTCAACAAGGATGGTCTACCAGTCGATATTCAACTGCGTCAGCGGGGTATTGCCGAGCGGATGATTGAGTCCTTCATGCTGGCTGCCAATGAGTGCGTTGCTGAGCATTTTGCCAAGTTGGACCTGCCTTTCATCTATCGGATCCACGAGGAGCCTAAGTCAGACAAGTTGCAGAAGTTCATCGACTATGCGACCAGCTTTGGTTTGACGGTCTATGGTACGGCCAACTCTATCAGCCAGGACGCCCTTCAGGACCTCATGGAGCGGGTCAAAGATGAACCTTATGCTGATGTCCTCAACATGATGTTGCTCCGTTCCATGCAGCAGGCACGCTACTCGGAGCACAACCACGGCCACTACGGACTGGGTGCGGAGTTTTACACCCACTTCACCAGTCCTATCCGCCGCTATCCTGACCTGCTGGTTCACCGTATGGTGCGGGAATATGGTCATAATCCTGCGGAAAAAGCAGAGCATTTTGAGCAGGTCATTCCTGAGCTTGCCAAGTCTTCGTCCAGTTTAGAACGCCGTGCCATTGAGGCAGAGCGGGAAGTAGAAGCCATGAAGAAGGCAGAGTTCATGCAAGAATTTGTTGGGCAAGAGTTTGACGGTGTCGTGTCTAGCGTGGTCAAGTTTGGGCTCTTTGTCGAGTTGCCAAATACAGTTGAAGGCCTGATCCATGTCACCAACCTTAACGAATACTACCAGTTCCACGAGCGGACTCTGACCTTGCAGGGTGAGAAATCTGGTCGGGTCTTCCGTGTCGGTCAGCCAATCCGTATCAAACTAACGCGGGCGGACAAGATGACAGGGGAAATCGATTTTGCCCACGTGCCGTCCGAGCTGGATATCGTAGAAAAAGCTTTGAAAGCCAAGCGGAGAACGGCTAGTCACTCCAACCGTGACCGTGATGATCGGTCAGGGCGAGGACGGGGCAAGCACCACAAACAAGAAGCTGCTGGTCGCGATAGCGGACGTCACAAGTCTGGGAAAGACCACAAGTCAAAAAGTGGTAAAAAAGACAAGAAAAAGAAACCATTTTACAAAGAAGTGGCTAAAAAGAACAAGAAGAAAAGGAGATAGGCATGGCCAAGGGTGAGGGCAATGTGATTGCGCAGAATAAAAAAGCCCGCCACGACTATACCATTGTCGATACAGTGGAGGCGGGGATGGTCCTGACGGGGACGGAGATTAAGTCTATTCGTGCGGGGCGGATCAACCTTAAGGATGGCTTTGCCCAAATCAAGCAGGGCGAGGCTTGGTTGGTCAATGTCCATATCGCTCCCTATGATGAGGGCAATATCTGGAACCAGGAGCCAACGCGGACACGTAAACTTCTCTTGCGGAAGAAGCAGATTGAATCTCTGGGCAATGAGGTCAAGGGAACAGGGATGACCCTGGTGCCCCTCAAAGTCTATATCAAGGACGGCTTTGCCAAGGTCTTGATTGGGCTTGCCAAAGGGAAGCATGACTACGACAAGCGAGAGTCCATCAAACGCCGTGAGCAAGACCGTGATATTAAACGGACCATGAAGGCTATCAATAGTCGCTAAGACTGGGAGAAATCCTGGTCTTTTTTGATTTTCATTGAGTATCAGTCACAAATTTCAGACATTTTCTGATTTTTATGGTTGAACACGTGTAATACGTATGGTATAATGATCTTGTCAGGAGGTAAAAGCGCTATGCCTATGACACAAAAAGAAATGGTTAAGCTACTTACCGCCCATGGTTGGACAAAGACCAAAGGTGGTAAGGGGTCGCACGTTAAACTTGAAAAAGCAGGCGAGCGACCTATAACCATTCCCCACGGTGAAATTAACAAATACACCGAAAGGGGTATCAAAAAGCAAGCAGGGCTGTTATAACAACAGTCTACCGCTTGTTTTCTTTTGGAGGTAAACTATGCTTGTCACTTATCCAGCTTTATTTTATTATGATGATACAGACGGAGCTAACGCCCCTTACTTTGTAACTTTCCCTGATTTTGAGCATTCAGCAACTCAGGGCGAAGATATGGCAGACGCTATGGCAATGGCTAGCGATTGGTTAGGCATGAACTTAGCTGATTATATCGAAAATGGAAGAGACATTCCTACCCCGTCTTCTATAAACACTTTGTCATTAGTAGATAATAACCCCTTCCGTAATGAGGATTTTGAGATGGTTTACGATTCTAGCAAGTCTTTTATCTCCATGGTGATGGTGGACGTTGCAAAGTATTTGGGCAGTCAAGAGCCAGTAAAGAAAACACTCACTATCCCACGCTGGGCAGACACTCTAGGACGTGAACTAGGATTGAATTTCTCACAGACCCTCACGGATGCAATTGCAGATAAAAAAATTCATGCTTAACACTTGCTTCTGTTATTGCAAATGCTGAAACTGGACCTTTCTACTCCCGTTGAGCATTAGTAGTTCTAATGAGTGGGATGGTTCCGTTTTTATCTTTCTATAAATTATACGAAAACCCCCAGACAGTTCAGAGACTATCTGGGGCTCTCTTTTGTATTATACTCAATGAAAATCAAAATCAGGCTAGGCGACGCAGGTGCAGATAGAACTGAAGTTCATCAAATCAAGTCAACAACGGCTGAGTTTGATTTTCGAAGAGTATTAATCCACCGTCACCATTGCTTTAATAGTTTTGCGGTTGGCCATGTCTTGGTAGGCTTGGTCGATATTGTCCAGGCTGTAAGTTTGAGTGAATACACGACCTGGGTTAATGTCGCCTTTGAGAACAGCATCGAGCAAAATTTCCTTATCATAGGTTGTGACAGAAGCAGAGCCACCACCGATAATGATATTTTGAGCAAAGGTTGAGCCAAGGGCGTGGTTATTGTAATGAGGCACACCGACAAAACCGATACGACCACCATTGTGAAGAACACCGAGGGCTTGGTCAATAGAGGCTTCTGTTCCAACACATTCGAGGGCAGCATCCGCTCCACCACCAAGAATTTCACGGACTTTGGCAATGCCTTCCTCGCCCCGTTCTGCCACTACAGCAGTAGCCCCTGATTCCAAAGCCATTTGCTGACGATCCGCGTGACGGCTCATCATGATAATCTGAGAAGCTCCGCGCATTTTTGCAGCAATGACGGCACATTGGCCAACCGCTCCGTCACCGATGACGACGACCTTGTCGCCTGGTTTGACATCTGCTACGCGGGCTGCGTGGTAGCCTGTTGGCATAACATCAGCTAATGTCAAAAGGGATTTAATCATGCCTTCTGAGTAGTCACTTGGCTGACCAGGAACTTTGACCAAGGCCCAGTTGCCGTAGTGGAAACGAATGTATTGAGACTGGTAGTTGTTGCCCCAGTTGGTGTAGCCTGGGTGGTTGTCACAGGTACCGTCAAAGCCAGCACGACAGGCATCACAGTGTCCGCAACCATGTGTAAATGGAACAATAACGAAGTCACCAGGAACAAGTGTTGTAATGTCTTCGCCTACCTCTTCAACGATACCAATGGCTTCATGACCAGAGTTTGTGTCACCGTGGTCATGGTGAATATCCTCACCGTAGCCCCAAAGGTCTGACCCACATACACAAGCCCGAACGACCTTGATAATGACATCATCCTTAGCTTGAAGGCTTGGTTTTTCGATTTCTGCAACGGTCATCTTACCGGCTTTTTCATAAATAGCTGCTTTCATATTTATCACATTTTTACTTTGCAAGTAAATATCCTTTCTAATTGATATGAACTATTATACACCTTGGAGTCAACTCCAAGTCAAGTAAAAAATAGGTTTGAATTCATATTTCCTTTGTGATAGACTAGAACTACTATTGACTAGAAGGAGAAATAATGACAGTTTTAGTTCCTTACAAACGGATGCCCATTTGGAATCAGGATACGGTTCCCCAACATTTTTTGACCAAGCACAATACCAAGGTGGGGACTTGGGCCAAAATCAAGGTCTTGAAGGGTCAACTCAAATTTGAGCCCATTTCAGATGATAATGAGATTTTGGGAGAATATGTCTATGGTCCGACAGACGATATTCCTTTTGTGGAGCCACAGGCTTGGCATAGGGTGACCCTGTTGACAGAGGATACGGAGTTTTTCTTGGAATTTTTCTGTCAGCCAGAGGATTATTTTACTAAAAAATATGACTATACACGGACACATTCAGAAGTCTTGGAGGCCTTGAAAATCATCGAGCCCTGTAAGGTTTTGGATTTGGGTTGCGGTCATGGTCGCAATAGTCTCTATCTAGCCCAGCAGGGATTTGAGGTAACGGCGGTTGACAAGCACGTGCCGAGCATTCAGACGCTCTTGCAGGTCAAGGAAGCGGAGGATTTGGACTTGCAAGCTGGGACCTATGACATCAACTCAGCCAGTCTGGAGCAGGATTACGATTGGATTATCTCAACTGTGGTCTTTATGTTCTTGGAGCGGGAGCGGGTGCCAGCTATTATCCGCAATATGCAAGAGCAGACGCGGCCGGGTGGTTATAACTTGATTGTAGCGGCCATGGATACGGAAGATGCACCCTGTCCTATGAATTTCTCCTTTACCTTCGGAGCGGGTGAGTTGAAGGAATACTATCGTGACTGGGAATTGGTCAAGTACAATGAGGATTTTGGCCAGCTCCATAAGCGTGATGAACATGGTAATTTCCTCAAAATGCGATTTGCGACCATGTTGGCTAGAAAAAATGTGTAAAATATATCTGAAAGCACTTGCAAGGCAGGTGCTTTTGCGTTACAATATATGTGCAAAAGGGTATTTTATTATATGAAAGGAGAAGTCTATGAAAAAGACTTTTGTTCGTATAGCCACATTTCTAATGTTGGTTTGCCTATTCCCTGCTCAACTTGTTCAAGCCTGTTCAGGCTTTATCATTGGGAAAGGGTTGACAACGGATGGTTCTATCCTTTATGGTAGAACGGAAGATTATCCCTATCCACCAGATAATGGAGCGCACAATAAAAATTATATTGTGGTTCCAGCAGCAACCTATGCTGAGGGAGATATGTTGGTGGATGAAACATTTGGTTTTACAGCACCACACTTGGCAAATGAGTTCAAGTACACCTCTACGCCTGATGCGGCGCGTGGGGATGGTTCAAATGGTAATTATGGGGCGCACGGTTTTAACGAAAAAGGCGTATCCATGACTGCTACTGTAACAGCTATTCCAAATGCTAAAGTCTTGGCAGTTGATCCTCTAGTTGAAGCTGGAGGGCTGGGAGAACCAATTTTGATTGATTATGTTCTTCCTAGGGTCACTAGTGCGCGTGAAGGTGTTGAGCTGATTGCAAAGACAATCGATGAAAAAGGCTCTGCTGAAGGAAATATTGTTATCATTGCTGACAAAAATGAAGTTTGGTACATGGAAATTTTGTCAGGACACCAATACGTAGCCATCAAGTTCCCTGAAGACAAGTATGCAATTTTTGCCAATACCTACTATCTAGGTCATGTTGATTTTACCGATACAGAAAATGTGATTGCTTCTGCAAAGGTTGAAGAAGTAGCCAAACAAGCGGATAATTATGTGACAGTTGATGGGCAGTTCCATATCGCTAAATCATACGGTCCTGCAACTTATGCTGAAGCAGACCGTTCCCGTGTGTATGCAGGTATTAAATTGATGGATCCAGCATCGCCTGTAACCTATGAAGATGCTGTGTATGATTTGCTACGTCAGCCAACAGATCCAAGTCGTCGCTTTAGTTTACAAGATACCTTTGCCTTACAACGTAACCGTTTTGAACATCTTCCAGAATTTCGTCCAGACGATGAAGCAGGCAAGGTAAAACAAGGGGATAATGGTGCGAATGACCAAGCGGCAGATGCGACTTATAAATACGCTCTTGGTAATGAAAACGTCATCGATGCCCATGTTTATCAGATCAATAGTAGCTTACCATCAGCCTTCGGTGGCACAGTGTGGTTGGGCTTGGCTCAGACAAGGAATACACCGTATGTTCCATTCTATGGTATTGTGACGGATACTTATGAAGCCTTTAAAAATCGCTCAGCTTCTTATGACACGAATTCATGGTACTGGACGGTACAAAATATTGATAAGATGGCCATCTCACACCCAGAGTTATTTGGTACATCAATTCAAGAAAAATGGATTGCTCTTGAAAGTGAATGGATTGCTGCGCAGGCAGCTCTTGATGCTCAATATGCTGGACTTTCAGAAGATGCAGCCGTAGCTCTGGCTCCAACTGTAACCGAGGAAACCTTGGCTCGTTCAGCAGAGATTTTTGCCCAACTAAAAGCTGTTGAAGCTGAAATAATGGCAAAAATTGAAGCAGCAACAACTCCGTCATCCAGCAGCACCGACTCATCAAGTAGTACTGAACCATCCACTAGTACCGAACCATCGACCAGCACTGAGCCATCATCAAGTGGTACCGAAACTTCAACCAGTACAAGTCAGTCTACAAGTGCTTCTGATACAGGAGGAGCTGCGGATACTTCCTCCTCAAGCGGAACAGTAGTGTCTTCAGATAAGAAAGTAACACCTACCAATAAAAAAGGTAAATCAAGTCTTCCTAGTACAGGTGAGCAAGTCAGCCTCTTGTTGGTGGCGCTAGGTGTTGCAGGAATTTTAACAGCAATTTTTCTTCATCGAAAAAAATCTAGTAAAGAATAAATGAATATGTAAAAGTAGGTTGGATTGATTTCAATCTACTTTTTTGAAACAATTTTGTTTACAAATGTAGTCGTATATTGTATAATTTGTTTACAGATGTAGTCAGAAAAGGAGTAACCTATGAAACAAGCAAGCTATCCCATTCAAGGTATGACCTGTGCTTCCTGTGCTATGACAGTTGAGAAAGCGGTTGGCAAATTAGCAGGAATGGAAGAAGCTAGTGTCAACCTAGCGACTGAAAAATTGAGTGTTAGCTATGATGAAAAGCTTTTGGGACTAGAGGATATTCGTCAGGCAGTTGAAAAGGCGGGATACCAGTTAGTTGATAACTTGGTGAACGAGTCTTATGACATTTCAGGCATGACCTGTGCTTCCTGTGCCATGACGGTTGAAAAAGCTCTGGGAAAACTAGAGGGTGTAGAAGAGGTCGCTGTCAATCTGGCAACAGAAAAGGCGACCATCCGTTATAGCCGTGATAGGCAGAATCCAGCTAGTCTTGAAAGAGCAGTTGAGCAAGCAGGTTATCAGCTAATTCGACCAGAAGAAGTAGAAGAGGCTGCGGACAAGGGACCGAGCAAGGAAGACAGGCTATGGAAACGATTTGTCTGGTCAGCAGTCTTTACTCTTCCACTGCTCTATATTGCTATGGGTCCTATGTTGCCTTGGGGTGGGCTTCCATTACCAGCTTTGCTCCACCAACCACTAGTCTATGCGATCAGCCAAGTCATCTTGCTCATCCCTATCCTCTATATCGGACGCAGTTTTTTCCAAAAAGGCTTTAAAACTCTCTTGCAAGGCCATCCAAATATGGATTCCTTGATTGCTGTTGGGACTGGAGCAGCCTTGGTTCAAGGTCTTTTGATGATTGTCTTTCTTCTAATGGGGAAAGAAGTAGCCACGCACGGTCACCATCCAGAACTGTATTTTGAATCAGCCGCCGTTATCTTGACACTGATTACCCTTGGAAAATATTTTGAAGCTAGGTCCAAAGGTCAAACTTCTGAGGCCATTAAGAAGTTGATGGATTTGGCTCCCAAGACAGCCCAGGTCCTACGAAATGGGCAGGAAATACAAGTGGCGATTGA
Source organism: Streptococcus suis (assembly GCF_046032535.1). Classification (GTDB taxonomy): domain Bacteria; phylum Bacillota; class Bacilli; order Lactobacillales; family Streptococcaceae; genus Streptococcus; species Streptococcus suis_AK. The sequence continues at coordinate 34,673 of NZ_JARQPL010000009.1, read as the reverse complement.
AGAAGTGGTAGTCGGTGACCAGGTCCTTGTTCGTCCAGGTCAGCAGATTCCTGTTGACGGTCAAGTTCTAGAAGGCCAGACACGTGTCGATGAATCTATGTTGACGGGTGAGAGCCTGCCAGTGAAGAAGGCTCTAGGCGATACTGTTTTTGGCGGTACCCTTAACCAGCAAGGTGCCATTACCATGCAGGCTACCAAGGTTGGTCGTGATACGACTCTGGCTCAGATTATTCGCTTGGTAGAAGAGGCTCAAGGGTCTAAGGCTCCCATTGCCAAATTGGCTGACCAAGTATCTGCCGTCTTTGTGCCAGTTGTCATGGGCTTGGCATTCTTGTCGGGTCTGGCCTGGTACTTCTCGGGGCAAGAATCCTGGATTTTTTCACTTAGTATTATCATTGCCGTCTTGGTCATCGCCTGCCCTTGTGCTCTGGGTCTAGCAACCCCTACGGCTATCATGGTAGGAACTGGAAAAGGAGCAGAAAATGGTCTTTTGTTCAAGTCTGGTCAAGCTATTGAAACCCTACAAGGTGTGAACACCATTGTCTTTGACAAGACTGGGACCATTACAGAGGGCAAACCTCAGGTGACAGACATTCATCTGGTGTCTACGAAAAATCGTGAGCAGGTTCTCCAGCTGGCCGCAAGTAGCGAGCAATTTTCCGAGCATCCTCTGGCTCAGGCCCTCCTGCAAGCTGCTCAGACTGAAAAGATTGATCTTTTGCCTGCCACCGATTTTCAGGCGCTTTCAGGCCGTGGTCTTTCGGTGACAATAGCCGAGCAGACCATCTATCTGGGAAATGAACGGTTGATACGGGAACAGGGAATTGATGTTTCCAAAGGATGTGCAGTTGCGGAAACATTTGCCCATCAAGCTAAGACGCCTGTTTTCCTAGCAACCCAGCAAGAATTACTAGCAGTCATTGCCATTGCTGATAAAGTAAAAGAGACCAGCCGTCAGGCTGTCCAGGCTCTGCAAGCTATGGGATTAGAAGTGGTCATGCTGACAGGGGACAATGAAAAAACTGCCCAAGCCATTGCCAAGGAAGTCGGCATTGAGCAGGTGGTCAGTCAGGTCCTGCCAGATGACAAGGCCAACCAAGTTAAGCTCTTGCAAGAACAAGGCAAGACAGTCGCCATGGTAGGTGATGGTATCAACGATGCCCCAGCCCTCGCTCAAGCCCATGTGGGTCTGGCCATTGGTTCTGGGACTGATATTGCCATTGAGTCTGCCGATATTGTTCTCATGCATAGTGACATTTTGGATGTGGTCAAGGCTGTTAAACTCAGCCAGGCAACCATGCGGACCATCAAACAAAATCTCTTCTGGGCCTTTGCCTACAATGTGATTGGCATTCCAATTGCCATGGGACTTTTACATGTATTTGGTGGACCTCTGCTCAATCCTATGTTTGCAGGTGCAGCCATGGCCCTCAGTTCAGTGTCAGTCGTCTTGAACGCTCTGCGATTGAAAAGGGTAAAAATGTAGAAAAAAGATTTAAGAGAAATATCTGACAAAAAATGGATAGTCTGTTAGTTATTTGTGTAACATGGGACAATCCTCACAGGATATTTCCTTATATTATAATACTAAAAACAAAGAAAAGTCCTTAGAAACCTAATTCTATGGACTTTTTCTTTGGTCTGGCAGTTTAAATTTTTGAGTACAAATCAAGTATTATCCAATTCCTTCAAATAATTTTCTATCTTCATCAGCATTAAAGGATTGTTATAAATCTTGCATAGTTCTTTCGCTTCTATGTAATAATTTTTAACCTGTTCCTTGTCTAGAAATTGTGCACCAGCATTTCCGACGAGAATAAGAAGGGGAGCCAGTTGATAGCTTGTTTGCCTTTCTTTACAGAGTTCAATTGTTTCAAGAGCTTCTTGGATGGCTTCGTTATATTTTTCCTTTGATACTAAATAGTGAGCGTAGTTGTGGCGGACTCTGATGTAACCAAATAAAAACTCTTGATGATCTAGATTTTTTGTCTGATACAACTCCATTAAATGAGAGTAGTTTGCTTCGTATTCTTGTTCACGGCCAACAAGGGAGTAGAAATTAGATAGTGTGTTCAATACCTTTAAGTAAATTAAAGTAGTTGAGGATACTTTTGATAATATATTTTCCAAGTAGGAGATAGCCTCAAACTGAAGGTTATATTGATAGAAGTCAATGATAGCTTTAATCCATTCAAGGTAAGTTCGATCTTCTAGTGTTAGAAAAGTGCTTCGGTCAACCTCTATTTTATAAAGATATTCTAAATCGTCATAATTTCTATCGTCTAGTAGACGAGAAGATAGGTGTTTGAAGTTGGACAGGTTAGATTTAACTTCAATTTGTTCATTGAAAAAGTAATCTAGTGGGACTTTAAGTCGTTGAGAGAGTTTGAACAAAAGGTCTGCGGAAGGGATGAAATGCCCCTTTCAATTTTACTAATCTGACTTTGTTCACAAATTCCTTCAGCAAGAGTTTGCTGGGATAGTCCTAGCTCTTTTCTTTTTAATCTGAATTTTTCAGCGAGTATACTCATAAAGACAATATTTCCTTTTATTTTTCTGAATCCATTATATAGTATTTAGTTAAAAATGGCAAATTTAGCCAATCTAAAAATAACTGAATGGAATAAAAAAAAGTAAGAAACGGCATAAAAGTAATTGACTTGAAAAATAAATGTGTGCTAGAATGAAGACAAGAATCAGAAAGGGTTTTCACAAGATGAGTAAGCACAAGGGATTAAAAAAACTGTTTGGTTTGTGTTTATTGAGTTTGCTAGTTTTATATCTGGAAAAGATGTTCTGGTCTATGATAAACCTACTTCAAATTTAGATAGTATTAGAAAGGATTGGTTTCTAAATTCCATAAAGTTTTTGAAGAAAAGAAGTATTGTTATGCTAATATCCCATGATGATGAGGTGATTAAAAGCTGTGATCAAATAATTCAAATTAAGGAGGTAAATAAAAATGCTTGAGAATCTATTAAAGGAAATTAATCCATTCTATTCTGAACCAATTATAAATCATATAATATTATCAGTTAGTATCATTGTTGCAGGTATGTTTCTATTGAGTTATGGTATAAAAAAAATCAATTCAAGTTTAAAAATAAATTTTAGAAACGTTGAGTATGTAATTAGTGAGCACAGTTTGAAATACTTAATTGTAATTTCTGGAGTAGTATTATATACCTTCCTATCTCTAGAGGTTCTTAGTAATATTTTGGTCAAGTCTACCTATTACCTAGGGAGAGTTTGTTTAATCCTAATTTCGCTTTTGTCGTTATGGTATATCTTAAAAAATAATAGACTTTTAAATAAAGAGTGAATTTAATTTTTTAAATGCGTAATTTTATCCCTATATTTCTGGCTCTATAATTTCTGTTATAGGTACTCCCATCGCAGAGGTAATAGAGCTTTTTGAGTATACAAATTGAATGTACAAAGAACCGCCCAATATACTTTGTTATTAAGCGTTTACATTGTGATTGGCCAAAGAGGGATAAATTTTTTCAATCAATTACCTAGTCTGAATAAGCGACTTGTTGTGTTTAATAGAGAAAGTGCCTCCTCTTAGCATTGTCAGAACGGAGCCTCCTTCGCGACGAATGACCACATGTTTGATTGGTTGGTATGAAGACGCTTGGAAGATGAAAAGAGCCTGAAAATATAAATACCAGTCAAAAAACTGGTATTTTTGCTTATAAACGCTTACAATAGATATATTAAGTGCAAGGGAGATGTTTATGACAACCTTTATTGGAAAACCGGTGACTTTGGTAGGTCCACGATTGCAGGTGGGAGATACCGCCCCTGATTTTGTCCTCATGGCCAATGACTTGAGCCTGAAAAGCTTGAAGGACTTTGGCAAGCAGACTAAGGTCATCAGTGTGGTGCCTTCTATTGACACAGGGATTTGCGATACCCAGACCCGTCGCTTCAATCAGGAACTGGCTGACCGTGACAATACGGTTGTCGTGACCATTTCAGCAGACCTGCCTTTTGCCCAAAAACGCTGGTGCGGAGCTGCAGGTTTGGAGGATGCCATCACCCTGTCTGATTACTATGACCATGCCTTTGGTAAATCCTACGGTGTGCTCATGCGAGAGTGGAATTTGCTGGCGCGTGCGGTCTTTGTCCTTAATGCCGACAATGAAATCACTTACGTAGAATACTTGGACAATGTCAACGAACATCCCGACTATGATGCGGCTTTAGAGGCTGTTAAATAAAGATAGAACGGTGCCTGAAAAGGTATCGTTTTTTTAACGTTTAATTTATCCTGCTAGAAATTTATTGTGAAGATACAGTGTGAAAAGAGGGGATGTTCATGATTTAGTATGAAACGAAGAGATAACATACATATTCTAATATAGATTTTATAAATAATATGCAAATGGATATTTTTATTGTCTTTAAAATTCATAAGTGCTAGAATAGTTGTATAATACGAGTGAGGTAACAACAATGAGAATACAACTAGGCTCTAGGTTAAAACAAAAAAGAAAAGAGATGAAATTATCTCAGAAAGAATTGGCAGAAGGTGTATGTAAACAAGGTCAAATTAGTAGAATTGAGAGTGGCGCTTATACTCCTGGTTCTGAATTGCTTTTTGAATTATCAAAAAAACTAAATGTTTCGATGAATTACTTTTTTGAAGACACTGTTTCTGAGCAGGAAGAGGAGTTAGTAGAATTCAAAACTGTTGTACGAAATTTCTTAGTCCATAGAGACTACCAAGGACTAAGATATGTTTATGAATTGGAGTCTAATAATAAACATCGTTTATCGGTAGCAAATCAATTATACTTAGAGTGGGTAGGTGGATTAGTCGATTTTTATTTTTATGATAAAAAGAAGGAAGCTATATCCAAAATGGAATATCTACTTGAACAATTGGAGAGTTCTAATTTATTTTTTTTACAAGTATCAAATACACTCCTAAATTTTTATTTTGATGTTAATGATGAAGAATTATTTGATGTACAATTTGAAAGACTGACAGAAAAAACGGATAATTTTCAACCTAGCATGATTGAAGAATTGGAATTAAAAATTAAACTTCAATATAACATTTCACGTTACCTGTGGCTAAAGAAGGATTACATCCAAGCTATAGCTAGCATCACAAAGGCCATCGAATTTTGTAGGTCACACAGAAGCTATTATTCCTTACCCGATTTATTTTGTTTACTAGGTAATGTCCATGAAGAACTTGGAAATACAGAGAGTGCGAAACAACATTTTCGTCAGGCATATTTTTTATATAAATTGGATGCTAACCGTCAAATGGAATTGAATCTGGAGCGATATATAGAAGAAGACAAAATATAGGAACTCTAATGATGAAGATTGGCAAGAGTTGATAGTAGATAAGTATATATTTAAACGCAGAGAATTAGCCAATTTGCTCACATGATTTCTGCGTTTTTAATTTGCAAAATTCTTTTAATTATACCACCAGAGATACATATTTGAATATAATTTTAAAAAATACGAATTCTTTATTTTTAAAATTGACAAGATAAAAGAGTTATGATAAACTATAAATGAAAGGGATTACAAAATCCTGCCATGAGAAAATTGAAAATGAGAGAAAAAACAAAAATAACAGCTGGTCAAATTTGTCTATACTATTGGTATGGAATCGGTTTCCTTTGCTGGGATTAGTTTACATGGTTCCGTTCACCAAATAATTTAATAACTTGACTGGTCGATAGTTTGTCACTTTTCTATCGACTTTTCTTTTTAGGAGGTTGCTATGGCAAATACATTATTAAATGTTACAGCAGTATCCAAAACTTACGGAAAGCAAAAAGTTTTAGATAATATTAGTTTTGATATTAACTATGGAGAAATTTGTGGTCTAGTGGGAGAAAATGGTGCTGGCAAGACTACCTTAATCCGAATTCTTGCAGGATTGATTTCGAGTAATTCTGGAGAAATAAGTGGTTTAGAGAGTCAAGGTGTTTCCTGTATAGTAGAGTCACCTGCTCTGTATCCCCATTTATCTGCAGGCGACAATCTTCGTGTTCAAATGATTGGTTTAGGAATCGGAGCGGATAAAGACAAAGTCAAAAATTTATTACGTATGGTTGGACTTGAGGGTGTAGATTCTAAGAAAAAAGTGAAAGATTTTTCTCTTGGAATGAAGCAACGTTTGGCAATAGCCTTGGCGATCTGTGATTGGCCCAAACTACTCATATTAGATGAGCCAATAAACGGTCTGGACCCTGTGGGTATTAAGGAAATTCGTGAGATTCTTCTGCTTTTGAAAAATGAATATCGTATGACCATTCTAGTTTCAAGCCATATCTTGTCTGAATTAGACTTAGTCGTTGACAAGTATATCATCATGAGCAAAGGAAAAGTGTTGCAAATAATACAAAAAGATGCCTTGCAAAACTTACTTCAAACTAAGCGTATTGTTAGAGTGGATAAGGAGCCTGAAGCACTTGAAGTGTTACTTTCCGAGGGAATTGAGGCGATAGTGACCGACGAAGGAATAGAGCTTTCAGAAATTGGGAAATCAACTAGCTGGATTATTGATTGTTTACGGAAAAATGAGATTCAAATCGAGGAAATCATTAAATTTCAACCGAGTTTTGAATCCTATTATCTATCTTTGATTACAAGAGAGGAGGATTCTCATGTTCTATAAGGTAAAAGCAGATTTTTATAGGGTCTGGAAAGAAAGAAGTTTATTTTTTCCAGTCTCTCTGGTGATTCTTTTAGGAGTACTCTTTGCTTATTTAATGAGAGAGACTGATGGACAAGGAGGTGTTACGATGATTTTATCATCAGTGGCAGGATTTATACCTCTATTCTTCTCAAGTGCCTGTAATCTAGTCTGGGGAGAAGAGTTCACCAATCGCACCATTAACCATGCAATCATAAAAAGTTCCTCTCGATTTTCAGTCTACCTTTATAAATTGTTTGAAACCTTGTCTCTGTGTTTTGCATATACGCTTTTACTGTTTGTTACAGTAATTGTATGTAGAAATTTTTTGAATGGACAAGTAGATGTGGGTGAATCATTTGACCTGCTCATTAAACAGTTGCCATTTCATCTCTGTTTTTCGCTACTATGTCTGTTCATTTTTCAGTATGTAGATAAGATTTATCAAGCCTACCTTATTTATACCATGATTGTCTTGATGTTTGATAATTTAGTTTCGTATGTTACAACAAGTCTTTTGGCAAATGATGTCTTTTCTCATTTCTTTCTATTTAATCAGGTAAAGTTAATCACTAATCAAACAGAATTTTTTACTCCGTCTAGTCTTATTGCATTGATATTTAGTGTTGTCTATTTATTGAGTTCGTACTTACTTTTTTCTAGTAGGGAGTTTAAATAGTTTAAGGAGGGCACTTGTAATGAAAAAAATAATTCCATTTTTCATTTTAATCATTACTTTTTTAGGAGTTGCGATTTACCTAAGTTTAGAGAGTGACAAAACAGATGTAGAAATTGCTAAGTCTTGGACTGTAACGAGCAAAGAAATTAATACTATTGAAATCTATGGTAGCGAACAACCTTTTGAACTTGAAATTTTGGAGACTGACAATGAAGTGACGATGATTAGTTTGACAGGGAAAATTTCTGAAACAGCAATGTCAACACTTGAGAAGGCAGATATAGGTACAAATGATGCTTATATACCATTGGGTAAAAAGGGTTTTAAGTTAGTTACCGTCGCAAGTGGAAAGAGTAGTTTAAAAGCAAAAATTGAATTGGCAAAAGGTGCTACATTTAAAGAAGTTTATGTTGATACATGGAATGGTACTGTAGATATTACTCTGCCTCGAAGTTACGATGGAGGATATGATGTCAATTTGAATAGTGGGGCAAAGTTACTAGAAGTTCCTGAAGAAGGAGCTAATAAGGCAAGTATCCTCAAAATAGATGCCTATGCCGATGTTAGCATCAGAAAGGGTGATTAAGATGATTACTCATCATAAGGTATTCTAAGTCCTACATCAGGTGAATTATGTTTAAATGAGAAAACGTTTGGGACTTTAAAACATACAGATATAACACAATATGTTAGTAGTTACTCAAACGAATATAGATTGTTTGCTGGAACAGTGATGCATAATATGTACTTTGATTTATTTACAAATTCTCATATAAATAAAGTTGCTTTCAATAGATTTTTAGGATTATACCATAATTATCAAGTAAATTCTCAAGGGAAAAATTTATCTTTGGGTCAGCAACAACGATTATTGATACTGAGAGCCTTGGTCCAAAAAAATAAGCAGGTTTTTGTATTTGATGAGCCAACTAGTAATTTAGATGAGCAATCTAGAAAAGAATTCATGCAGATGCTATTAGAATTAAAAGAATCAGGAAAAATAATTTGTATCGTTTCACATGACAAAAATTTACAGTCTATTGCAACAGATACTATATGTCTAAGTAGGTAGTATTTGATTGCATTTGTTCAAATTCATCCAGTTCTACGTGGAATACCTAGACAATGTCAACGAACATCCAGATTATGAAGCAGCTTTGGAGGCTGTCAAGTAAAAGAATATATAACGGTGTCTGAACAGGCATCGTTTTTTGTTTTTTATATTGACTTATAGTGAACTACAAGTGTTATAATGGCATACAGGAGGTGCAGACCATGGACAAACTCGGCTACACGATTGCGGAAGTCAGTCAAAGATACCAGATCAATAGTAATACTCTGCGTTATTATGAACGAATTGGCTTACTGCCAGATGTTCCAAGAGCAAGCAATGGACATCGCTATTTTACAAAGGAAATCCTGGCTTGGCTGGAGATGATTATCTGTTTGCGTCACTCAGGTGTCAGTATTGAAACGCTGACAGAGTATGCTTCCTTGTTGAAGGAGGGAAATAGTACCGTTAAGGAACGGGAAAACTTGTTGCGGGAGCAGTTGACAACTCTCTATCAAAAGCAGGCCAACCTCCAACGCTCCATTGACCGCTTGGAGAAAAAAATAGCCTTATATGAATCAGGTGAGATTGAACAAGACCTTTCCTACTTTGAAGACTATGCGATTTTATCCGATGAAAAGGACAGTTGGAAGGAGATAGATGTATGAAAATAGATGTATTTGCCCATGTATTGTTGCCCCAGTTTTACCAAAAAATGTCGGCCCTTGATCCAGCCTTGCCTCAAAAAATGCCTTTTTTACAGAATCCTATCCTACAAGATATGGAAAAAAGGCAGGCTCTGCAAGATCCAGCTGTCAAACAGATTATTTCATTTGTCAATGTCAATCCAGAAGATTATCTGGAAGCTGATCCAGCCCTGGTTTTAGTCCAAGAAGCCAATCAAGAACTCTTGGAAACTGTTCAGGCCTATCCAAATCAATTTTTTGCTGGTGTGGCCATGCTGGTCCTGAACAATATTGAGGGAAGTCTGGAAATTTTGGAAGACTTTGTCGCTAAAAATCCTGAAATTGTTGGTGTACAGCTGTTTTCAAGACACCTTGGCCTGTCCATTGCAGACCAGAGCTTTAGACCAATCTTCGCTAAATGTGAAGAATTAGATATTCCTATCTGGTTGCACCCTGTATTTGATAATCGCAAACCAGATAACAACATTGTTTTTTCATGGGAATACGAGCAGAGTCAGGCCATGCTGCAATTGGTTCAGGCTGGTATCTTCCAAGATTATCCTAATCTGAAAATCATTATTCATCATGCAGGAGCCTTAGCGCCTTTCTTTAGCGGACGGATTCAGTACATTTTGCCGGAAAAACAGGTGGAGGACTTCCGCAAATTCTATGTGGATACCGCTATCTTAGGTAATCCAAAAGCTCTAGAATTAACCATCGATTATTTCGGTTTAGACCGTGTTCTCTTTGGAACAGATGCTCCTTTGGGTATTGCACCTGCAGGGGCTACGCAGGTCATCTCAGAAGCTATTGACTCTCTGCCCTTATCTCAAGAGGACAAGCAGGCCATTTACTCTGAAAATATCAAACTATTACTGAAGGAGGCAAAATAGATGAGTAAGCCAGTTGTTCATTTATTTCATCTGGGAATTGATGAGAAAAATCGTGATAGTTTTTTTCAAGTTGGTGTGAAGAATTTCCAGACCTCTTATGAAGAGGAAGCAGGTACTCTTGCCATGTACGCCAGTTCTTTAAAGGGAAATTCGTTGGAGTACAAAGTTTTTGAGGTCTATGCAGATGAAGAGGCCTACCAAATGCATCGGAATTCTCCGCACTTTAGAGCCTATGTAGAGCAGGTGGGGGCCCAACTCACCAAGCGGGAAGTCTTTGAAGTAGAAGCCTTGTTTTTGGAGGAAAAACTGCCGTCGGGTATCTGGTTGGAAGCAGAAGACCATTTCCTAAAATTTGCCCAGCTTCAAGTGGAAGCGGGGAGTGAAAAAGCCTATGAAAAAAGTGTCCTGCGGAATATGCAAACTTCTATAAAAGAAGAATCGGGTGTTTTAGCCATGTATGCCGCCAAGGACAGCCAGCAATCAAATCGTTATTATTTCTACGAAGTGTATGTGAGTGCGAAAGCCTACGAAGACCACCGATTGACTCCGCATTTTCAACGCTATATTTCAGAAACACAGGATATGGTGGAAGAAAAAATCTTACAGGACTTAGAAAACAGTATCGCCATCTCGAAAGGGCAGTTGGCTTTTTCTAGCTAATTTGTATCCTCTAACTTTCTGTGCTATACTGGTGAAATGAAAAAGTTTTAACAGGAGATTCTATGCCCTTTATCAAGCATAAAAAGGTCGAGTTGACCGAATTATTTTATGACTTAGTCTATGTTTATACCATCAGTCAGCTGACTTCAATCATTCACCATGCCCATCACGGAGTCGTCAGTCTCCAGTCCCTTTTTAACTTCTCAGTTGGCCTGATTATTTTTGTTAATTCCTGGATGGTGCAGACAGTCTTTACAAACCGTTTTGGAAGTAACAGCTTGAGAAATATCATTTTTATGTTTTTACAGATGATTTGTCTTTTGGTGGCATCAAGTGCAGTTGCAGGAGATTGGCAGACTAGTTTTGTATGGATTTTTCTACCCATGGCCATTATTTCCTTGCTACTTCTGGTCCAGTACGTCTTAGAATATCTCCAGACTTCAAACGATGCGGATCGGAGTTTGATGAAGCAGTTTTTCTATATCCTAGGTTTGCGGTCTGTCATGCTCTTTCTTTCCTTATTTTTCCCGTATGAGATAGGTATGTGGATTGCCTTGGTCGGTATTCTCTCGACCTGGTTGCTACCTGGATTGCTCAGCGATCCCAACCGTGGCTTTGTTTCGGCTGACTTGAATCCAGTAAATTTTCCACACTTGATGGAGCGCTTGTCGCTCTTAGTGATTATTACTTTTGGCGAGTCTTTGATTGGAATTTCAGAGCATTTCAGTCCAGAGAATTTTTCTTGGGAATCCATTGCGATTTTCATTACTCTGACAAATCTTTTCATGGTCTATATTGTAGAAGTGGACCACCTGCTTGATGTAGAACGGGAAGAAACTGGGATTCGTGCCATTTATAGTCACTACCCCATACTCTTTGGGCTCAGCTTGATAACCATAGCCCTCTCATTTTTGGGAAATGGTGACATGAATGCCCAATACACCGTCTTTTATTTTTACGGTGGTCTAGTCCTCTTTATGCTCGGACTTCTTCAGCACAATGCCTACAACAAGCAAGGCAGAATTCTAACCAAGCAGTTTCATATTACCCAGCTCCTACTCATCAGTATCGGCTTTGGAATTAGTCTGTTAGTCTTTACTCAGTCATGGAGTTGGTTGATTGTGACCAGCTTGATCGTGACTAGTCTGACGATGCTTGGTTTTGTTGGTTTTAACATTGGTCATTCGGCAGAATAACAAAATCCCACTCCAATCGAAGTGGGATTTCTGCTTACTGACGCTCAATGGTCAGGCTGATTTTGATGATTGGTTTGCCTGGCGTCCGCTTGGTCCACCAGTCTTTTATGTGGAAATAGCTGAGCAGGGCAAGCAGGATTGGATAGGCAGTTGACCGGACACTGACAAGTGTATGTAGTTTTGAGACTTGAAGCACCAGTGATTCCTTGGTTGCCAAAAGGATGCTCTTATCACGAATATAGTCTTGAATGCTGTCAAACAAGGCTTGCACATTACCGATTTTTGTCAGAGGAGTTTCAGCTACGATGGATTGAATATCCGTCCCAATCGCCTGAACATCCAGTTCTTGTATGACTTGGACAGTTTTCCATAAGTCCAGTCCAGTCGAGAGACTAGTCACCAAACCAAAGACAATCAAGCCGATTGAGCCCCAGAACAAGAGGCGGTAGCTCCAAATAAGAAGCTTGTTAACCTTGCCATCCATGAGTTTGAAGGCCTTGATGAGCTTGCCAGTTAGGACATAGAAGAGAATGATTTCTACTAGGCAGATGAGGACCATGACAATAAGGGGGATAATTGCCCGACGTACCCAGCCCTGTATCAGCTGGTCTTGGATTAGATTGCTGATGTTTTCCAGGTCAAATTGGAAGAGGCCTTGAATTAGCTTGTTAAAAAAATGGTACTTGGAAGAAGAAAATCAACCAAGACAGAGTCAGATAGATTGCACTCCAAGTAAATGAAGATAGGGATAATTTTTTCACTTTTTCATGCCTTTCTTATGCTAACGTTTGCATAAGAAAGGCATTGCAACATATGTTCAGTTTTAAGTCTAGTGACTGGCTTGCTTTCGGCCTATTTTCGCTTATATCTCTGTAGGATTTTAGCAGTTGCTAATCGGATAACAGCCAGATAGAAAACGGTCACACCAGCCATTTCTAGTAGGAGTTTCTGCAACTGCTTCCCTACTGTTATGGTAGACTGAGGATTTGTGCCAATCAGAATGGGATAATGTTCTTGGAAGGTAAATTGGAACTGATGTGCCAATAGAAGGAGCATGAAAAGCATGAGGGCATAGATAGCAACTTGGAGGAGAAGAGCAAGTTGGGTCAGGCTAGTGGCATATTGATCAGGGGATAGTCCGTTGATAAAGAGGAGACCACGATGTTTGGAAAGGTCGGTCAGCAGGAGCCAGACTAAGAGACAGCAGATGACGAGAGGAATCATATAGTTACTAGCTGGAAGAACTTGTAACAAGGTCAGATAAACATCCTTGGGAGCAGTAGGGTAGTGAAAGGAAAGAGTTTGCTCTAGAACTTTTTTATAGACTGTGATACGTTCTGCCAGTTCGCTGTTTGTAAAATGATTGATATTGTGCCCCTTTGCCTCCCAGTTTTGCATGGTCTGGTAGAGTTCTAACTCCGTTTCCAAGACCTCCTGACTTTTTCCTTGGATATGTTCCTTTTCTAAGTAGGTGGTCGTCAGTTCCAAGAGTTTTTTATAATAATCCATGCTTTCCTGGTCTAAGGCTAGAGCTTCATTATTATCAGTATATAAGAAGGATTCCGCTTCTTTTTTGACTTGTATGATGCGGGTTCGGTCCTCAAATCGCAGGTTTTCGGCCTCTAGGACATTCCGATAGGCCAGAGCAAGTGGGATAAGAGCCACAGCAGTCATGAGGGCTAGAAAAATAGCATTTCGTTTCAGTCGTAGAATGAAAAGGAGCAGTAGATTCATGGTCAAGCCTCCCTATTCAAATAGTTCTTTATAGATTTCTTCGGACTGGTGCTCCTGAATGCTAATATCCAAAATTTCTACCTGACAAGTCATGAGCTGGTCTAGATAGAAATGCAGACTGTGAACACTGGTGTCTACCTGAATGCTATCATTGGCCAAAGTCAGTCCCTTCACTTGCACAAGTTTCTGATAAACTGCCTGATTGTCACTAGTCTGAATGGCATATTGTCGCCCAACCTGTTCCAGTTTCCACTCAATGATTTTTCCCTGTTTGAGAAAGAGCAACTGGTCGGTTAGCTGGTCCACCTCGTTTAATTGGTGGGAAGACACGATAATGGTTGAACCATTTTGGGCTAGTTTCTGGAGCAATTTTCTGGTCTGGATGTAGCTGGTCGGGTCCAAGCCGTTCAAGGGTTCATCCAAGAGCATGACCTGGGGCTTGTTCATAATACCGATTGCCAGCAGGAGATGTTGTTTCATTCCCAGGGAATAATTTTTGACAGGGATCTTCACATAATCACGGATGCCGATTTCTTGGATGACTTCCTCAATCCGCTCTTTTGGTAAACCTTGGATAGTCTGGACCAATCGCAAATGCTCCAGCCCAGTCAATTCAGGGTAGAGGACACGGTTGTCCTGCAGGTAGGCAAAGGTTTGGTAGACATTTGGATTATCATGCTTTTTGCCGTTTATAGAAATCTCTCCCGAATCAACGGTTTGCAGGTTAGCAATGCAGTCTAGGAGGGTTGTCTTTCCAGAACCGTTTGGTCCAATCAAGGCCCAGATTCCAGGCTCTACCAGTTCTAGGTTTAGCTGGTCAAGTATCTTCTTTTTCCCGTAGGATTTGCATAAATTGTGAATGGATAATCGCATGGTTAGACCTCACTTTTTCTTGTCAGGAGATAGAATTGCAGGCAATAGATGAGCAGGTTACTGATGAGCAGGACTGTAAAGACTTTGGGAATGCTGTATCCTGTTAATTGATGGTAGATGATAGCACTTCCGTCCGCCAGATTGCCTGCCTTCCATAGGCTAAATGGATTGAAGATATGGGGATAGAAGTTGGCAGAGATGACAAGTCCTAGTGTGACAACTAGTCCAGCCAGGCCATTTTTTAAGACTCTAGCCAAGGTCTGTGCTACTCCCAGCAAAAATAGAAGGTAGAGATAGTGCATGCCACAGGCCAGTAAGATGACTTGGTAAATAGGTTTGATAGCTGTTTGGATCAGGCTGAAATCAATTCCCTTACTGATATAGGTGGTGACGGGATAGATCCAGCTACTATTTCCATTTAGTAAAAAAGCGATGAGCAAATGGCTCAGATAGAGGGTTAGAAAGAGGGCAGTATAGAGTGTTAGGAAGGCTAGGTATTTATTGGTTGTAATTCGGATTCTAGTCAGCCCTAGGGTCTGTAAAAGGCGAATCTGCCGGCTAGTTCCCTGCTGGTCTTTGATGAAAAAGTTGGTGAAAGTTAAGAGAAAGAGAGGAAGGGTGATGACCAGACCCAGCTGTTTTTGCCCTTGCCAGATTTCATGACTGGTTCCCTTTAAGGCCTGCTGGCCCCGGCTCTTGACAATTTCTCTGTCTGTTGGTGTTTTGGGATTCTCAAAGGCTGTCAGGTAAAGCTCAGTTGGAAAGGCAGAGGGTATCTCCTTTTCTAACAGATATTTGGAAATCAAGAAGGTATTTTCGATGGTTTGTGGGGTAAATTCATAGCTTCGGTAGGAAAGGCTGATATACTGTCCATCCTTCTGATAGTGCTGGATATTTTTCTTATAAAAATAGGTCCAGTCCTCCTGTTTGACCGCCTCAATCTCCTTTTGGTGGTTGGCAATATAGTCTGTAAAGAATGTTTTTTCAGCCTGGTAATCCTCTTCGCTGAGGGCTTGATTCTGATACTGTGTTTCTAAATCTTGTATGATATTTTCAAATTTTTGAATGTATTGTTCATAGTTCTGGATGACATTTAATTTGGCTTGGCGATTTTGGTAGCCTGCTAGAAGGGAACTAGCTAGAATCGTCATCAGCATGACCAAGATAGCGACCAAGTTTTTCTTGCTACGGAAAAATAGCTTTCCTTCAATTTGAAACATAGATACCTCCAAAAGAGAAGAGATTGTAGGGGCAGGTATTAATTTTTATCTAGAGATAGTTCCTGAATAGTAGGCTAAGTAATAACCGTCACTAGTTTTTTGATAATCGGTTAAGCGTAAATAACCAGAATATCTTACACTGTCTCGAAATTCTGCATGGTGTCTGGTTTGAGTTAGATTACGAACTACAAAAAATTTTCTGTTAATGTAATAGGAACGAGGGATTGCTGCCACTCTTAGCGAGGTTTCAGCATTTACAGATAGAGTTGTAGTTGTTACTATTGGGCTAATGATAGATAGTAGCAAGGCTGAACGCAAAACAATTTTTCATGTTATATTCTACATTTATTTATGGAAAGCCTCTTCTCTACATACTATTATATTAATTTTTCAGACATAGTCAATATAAAAAATGAAAATTTTAATATAAAAATGATGATATTCATTTTAAAATAGAGTATAATATTCTTAAATAAATTTGGAGTATGTTATGAATAGTATAAGTGGTAGTCGTTTTAAGCAACGAAGAAAAGAACTTGGACTGACTCAGAGTGCCTTAGCTAAGGATATTTGTGAGCAGAGTTTGATTAGTAGAATTGAAAATACCAACCTTTCTCCCTCATCGGAAATCCTTTTTCTACTGTCTAATAGGCTGGGTGTGACCATGAATTATTTTTTTGAGGAATTTGTTCAAGAAAGTAGGCATAGTATAGGAAAAATACGAACTATTTTCTCCCAACAATTGCTTCTCAGAAATTATGAAATTGTAGAGCAATTGTATGTGAAAGAGGTGGAAAGCAGGCACTTATTGAATGAGGAAGATAAGGCTTATTTAGATTATATTTTTATCTTGGTTCAATTTTACTTATACAATGAAAGGGATTTTGCGACAAAAGAGTTTGATAGACTAAGTGCCATTATCGCTCCTCATTACTATTTTTATTTAGATTTTTTGAACAGCTACGCCAGTTTTCTAGGTGAAGTTGGTGAAGATGCCAAATATATGGAGTTGGTCAGCAATGTAAAATCAGAGGTGAATAAGCTTGATTTATCAATCAATGCTGACTTTCAAGCCTATATAAAGATTGGTTACAATTATGCTAGATTTCTTCTAAAACGAAAACAGACGAACTTAGCTTTAGATGAAGTGACAGAACTGATTAACCAATTGAATGCTTATAATAGTAGTTTTTTATTGCCAGATTTACTATGTTTGTTGGGGAATATCAGCAAAGGCTTATTGAGAGAAGATGAAGTTTTAGATCTGTATGAGCAGGCACTAGTTTTATACAAGTTACAAGGAAATACAAAGTTATATTTGTCATTGAAGAATTTTTTAGTAACAATGGGTAAGGAAATATAGTGAAAAATTAGTTATATCAAAAAGGAGGTATGTATGAAACGGATAGTTACAATGATTTGTCTACTTCTCGCAATCGCAATAGTAATCATTCCCCTTAAACGAACCGTTACGAGAAGTTCTGATGGATTTGATCCTGGGGGAATTAATATTATGAAAAAATAAAGAACTTGAATATCTTTATTAAATTTGATATACTAAATTTATCAAAAACAAGGAGGGTCTTTTATGGAAAAGACACAGATTATTCAAGACGTTTTGGCTCTCATTCAAGACTTGAATCGGGCCTTCCAAGCAGATAAAGTAGGAACAGCTGATGAGCAACGGTTCCAACATAATTTGACAGAGACGACACGCATATTGTCGGAGGCTAAAATGGTTACCAATACAGAACTGATTGCGATTGAGAAATTTTATCGTTCGACCAGTTTTCTAGTTGGACTGGGCGACCTGCGGTTGAGTGAGACTAGCAGGCAGGTTTGGCAGGCCTTCGATCGCTATTACTACCAAACGATCAGAGAAGAACTCAAACTCTATGGTGGCTCTGCCATTGCCCAAGTATAATAGATGTTAAGGGAGTGGGACAAAAATCGGTAACCCGCAGGGTTCGATTTTATCGTCCCACCCCCGCACAGTTGAGTAGGGCTGTAAAAGCTGATAAAATCAGCTAATTAGAGCCCACTCAACCACTGCGTCAAGTTTAACTATTGAAAAAAACTAAGGAGGCCAGGACTTTTGTCCCAGCCTCTTTATGTTATAATATTACTAAGAAAAGCGAGGTGTACCATGTCCTATATCCAAGTAAAGAATTCTTCGAAATATTATCAGATGGGGGATGCGACCATTGTGGCCAATGACAGCGTGTCCTTTGAGATTGAACAGGGGGAGCTGGTCATCATTCTTGGCTCATCTGGTGCGGGCAAATCCACTCTGCTCAATATCTTGGGAGGCATGGACAGCAACGATGAGGGGGAGGTCTGGGTTGACGGTGTGGACATTGCCAAGCTGTCAAGTCATGAACTGACCAATTATCGTAGAGACGATGTGGGTTTTGTCTTTCAGTTTTACAATCTGGTTGCCAATCTGACCGCCAAGGAAAATGTGGAATTAGCTGCAGAAATCGTCAAGGATGCCTTGGATGCTGAGGAAGTCTTGGAACAGGTCGGACTCGTTCACCGAATCAATAATTTCCCTGCTCAGCTTTCAGGCGGTGAACAACAACGTGTGGCCATTGCCCGTGCCGTTGCCAAAAAGCCTAAAATTTTGCTTTGCGATGAACCAACTGGCGCTCTGGACTACCATACAGGTAAGCAGGTCTTGCAAATCCTACAAGATATGTCCCGCACACAAGGGGCGACGGTGATCATCGTTACCCACAATAGTTCCCTAGCCCCTATTGCAGACAGGGTCATTCGAATGCGGGATGCCCGTGTGCATTCGGTCGAGCTGAACGCAGAACCGCAGGATATTGCTAGTCTAGAATATTAGTGGGTGAAACTATGAAAAAGAAAATCTACTGGAAGGATATGAGGCAATCTCTGCTTTCTTCCAAGGGGCGTTTTTTGTCCATATTTAGCCTGATGATGCTAGGAGCTCTAGCTTTGACAGGTCTGAAAGTAACAGCTCCCAATATGGAAAAGACGGCCCAAGCCTATATAGCCAGTCATCGAACGATGGATTTGGCGGTAATTTCAAGTCTGGGACTTAGTCAAGCTGACCTTGACGAATTAGAAACGATAGAAGGTGCTACTCTTGAAGCGGGCTACTTTAAAGATGTGATTACTAATGAAGGCCAGACTGCAATTCGGTTGTTTTCAGCACCCAAGACCCTATCGACCTATAAGCTAGTAGCAGGGGAAATGCCCAGCCAAAAGGGGCAAATAGCCCTATCAGCTTCTTTAAAAAATCGTTACAAATTGGACGATACATTTCAAGTAACCGAGCCTGACAAGGATGGCACCATCCTGACCCAAATCACCTTTAAAGTTGTGGGCTTTGTCGCAT
Organism: Streptococcus suis; assembly: GCF_046032535.1. GTDB lineage: Bacteria > Bacillota > Bacilli > Lactobacillales > Streptococcaceae > Streptococcus > Streptococcus suis_AK. The sequence continues at coordinate 15,644 of NZ_JARQPL010000009.1, read as the reverse complement.
CAGCAGAAATTTGGGACAATGAAACCATGGGCATGGCTGCAAGTGGTGATGGGCAGTTAGGTGGCTATGGCCTTGTTAGTCAGGATACCTTCAAATCAGAAGTTTACACTATTGCCCGTATTCGCTATGATGATTTGGTTGATTTACCATATTACAGTCAGGCCTATCAAGATAGGTTGGACCAGCACCAAGAAGACTTAGAAAAGTTATTGGCTAACAATGATGAACAACGATTGGCAACTATTCAGTCAGATGGACAGACAGATATTTCAAAAGGGGAAGAGGAAATTGCTCAGGCTCAATCCCAGCTGGATCAAGCAGCAGGAGAATTGGCATCTGGGAAAGACCAGCTCGCAAGTGGTCGTAGAGAGTTTGCGCGTGGTAGGGCCAAACTAGTTCAGTCGGAAATGGAATTGCGAACCGTCCTTGCTCAATTATTACAAACCAAGTTTCAATTGGATGAAAGTAAAAAAGAGTTGGACAGCCAGAAGGATAAACTAGACCAAAGCAAATCTTTTTTGGATGTAAGTCACGAGGGACTACTTGAAACTGCTCAACGCTTGGAAAGTGCCAAACAGCAACTGGATTCCCAAAATGCCCAACTGAGTCAGACCGCATCTCAGATTTCCACAGGGCGAGCTAGTTGGTTTCAAGCTCAGAAAGAGTTAGACCTTGAAATTGCCAATCACTTGCAAGAAGGTCAAACCCTCTCAGACTATCCTGACTTATTGGCTAGACAGGAAGGTTTGGATGTTGAGAAAAGCCGATTAGACCAAATGGAATCTGCACATGAGCAGGCCAACCAAGCCTATTTACAAGGTTATGATTACTATCAAACCAAACAAAATGAATACAATAGCAATCTAGCCCAGTACCAAACTTGGAATCAAGAATATCAGGCAGGTTTGGCCCGTTATCAAGCAGGTTTGAGTCAGTATGAACAAGGCATTGCAGCCTACAATAAAGGAGTAGAAGACTATGAATGGGGACTGAGTCAGTTAGAGTCTTCAAATCAACTGCTCCGTCAGGAAGAACTCCGTTTGGAGGAGGCTGATAAAGAGTTAAGTCGAGCTCAATCCCAATTTTCTGAGAAGAAAGCCACGGCCGATCAAGAAATTAGCCAAGCTCAAACCGAGATTGCTCAGGCTAAATCCGACTTAAGTAAGCTGGAAAAAGCGCCCTATCAGGTCTATACTCGATCAAGCCTACCAGGTGGAGATGGCTATACTACCTATAGCAATGCGACTAGGTCTATTGCAGCAGTGGGCAATGTCTTCCCAGTTGTTCTCTACCTTGTCGCAGCTCTAGTGACTTTTACCACCATGGCCCGTTTTGTCGATGAAGAGCGAACACAGTCAGGTCTCCTCAAGGCCCTTGGCTATACGAATAGACAGATTATGGCTAAGTTCATTCTCTATGGTTTGGCGGCAGGTCTGGTAGGAACAATAGTCGGTATAATAGCAGGCAATCTCCTCTTGTCTCCACTTATTTCTAATATTATTACGCAGACAACCGTGATTGGGCCAGCTAAACTTCATTTTTATCCCCTTTGGACAGGTTTAGCTTTGCTCCTGTCTTTGGCTTCCTCGGTCCTGCCAGCTTACTTGGTGGCTCGTCGGGAGCTGACAGAAAAACCTGCTCAGCTACTTTTACCTAAGCCACCGGTTACAGGCTCCAGTATTTGGCTAGAAAAATGGCCAGCTATCTGGTCGCGTCTAAGTTTTACCCATAAGGTGACAGCCCGCAATATCTTCCGCTACAAGCTTCGTATGCTTATGACCATCTTTGGAGTAGCAGGGACCGTCGCCCTTCTTTTTGGAGGACTGGGTATCCGTTCCTCTATTTCAGGAGTTGTCCAACGACAGTTTGGGGAGCTGATCCATTATGATATGTTGGTGGTGGAAAATAGCAGAGCTACTGAGGAAGAGTTGGATAAGTTAACACATTTTCTTCAGTCAGATCAGGTTCGCCAATCCTTGCCAGTGGCTTTTGAACAGCTCAGTCAAACAGTGAAAACTAGTGGCCAGAGAAAAAATATTTCCATTGGACTGTATATTTCAGACCGTCAGGACTTGGGAAATCTAGTCAGTCTTGAAAATTCTTCTGGTAAAGCTATCCAGCTGAGTGACAGGGGGATTGTCCTCACAGAAAAATTGGCGCAAATCTACGGGGTCTCTGTTGGTGATAAGTTATCACTGACCTTGGAAGATAAGGAAGTTTCAGTCAGGGTAGAGGCTGTAGCTGATATGTACGCAGGGCATTTTATCTATATGACCAGAGGCTACTACGAACAAGTGACCAGCAAGCAGAAGACTGCCAATGCCTATTTGGTTCAGTTGAGAGACAGTCAGTTGGGGCATATTCAGACTCTTGCAAATCAACTCCTAGCGATGCCAGCAGTCAGAAGTTTGGTTCAAAATACTTCTCTTATAGACATGCTTACCACGATTGCGGGCTCGCTTCAGACCATCATGACCATTCTAGTCATCCTATCCATCTTGCTTGGCTTGGTTATACTTTACAACCTTACAATTATCAATATGTCCGAACGGATTCGTGAAGTATCCACCATCAAGGTACTGGGCTTCCACAATAAAGAGGTGACCATGTACATCTATCGTGAAACCATTGCCCTTTCGCTGATTGGTATGTTGGTTGGACTGGTTGGCGGTATTTATCTCCACAAGCTCCTTCTTGCCATGATTGGTTCGGACAGTATCCGATTCAATCCATCTGTCGGACTAGAAGTCTATCTCATTCCTATCTTAGCCATTAGTGGAATTTTGGCTGCTCTTGGTTGGTACGTCAATCACCATCTGAGAAAGGTGGATATGCTGGAGGCCTTGAAGTCGGTTGATTAAAACAGTCTGGGAATAGACTGTTTTAACCCGAGCCTTGAAATGGGAGAGCGAGGCACAGTCTGGTTTTGGTAGGAATTTTAAAAAGAGAACGACAGTCTTGCGATTCAAAAATCCTAGTGTATCTAGGATTTTTCTGTAAAAACAAGTCTAGAAGTATGCTATAATCATCTCATGAAAAAAATAAGTGATTTAGGATTAACAGGTCGAAAATTAGTTGGAGAAGGTCTAATCTTAGTCTTCATCGGTATTGGATTTTTAATTGCTGGTTGGCAATTTCCAAGACTGATTCTTCGATTTGTTCACGCAGGTCTATTCTTTTTAGCTTTATATGAATTGAGCATGATATTTTTCAGAAAGAAGAAATCGAGTGAAAGTGTCATTGCGCTAGTTGGGAAGGCTGTTCTTTTCGGGATCCTAGCCAGTCTCGATTTAGCTGTTCAAATTCCCCTCTATTTCGCGGCTATTTTTGTTGGGATTTACCAGCTTTTTACGGCAGTCATTAATTTTATTACTTTTTACCTATATCGAAAAGATGGGGTACAGCCACGGATTCGCTATTTAATAGATGGAATTTGGTTATCCTTACTAGGTTCAGCTTCCCTATTTGTGTCAGGCACACAGCTGGTTGTTCAAACCATTGTCATCGGAGGTTATCTGGTCTTGTACGGACTAACTAATCTGCGTGATGGCTTCTTGTTTGAGGAGGCTATTGAGCAACAAAATCTTAAGCGCCATGTCCGTTTGCCCCTACCTTTATTTTTAGCAGCTTTGATTCCTCGTATGACCCTGCAAAAAGTCAATGATTACTTGGCGGATAATAAGGGACAAACGGCTCAGTCTATCTACAACCGCCACAAAGAAATTGCGGAGCTTCCAGCATTAGAAGTCTTTGTACACGTTGGGGAAGAAGGGTTCGGAGCAGTTGGACATGTTGATTTGAGTTACAAAGGACAGGTTTATGGTTATGGTTCATACGATGTCCTGTCTGAGCGTTTGGGTGGTGCGATTGGTGATGGAGTCTTGTTCAAAGCAGAGCGCCAAGCCTATATTGACTTCTGTAATCAAGAAGGAATGACTATGTTGGGTTATCAGCTAAGCCTGACACCTGAACAGGAAGAAGCAGTTGAGGCTCGATTGGCTGAAATTGATAATCTGCTCCTACCTTGGAATCCAAGTCCTGAAAAAGTATCGAAAACGGCAGACGGCCAGCCTATCGAAATGTATGCCTACCGCATGAAAGAGGCAATTGGGGCAGCTCTTTTCAAATTTAAAAAATCAAAATTCAAAACCTACTTTGTCCTCTCAACCAACTGCGTCCTTTTGGCTGATTCAGTAATCGGTCAAGCAGGAACAGATGTCCTAGGCTTGCGCGGTTTCATTGCTCCAGGAACCTACCAATCTTACCTAGATCAAGAATATGAAAAACCACATAGTTTAGTAGTCGCAAAGAACATTTATTATCGAAAAGAGAAATCCTAGTCACTGACTGGGATTTTCTATTATTTCAGCCCTCCCTAGTCCACTAAAACATACGTTTCATGCTATAATAGAGACATGAAAAAAAATAAATTATTATTAATCGATGGCTCTTCGGTAGCCTTCCGTGCTTTCTTTGCACTTTATAATCAAATTGATCGTTTTAAGAGTCCGACAGGTCTTCACACCAATGCTATCTACGGCTTCAATCTCATGCTAGACCACATGATGAAGCGGATTGAACCGACCCATATTCTCGTGGCTTTTGATGCTGGGAAGACCACTTTCCGTACGGAGATGTATGCAGACTATAAGGCAGGTCGTGCCAAGACTCCAGACGAATTCCGTGAGCAGTTTCCTTTTATCCGTCAGATGTTGGATGCCATGGGGGTCAAGCACTATGAGCTAGCTCAGTACGAGGCAGACGATATTATCGGTACCTTGGACAAAATGGCAGAGCGGACAGACATTCCTTTCGATGTGACCATTGTCAGCGGTGACAAGGACTTGATCCAGCTGACTGATGAGAACACCGTAGTCGAAATTTCCAAGAAAGGCGTAGCCGAATTCGAAGAATTTACCCCAGCCTACCTCATGGAAAAAATGGGTATCACCCCCGCTCAGTTTATCGACCTCAAGGCCCTCATGGGCGATAAGTCCGATAACATCCCTGGCGTGACCAAAATCGGTGAAAAAACAGGCCTCAAACTCCTGATTGAACATGGGTCACTGGACGGCATTTACGAAAATATCGACAGCATGAAGGCTTCTAAGATGAAGGAAAACCTGATTGCTGATAAGGAGAAGGCCTTCCTATCTCGTACACTTGCTACCATTGATACTCAGGCACCAATCGAAATTGGTCTGGATGACATTGTTTATCAAGGCCCTAAGGTAGATGAACTGGGACAATTTTATGATGACATGGGCTTCAAGCAATTAAGGGCTCAGTTAGGTACGACCAGCTCGCAAGAGGAAGCGGTACTCGATTTCCAAATCGTAACGGAAATCAGCCCCGCTATGCTCGAAAAAGACCAGTTTTTCTATTTTGAAATCTTGGGTGAAAATTATCACCGAGAGGATTTGGTTGGTTTAGCTTGGGGGGATAAGGAGAAAATCTATGTCGGAGGGCCTGAGCTACTTGATAGTCCAGTCTTGCGTGACTTTTTAGAAAACCAAACCATAAAAACCTATGACTTTAAGCGTGGAAAAGTTCTTCTCGACCGAAAAGAGATTACGCTACCCCCAGCTACTTTCGATAGCCGTCTAGCCAAATACTTGCTTTCCACCGTTGAGGACAACTCCCTAACAACCATTGCCAACCTCTATGGTCAGACCAGTCTTGTTCCAGATGAGGCAGTTTATGGCAAGGGTGCTAAGTTAGACTTGCCTGAACGCGAGGTCTTTTTCCCGCACTTGGCACGTAAGGTTCAGGTTTTGATTGAGACAGAAGAGCCGATGCTGACCAAATTAGAAGAAAATCAGCAATTAGATCTTTTGTTTGACATGGAGTTGCCACTGGCAAATGTTTTAGCTAAGATGGAAATTGCTGGTATTAAGGTGGAAGCTGAGACTCTCAAAGCTATGCAATCTGAAAACGAAGTTTTGATTGACCAGTTGACCAAGGAAATCTATGAACTAGCTGGTCAGGAATTTAATATCAATTCGCCTAAGCAGCTTGGGACCATTCTCTTTGAAGATATGGGTCTACCGTTGGAATATACCAAGAAGACCAAGACAGGCTATTCAACAGCAGTGGATGTCTTAGAACGCTTAGCGCCAATTGCACCAGTTGTTTCAAAAATCTTGGAATACCGTCAGATTACCAAGCTTCAATCAACTTATGTAGTCGGCTTGCAGGATGCCATTTTAGAAGATGGTAAGATCCATACCCGCTATGTACAGGATTTGACACAAACAGGTCGCCTATCTTCGACGGACCCTAACTTGCAAAATATCCCTGTTCGTCTAGAACAAGGGCGCTTGATTCGTAAGGCATTTGTGCCATCGCTTGAGGACAGTGTCCTCTTGGCTTCGGATTATTCCCAGATTGAATTGCGCGTCTTGGCTCATATTTCTAAGGATGAGCATTTGATTGAGGCCTTCCAGCAAGGTGCAGATATTCACACTTCGACAGCTATGCGGGTCTTCGGTATCGAAAAAGCTGAGGATGTGACACCAAATGACCGTCGGAATGCCAAGGCTGTAAACTTCGGTGTTGTCTATGGTATTTCAGATTTCGGTCTATCCAATAACTTGGGGATTACACGTAAGGAAGCTAAAGCCTATATCGATACCTATTTTGAGCGCTTCCCAGGAATTAAGAATTACATGGAAACCATTGTTCGTGAGGCACGTGATAAGGGGTATGTAGAGACGATTTACAAACGCCGTCGTGAATTACCAGATATAAACTCTCGCAATTTCAATGTCCGTAATTTTGCGGAACGAACAGCCATCAACTCACCAATTCAAGGTTCGGCTGCAGATATTCTCAAAGTAGCCATGATTAATCTTGACAAGGCTTTGACTGAAGCAGGTCTTGCGACACGTATGTTATTGCAAGTACACGATGAGATTGTTTTGGAAGTCCCAGTGGCAGAGCTAGAAACGGTAAAAGCCATGGTAAAAGAGACCATGGAATCGGCGATTAGCCTGTCTGTACCATTGATTGCGGATGAAAATGAGGGACCGACATGGTATGAAGCTAAGTAAGAAAGGAAGAGTATGAAAAAAATAGTTCTTTGTATTGGTCTATGTAGTCTTCTGCTCGCAGGTTGCGGAAAAACATCGCAGAAGGCAGAGAAAACACCAGCTTCTTCAGGGGAAGAGTTTTCAACCACTTTACCGATTTTGCAAGAAAAGCAGGATACTACGAACGAACAGTTCAATGTTTTAGCAAATGCAGAGCTTGTAGCTGTTAATAGTACACCACCTGCTGACGAAACACAAAAAGGCCACAAGATTTATGCGGCCAATAATGGTGTTGCTGAAAAAGATGAAAATGGGAATATCAAGGAATATTTCCGTTATTATGATGTGCCATCTACTTGGACAATTAATGCAGAAAATACTAAGGATGAGACGGTCGCTGCAGTCTATGATGTTAAAGAAGGTTCCAGCAATTACATGGTTCAACTCTATAATATCAATGCTTTTAATCAGTCTCCATTGGAAGACGGTCGCAATATGACGCCGGAGGAATTAGAAGCACGGATGCTTGAAACAAATCATTCTTTCAGTGAAAAGACGGTTGTCACAATCAATGGTCAGGAATGGCAGGTTGGGCGACAGTTATTAACAGATCAAAAATTAGCTCGTCTGACTTTTTATCGGATGGAATCAACAGCTGCTTATGATGACTCCGTGGTTGTGGGTTCAATCTATTATTCCTTAGATCCAGGAACCGATAAAGATCGGACCAACCTTAAAAAGGTTATCGGCCAAGTTAAGGATGTCGTGTACCAAATTGCTAAAAAATAATCAAGGTAGACAAGCTATAATCAGTAAAGAGTTAAAACTGACAAGATTGTGTTATAGCACACCTTATTCATTAAGCTTTTATTGATTCTAACATTTAATATACATTAAAGGAGGTCTCTATGTCTTATTCCTTCCAAAATCCTAGTCAGGACATTATCTTTGACTATCTGAAAAATGCTAAGACCATTGCAGTGGTCGGTTTGTCTAGTCGAGAAGAGACAGCAGCCTACCGCGTTTCCAAGCTCATGCAGGAAGCGGGCTATAAAATTATTCCAGTTAATCCCAAGGCTGCTGGTGGGACTATTTTAGGCGAGTTGGTCTATAGTAGTCTAGCAGAGATTGACCAACCTATTGATATTGTAGATGTTTTCCGCAGAAGTGAATTTTTACCAGAGGTAGCACAGGAATTTATCCAGTCGAACGCCAAAGTTTTCTGGGCTCAATTGGGTTTAGAAAGTCAGGAAGCAGAAAAACTATTGCGTCAGGCAGGTCGTAACGATATTGTCATGAATAAATGTATCAAGATTGAATATCTTGAAATGAAAGAACAATACTAATAGAGGGTGGGAAGACGAACTCTTTTAGACTGGTCGAGTTCTTTCCCACTCCCTTTTTTCATCGAAAAAGCAGTTCAATGAACCATTGAACTGCCGGATGACTCTAAGGAGGAGCACTTAGAATTGGAACAAATTACTACACATGGCGTAAAAAATAGAAAGGAAGAAATCTGCTCCAATACCAAGCAGGCTAAAATAGTCCTTTGTCGCTCCTCAGTCATAGTATAACACAATCCAAATGTTTTTACCAATTATTACTATATTTTTTTATTAAATATAGACATAAAAGTATATATAAAAATAAGAGCAGATATCGCTCTTATTTTTATACGTAACTCATTTTCTTAGCCTGATCATCTAAAATTTCTTCATGGAAGTGCATTTGTGCAGCATAGTGATACGGCCATACATATAAGCCAGCCAGGCCAAACGTAATAATGACAAGAAGGAACCAGCCAATGAAGGATAAATCAAGTGTAAAGCGTTTAAACTTGTAACCTTTCATCAACTTTCGACTAGATTTAATGATTGAAAAAGCACCTGTATATTCTTCGCGTTCCAATTGTTCAAACAAGATATATTCTACCTGTGAATAAGCATAGAATTGTGGAATATAAAGAGCAATTCCTAAAACCATAAGTAGGATACCTCCCATGGCCATTAGCCCTAGTATGGCAAGGATTTCCATAGGAAGTGCATCAGGGTCCAAGGATTGACTGGATGCAGCTATGATTGTAATCATCGTTCCAGCACCGATAAGTAAACCAATACCAAGGTAAAACAGTAGTCCCCAAAGGAAGAGCAAGAAACTTTTTAAGATATAGGTTCGAAAGATTTTCCAGAAATCTTTATGATTGAAAATCATCAGCACATCTTTAAATGATGTGGAAGTTTTTACCCCTTTGATAAGATGAAATATAGTGCATATAATGGATAAGTGCAGTAGTCCTAATAGCAATCCGTAAAATAGTGGAAACAAGGAGGTAGAAATAAAGTAGCTAGGACTAGCAAGTTCCTCAGCTGTTACTCCAGCAAGGCTATTGCGAGAGAAAGAAATTAACTGAACGATAACAGAAATAGTGACGGGAATGACGGCCACTTGATAGATACCAGGTGTCTCGTTTAGTGTTTGGCGAGCCCGCTCACGTATATTAGAAATTGTAAACATCTACATAACCTCCTTGCTGAATATTGTAACATAATTCTAGATGACAAGCTAGGCTTTTTTTGATAGACTGGAAGGTGCTGTGGTAATTTGTCAGTTTGTTGTGATGCGCCTGTCTATTTACTATTAAATAAGTAGAAGACAAGGTAAATATCGCTGAGATAAGCGAGAACATTAAAGACATTCTGATGGATTAGACCATGCAAGATTGAGAAACTGTATTTCCAGGTAAAGTGCTTTTATGGATGATATGAAAGAGCTGAACTGTGAATCCAGAACTAATATCCTAGGACTGTTTTTCCTAGCGGGAGGTAAATAAAACATGACAGATGTTCCAATCAAGTATCGCTTGATTAAGAAAGAAAAGCACACAGGTGCACGTTTGGGCGAAATCATTACCCCACACGGGACCTTTCCAACTCCGATGTTTATGCCAGTTGGAACTCAGGCAACGGTAAAAACCATGTCGCCTGAAGAATTGAAGGTGATGGGTTCAGGAATTATCCTATCGAATACCTATCATTTGTGGCTTCGTCCAGGTGACGAATTGGTGGCGCGTGCAGGTGGTTTGCACAAGTTTATGAATTGGGATCAACCGATTTTGACTGACTCAGGTGGTTTCCAGGTTTATTCTTTGGCGGATAGTCGCAATATCTCAGAAGAAGGAGTGACCTTCAAAAACCATCTCAATGGTAGTAAGATGTTCCTGTCACCTGAAAAAGCTATTTCCATTCAGAACAATCTTGGCTCTGATATTATGATGAGCTTTGATGAGTGTCCGCAGTTCTACCAGCCTTATGACTATGTAAAAAAATCCATCGAAAGAACAAGTCGTTGGGCAGAACGTGGTCTCAAGGCTCACCGCCGTCCGCATGACCAAGGTTTATTTGGTATTGTCCAAGGTGCTGGTTTTGAAGATCTTCGTCGCCAATCAGCCCATGATTTGGTTAGTATGGATTTTCCAGGATACTCTATTGGAGGATTGGCTGTTGGTGAAACACACGATGAAATGAATGCTGTACTGGACTTCACGACCCCTCTTTTACCGGAGAATAAACCACGCTATCTCATGGGTGTTGGAGCACCAGATAGCTTGATTGATGGCGTGATTCGTGGGGTTGATATGTTTGACTGTGTATTACCAACACGTATTGCGCGTAATGGAACCTGTATGACCAGTCGTGGACGTCTTGTGGTGAAAAATGCTCAGTTCGCTGAGGACTTTACACCGTTAGATCCAGAGTGCGATTGCTACACATGTAAAAACTATACACGTGCGTATCTCCGCCATTTACTTAAGGCCGACGAGACGTTCGGTATTCGTTTGACAAGTTATCACAACCTCTACTTCTTGATTAATTTGATGAAAAATGTCCGTCAAGCAATCATGGATGACAACCTTTTGGAATTCCGTCAAGACTTTATGGAAAAATATGGTTACGGTAAAAACGGTAGAAATTTCTAAACAAAATGACCTCCTACAAAATCGTAGGAGGCTTGTTTTTTACCCTTCAAAATACAGTAATTCTTTTGGTGTTTTTGTAAAGACTTCAAAGCCATTTTTGGTAACGTAACCACAATCCTCGATACGAACACCAACTTTTCCAGGAATGTAAATGCCAGGCTCGACAGAGAAACACATACCTTCTTCGATGACCAAATCATTGCTTTCCATAATCGATGGGAACTCGTGGACACTCATTCCCAAACCGTGACCGAGTCGGTGGTTGAAGTACTCGCCATAACCTGCTTTTTCAATCACAGAGCGAGCGGCATAGTCAATCTCGCCAGCAGTCACACCAGGCTTAATCATATTGACCGCGGCCATGTGAGCCTCCAGAGTCAAGTTGTAAATATCTTTTTTAAACTGATCAGGTTTACCGACAGCGACAGTCCGTGTCATATCAGACGTATAACCCAAAGTTTCCACGCCTAGGTCGAACAATAGCAGAGCGTTATTCTCGATTTTGTTTGTTGAGGGAATACCGTGTGGATTTGCAGCATTGTTACCTGTCAAGACCATGGTCTCAAAGCTCATTTTTGAGATGCCCTGTTTTTTCATCTCAAATTCAATCTGAGCAATAATATCAGTTTCAGTTACGTTGAGGGAGATATTGTTAAAACCAACCTGCATAGCCTTATCCGCAAACTCTCCAGCAACCAGCATTTTTTCAATTTCATCACGAGACTTGATCAATTTCATAGTATTAATCAGAGGCGTAATGTCTGAAAATGGTTGGCTAAAGATAGACTGAAGACCATGGTAGCGGGTTAAATTCAAATTATCAAATTCTGCACCGATTGCTGAGAAAGATTTTTGTGGCAATTTGCTCTTGATAATCTGCCATGGATTTTCTGAGTCCATATAGCCGGCTACAGGAAAGTCAACAGTCGCAACCGCACGCTCTACATCCAAGGCAGGGAGAAAGAGTAGTGAGTCGTGGTCAGGCATAACAAAGAGCATCATGTGGCGCTCATGAGGATCGCTATGATAGCCAGTCAGATAATAGATGCTAACTGGATCAGAGAAGATGGCCAAGTCCATTTTGTTGGCTTCTAAGTAGGATTTAACATGATGTAATTTTGACATAGTGGAGACCTTTCTAGCATGTAGTGGTAAAAAAAGTGAAAGTTTCGTTTATTATATAGACTATTGTTCCAAAAAATGAAAAAAATTGCAAGTATTATCAAAAAAATGGCGTTTTTCTCTTGAAAGTGGTTTCAAAAAGTGATACACTATACTTGAGTGAAAGCGTAATTTTCATAGAACTAGAACTATTGAAAGGGAGTACATAACGTATGTTAAACACTGACGATACGGTAACGATTTATGACGTTGCCCGCGAAGCAGGTGTATCCATGGCGACAGTATCGCGCGTGGTAAATGGGAATAAAAACGTAAAGGAAAATACTCGTAAAAAAGTATTAGAAGTCATCGACCGTTTGGATTATCGTCCAAATGCTGTTGCACGTGGATTGGCCAGCAAGAAGACTACCACTGTGGGGGTTGTGATTCCAAATATTGCTAATGCTTATTTTGCAACCTTGGCCAAAGGTATCGATGATATTGCCGATATGTACAAATACAATATCGTCCTAGCAAATAGTGATGAAAATGATGAGAAAGAAATCAATGTAGTAAATACCCTATTCTCAAAACAGGTGGACGGAATCATTTTCATGGGCTATCATTTGACAGACAAGATTCGTGCGGAGTTTTCACGCTCACGTACACCGATTGTTTTAGCTGGTACCGTGGACTTGGAGCACCAATTACCTAGTGTCAATATTGACTATGCTGCCGCTAGTGTTGATGCAGTCAATCTGTTAGCTAAGAACAACAAGAAAATTGCCTTTGTATCAGGGCCGCTTGTAGATGACATCAATGGTAAAGTTCGTTTTGCAGGCTACAAACAAGGCTTGAAGGACAACGGAATAGAGTTTAACGAAGGATTGGTTTTTGAATCCAAGTATAAATACGAGGAAGGCTACGCTCTAGCAGAACGTATTTTGAATGCAGGAGCAACTGCAGCTTATGTTGCAGAAGATGAGATTGCTGCTGGTCTATTGAATGGTGTCAGTGATATGGGCATCAAGGTTCCAGAAGACTTTGAAATCATTACAAGTGATGATTCCCTAGTGACCAAGTTTACCCGTCCAAACCTGACCTCTATCAATCAGCCACTTTACGATATTGGTGCGATTGCTATGCGCATGCTTACCAAAATCATGCACAAGGAAGAGTTGGAAAACCGTGAGGTAGTTCTTAACCACGGAATCAAAGTACGGAAATCAACTAAGTAATAAATATGGGAGTAGCCGGATAAGATATCTTATTACTCCGCCCCTCACTCTATCAAACATTATAATCATTTAGTTTATCTTTTATTGCTTCGACGAGCGAGGAAATATTTCCAACCTACAGCCTTTAGGCTGTTATAGCAACCTGTAGCTATTGAGGCAAACTTGCTTCGACTTATCTCCAGCCTTCAAAGGTTCCCCGAATCTTTGAAGCGAGTACTAAAAGCAAACGAAATGGCTATACTAACCGAAAACTAAAAGATTATAAAAAATAAATATAAAGCCCTCGCTAGATGTATAAGCTTAGCGAGGGCTTTGTGGTTGATTTTAAGTTTGTCACACGCTGTAAGTTGTGGAGATGTTGATGCGAATCTAGAGAAGCAGTACTGGGCTTTTTCTCATCCTTTAGAACTGTATCAGTTAGGTGATTATTATAATTTACGTTTACGTGTAAATAACGCAATTGCAAGCCCGATAATACCACTTGTCAATAACCATAAACTTCCTTTCTCACCAGTTACTGGTAAGATTTGCTTAGCAGTTTCGGTTTTAAATGTTGAAGTCTCCTGCTTGTCTGTTTTTTCAGTTGTTGGTTTAGTGTTTGAATTTTCTTCGACTGTACCATTTTGGTTGTTCTCATTAACAGGTATCTGTTTTTTAGAGGTTTCGATATTTTCCTTCTCTTTATTAGCCATTTGCTTTTCAGGTGTTACGGCATTGTCCTTCTCATTAACAGGCATCTGTTTTTCAGAGGTTTCAACCTTATCGTTCTCTTTATTAGCCATTTGTTCTTGAGGTGTTGCGACCATGTCGTTCACAATGCTTGGCTTCTGTTTTTCAGAGATTACAACTTCATCGTTCACTTTATTGTCTGTTTGCTTTTCAGGTGTTACGGCATTGTCCTTCTCATTAACAGGCATCTGTTTTTCAGAGATTACAACCTTATCGTTCTCTTTATTAGTCATTTGCTTTTCAGGTGTTACGGTATTTTCGTTCATAACACTCGTCATTTGTTTTTCAGAGATTACAATATTATCCTTCTCTTTATTAGCCATTTGCTTTTCAGGTGTTACGGCATTGTCCTTCTCATTAACAGGCATCTGTTTTTCAGAGATTACAACCTTATCGTTCTCTTTATTAGTCATTTGCTTTTCAGGTGTTACGGCATTTTCGTTCACAACACTCGGCATTTGTTTTTCAGAGATTACAATATTATCGTTCTCTTTATTAGTCATTTGCTTTTCAGGTGTTACGGCATTTTCGTTCATAACACTTGGCATTTGTTTTTCAGAGGTTTCAACCTTATCGTTCTCTTTATTAGTCATTTGCTTTTCAGGTGTTACGACCATGTCGTTCACAATGCTTGGCATCTGTTTTTCAGAGGCTTCAATATTATCCTTCTCTTCATTAGCTATTTGCTCTTTAGGGGGTTCGATATTTCCCTTCTCTTTATCGGTCATTGCTTCCTTAGAGACTTCATTATCAGTAATAACGCTATCCGTGGTTGGCGCTATTAACTTCCCAGGATTCAAAATATTCTCGAAGATTTGATCGCTATTTTCATAAGTCACTGTTGAGACTAGTTGTCCGTGATTGTTATCTTTCACAGTGACAGTGGCCTTAATATCTGATTTGTCATAGATAATATCGCCAAGTCCACCATCAACTTCTGAAACAGTGTAGGTATAGGTTCCCTCTTTTGTAAATGTTAGGGCACTAAAGTTTACAGAACCATCTGCTTGATTGCTTACCTTTTCGATTTCATCGCCTTTTTCATTTTTTAAAACAAATTCGAATTCACCGGTGTTTAAGGTACGTCCCTCGAGGACTTTTTTTATCGAAAGACTAGCAGCAGCTGGAGCAGGTGTATAGAAATTGTTAAAGACATTGTCATCAGCAATAAATTCAATCATTGCCTGTAATTGTCCGTTGTTTCGATCTTCTACAGTTATTTTTGCTACAATATATTTTGAATCATACTCAACACCACTAAGCTCATTTTTTACTTCTGAAATTGTATACCAATATTCGCCGGGCTTATCGAATGATAGATTTTTAAATCTAACTTGACCCTCTTTTGTATTTTGAGTTGTATCAATAAGTTTCTCACTATCCACTTCTCTAAGCTCAAATTTAAATTCATTTTCTAGAAGCTCACGACCAAATAGACAATATGTAAAGACCCCCAGTTGAGAATTCGTGGATTTACCTGTACACTAGAATAAAAAAAACAATCAACTTCTAACAGGAATTACCACACTCAATTGGAGGTCTTATATGTTTCATTTTACCACACTTTTC
>NZ_JARQPL010000008.1:0-72848 GCF_046032535.1 Streptococcus suis | reverse complement strand
GTTTCGGATGTCATCCGCATAAAGAACAAACCCGTCACACCTCCCGGTATTGAAATCCCATATACCGGAAATGCGGTAGTCATAGCGGTTTTATCGCTAGGCATTATTCTCTTCTTGCTAGGCTATCGTTTGGTCGCCTATAAGAAGGACGAGAAAAACAACTAACCCATCATTATATTCTGCTAGATACACCTACCTGACCCATTTGTCAGTAGGTGTATTTTTCTGGAAAAAAGTATAACCGCCTAATAACAAGGTATCGTGTAACCGCTCAATAACAAGGTATCTATCCAATCACTCATTCCTCCAGTATACTGTTATAAAAAACAAACTGGAGGATTTTTTATGTCACAGCCCATCGTCCCATTGACTATTCCCCAATCTCGCCGCTTTGAGAAGAAAAGCAGAAATGATGCTTATTCGATTTCAAAATCTGAACAAATCCATTTTCTATGTACAATACTTTTTAGAGTTTCACTATCTGACCCTTGAATGATTTCTTGGAGCTTATCAATGACTGACTCCAATGTTTGAATAGCTCTGTTCTTAAATCCGCGTTTGCGGATTTCTGCCCAAACTTGTTCAATCGGATTCATCTCAGGGGTATATGGTGGTATGAACGCAAATGCAATATTATCAGGAATTTCAAGTGCCTGAGATTTATACCAAATGGCATTGTCCATGACTAAAATGATGTGGTCATCGGGATAAGCTTTTGATAATTGACGTAAAAATTCATTCATCCAAGCGGTATTACAACCACTAGCTATTATGAAGAAAGATTCCCCTGTGTGTGCATCTGCCGCACCATAGCAGTAACGAAAATCTCGGATATGATGGCTTGAGATATTCGGACGGTAGTTTTTAGGACTCCAACATGCCCCCAGTTTACTAATCCGACCAAACCCTGCTTCATCTTGATATATAAGCCGGGTTTACTTATAGGCATTTTGTTCAAGAAATCGCTTGCTTGATTTTTCCTTGTACAAAGATTTTATTTTTTGACGCTAAAATCGTTTCGGCGTCTGCTTTCTTTGGATGTTCTGGACGGGGGCTAATTTTTGTTGCTTACTGCGTAAGCTTTATTTCCCGTCTCAAAGAATCTCTTGATTCTTTGACCCATCCATGACGTTTCAATAGTTGGTAAAAACCATCTTTAGTCGCCGTATGACCAAGTTTATCTTGATAAGCTCTATAGAGGGATTCAACAGTTACAAACTCTCCGTAGACAGCAGAAGCTAACTGCTCGCTCAAAAAAAGCTTGTTCTTCTTCAACTGTCATATAAGCGTGGCGACGACCTCCTCTAGCATCTGAGGTAAGACATGTTCTTGATATTTCTTAGTCAATCTCCAAACCGTATCATGTGAGACATCAAGCATATCCATAATGGATTTGTAGGGAGTTTGGATTGCCCTGAGATAAACTGCTTGAATACGTTTGTGATAAGGTGCTAAGTTTTTATCTTTTGGAGCTGTTTTGAGCTCTGTTATCATTTCGTTAGTAAATTCCATGTTTCAGCTAATAATATAGGGGTCTATTTTTAGAAAAATTCGAAAAAACTTGAAAAATCTGAAAATTTACGCAATTTCCTATTGACAAATAATTTGAAAACAGTTATGATAGTTACAAATAAATGAGAAAGGGAAACAGAGATGTTACAAATGTGTCAAAATCATTCAGCTAATCATGCTTATTTCTACGGCTATTTTAGATAGTGTTTGTAGACATGGTAAACATGGATGCAAACACGGGAACGTAAAGTTTGTATCTATGTGGCTGTAGCTATTTTGACATGTGCCCATAGATGATACATCTAAATGGCACGGATAATTCATTCTGTTTTCCTACACAGATGAAATATAAGGACCGTTTAGAGTGTAGTCTAAGCGGTTCTTTCTTGTTTGCTATTATATTTATAAAAGGAGAATAATCATGGGATTTAAAAAAATTATACTTAGTTCAGTAGCACTTTTGTCAGCAGTAACGCTTGCTGCATGCAGTTCCAATTCGTCAGATTCAAGTTCAGTCAATGTTGGTATTATTCAATATGCTGAACATGAAGCGTTGAGCTCAGCTCGTGAAGGCTTTGTAGAGGCGCTCGAAGAAGCAGGCTACAAGGAAGGTGAAAATCTGACGATTGATTTGCAAAATGCCCAAGGTGATCAAGCAAACTTACAAACAATGGTTGAGAAATTGGCAGGAAAAAATGATCTTAACTTTGCCATCGCAACACCGGCAGCCCAAGCCATGCTTAATGCAGATAGTGAAACATCAAGTGTATTCACAGCTGTCACAGATCCAGTTGAAGCAGGTTTGGTTGAATCATTGGAAAAACCAGGTGGGACCATGACGGGATCGACTGATGCAACTGATGTGGAAGGTCAAATCGAGATGTTGCTCAAAGTTGTACCAACTGCGAAGACTGTCGGTATTTTCTACAATTCTAGCGAGGTAAACTCAGAAGTTCAAGCTGAGCAGGCTAAAAAAGCACTCGAAGCAAAAGGTGTAAAAGTAGAAGTGACAACAGTTACGACGACAAACGATGTTCAGCAAGCTATTACTTCACTTGCAGGAAAAGTCGATGCTATCTATCTTCCAACTGATAATACAGTTGCCTCTACAGCTTCAACAATCGGTGATATTTTAAAAGAAGCAAAAGTTCCAGCTATGGGAAGTGACGCGGCAGTTATTGACGCAGCTCTATTTACCTACGGTGTCGACTACCATGCTATCGGTGTTCAAGCTGGTGAATTGGCTGTGAAGATTTTGAAGGGTGAAAAGCCAGCTGACTTAGCAGTTGAAAAACCAAATACAGCGGCTATTACCGTCAATGAAGAAATGGCTAAAGCTGTTGGTATTGATGCAGCGACGATAAAAGCATTAGAAGAGTAAAATATTTAGGAGAAGAAACGTTTATGTATTATAAGCTAGTAAAAAAATTGGCAACTATTTCAGTAGCAAGTATGGGTTTGCTAACACTTGCAGCTTGTTCCTCATCATCAGAACAAGCTTCCTCAGATGTGGTCAAAGTTGGAGTTCTCCAATATATGGAGCATGAATCATTGACAGCTGCCCGTGAGGGTTTTGTGGCGGAATTAGCAGCAAATGGTTATAAAGAGGGTGAAAAATTGGTTTTGGATTATCAAAATGCCCAAGGCGATCAAGCTAATCTTCAAACCATTTCAGAACAATTAATAGATGGAAATGATATTGTCTTGGCAATCGCTACGCCGTCTGCCCAGAGTTTAGCGACTGTGTCTACTGAAACGCCGATTGTCTTTACTGCGGTTACAGATCCCTTGTCGGCTGACTTGGTAGAATCCATTGAAAAACCAGGTGGACTTTTGACAGGTACTTCTGATCAAGCTCCAATTGACAAACAAGTTGAATTGCTAGGACAAGCTGTTCCTGATGCTAAGACAGTTGGTATTTTGTACACTACTAGCGAACGGAACTCAGAAGTCCAGGTAGAGCAAGCTAAGGAATTGCTAGAAAAAGCAGGTTATAAGGTAGTAGTAAAAGGAATCACCTCTTCAAATGAAGTCCAAGATGCGGCAACTAGCTTGATGAAGGATGTAGATGCTGTCTTTGTTCCGACTGACAATACTGTCGCTTCAACCATGACCATGATCGGTGAATTATCTGTGGAGCATAAGGTTCCAGTAATCGGTGGTTCAACGGACATGGTGGATGAAGGAGGTCTTTTGACTTACGGTACCAACTATGAAGCTTTAGGTCGTCAAACTGCAAAAATGGCTATTAAGATTATCGAAGGAGCCAATGTGTCAGAAACAGCAGTAGAATACCCAGAAACCGTCAGTCTTCACGTTAATGAAGAAATGGCTCAGAAATTAGGTATTGATACTTCTAAGCTTGCTGTATCGGAATAAGATTGGTAAGATAGAACCTAGTATTGACTACGAATTTAGAAAAAGGAGAAAATCGTGGATATTATTTTATCAAGTATCTCGCAAGGCTTGCTTTGGTCAGTTATGGCGATTGGTGTTTACTTGACGTTTCGTATTTTAGATATTGCTGATATGACAGCTGAGGGGTCTTATCCGCTTGGAGCTGCTGTTTGTGCGACAGGGATTGTGAACGGAGTGAATCCCTTGCTGGCAACCTTTATGGCTATGGTAGCTGGTATGGGTGCAGGATTGATTTCTGGTTTACTTCATACAAAACTAAAAATTCCAGCTCTTTTGACCGGTATTGTAACCTTGACAGGTCTCTACTCTATCAACTTGAAAATCTTAGGCAAAGCCAATGTAGCTCTACTTAAGCAAGAAACTCTAGTGACCCAATTACAGGATTTCGGTCTAACGAAAACCAATGCTGTTTTGGTGATTGGTCTGGTCTTTGTACTAGCAGTTGTAGGCTTATTGACGCTCTTGCTCAATACACAAATTGGTCTAGCTATTCGTTCAACAGGGGATAATATTCCAATGAGTGAGGCCAATGGTATCAATGTAGACAATATGAAAATCTACGGTTATATGTTGTCGAATGGTCTAATTGCCCTTTGTGGTGCTCTTCTTACTCAGAATAATGGCTATGCAGATCTCAATTCAGGTACTGGTACCATTGTTATCGGTCTAGCATCTGTCATTATTGCAGAAGTTATCTTGCGTAACTTACGCCTGGGTTGGAGACTCCTATCGGTTGTTCTCGGTGCAGTTGTTTACCGTTTGATTATCTTAGCGATTTTGGAAATTCCAGGTATGGATGCAGACCTTGTTAAACTCTTCTCAGCTATCCTTCTGGCAACCGTTCTCTATGTGCCAGAATTGCAGAAGAAATTGAATATTCGTCGTCCAAAATTGAATGGAAATGCTTAGGAGGAAGTCATGTCTACAATTTTAT
This sequence comes from Streptococcus suis, assembly GCF_046032535.1. Classification (GTDB taxonomy): domain Bacteria; phylum Bacillota; class Bacilli; order Lactobacillales; family Streptococcaceae; genus Streptococcus; species Streptococcus suis_AK. Next base: position 67,984 of record NZ_JARQPL010000008.1, on the reverse strand, counting down.
CAATTCAAAATATTCATAAAACCTTCGAAGCTGGAACAGTTAATGAGAACCATGTCCTTCGTGGGTTGAACTTAGATGTAAAAGAAGGTGATTTTATCTCTATCATCGGTGGTAATGGTGCTGGTAAATCAACTTTCATGAACTCACTTGCAGGTGCCTTGACGGTTGATTCGGGCGATATTTTGCTTGAAGGTAAATCCATTAAGCATGTTTCAGCTGCCAAACGCTCTAAGGACATCAGCCGTGTTTTCCAAGATCCTAAGATGGGAACAGCTTCCCGCTTGACCATTGAAGAAAATATGGCTATTGCCTATCGTCGTGGATTGTCACGTGGTCTCGGTTGGGGTGTGAAGGATAGTGAACGTGCTATTTTTAAGGAATCCTTGAAAGAGCTTGGTCTGGGACTAGAAAACCGTATGAAGGTGGACACGCAATTTCTTTCAGGTGGTCAACGTCAGGCTCTGACCTTGATGATGGCTTCGCTGGTTAAACCAAAAGTTCTGCTCCTGGACGAACATACTGCGGCCCTTGATCCAAAAACCAGCGATATGGTTATGGAATTGACCAAGAAAATCGTGGAAAGTCACCAGTTGACAGCTCTGATGATTACGCATAATATGGAAAACGCCATTGAATATGGTAATCGTTTGGTCATGTTGCACCGTGGTCAGATTGTTGTCAATGTAGAAGGAGAAGAGAAGAAGAACTTGACTGTTCAAAACTTGATGGACCTTTTCTACAAAAACAGCGGTGAAAAGCTAACTGACGATGAGATGATTTTATAAAAAAATAAGACTACTGATGATTTTTGAATCAGTAGTCATTTTTCTTATATCGTCATTTATACTCTTCGAAAATCAAAATCAGACGTTGTTGACTTGATTTGATGAACTTCAGTTCTATCTGCATCTGCGTCGCCTAGTCTGTTTTTGATCTTCATTGAGTATTAGTTGACTTTTATTACTTCGACGTAAAAGTCAACTAAATGACTATACTTGTAGAAATTCTAGCATTTCTTCCATTGGAATTTGATGGATGGCTGCCTGTCCTAATTGTGGTACGATGACAAGTTTGATTGACTTGCCTCGTGCCTTTTTATCTCGTGTCAGGGCGGCGTATAATTCATCTACATTCCAAGGCTGGTGTGTAGTCGGCAAGCCGAATTTTTCACACATGGCGATAATCTTTTCTGTCATACCAGCTGGCATCAGTCCTTTTTTCTCAGCTGCGCGTGAGATTTGTACCATACCAATGGCAACAGCTTCACCGTGCATGACCTGGCCGTAGCCAGCGGTCGCTTCAATAGCATGTCCAATCGTGTGACCGAAGTTGAGGTAGAGTCTGACACCGTTGTCTAATTCATCTTCGACAACAACCTTGCGTTTGACTTCACAGGAGTGGTAGATAATATAGTCAGCCTGTTCCAGAATGCTCTCGATAGAGCCGTCTAATTGGTCTAGGGTTTCCCAGAGCTCCACATCATCTATTAAGCCATATTTGACAACCTCGCCCATTCCTTCAATCAATTCTCGTTTGCCGAGTGTTTTTAGGGTATCAGGGTCAATGAGAACGCCGTCTGGCTGGCAGAAGGTCCCCACCATATTTTTGGCAAATGGGGTGTTCACGCCAGTTTTTCCCCCGATAGAAGAATCGACTTGGGCAGTTAGGCTGGTTGGAATTTGTAGGAAATGGATACCACGCATATAGGTAGAAGCGACAAAACCTGCCAAATCACCAACGACTCCCCCGCCGAGAGCAATGATTCCATCACTTCGTGTCATACCATTTTTTACGAGAAATTCGTAGGCCTGATTGACGGTATCAAGATTTTTTGAGGCTTCACCTTCTGGAAATTCAAAAGCAATGGTTTCAAAACCAGCTTGTTCTAAGCTTGACTGAACTGTTTCACGGTAGAGTGAGCCAACGTGGTCATCTGTAATAATGGCGATTTTCTGAGGTTTCCAAAGTTCTTTGACCCATGCACCTGTCTGTGCTAAACTTCCTCTTTGGATAAGGATGTCGTAGGGAGTGTTGGGAAGATTGACGGTCAGTTTCATCAGATTTCCTCTCTATTTGATGTCGTATTTCTGGACTAATTGGTCCCAAATCAAGTCAGTCGGCATTTCCTTACCAGTCCAGGCTTGGAATGCTTCAGCCGCTTGAAAAAGGAGCATGCCCAAACCGTTAATAGTAGGGTTGCCTTGTGACTGGGCATGCTTCATTAAAGGTGTTTCGAATGGTTGATAAATCACATCCGCAACCAAAAGATTTTCGGGAAAGCGAATGGTAGAAGGAACAGGTTGAGAATACCCATCCATGCCTACACTGGTTCCGTTGACTAGTAAGTCGGAGTTGGTAATATGTTCCTGTAGTAATTGGCTATCATCAAGCGTTAGGACCTTCATGGGAACTCCAGTTGCTTGAGCAATAGGTGTAAGACTCGCCTGTGTTCTTTCCAAGCTTTGTTGACGGCAGAAAATGGTAATTTCCTTTGCACCATCCAATGTAGCCTGAGCTATGATAGCAGTAGAAGCACCACCACCACCTAGAATGGTCAGTCGCTTGTTCTTAACTTGAAAGCCTTTTAGTCTTTCCAAACTCTTGAAAAATCCAATGCCATCGGTATTATGACCGATTAGTAAGCCATCCTGATGAATGACGGTATTGACAGCGCCAATCAAGCGAGCAGAGTCAGTCAGGCTATCGAGATAAGGGATGACAGCCTGCTTATAGGGCATGGACAGGTTGATACCAAACATATCATATCGTTTGATATTTTCAAGCGTTACAGCCAAATCTTCCTCGGGAATTTCCCAAGCGACATAGACACCATTTACACCTGTATCTTGAAATGCCAGATTATGAATAAAGGGGGAAATAGAGTGTTTGATTGGCTTTGCAACAACGGCAGCTAAGCGAGTATATCCATCAATAGTCACAGGTTTCCTCCATTTTTCATCTGATTTTTTTAATTGTTGAGTTTATAAGGTCTGGTAGATTTCACGGATAAGGTCTTCCGTTTTTTCCCAACCCAAGCAAGGATCGGTAATGGATTTGCCGAATACCTCAGGGCTATCTTGACGGCCGTCTTCTAAGTAGGATTCAATCATGAAACCACGGACATATTTGCGAATGGCTTCATTCCAATCACGGTTGATGAGGGTTTGACGGACGATACGGATTTGTTCCAGGTAGTTTTTACCAGAATTGTCGTGGTTGGTATCAATTACGATAAATGGATTTTTAAGACCAAATTGTTCATACTGTTTGATGGTTTTCAAGAGAATATCATAGTAGTAGTTTGGTTCATAACCGCCCTTTTCAGTATTGGCACCACGAAGGATAGCATGAGCTAGAGGGTTGCCATCTGTATCAACTTCTGCATCGCGGTAAATAAAGTTCTGTTTGCTTTGTGCGGCGTAGATACCATTGAACATAACGGTCAAATTACCAGAAGTTGGGTTTTTCATACCAGTTGGCATATCGACACCTGATGCAACAAATCTATGTTCTTGGTCTTCAACCGAACGTGCTCCGATAGCATGGTAGGACACCAAGTCTTCCACAAGAGGGTAGTTGGCAGAGTAGAGCATTTCATCAGCAGTTGTGAGTCCGGTCTCAGTAATGACACGGTAATGCAAATTACGAACGGCAGCGATACCGTTAATGAGGTCTGGTAATTTAGAGGTATCTGGCTGATGAACCAGTCCTTTATAGCCTTCCCCATTGGTACGTGGCTTAGCTGTGTAAACCCGCATGACCATGAAGATTTTATCTTTGACTTCCTCTTGAAGCTTAGAGAGACGACGTGCATATTCTAGAACGGCCTCTTCATTATCTGATGAGCAAGGGCCTATAACCAAGAGCAGACGGTCATCTTCGCCTCGGATAATTCTTTTCAGTTCTTCATCGCGCTGATTTTTTGCAGCTAGAAATTCTCCTTCTAACTTGGAAAGTTCCTTTACTTTATCGATGTCTAAACTGGTGCTACGTTTGTGAATTCCCATAATATCTTCCTATCTGTTGTAAATTTCTCGGATGAGTTCTTGTGTTTTTTCCCAGCCTAAGCAAGGGTCTGTGATGGATTTTCCATAGACATCTGGATTGTCTTGGCGACCGTCTTCAATGTAGGATTCAATCATGAATCCGCGAACGTAGTTACGAATGGATTCGTTCCAGTCACGGTTGATTAAGGTTTGTCGGACGATACGGATTTGTTCCAAATAATTTTTCCCAGAATTGTCATGGTTGGTATCGATGATGATGAATGGATTTTTCAAACCAAATTGGTCATAGAGCTCAATGGTTTCTAGAAGATTGTCATAGTAATAGTTTGGTAGGTATTTACCATTTTCATTGACTGCGCCACGAAGAATAACGTGAGCAAGTGGGTTGCCAGATGTTTCAACTTCAGTATTGTTGAAGAGGAAGGATTGTTTCTTCTGAGCAGCAAAAAGACCGTTGAACATGACTTTGAGGTTGCCAGATGTTGGATTTTTCAAGCCTGTTGGAACATCGATGCCTGACGCTACAAAACGGTGCTGCTGATTTTCAACCGAACGAGCTCCGATAGCGATGTAGGAAACCAAGTCATCAACCAAAGGCAGATTTTCAGGGTAGAGCATCTCGTCAGCAGTAGTTAAACCTGTTTCCGTAATGACACGATAGTGGAGGTTACGAACAGCTTTGATTCCGTTGATGAGGCTTGGTGCAGCATCTGTATCTGGTTGGTGCATGAGTCCTTTATAACCATCACCATTGGTACGTGGCTTGGCAGTATAGACGCGCATGACCATGAAAATTTTATCTTTGACCTCTTCTTGGAGCTTGGCCAAGCGGTGTGCGTAGTCCAAAACGGCCTCTTCATTGTCTGATGAACATGGTCCGATAACCAAGAGAAGACGGTCATCTTCTCCCTTTAAAATAGCCTCAAGTTCACGGTCACGAGCTTGTTTTTTAGTAAGTGTTTCTGGAGAAAGTTTTGAATGTTCTCGTACTTGATTGATATCAATTTTTTCGCTGATTGGTGTAAACAATAGGTCTTCCTCTTTCATTTATAGATTTCTCAATTATACCATTATTTTTAAGAATTTAAAACCAATATTCATGATTTTGTGTAAAAATTACAGTAAATTCTGAAAATTCTTTCTTTAATTTCTGTAGATTTTGAGTATCGCTTTTATTTAGATATAATTTTCCAAAAAAAATCTGAAAATATTCAATAAATATGATAGAATAGGTCTAACACTATTTCGAGGTATGAGTTATGAAATTAAGAACAAATATAGAAAAATTACAAGGAAAAATTCGTGTCCCAGGTGATAAATCAATCAGTCATCGTTCTATTATTTTTGGTTCCCTTGCAAAAGGTGTTACTCGTGTCCACGATATTTTACGTGGGGAAGATGTCTTGTCAACCATGCTGGTCTTTCGTGATTTGGGTGTAAAAATTGAAGACAATGGTGATATTGTTGAAGTACACGGTGTTGGCTTTGATGGTCTTCAAGCACCAAAAAATGATTTGGATATGGGAAATTCTGGAACCTCGATTCGTTTGATTTCAGGCGTTTTGGCAGGTCAAGACTTTGAGGCGACTATGTTTGGTGATGATTCCTTATCCAAACGTCCCATGGACCGAGTGACTATTCCACTCAGTCAAATGGGAGTAGAGATTTCTGGACAAACTGAACGTGACCTACCTCCGTTGACCATCAAAGGGAATAAGAATTTAAAACCAATTCGCTACCAACTTCCTGTAGCTTCTGCCCAAGTAAAATCAGCTCTGATTTTTGCTGCCCTGCAGGCTGAGGGAGAGTCGGTCATCGTAGAAAAAGAGTTGACTCGAAACCATACAGAAGATATGATTGTCCAGTTTGGTGGACAGTTAGAAGTCAATGGCAAGGAAATCCGCATCCAAGGTGGTCAGGAGTTTATTGCCCAAGAGATTACAGTTCCAGGAGATATTTCAAGTGCTGCTTTTTGGTTGGTTGCTGGCTTAATCGTACCAGGTTCAAAAATTGTCCTTGAAAATGTAGGAATCAATGAAACTCGGACTGGTATTCTAGATGTCATTAAAGCTATGGGCGGAAAAATGACCCTTTCTAACATAGATGAACTTGCAAAATCTGCTACCATTACAGTTGAAACGTCGGAATTGAAGGCTACGGAGATTGCAGGCGAATTGATTCCTCGTTTGATTGATGAGTTGCCAATTATTACCTTACTAGCGACTCAAGCACATGGAACAACGATTATTCGTGATGCTGAGGAGTTGAAAGTCAAAGAAACGGATCGTATTCAGGTTGTTGCAGATGCTCTAAATAGTATGGGAGCAACTATTGAACCAACAGAAGATGGTATGATTATTCACGGACCAACTGCTTTACATGGTGCTGAAATCAATACATTTGGTGACCACCGTATCGGTATGATGACTGCCATTGCCGCCTTGTTGGCCAAAGATGGAGAAGTTGTATTGGAAAGAGCAGAAGCTATCAATACTAGCTATCCTGCCTTCTTTGAACACTTAAATAGTTTGATGGATTAGGAGAACGTATGCCAATCGTTTTACTTGGATTTATGGGAGTTGGAAAAACAACAACAGCACATTTGTTAAATCTCCCCGTTTACGATATGGACCATATCATTGAAGAACGGATTGGTAGGCCTATTGCTGACTATTTCAGTCTTGAAGGTGAAGCAGCCTTTCGTCAAGTTGAAACGGAAGTCTTGAAAGAATTGTTGACCTTGCCTGCTGATTGCCTTGTGTCAACAGGTGGCGGGGTGGTCAAATCCGAGGAAAATCGTCAGTTGTTGCAAGAAAATAAGGATAATAATGTCTTATTGACTGCATCGTTTGAAGTTGCCTATGGACGAATTAGCCAGGACAAACAATCTAAACGTCCCCTCTTTTTGCAACATAGTAAGGACGAATTTGAAACCATCTATCAAGAGCGAATGTCCCTCTATCAAGGATTGGCTGATACCGTCATCAATACGGATGATTTAAGTCCAGAACAAGTAGCAAGGAAAATTTTATGCAAGTAGCCTATCTAGGACCTCGTGGTTCTTTTACACATCAAGTGGCCCAGCAGGCCTTTCCGACTGCGGATTTGCAGGCTTTTGAGACGATTACAGAGGTTATCAAGGCCTACGAAACGGGGGAAGTTACCTATTCCGTTATTCCAGTAGAGAACTCGATTGAAGGTAGTGTTCATGAAACGATTGACTATCTCTTTCATCAGGCGGAGATTCATGCGGTTGCAGAGATTGTTCAACCGATTGCCCAACAACTGTTAGCCACGAGTGCCGATAAGGCTGTAGAGGTTATCTATTCTCATCCGCAGGCAATTGCTCAGGGGAAGAAATATATTCAGGAACATTTTCCTCAGGCTCGTATTGAAATAACAGCTAGTACAGCCTATGCTGCTCGCTTTGTGGCAGAACACCCTGAACAACCATTCGCGGCAATTGCTCCGCAAGCGGCAGCAGTTGAATATGGACTGGAAGTAATTGCGCAAGATATCCAGGAAATCAGTGAAAATTTTACACGTTTTTGGATTTTGGGGGATAAGGCTCCGTCTATTGCCCTGGAACAAGTAGCTAAAAAAGTCAGTCTTGCACTGACATTGCCAGATAACCTGCCAGGAGCCTTGTATAAGGCCATGTCTGTTTTCTCATGGAGAGGAATCAGCTTAACAAAAATAGAAAGCCGACCCCTGAAAACGGCTTTGGGTGAGTATTTTTTCATACTGGATCTGGACAATCAGTCTGAGGAATTATTAGCCTATTCTCAAAATGAATTGACTAGTTTAGATATAACCTATAAAGTACTAGGGAATTACCTGGTCTATATGACCAGCTAGGATGAAGACAGATGAATAAAAACAATAATATCCTAACCCATCATGAACAATTGAGGTTAGATTATTTGCAAAAAAATATCCACTACTTAAATGACAAAGAAAGTCGCGAGTTGGATTATCTATTATATAAAAAAGAGCTGAGAGAACGGCATGGAAGTCCAAGACAATCTCTACGTAGCTTCACACCAACGGCTTATGAAGATGACTTCGAGGAAGATTATTTTGAAGAGGATGATGAGCAAGAGGAATTGTTGCCTCGCTATCCTGAACGTAAATCTAGAAAAACAAGACAAGCCAAACCTCAACGGTTTCAGTCTCCTCGTATCGAGCCCAAAGCGAAAGTACCTAAACCTAAAAAAGCACGTAAAAAGGGTGGTTTCAAGCGCTTTATTGGTTTCGTATTGCTTGCTATAGCGCTAGTGATTGTAGCGATGGGCTATAATTTCTTCAAAGGTATGAATAGCGTGAGCGAGAAGCCGGTAGCTGAGGTCTTCAACGGCGTAGATACATCGAATGGGACAAATATTTTAATTTTGGGAACAGACGGTCGTGTTGGCGAAAGTTCAGGTGAAACTCGAACGGATACCATCATGGTTCTAAATGTGAATAACACAGATAACAAAGTCAAACTTGTTAGCTTTATGCGGGATACCTTGGTGGATATTGAGGGATATGAATATAAACTCAATACTGCCTATACTTTGGGAGAACAGGATAATCAGCAAGGGGCTGAAGAAGTTCGGAAGGCGTTGAAGAATAATTTTGACATTGATATCAAGTACTATGCGATGGTGGATTTTGCAACCTTTGCGACAACGATTGATACACTTTTCCCTGAGGGCGTAACGATTGATGCACAGTTTTCAACTATTAATGGTGAAGTCGTTAGCTCAGTAGAAGTGCCGAATGATTTACAGCTGGAAGAAAATGCTCCTGCTTATCAAACGATTCAGGTTGGTGTACAGCAGATGGATGGTAAGACCTTGCTTAACTACGCGCGCTATCGTTCGGATGATGAAGGTGATTTTGGTCGTACGAGACGTCAACAGGAAGTGTTATCTGCTGTTATGACACAAGCTAAAAATCCAATGAAACTATTCTCTGGTTCCGAAGCTATAGGTAAGGTTGTGGCCATGACTCCGACAACAGTGCCACAAAGCTTTATGTGGCTACAGGGACCAGGCCTTCTATTGGATGCGGCAAATGGTATCGAACGTGTTACAATCCCAGAATATGGAGACTGGATTGACGACTATGATATGTATGGTGGTATGGCTCTTCGTGTTGATTTTGAAAAATACCAGCAGCGCTTGGCTGAGTTAGGCCTGCGTTAAGAAATATGGTATACTAGAAGTGACTTCGGTCACTTTTTTAGTGGTCCAAAAATAGAAAGTAGAATTATGTTAAAGAAAAACGATATTGTCGAAGTAGAAGTTGTAGATTTGACACATGAGGGGCAGGGTGTGGCAAAAATTGATGGTTTTGTCTTCTTTGTAGACAATGCTCTTCCAGGCGAGAAAATTTCTATGCGCATCTTAAAACTTAAGAAAAATATTGGTTTTGGTAAGGTGGAGCAATGGCAGAGCTTCTCAAAAGACCGTAATCAGGACTTGGATTTGACCTATCTAAGAACAGGTATTGCTGACTTGGGGCATCTCACTTATCCAGCCCAACTAGCTTTTAAGAAAAAACAAGTTGAGAATAGTCTACGTAAGATTGCGGGTATTTCAGAAATAGAAGTAGCAGATACGTTGGGAATGGACAATCCTCTTGCTTATCGTAATAAGGCAGCTGTTCCAGTTCGTCGTGTGAATGGGCAGTTAGAAACAGGATTCTTCCGAAAAAATTCACATGATTTAGTTCCGATTGAGGATTTTTACATTCAACATAAGGAAATTGATGCCTTGGTTCTAGCGACACGTGACCTCTTGAGAAAATTAGACTTGAAGCCTTACGATGAGAAAGAACAGACAGGACTTGTGAGAAATATTGTTGTTCGTCGTGGTCATTATTCAGGTCAGTTGATGCTAGTTTTAGTTACGACTCGTCCGAAGATTTTCCGTGTTGAAACCCTTATTGAGCGTTTGACAAGCCAATTTCCAAATCTTGTTTCTATCGTTCAGAATATTAATGACCAGAATACCAATGCTATATTCGGTCAAGAATTCCGGCTTTTGCATGGCAGTGAGACCATTGTCGACACTATGTTGGGCAATGAATTTGAGATTTCAGCTCCGTCATTCTATCAAGTTAATACTGAAATGGCTGAAAAACTCTATCAGACCGCCATTGATTTCGCAGAATTGTCGGCAGATGATGTCGTGATTGATACCTATTCAGGTATTGGGACAATTGGTCTCTCCTTTGCAAAACAAGTTAAGCATGTTTACGGTGTAGAAGTCGTTGAAAAGGCTGTCCTTGATAGTCAGAAGAATGCTGCTCGAAATGGGATTGACAATGTGACCTACGTCTGTGATAGTGCTGAGTCTGCCATGCAAAAATGGGTGGCAGACGGCATCAAACCAACTGTGATTTTTGTCGACCCGCCGAGAAAAGGCTTGACAGAAAGTTTTATCAAAGCAAGTACTTCTGTAAAACCAGAGAAAATCGTCTATATCTCCTGTAATGTGGCAACGATGGCGCGTGATATTAAACTTTATGAGGAATTGGGGTACAAATTGACGAAGGTACAGCCGACTGATTTATTTCCGAATACGCATCACGTCGAGTGTGTCGCACTGCTCGTAAAAGCCTAGAAACCTTGGAACGAAAGGGATAATGAAAAGCCTTTGTTGCAAGGCTTTTTGCTTTATGGTGGGTAAGTATCAGAGTGAGAAAATTTTTGGAATGAGTAGAAGTGATAGCTAGAAATTATCAGTTTCTATTTCCATTTACCCTGTGGGTACGTGTTTGTTTCCATTGACAAGGAGTTTGTGGGAATAGAAATGTACCCACCTTGTTTGAATCAAGTGAAGTGTAGTTGAAGGAAATCTGTTGAAAGCAATACTTCATTTTACCGAATAAGTAATAATTTAGGCAACTTCAAATCGATTAAAAAAAACTATTTTAAAGGTTAAGAGTAGACAAAAATTGTCCACTCTTTTTTGTAAACTCAATTTATCAATAAATGAAATGAGGGAATGTAAAATGAAATATTTTGAGGTTGAGTTAGAAAATCCTGATGAATTTTTAAAACTACAAACAGAAGATTTTGTGAAAGCTAATCGCTTGCTACTAAGGAAGATAATCCAGAGCGTTACAGTCTATGAAGAACACTTCGTCATATCCTTTAAATCTGGCATCGAATTGGAAGTATGAGACTCATTCCATAACTTTTATATTGAACATATCATCTTGTTGTGTTATACTATAAATTGAAGTTAAATTAGATGCTAAAAATTTGTAATTAAGAAGGAGGGATTCGTCATGTTGGTATTCAAAATGCGTAATGTAGATAAAACATCTACTGTTTTGAAACAGACTAAAAACAGTGATTACGCAGATAAATAAATACGTTAGATTAATTCCTACCAGTGACTAATCTTATGACTTTTTAAACAGATAACTAAAATTACAAACAAATCGTTTAACTTCTGTATTTGTTTATAGATGTAATCACTTCAGGAGAGATTACATGAACAAAAATATAAAATATTCTCAAAACTTTTTAACGAGTGAAAAAGTACTCAACCAAATAATAAAACAATTGAATTTAAAAGAAACCGATACCGTTTACGAAATTGGAACAGGTAAAGGGCATTTAACGACGAAACTGGCTAAAATAAGTAAACAGGTAACGTCTATTGAATTAGACAGTCATCTATTCAACTTATCGTCAGAAAAATTAAAACTGAATACTCGTGTCACTTTAATTCACCAAGATATTCTACAGTTTCAATTCCCTAACAAACAGAGGTATAAAATTGTTGGGAATATTCCTTACCATTTAAGCACACAAATTATTAAAAAAGTGGTTTTTGAAAGCCATGCGTCTGACATCTATCTGATTGTTGAAGAAGGATTCTACAAGCGTACCTTGGATATTCACCGAACACTAGGGTTGCTCTTGCACACTCAAGTCTCGATTCAGCAATTGCTTAAGCTGCCAGCGGAATGCTTTCATCCTAAACCAAAAGTAAACAGTGTCTTAATAAAACTTACCCGCCATACCACAGATGTTCCAGATAAATATTGGAAGCTATATACGTACTTTGTTTCAAAATGGGTCAATCGAGAATATCGTCAACTGTTTACTAAAAATCAGTTTCATCAAGCAATGAAACACGCCAAAGTAAACAATTTAAGTACCGTTACTTATGAGCAAGTATTGTCTATTTTTAATAGTTATCTATTATTTAACGGGAGGAAATAATTCTATGAGTCGCTTTTGTAAATTTGGAAAGTTACACGTTACTAAAGGGAATGTAGATAAATTATTAGGTATACTACTGACAGCTTCCAAGGAGCTAAAGAGGTCCCTAGCGCCTACGGGGAATTTGTATCGATAAGGGGTACAAATTCCCACTAAGCGCTCGGGACCCCTTGTAGGAAAATGTCCTAAGTGTGGCAACAATATTGTATTAAAAAAATCGTTTTATGGTTGTTCAAATTATCCTGAATGTACCTTCACTTTAGCTGAACATTTTAGAAAGAAAAAACTCACCAAAACAAATGTAAAAGAATTACTAGAGGGAAAAGAAACCCTGGTAAAAGGAATCAAAACGAAAGATAGAAAGTCCTACAATGCCGTTGTAAAAATCGGAGAAAAGGGATATATTGATTTTATATCTTTCTCAAAATAAACATAAAAGCCCTTTAAAGAGGGCTTTTATATATTAATCACAAATCACTTATCACAAATCACTTATCACAAATCACAAGTGATTTGTGATTGTTGATGATAAAATAAGAATAAGAAGAAATAGAAAGAAGTGAGTGATTGTGGGAAATTTAGGCGCACAAAAAGAAAAACGAAATGATACACCAATCAGTGCAAAAAAAGATATAATGGGAGATAAGACGGTTCGTGTTCGTGCTGACTTGCACCATATCATAAAAATCGAAACAGCAAAGAATGGCGGAAACGTAAAAGAAGTTATGGAAATAAGACTTAGAAGCAAACTTAAGAGTGTGTTGATAGTGCATTATCTTAAAATTTTGTATAATAGGAATTGAAGTTAAATTAGATGCTAAAAATTTGTAATTAAGAAGGAGGGATTCGTCATGTTGGTATTCCAAATGCGTAATGTAGATAAAACATCTACTGTTTTGAAACAGACTAAAAACAGTGATTACGCAGATAAATAAATACGTTAGATTAATTCCTACCAGTGACTAATCTTATGACTTTTTAAACAGATAACTAAAATTACAAACAAATCGTTTAACTTCTGTATTTGTTTATAGATGTAATCACTTCAGGAGAGATTACATGAACAAAAATATAAAATATTCTCAAAACTTTTTAACGAGTGAAAAAGTACTCAACCAAATAATAAAACAATTGAATTTAAAAGAAACCGATACCGTTTACGAAATTGGAACAGGTAAAGGGCATTTAACGACGAAACTGGCTAAAATAAGTAAACAGGTAACGTCTATTGAATTAGACAGTCATCTATTCAACTTATCGTCAGAAAAATTAAAACTGAATACTCGTGTCACTTTAATTCACCAAGATATTCTACAGTTTCAATTCCCTAACAAACAGAGGTATAAAATTGTTGGGAATATTCCTTACCATTTAAGCACACAAATTATTAAAAAAGTGGTTTTTGAAAGCCATGCGTCTGACATCTATCTGATTGTTGAAGAAGGATTCTACAAGCGTACCTTGGATATTCACCGAACACTAGGGTTGCTCTTGCACACTCAAGTCTCGATTAAGCAATTGCTTAAATACTAAGTTCACTTGCATTTCACTATGTAGCAGACTATGAGAATTTAATAAAAAAGATATATAGGATGCTGAAGGCTGGTGGCAATTTAGTTTTTACAGTTGAACATCCTGTTTTTACTGCTCATGGAACACAAGACTGGTATTATAACGAAAAAGGAGAAATACTGCATTTCCCGGTGGACAATTATTATTATGAGGGCAAACGGACAGCTATGTTTTTGGAAGAAAAGGTTACAAAATATCATAGAACACTGACCACATATCTAAATACACTGCTTTCAAATAGTTTTATAATAAATCAGATTGTGGAGCCACAGCCGCCAGAGAACATGATGGATATTCCGGGGATGGCGGATGAAATGCGACGCCCAATGATGCTGATTGTATCGGCAAAAAAGAAGATGTAATAATATAGAAAAAATAAACGAGGAGTATGTAAATGAGATCAGAAAAAGAAATGATGGATTTAGTACTTTCTTTAGCAGAACAGGATGAACGTATTCGAATTGTGACCCTTGAGGGGTCACGCGCAAATATTAATATACCTAAAGATGAATTTCAGGATTATGATATTACATATTTTGTAAGTGATATAGAACCGTTTATATCTAATGATGACTGGCTTAATCAATTTGGGAATATAATAATGATGCAAAAGCCGGAGGATATGGAATTATTCCCACCTGAAGAAAAGGGATTTTCCTATCTTATGCTATTTGATGATTACAATAAAATTGATCTTACCTTATTGCCCTTGGAAGAGTTAGATAATTACCTAAAGGGCGATAAATTAATAAAGGTTCTAATTGATAAAGATTGTAGAATTAAAAGGGACATAGTTCCGACTGATATAGATTATCATGTAAGAAAGCCAAGCGCAAGGGAGTATGATGATTGCTGCAATGAATTTTGGAATGTAACACCTTATGTTATTAAAGGATTGTGCCGCAAAGAGATACTGTTTGCAATCGATCATCTGAACCAGATTCTACGGTTTGAACTACTTAGGATGATGTCGTGGAAGGTTGGGATAAAGACAGAATTTTCATTAAGTGTTGGGAAAAATTATAAGTATATTAACAAATACATTGATGAAGATCTATGGAATAGATTATTATCTACATATCGCATGGATTCCTATGAAAATATTTGGAAGTCATTATTTATATGCCACCAATTGTTCAGGGAAGTGTCCAAAGAGGTAGCAGAACTACTGGGGTTTGATTATCCAGAGTATGGTAAGAACATAACAAGATATACCGAGGACATGTATAAAAAATATGTTGAAAATGACTATTTTTAAAGATTAGCAAAGATTATTAACCATAAGCAAGGGGTGTAAATGTATGGAAAGTACTGATGTTATAAATGAAATTAGAGGTATATTACCTCGTAACTCAATTGGAAAATATGATTTACTAACTATTTTTACACATAAAACCGTTTTTGATAAAATTGTAAAAGTACTATATGGTTTTTGATATTGATAATTTAAAAGGATTTCTTAATGATACCAGTTCATTTGGGTTTATAGCTAAAGAAAATAATAAAATTATAGGATTTGCATATTGCTATACACTTTTAAGACCTGATGGAAAAACAATGTTTTATTTACACTCAATAGGAATGTTACCTAACTATCAAGACAAAGGTTATGGTTCAAAATTATTATCTTTTATTAAGGAATATTCTAAAGAGATTGGTTGTTCTGAAATGTTTTTAATAACTGATAAAGGTAATCCTAGAGCTTGCCATGTATATGAAAAATTAGGTGGTAAAAATGATTATAAAGATGAAATAGTATATGTATATGATTATGAAAAAGGTGATAAATAAATGAATATAGTTGAAAATGAAATATGTATAAGAACTTTAATAGATGATGATTTTCCTTTGATGTTAAAATGGTTAACTGATGAAAGAGTATTAGAATTTTATGGTGGTAGAGATAAAAAATATACATTAGAATCATTAAAAAAACATTATACAGAGCCTTGGGAAGATGAAGTTTTTAGAGTAATTATTGAATATAACAATGTTCCTATTGGATATGGACAAATATATAAAATGTATGATGAGTTATATACTGATTATCATTATCCAAAAACTGATGAGATAGTCTATGGTATGGATCAATTTATAGGAGAGCCAAATTATTGGAGTAAAGGAATTGGTACAAGATATATTAAATTGATTTTTGAATTTTTGAAAAAAGAAAGAAATGCTAATGCAGTTATTTTAGACCCTCATAAAAATAATCCAAGAGCAATAAGGGCATACCAAAAATCTGGTTTTAGAATTATTGAAGATTTGCCAGAACATGAATTACACGAGGGCAAAAAAGAAGATTGTTATTTAATGGAATATAGATATGATGATAATGCCACAAATGTTAAGGCAATGAAATATTTAATTGAGCATTACTTTGATAATTTCAAAGTAGATAGTATTGAAATAATCGGTAGTGGTTATGATAGTGTGGCATATTTAGTTAATAATGAATACATTTTTAAAACAAAATTTAGTACTAATAAGAAAAAAGGTTATGCAAAAGAAAAAGCAATATATAATTTTTTAAATACAAATTTAGAAACTAATGTAAAAATTCCTAATATTGAATATTCGTATATTAGTGATGAATTATCTATACTAGGTTATAAAGAAATTAAAGGAACTTTTTTAACACCAGAAATTTATTCTACTATGTCAGAAGAAGAACAAAATTTGTTAAAACGAGATATTGCCAGTTTTTTAAGACAAATGCACGGTTTAGATTATACAGATATTAGTGAATGTACTATTGATAATAAACAAAATGTATTAGAAGAGTATATATTGTTGCGTGAAACTATTTATAATGATTTAACTGATATAGAAAAAGATTATATAGAAAGTTTTATGGAAAGACTAAATGCAACAACAGTTTTTGAGGGTAAAAAGTGTTTATGCCATAATGATTTTAGTTGTAATCATCTATTGTTAGATGGCAATAATAGATTAACTGGAATAATTGATTTTGGAGATTCTGGAATTATAGATGAATATTGTGATTTTATATACTTACTTGAAGATAGTGAAGAAGAAATAGGAACAAATTTTGGAGAAGATATATTAAGAATGTATGGAAATATAGATATTGAGAAAGCAAAAGAATATCAAGATATAGTTGAAGAATATTATCCTATTGAAACTATTGTTTATGGAATTAAAAATATTAAACAGGAATTTATCGAAAATGGTAGAAAAGAAATTTATAAAAGGACTTATAAAGATTGATTATATAATATATGAAAAGCTATTATAAAAGACATTAGTATTAAATAGTTTAAAAAAATGAAAAATAATAAAGGAAGTGAGTCAAGTCCAGACTCCTGTGTAAAATGCTATACAATGTTTTTACCATTTCTACTTATCAAAATTGATGTATTTTCTTGAAGAATAAATCCATTCATCATGTAGGTCCATAAGAACGGCTCCAATTAAGCGATTGGCTGATGTTTGATTGGGGAAGATGCGAATAATCTTTTCTCTTCTGCGTACTTCTTGATTCAGTCGTTCAATTAGATTGGTACTCTTTAGTCGATTGTGGGAATTTCCTTGTACGGTATATTGAAAGGCGTCTTCGAATCCATCATCCAATGATGCGCAAGCTTTTGAATATTTTGGTTGATCGATATAATCATGAATCAATCGATTTTTAGCCTCACGCGCTAAGTTAATATCTGTGAACTTAAAAATTCCTTTAACAGCTTCTCTGAAAGATTTTGAATTTTTTTTAGGAATGGTGGTAAAGATATTTCTTAGGAAGTGAACTTGGCATCTTTGCCAACTTACGTTGGTGAAGGATTTTCTAATGGCAGAGACTAATCCGGTTCTGTTGCAAAGTTTTAAATCTACTATCAAATAAGGTAGAATAATAGAAAAAGATAGCAGGAGGAATGACGATGAATCATTTTAAAGGAAAGCAATTTCAGCAGGATGTGATTATTGTAGCCGTGGGCTACTATCTTCGTTATAACCTTAGCTATCGTGAAGTTCAAGAAATCTTATATGATCGTGGCATTAACGTTTCTCATACGACGATTTATCGTTGGGTGCAAGAATATGGCAAACTACTCTATCAAATTTGGAAAAAGAAAAATAAAAAATCCTTTTATTCATGGAAAATGGATGAAACGTACATCAAAATTAAAGGAAAATGGCATTATTTGTATCGAGCCATCGATGCAGATGGTTTAACCTTGGATATTTGGTTACGTAAAAAACGGGACACACAAGCAGCCTATGCTTTTCTTAAGCGGTTAGTGAAGCAGTTTGATGAACCGAAGGTTGTAGTCACAGATAAAGCCCCCTCTATTACAAGTGCCTTTAAGAAACTAAAAGAATACGGCTTTTATCAAGGGACAGAACATCGTACCATTAAATACCTGAATAATTTGATTGAACAAGACCATCGTCCAGTAAAGAGACGCAATAAATTCTATCGAAGTTTACGCACTGCCTCTACCACGATTAAAGGTATGGAAGCCATCCGAGGATTATATAAGAAAACCCGAAAAGAAGGCACTCTCTTCGGGTTTTCGGTCTGTACTGAAATCAAGGTATTATTGGGAATCCCAGCTTAAATCATAGATACCGTAAGGGATTTTATTCTTTATTTAAAACTTTGCAACAGAACCCTTTTGTTCCATGAGAAGGTTGTGAGTTAGCTCATCGACCTTCTTTTTGTTTGTCTTGTTGAGTTGTTTGTAGAGGGTGAGGTGGGGATGTTCTTCTTGAAGGTTACTTGCTTCTATATGGAGGACTTGAGCCAGTTCTTTGAGGTGTTTCTTATTAGGGACAGTTTTGCCTGTCTCCCAAGCAGACAGTGTGGCTCTTGTGACCCCTAGTTCGTTTGCGATAGCTGTTTGGGATAGATGATTGGTTAATCGATATTCTTTTAACTTACTGGCAGAAAACATTTTCTCACCCCTTTTGTCATTTTATAGATTGACAAAATTATATCATAGTGTATAATATAAAGCAAGAGTAAAGAGTAGGTATGTTTGTAATTCAAATCTCGATAGCACTATGTTTTAGGAGAACAGGATATGGCGTTTAATTCATTCGAAAAATTGCTTCAATCAAACTATTATAACGATATTTTCAAAGCAGTAGATAATTATATTTACCACCACCGTTCCTATATATCGGTCAAGTCACATACTGTTGAAGACCCAAACTTTAAGAAGTTGGATGATTTTGCGATAAAGAAAGTCTTGTCTCGTAAAGTTAGAGACGGAATAATTGTTTCTGAACTTCAGGTCATTGCTTCTCTTGAAATTAAGGGGCAGACGAAGTATGGCTATGAAATAGATAGTGCCAATCTGTGGTTAAGAATGACGGTTGAGTATGAGTTGAATGAAGGAATACATAATTTTACAGTTCTTCAGGTTAATCCCTTTGATCCAAAAGATTATGATAATAGTGAATTAGGTCTTAGTCCAGAATTTGTTCCATACATTAAAGCTAAGGATATGGATGAGATTGCGGAAGGAATTTTGAAGCAATATTACCCTCAAGCACTAGAAGCTCCCATGGCTTTGCCGATTGATGGCTATCTTGCCAATATCGGATTGACTAAGATGGAGGGTAAGTTAACAGAGGATAGTTCCATTTTTGGAGAGATGGTCTTCAAAGATACAGAAGTTCTATTTTATGATGAGGATACTCCAGAATCAAGACTCGTGAAGAAAAAGACTATTTTAGTAGATCCCGAAGTTATCTGCTTGCGTAATCAAGGGAGTTATAATAATACAATAGTCCATGAATCAGTTCACTGGTTGCTCCATCGTCATCATAATGAGTATAAAATGCTATTTGATCAGAATCATAAACGAAGTAGTAGTCTAAGAGATAACACTATCTCTAGTTCATCAGAGTGGAGAGACTATGACTGGATGGAGTGGCAGGCAAATGGAATTGCTGCTAGAATTCTGATGCCTAAGTCCATGACAAGGCAAAAGGTCAATCAACTCTTTACAGACTACTCCTTAAAATATGCTAGTGATGAGAAATTAACCATGTTTGAAAGAATCATAGATGACCTCGCAGAATTCTTTCAGGTCTCTCGCCTAGCGGCTAAAATTCGGTTACAACAATTGGGCTATCATGAATTTGAAGGCATTTATAATTTCGTTGGAGATGAATATCTACGAAGCTATGGTTGTGAACTTAAAGCTATGACTGAAAACAAAAGCTTCACTATTGCCTTTCCCAACGCTTGTCTGTTGAGTTGGAAGAATGAACAGTTTAGGAAGTTGATGGATTCAGGTCGATATGTTTATGTGGATAACCATTTTTGCTTGAATGATCCTCAATATGTGAACATGGTGGAGTACGGTATTTACGAAATGACAGACTATGCATACAAACATATGGATGAGTGTTGCCTATTGTTTGATATTTTCTATAAGACAGATAAAAATAAGTCTATATCGATCACTATCTTTAATGAGTATGTGATGTATCGTGGAAAATCGACGGTTGAAATAGAGGTGGATTTCTCTGAGTTCACCAATATTGTTAATGGTTCAATAATTCTAGATAGTGGACGAATATTTGAAGAGGTAGTCAGAATCAATGATGAGATGCCGAGTGGCTTTTGTGCCATGCTTATCTACCATCGTACACGCAAAAACATCACTCAAGAAGATCTTGCTGAGGCATCAGGTGTTAGTTTATCTACTATTCAGCGTTTTGAAACTCAAAGAGATGCGAGTAGGAAACTGGAAAAGATGATGGGGATTACTCTTGGAATGAAGCTATATCCTGACTTTAGCTTTAAGTTGATTGAAAAGAGTGGTACAACATTTAGAGATGAGATGCCGACTCATTGTGCTTATAAGATGTTGCTGAGATATTACTATCATTTGGGAGCTTATGAATGCAACCAGAAGTTGATAGAGATGAAGATTCCTGAATTTTGGGAAAAATAATTTTAACGACACCCTTCAAATTTTGAGGGGTGTTTTTTTGTTTGTTATGCGTGTATTTGAGAGTGGAGGTCATCAAGTTAAGTATGTGAAAGGAAGTTTCAAAAACACTGATTTTAACGATTTTATTGAATGAGGGAAGCTGTTCTACCCCTCATTTTTTGCTGTGTACCATTTCGTTCAATGGTACTATACTAGACTTATCAAGAACACCTTCTGTCAATACGGAGTCATGACGATGACCATAATTTCAGATGTAGAGATGGTGGGAAACTATTTCAGCTTGTGAAATTGGCTGACCGATAACATAGAGGAAAGTAACTATGCGGTCAAGAATATTTTTTGCATGCCTTGATTTGTCATGTGTGCTTTCGGTATTAACTGGAAAGCCAATCAATCATGACAATCAATGTCAACTTTTTCAACTACTGCCAAGCTCAATCTTCATCAACTGGAGTACATCCAACTGAAAGTGAAGTACTAGCACCTATGTTTGTACAGGATTACTACATGACTTCACATCATTCAGGTTTGCTACGTGGCACGTTTCGTCAATGTCGTATCATGGGTATTTCAATACTAACTGCCTTTGTTCCAGTCGCAGAAGAGGACTATGAACAGATGGTCTGGTGGTATAACAACTCAGTTAATGATTATCTCAAAGATTTTCGTAAGCCGAGTAAAAATGCCCCTAAAGTTTCATCCTGGGAAGCATTCACAGAGAAACAAGATTTACCAGTTATTGATGATGGGATTGAGCTTTATCTATTCATGGATCAATTTGAGTTTTTGAAATCAAAACTTGCAGAATCAAACTTTCAAGCACCAGAAATTTTGGAAATGCTATTTGATGGTTATGAGAATAAGGAAATCTTTGAAAAACTAGGAGTTCAGAAATCTGCAGGCTATAAAAAAGTCAATAATACTAAGAAAGAAGGGTTTGAGCTTTACAAAGAATTAAATAAATAACAGAATCGCCATCTCAATTGTGAGGTGGCGATTTTTTGCTAATCTTTCTGATAGAATATGCATTCGTATCCATCGGCACGAAGGTTAATATCAGACATCCAGTCTGGTGCAATCCCCATTAATAATGCAATCTCATCAAGTTTTTGTTCCATTGGGCATTCGATTATTACTTCATCATGTACATGTCCTACAATTTTAAACTCTTTCAGTTGTTTCAAAGAGTATGCAAGAATGTCACGGCTGATAGCTTGTACAATGTTCTCCACAAATTTTGGACCATAACTTTCTAACCTCTCCCAACGTTTAGCAGTTCCAGTTCCCTCATAAGTGACGGACTCTCCACCGAACTGGTTCTCTCCAATTCTTGGTTTAATATATGCTAATTTACGACCAGATGGGAGTGTAATGAATAGAATGCCACTTCTTACTTCAAATTGAATACCGTGAGTAGATGTTGGAATTTGTTCCTTTACAGCAGTCTTTACAGCATTATCGACATCCCACCATAAGAGAACGATATTGGGATTTGCTTGTCGCCAAGAGTTCACTAGTGGTTGGAGTTCTTCCTCCGATAGTCCCATATCAATTGCTCCCATGGCTTTGAGTGCACCGACTGAACCACCATATCCGCAAGCAAGTTCCGCAATTTTCCCTTTTTGTCTCAATTCAGAATTTTGTCCGTGTTTTTCAACTGGTACTCCAAACATCTGAGAAGCGGACATACAGTAGATGTCTTTTCCCAGTTCAAATACCTTACTACGCCATCTCTCCCCTGCCAAGTGGGACAGGATTCGAGCTTC
This sequence comes from Streptococcus suis, assembly GCF_046032535.1. Taxonomy (GTDB): domain Bacteria; phylum Bacillota; class Bacilli; order Lactobacillales; family Streptococcaceae; genus Streptococcus; species Streptococcus suis_AK. Next base: position 45,477 of record NZ_JARQPL010000008.1, on the reverse strand, counting down.
GATAGCTGAAAAGTCGCAAACAATGAATTTCTTTCCTTTACTAGGGACAAAGGTCGTTCGGATAAGTTGAGATAAGGTATCTTGTGTGTCGTAGAGTAGCTCAGTAGCTTCTAAGTCACCTGTTCTGAAAAGTTCTCTAGCTTCCTCTAGGTCAGGAAGATGGTTCTGTGGTAAATTCTGAAGCTGTACCAAACGGCCAGCCCATCGACCTGTACGGTTAGCTCCGTAAAATTGAAACATCCCCCTTGCTCGACCGTCCTTACAAACACAGTTCATCATGGCTTGATATTTGGATACACTTGATTTGGCGGCTTGCTGACGAAGTTTAAGAACTTGAGCAGTCGTATGATCAACCATTTTGAGAAGTTCTTTCACCGCTTTTTTGTCGAGTGAATCTGTAGTTACTCCATGTTCACGTAGCCAGCCAATCATCTGTAGAACAGAGTTGGGATTTTCTAGACTTGTTAAAGCTTTCAGTTCCTCTTGGATTTGAGCTTTGCTCTCTGTATCAATTTTGATTGCTGCTTTAACAAAATCAACATCTATGCCAATACCTCGGTCGTTGATAATCTGATCCTGGAGGTACTCATCCCAAACAAAATCAGGTACTGGGAAGTTTTTCAGTCGTTCCTTGATGGCCAATTCGACCTCAACATCACGTCTGTTGTAATCGATAAAGGTAGCCCACTTGTCAGGCGCGTGATGTGGAAAGTTGCGAATTCGTCCCTCATTGACTTTGGTAGGCTTACAAGGTACGCAGAAGTAGCGAATGAGGTCAGCCCCCTCTCTCATCTTTTTGTCTTTGAGTTTGAGAACTGTTCCAACCCCTTCTAAGGAAAGTGGGAGTCCTAAATATGCGGACCAAATCATGCTACACCGCCATGAATTAGGCGAGAGAAATCCATCTGATAAGAATTCAGGATGATATTTCTTGAGCCAGTTGGATATGCAAATTCGCTCAAATGAAGCGTTGAATGCCCATTTTATGACACTATCATTCACCAAGGCCTCAAGGATATCTTGTGGAAATTTCTCTTTAGTTAAGTCATATACAGTAACTGGTCCATTATCGACAGATACCGCAAACAAAAGGATTTCAAAACTGTCATCTTCCGCATAGCGATAGACACCAGATTTTCGTAAGTCAATTTCACAATAAGTTTCGATGTCTATACTGATCTCTTTAATTGGCATAGTTTGTCCTTTCTGAAAAAGGTGACAGAAGTACTGCCACCTTGAGTTCTATTTGTTTTTTCGACTGAGTGGTGTTTGACTAAGTTTTTCTTTATTTTGCTTTGCCTTTCGTTCCATTTCATTTCGAATGTCATCTCTAATGGTCATATATCCGAAGTATAGTCCGATAAGCACCCAGAGGCTCATAATAGTACAAGTTAAAATAGTATACATCATTAATCTAATTCTCTCTTTCTAGTTCAAAAAGTCATCATCGTCTTCTGTCGCAAAATCATCTTCAGCACGAGTGCGACCACCGAGGGGCTCGCCATCACGCAATTTTTGCAAGTTATTCAAACCGCAAGCAATCCCTTTATTGCCATTGGAATTAAATGCGTAGAAGGTAATAGAAGCACGTCCGTAGATGCCTGAATACAATTCTGATGTATCAATGATTTCTTGACGATTTCCGTCAACCACCCCAGGTTTGTGTGGAGAGTTGGCATTCACAAAGTAAGCATTTTTGTATGCTTCATCATCCGGGCGTTCAAGGTCACCATCACGAAGTGGAGTTTTTAGAGTAGATAATGCAGGTACAGATTTACCGTTGCCCTTGAGTTTTGACTCACCTTCTTTGTATGCTTGCTCAATAGCGGCATTGATTTTGTTAATGGTGACAGTATCCTCTTTTGGGATGATGAGTGAGGCACTGTACTTGGGAATACTACCGTTAATTGACTTGGGCTCATTGGCATTTAAGTAGCTGAAGCGAGTGTTTGGTCCTGTAATTACTTTAGTTGTCATATAGTTATTCCTCTTTAAATTCATGTTTGGCTAGGTTCATCTCTTGACGGCTATCGTCAATTGGAACGAGTGTTGGTTTACCACTTGGCTTTATTATGAGACCACCAAGGAGGTCATTAAAGGTTTTCTTGCCGAGGAGTTTGGTCATGGCAGTGATAGTGAGCAGTTTCTTCTCGTAAGGGTCGAAGCCAGCTTCAATCACAGCTTGACTCACGGCAGCTTCGTCTGAAAATTTACGAACAGAGCGACCTTCAACCAGTTTGTATCCTGGGATGTGATGTCCTTCGGTCGCTTGATTTAAAGCATATGCTTTGATGTCATTTGCCCATGAAATCAACAAATCTAGTTTAGGCAAAATCTCTGCAATGTCCTCGTTATCTAGTGTTTCTGGCTTTGCAAACTCCATCTTAGCTAGTGCCAAATTATCCTCAGCACGTTTGCGACAGACATTCTTGAGTTTGCAGAATTGGCAGTGTTTACCAGACTCCATTTCTCCCTCACCTTTGAATGCAAGTTCAGCTTTTGGAGCGAGTTCATTTTCAGCCCATTCAAGCAACTCAGTCTTTTCTATCTCAAAGGTAGATATGTTATGTTTTCGTGGTTGAAAGATGGTCATGGTGACTTTATCGAAATCATAAAGCCCATCAAACATCTCAAGAGCACCTAGGGCATAACACATCATTTGTGGGTTATGGTCTGCATCAACTAGAACACCAAGTCCGTGCTTATAATCAATAACCTGAAGAAGTCCATCTGCCACAATAAGGCAATCTCCAGTTCCAAATCCTTCAGGTACCCACTTAGAAAAGTCCAGTCGTTGTTCGATAAGAACTGTAGGGTCACGAGAGTAGCCTCTGGCTTTCTCAACTTGCTCCATGACATAGTTGCGGTATTCTTCTGCGCAATTCTGCATGTCATCGTTGTAAAATGCCAAATCCTCAGTTGGATCACGCGCATTCCTACCTAAAGCTTTCTCGACTAGATAAGCACATAACTCGTGAGCATCCGTACCTTCAAGGGCAAACTCAGAGTTTACATCTGGCATATCTTCTGTTAACCGAATGGAAGGTGGGCAGTTCAACCAACGATGTGATGCAGAAGCAGATAGAATGGCGTGGTTAGTCATTACCAATCCCTCCAGCTTCTTCAAGGACTGCCGCAAAGTGTTTAGGGTCAAGAGCTGATAGAGAAGAAGCACCGTATGCATTTAGAAGAGCACGAACCTCATTCTTAAAGCCATCTTTTGCCTTTGTTGCAAGGACTGCACGGACATCCTCCAATTGAATTTCCTTTTGTAGTTCATTTTTTGGTGGATTTGATTTAGGTACTGTTTCATCATCAGTAGATAGGAGTTTTTTGAACTCATCCACCAATCGAAGGTAGTACTTTGCAGTTTCTTCCATATCATGAATTAGTCTATTCAGTTCTTTCATTTTGCTCATTGTTTTCTTCCTCCATAATTTTCCGAGCGAGTAGTTTTGAGATGACGCTGATAGCGATGAGAGTATCAGCTACGTTTTCATCAGGTTTGATGTATGGTTCGTTTACCATATTTGGTCCTCCTATCTTACTAAGTAAGGTTTTGATTAATTTTTCCACTTTGTAAGAGATTTTTTTTAGCCATATCCCTTACACATTACTAAGTAGAACCAAGTGATGTTTTTCCGTTAGATTTGAAAAAATTTTGAGTATCAAAAAAGTTTCCTGTGCAATTTAATAGGAAACTTCTATTTTTTTGAATAATTTTTTCTGAGAGAGCGGAAAGATTTGTCAGATTCTTACTTAGTAAGTTAAGAAGATATATTTCTAAAAATACTGCAAAAATATGGAGGGTGCATAATGCAATTTACCTTATCTCATTCAGGACAGACTGGGGTTCAGACAACCACTGTCTACCCCAATCAAGTAGCTATTACTGATGAAATATCGCTACAAACTGTTGTGCAATTCGACCATGTGGCGGGGCTGTTTTTAAACAATACACGCTCAAATGCCAATTTCATCAAGTCAGATGTACTGGTCATGGATATTGATAATGACCATTCTGAAAATCCAGAAGAGTGGATAGCTGTAGAGAGACTAAAAGAAATCTTTGCGGATTATAACTTTGCCTTGGTAACTAGTCGAAGTCATATGCAGGCTAAGGCAGGAAAAGCTCCAAGACCAAAATTTCATATTTATTTCCAAATCAATGAGGTAACTGATAAAGATATTTATGTAGCCATGAAGGAAGAACTCTGTAATCAATACAAGTTTTTTGATGATCATGCCAAGGATGCGGCAAGGTTTTTCTTTGGAAATCCCAATGCACAGGTTATATGGCATGATTCATGGCTAACTATTGATGAAGATTTGTTTCAAGCTGTGTCTATTGATGATGAGGAAGATTTCGATGCAGACTTCTATACTCCTACAAGTGGACCAATCCAGCAAGGGAGTCGTAATTCAACGATGTCTGTATTTGCAGCTAAGATCCTAAAACGCTTGGGAGTAACGAAAGAAGCAAGAGATGGCTTTGATGAACAAGCTCAAAAATGTGTTCCTCCTCTAGATAAGGCGGAGTTAGACACCATCTGGGGTAGTGCCGTTCGATTCTACAATAATACGATTCAGAACTCCAAAGGCTATGTGGCACCTGATGTTTTCAATAATGAAGCGATGCGTCCAGATGATTTTACTGATATTGGTGAAGCGGGTTTACTAGCTCGTGAGTTTGGAGATAGGATTGCCTTCACACGTGAGACAGATTACCTAGCCTATAACGGAAAATACTGGGTAGAGGATGAGCAATTAGCCATGCGTCAAGTTCATACATTCTTAGATGAGCAGCTAGAGGTTGCGAATGGTGATTTGGAAGATAAAACCAAAAAACTGATTCAGACAGGGATTCCAGAGGAGTTGATTTTTAAAGGGCTTAAGGTACTAGAAAAGGCGATAGACACTCCAGTACAATCATCTGCTTTCAAGGAGTATAAGAGGGCATTTGATTTCCATAAATTTGTCATGAAGTACCGAGATTATCGCAACCTCTCAGCTATTGTCAAAACTGCCAAGCACATGGTTCGGATGAGTGTCTCTGAATTTGATAATAATGAAATGTTGCTGAACACACCTAATGCCACAATCGACCTGTCAAAAGGACTAGCTGGTGTTAAAGACCATGTGTCATCAGATTATTTGACTAAAATGGCGACAGCCTCTCCAAGTGATAAAGGAAAAGGTTTGTGGTTGGAGACGCTTGCCACCTTCTTCTGTGGGGATCAAGAATTGATTGACTACGTTCAGATGGTGGTTGGTATGGCAGCCATCGGTAAGGTTTATCAAGAGCATCTCATTATTGCTTACGGCAGTGGTGCGAACGGTAAGTCTACCTTCTGGAACACTATCGCAAGAGTGCTTGGGAACTATTCAGGCAAACTGTCTGCCGATGCGCTTACTATGAGTGTTCGTCGTAATGTCAGTCCAGAAATGGCTGAACTAAAAGGCAAACGCCTCATCATTGCATCAGAGATGAGTGAGGGCATGAGGTTAAATACCTCCATGGTGAAACAGCTCTGTTCTACTGATGAAATCTTGGCTGAGAAGAAGTACAAAGCACCGTTTCATTTTGTCCCATCTCATACGCTAGTGCTTTACACTAACCACCTTCCTAAAGTTGGAGCGAACGATGATGGGATTTGGCGACGTCTGATTGTCATTCCTTTCAATGCCAAGATTACTGGTCGTAGTGATGTCAAGAATTTTGCGGACTACCTTTACGATGAAGCAGCACCAGCCATCATGACTTGGATTATTGAAGGGGCAGAAAAATCCGTCAAAGCTCACTTCAAGTTTACTTTGCCAAAGGTCGTTCAAGAATCGGTAGCTGCCTACCGTGAAGCAAACGATTGGATGGGGCAGTTCTTGTCAGATTGTTGCGATGTTGACGCTACTTTCACGGAGAAGTCGGGAGAACTATACTCCACTTACCGTACTTATTGCTTAAAGGTAAATGAGTACACGCGCAGCACAACAGATTTTTATACTGCCCTAGCTAACGCTGGTTTCACCAAGAAAAAGACAAGTAAAGGAATGATTGTTCAAGGTTTACGACTGAAAGAAGACGATGATTTTCTTAATTAAGGCGTGACAGTCGGTGCAGATCGTCATACTCACCCAAGGAATAGTAGTGACGGTCGTGATAGGCGAAAAGTAAACTCATTTCAAAATCTTATTTTTATTCTTTTTGAAAACTGTAGAGAGTTTTGAAATGGATTGTCACGACCTGCATTAATGGTCAAAAGTGCAGGTCTAGAAGGTCACATACAAAAGTTGCCATAGGGGATTTTCAAAGTGCAGGTCTAGAAGGTCATTTCTATAACTTGTATATAAGAAAAAATAAAAAGAATAAAAAAATATATAGGAAAGTTAAGGAACTGACTACCTTGACCTGCACTTTTACCTTGGCGATGTTTTGACGAAAGGATCAGTTATGAGAGAAAAAATTGTTGAACAGAAGTTAGTAATTGAAGTGAAAAAGCGTGGAGGGATTTGTCCTAAGTGGGTATCACCATCCTTTTCTGGTGTGCCAGATCGCTTGGTGTTTTTACCCAATGGCAAGTTTGGCTTGGTGGAAGTAAAAGCTCCTGACCAAAAGCCAAGGATGTTGCAAGTGTCAAGGCATAAACTGTTCGAGCGGTTAGGTTTCAAGGTTTACGTTATTGACCGAATTGAGATGATTGGAGAGGTGCTAGATGAAATTGACATTACATAACTATCAGGTAGTCGCCAAGGACTTCATCATAGGTCACCCTTATGCAGCAGTCATCCTAGACATGGGGATGGGGAAGACGGCTACAACATTATCCGCTGTGAATGAATTGATGTTTGATAGATTTGAAGTCACTAGGGTTTTAGTTATTGCCCCACTTCGAGTCGCAAATACAGTATGGAGTGATGAGATTGAGCAATGGGCGGAGTTGCGTCACTTACGGTATTCGAAAATTGTGGGAACTCCCAAGCAACGAAAAGTAGCTCTCCAGAAAGATGCGGATATCTATATTGTCAATCGTGAAAACCTTCCTTGGTTGGTGGAACAATGTAGTCCCTATTTCAAGTGGGATATGGTAGTGATTGATGAATTGAGTTCTTTCAAGTCTTGGCAGTCCAAGCGTTTCAAAGCCTTTATGGCAATGCGTCCTTACATGAAACGTATCGTTGGGTTGACTGGAACACCAAGTTCAAACGGACTAATGGATTTGTTTGCAGAGTTTAAAGTCATTGACGGAGGAGAACGCCTTGGTCGATTCATTGGTGAGTTTCGTAGTCGTTACTTTGAAGAAGGTCGTCGCAACGGAAACATTGTCTATGAATACATCCCCATGGACTATGCGGAGTGTCAAATTCAAGACAAGATTAGTGATATTACCATTTCCATGAAAGCATTAGACTATCTGGATATGCCTGAATTGATTTCAACCAAGAAACTGGTGCGTATGTCAGAAAAGGAAAAAGAAAAGTACAGTCAGTTTAAGAAAGAGTATGTAATGTCAGAGTTAGATGGATTAGAAGTGACTGCCGCCAATGCTGCAAGCCTGACGAACAAGTTAGTTCAGTTGTCCAATGGAGCCGTATATACTGATGATCATACGGTTGTGGCATTACATGAACAGAAACTAGATGCCCTTGAAGATATCCTTGAATCCGCAAATGGAGAACCTGTCTTAGTTGCCTATTGGTTCAAACATGACTTAGCTCGGATTATTAATCGTTTAGAAAAACTCAGGGTAAAGAGTCGGGTGTTGAAAACAGAAGAAGATATTCGTGAATGGAACAAGGGAAATGTCCCAGTTGGCTTACTTCATCCAGCTGGAGCAGGTCATGGGTTGAACCTCCAAAAAGGTGGTCACAACTTGGTCTGGTTTGGTTTAACATGGTCGTTGGAACTATACCAACAAACAAATGCACGACTTTGGCGTCAAGGCCAGGAGGCTGAAACAGTTGTTATCCAACACATTGTGACTGAAGGAACGATTGATGAGGAAATCCTCAAGGCACTAGAAAACAAAGATGCACAACAAGAACGGCTGATTGAAGCTGTAAAAGCACAAGTAGGAGGAGCAGATGGATAAGGCAGAGCACATTCTGACGCATTACAATGAACTTAAAAGTGACTTGGAGATGTTAAAGTATCGTTTGGATCATTTTAAACCAGTGACAGAAAATGAGGTTATTGGTTCGCTAGTTTTTGAGAAATCTGATGAACCTAGGGTTAAAAGTACACCTACCAATCGACGATCAGAGATGATTGCACTGAATTTTCGTGAGAAGATGATTCAGGAAAACGAGGAACAATTGGCAGATTTATCTCAGCGGTATATCCGATTGGCTAATGACCTTGATAATTTTGAGATGGCTTTAAAATTTCTAAAGGGAGATTTATATGATTTTGCTCAATCCATGCTTAAGACAGATAGTAATTGGGATAGCTTGATGAGAGAGTTTCATATTAGCCGAAGTACTGTTAGAAATTGGCGACGTAAGGTCTTAGACCATGTTAGGGAAGTTTATCTGAAAATGGGATTTTCTTTGGAAAAGTAACCTCTCCCTGACCTCTCCCTAACCTACCAGTAACCTACCCCTGCACTAAGTGTGACCCAACATTGACCTCACTTTGTCAAAATTTGTGGTAGAATTGTAAGTGTCAAAATAGATAAAAATCTCCCTCAAATGACTGGATATTCTTTGGCTGATAGGGTAATATACACCTAGAAAAACCAAAGGAGAATAACCATGTGGACTGACGGACGGATTGATTATCAAGGACAAAAAGTGGATTACATTGCCAAGGTTAGTCCCCAACCTTCAGAAGTTGGAATTGACCTTGGATGTGTTTTCAAATTAGATATTGAAGTAGCTGAAGAAACAATCGTTTCTTACGACAGAGGATGGGAAATCTATCCTGAAACAGAAAATCGTGAAGCCATTCTTGAGGCGGTTTTGTTGGTTTTAACTGTTTAAAATATCTTTAAATTAATGCAGAAAAGACTGGATATATCTCCTTTTTAGAGTTAATATGTACACAACAAAAGAAGAGGAGAACAATACAATGACAAAACGCCAAGAAGAAAAACTCAATGCCCTTTTAACAGAGATTGCTAAAGAAGAACTACTAGTTGAAACTTTGGAAAAACGTTGGAGTGACAACCTTGATTTCTACGATGTTTCGGTTTGGGGAATCAAAAGAGCATTGGAGAGAGCCTACGAAGCAGGCCGACAATCAGTAAAATAAACCAAAGCCTAGCCCAAGGGTTGGGCTTTTTGCGTGGAGGAATTATGATTATTTCTAGTGAACAAGTGTCGGTTGGACACCCAGATAAAATCTGTGACCAGATTTCAGATGCCATTTTGACGGAGTGTCTCAAGTATGATAAATCAAGTCGAGTGGCAGTTGAAACCTTAATCAAGGATAACCAAGTTGTGGTAGCTGGTGAAATTTCAACTAGACATTACTTTAATCTCGAGAACATTGTACGTCAGGTTGTCGAGCCACTTGGTATGAAGAATGTTCGGGTAACTAACCTACTTGGACTCCAAAGTTCTGATATTGCCAAAGGTGTTGATAATGGTGGTGCTGGTGACCAAGGAATGATGTTCGGTTATGCGACAGATGAAACACCTGAGTACCTACCCCTTCCTTATGTTCTAGCCACTCGAGTCCTTGAGAAACTGATGTCACTTGGCCACCCCATACTTGGAAAGGACGCTAAGGCACAGGTATCCTACGAATATGAGAAGAAACGGATTGACACCTTCTTAGTTTCCATCCAACATGCAGATACAGTAGACCTAGCCAAAGTGAAGCGAATTGTGACTGAGGCTATGATGGCAGTAGCTCTTCGTTACAATCAGAATCTAGATTTCAACGTTCTAGTCAATCCAACTGGACGTTTTGTTCTTGGTGGTTCATTTGCGGATGCAGGAGTTACTGGACGTAAGATTGTTGCAGATACATATGGTGGTTTCGCACATCATGGTGGGGGTGCCTTCTCTGGAAAAGACCCAAGCAAGGTTGACCGCTCCGCAGCATACATGGCACGAAAGATTGCCAAGGATATTGTTCGTGAAGGGTATGCGAAACGATGTGAAGTACAATTAGCCTACGCCATTGGAGTTGTAGAACCAGTGTCGGTGCATGTAGAAACCTTTGGAACCAGTCGCTACACCACACAACAAATGGAAGGAATGATTCGTGAACGGTATGATTTAACACCACAAGGGATCATTAAGGAACTTCATCTCTTGAATGTAGACTACACCAAAACATCTTGCGTCGGGCATTTCACGAAAGCCTATCTTCCTTGGGAGAAGTAAGATGCCAAGAAGACCAAGCACACCTTGTAAACAAAATGGTTGTCCAAACTTAGTACCATATGGACAGAAATATTGTGCGAACCATAAAGTAAACCACCAACTGGATGCCAAGTCAACCAAAGCAAAAGGATACAATGGCCAGTGGACCAAAGCACGACTTCGTTACTTAAAAGTTCATCCACTCTGTGTTCAATGCAAAGCCAAAGGTCGACTGACCAAGGCAACTGTTGTTGACCATATCACACCCCACCGAGGTGACCAAGAACTCTTTTGGAATCAAACTAACTGGCAAGCACTTTGTAAGTCTTGTCATGATAGAAAGACCAAGACGACTGACCGATATGTGGAGTATACGTATCGATTTTAGTCTTGGAGTTTCGTTACAAAAGTATCTCATTTTTCACCCATTGGGGGAGGGGGGATGAAATCTCTAAACCCTTGGGAGACTAAGACCGACGCCCCCTCAAACGTGCAATTTCGCAAAATTCGCAAGCGGGTACATTAAAATTGCTCAATTTTGACGTTCCTTCCCACCGTTATCACGTTTCTAATGTGGGGATGTAGCGTTCCCTAGTATGTAATTTTGGTAATAAAATAGTGAAAAAGGCTAGAAACAATGGTGAAAATAGTTGTTTTTAGTCCTTTTTTGCTGGAAAGGAAAACAAATGGACGAAAGTCAACGTAAACAAATCTGGAAAATGCGCGCAGAAGGTCTTGGCTATGGTTTCATCGGTAAGGTTACAGGTTTATCTAGAGATTCCGTTAAGAAATACTGTAAACGAAATCCAGAATTGCTTGGACATGGTGCTGCGACAAAGCAGATGGCAAAAGCCGACCAGAATGATGGACTTCGTTGCCCTCAGTGTTATCAAGTACTTAAAACTCACAAAATAGGTAGACCAAAGAAGTTCTGTTCGGATAAATGTCGTAAGGTTTGGTGGACAACTCATTCTGACGAACACGACAAATCAAAAACTGCATATGAAGATTTGACTTGCCAACATTGTGGCAGGTCATTTTTATCTTATGCTAATCCAAATAGAAAATATTGTAGCCATTCGTGTTACATCCAATCACGCTTTTATAAAGGAGAAATCAATGACAAGTCAACCAACAATGGAAATTAGAGAGATTCGATTATCTGAACTACACCCAGCCTCTTACAATCCTCGAAAAAAACTCAAAAAGGGTGACAAGGAATATGAAAAGATTAAGCAAAGCCTACTCAAGTTTGGCTACGTTGACCCCATCATCGTCAATAAAGATTTGACGGTTATTGGTGGCCATCAACGATTAACTGTATTGAAGGACTTAGACTATGAAACTGCCAAATGTGTTATTGTCGATTTATCCAAGGAAGATGAAAAGGCCCTAAACATTGCCCTTAACAAAATCACCGGTCAATGGGACGACCAGCTTTTGGCGGATTTGCTTTTGGATTTACAGGAGTCGGATTTCAATCTCGACCTGACTGGTTTTGAACCACCAGAAATTGATGACATTCTCTCCAACATTCATGACAAGGAGTTATCTGAAGATGACTTTGATGTGGACGAGGAGTTGAAGAAACCGACAGTAGCAAGACGTGGGGACGTCTGGCAACTTGGTAAACACCGAGTGATTTGTGGTGACTCAACTAAGGCAGAAACCTACGACCAACTTTTAGGTGATAAGAAAGTCAATCTTGTTGTGACAGACCCGCCGTATAATTGCGATGTTGAAAAGACGGCAGGTAAAATTCAAAATGATAATATGGGTGATTCTGAATTTTATCAGTTTCTTTTAGCTATGTTTACTCAAGTTGAGAACCACATGGAAGTCGACGCCTCAATCTACGTATTTCATGCGGATACGGAAGGATTGAACTTCCGTAAGGCATTTAAGGATGCTGGTTTTTATCTCAGTGGATGTTGCATTTGGAAGAAGAACTCATTAGTGCTTGGACGTAGTCCTTATCAATGGCGACATGAGCCAGTCTTATACGGGTGGCGTCAAAAAGGCAAACACCAATGGTTCAGTGACCGTAAACAGACGACCATTTGGGAATACGACCGTCCTAAGTCCAGCAAAGACCATCCAACCATGAAGCCGATTCAGCTCATGGCTTACCCTATTCAAAATTCATCCATGAGAGGGACTTTGGTATTGGATCCTTTCCTTGGGTCTGGGTCAACCCTCATTGCGGCAGACCAGACAGGACGTATCTGTTATGGGATTGAACTTGATGAGAAGTTTGTGGATGTCATTGTGAAACGCTACATGGAAGCAACGGACAATACAGATGTGACGGTAGTCCGTGAAGGTCAATCAATCAGTTATGAAGAAGCAGTGAAACAGTTAGGGGGGATGTAATGTCTAATGTTCACTATTCATTTATTGGTTCAATTGGTATAGGAACTTTGAAAGATGGCACTCAATTTAGGTTTGATAGAGACAGATTCTCACTTATAGAAGATATTAACTTCTACCGAAATAAAAGTAACGATGAAGATGCAAAGTCGTACATTATTTGTGCGAAAGGCAAATATCTTCATCGTTACTTATTTGGTCATCGCCATGGATATGAAATCGACCACATTAATCTAGATACCTTTGATAATCGTTCTGAGAATATTCGTTTTTGTACGCATCAACAAAACCAAATAAATCAAGGTCTACAATCAAATAATACTTCTGGAGTAACAGGGGTTAGTTATTATAAACCAAGACAAAAATATCGTGCCAGAATCAAAATCTCTCAACGTGATATTCACCTGGGTTATTATGATACATTCCTAGAGGCAACCCAAGCTAGGAATGTTGGCATTGAATTGTTGTTTGGTGAGTACGGTCGTTATAACAAAGTTCCTGAAGTACCAAACTGGATTCGTAATAAAGTTGAGAAAATATGTAGGAATTATAAGTCATTCGCTTTAACAAATTATAGGGAGGAGACGGTATGACCTTAACTTTTCTTGATTTCTTTGCAGGTGTGGGTGGTTTTCGTCGTGGTTTGGAATTAGCTGGTTTCAAATGTATCGGTTACTGTGAAAAGGATAAGTTTGCACGAAAATCTTATGAAGCAATGTATGACACGAAAGGAGAATGGTTTCATGACGACATCACAAGCATTGACCCAACACAACTTCCAAAAGCAGATTTATGGACTGCGGGAAGCCCTTGTCAAAATGTGTCTATCGCAGGGAAGCGAGCAGGACTATACGGTGAACGAAGTGGACTCTTTTTTACATTTGTTGACCTCCTCCAAAGCCAAGAGGAAGAAGATAAACCCGAGTGGATACTCCTTGAAAATGTTAAGGGACTTTTATCAAGTGGCGGGGGACGAGATTATCTCGACTATCTCTCTATCTTGGATGAAGCAGGGTACGACCTTGAGTGGCAAGTGTTCAATTCAAAAGACTACGGAGTTCCCCAAAATCGAGAACGCATCTACACTCTCGGACATCTTAGAAGTAGAGGTCGACGAAAAGTACTACCTATCAGCGGAGAAAGCGGTAGCCATCTTAAGCAACTTGTAGGTGGTATGCAAAGCTACCGTGTCTACGACCCTAGTGGAATTGCCACAACTCTTGTTGGTGAGGGTGGAGGACTAGGTGCTAAAACAGGTCTTTATCTAATTGACCAATCTTTGACAGAACCAAAGTTGACAGATGAGGCACGTTGTATCACTGCACGATATACTGCTGGAGCTACAAAACGGACTGCGATGAATTCTGGAGTACTCGAAATACAACCCATTCTGACACCCAATCGAATCAACAAACGTCAAAATGGACGTAGGCTCAAGGAACAGGATGAGCCAATGTTCACATTGACCTCTCAAGACCGCCATGGTGTTCTTGAAGGCATCAAGGTCAGAAATGGTACGAAGCAAGGTTATCAAGTTGCAGAGGTTGGAGATTCGGTGGATTTATCCTATCCAAACTCTCCAACGAGACGAGCAAGAGTTGGGAAGGGAATTGCCCATAACCTCTCCTGTGGTGGTCAAATGGGTGCTGTGGTTTGGAATGATCGAGTTGTAAAAATCAGACGTTTAACCCCTCGAGAATGTTTTCGTCTACAAGGATTTTCAGATGATTTATTCGAGAAAGCTCAAGCAGTAAACTCAGATGCCCAACTGTATAAACAAGCTGGAAATGGAGTGACGGTAACAGTTGTCTATGCCATTGGGTGTGCCATTCTAGCGAGCGAAGAATTATCGAAAATATCTTCAAAATAATCGAGAAATGACTGGATATATGTCTCCTTAAGAGTTAATATGTACACAACAAAGGAAGAGGAGAACAAATCCATGACAACAACACTTGAAAAACTTTACGAAATCTACCTAGCAACCGCAAGTATCATTCCTTACAAAGATTGGGTCATCGTTGCATCGAATGGATATAAAGGAACAGAAGTTGAGATTTACGAAACGGTTGATAGTCTTGAAGAGTTTGATAACTTCGAACGCAGATTTGACCGTATTTATCAAGAAGCAGGAACATTCGAAGACTTTGGACATGCAGTTAAGTGGGCATTTGAAAAGATTGGAGAATAACATGGATGCAAAAATATTCAATAACCTAAAGACAATCTATCCTGTTGGGACTAAGGTTAGATTAGTAAAAATGGATGACCCACATCCAGTTCCTAAAGGAACACTTGGTACAGTTATTGGAGTGGATGACATTGGTTCACTCTTAGTTAAGTGGGAAAATGGCAGTTGCCTAAATGTTTTGTATGGAATTGATATCGTAGAAAAGGTAATGTGAGATGTGGGAAATTATGACTCGAACGGTTGAAGACAGACATTACGTTTGTGAGTTTCTCCGTGAAGACACAACAGACCCAAGGAATATAGACGGTGCATGGATTAGTATACTGACAATAAAACGTGATGGTGAATATATCTACCAATATAGATATGGGAATGAAATAGATAACATGGACGACATTGATAGAACAGTTTGTCAGGCTGTTCTTGATAACTTTAATGAACTTTAAGAAGGAACTCGAATTGAGTTCTTTTTTTCTTACTCTAAAGGAGGTGAGATTGTGGCAATCAGGGGGCGAAAACCCAAGCCTACGAATATGAAAATACTAGAGGGAAATCCTGGTAAGCGACCACTCCCTACGAATGAAGTCAAACCCAAACAAAAAGCCCCACGTTGCCCACAGTGGCTTGAAGATGATGCAAAGAAGGAGTGGAAACGGATGGGAAAAATTCTCGAACAGATGGGAATTTTAACCGAAATGGACATGACTGCATTTGCAGGTTATTGTCAAGCTTACGCTCGCTGGAAAGAGGCGGAAGAGTTCCTTTCCAAGCATGGCTCCATTATCAAAACTCCGAATGGCTATCTCCAACAAGTCCCTCAAGTCTCTATCAGCCAGACCAACCTCAAAATCATGCTTAAATTCTGTGAACAATTTGGTTTGACACCTTCAGCACGTAACCGTCTAGCAACGATGGATTCAGAAGTTGGTACTGGTGATGAAATGGAAGATTTGTTAGGAGGAATTTTATGAGCTATCATTATGAACCAAGTCCATTCATGCTCCCAACCTCACACTATGATAAGGCAAAGGCTGATAGGGCAGTAACATTTATCAATAACCTCTCCCACACCAAAGGCAAGTGGGCAGGAAAGCGATTTGATTTGTTGCCGTGGCAGGAACAGATTGTCCGTGACCTATTTGGAATTGTCAAGGAAGATGGCAACCGTCAATTCCTGACAGCCTACATAGAAATTCCAAAGAAGAATGGCAAGTCAGAGCTAGCGGCAGCTATCGCTCTTTATCTACTATATGCGGATAATGAAGCCAGTGCAGAAGTTTATGGTGCGGCTTGTGACCGAAACCAAGCGTCAATCGTGTTTGATGTAGCCAAGCAAATGGTGCAGATGAGTCGCCCTTTGGAAAAGCGTTCAAAGATAATGGGAGCAACCAAGCGTATTGTAAATTATTCTAACGCTGGTTTTTACCAAGTTCTTTCTGCAGAGACTGGGACAAAACATGGACTAAACGTATCTGGCTTGGTCTTTGATGAAATCCACGCCCAACCTAATCGTCATTTGTATGATGTATTGACCAAGGGGTCAGGAGACGCAAGGGAACAACCCCTCTTTTTTATTATCACAACAGCTGGAACGGATAGAAACTCTATCTGTTATGAATTACATACCAAAGCATTGGATATTCTGAATGGTAGAAAGAAAGACACATCTTTCTATCCAGTGGTTTATGGTTTATCAGATGAAGATGATTGGAATGATGAAGCCAACTGGCTCAAAGCCAACCCTTCACTAGGGCATACTATTGGGATTGACCGAGTTAGAGAAGCCTACCAACAGGCACTAGACAATCCTGCAGAAGAGAATGTATTTAAGCAGCTCCGTCTAAATATGTGGACAAGCTCAAGTGTTGCTTGGATTCCAGAACATGTTTATGCGAAGGGAAATGATCCCATCCAATATGAAAGTCTCAAGGGTCGTAGCTGTTATGCAGGTTTAGATCTTTCTAGTACGTCAGATATAACAGCTTTTGTCTTGGTGTTCCCTCCTAGATTTGAAGAGGAAAACTATATCGTTCTACCTTTCTTTTGGCTACCTGAGGATACATTGGAACTGAGATGCCGACGTGACCATGTTATGTATGATATTTGGGAGCGTCAGGGTTACATCAAAACTACAGAGGGTAATGTCGTTCACTATGGTTTTATCGAAAAGATTATAGAAGATTTATCGGAAATCTATCATATCAAGGAGATAGCCTATGACCGTTGGAATGCGACACAGATGGTTCAGAATCTAGAAGGAATGGGCTTGACCATGGTGCCTTTCGGTCAGGGATACAAGGATATGAGTCCACCATCAAAGGAACTCTATAAACTTATGATGGAAGGCAAGATTCAACATGGTGGGCATCCAGTTCTGAAATGGATGGGACAAAACGTAGTCATGAGACAAGACCCTGCTGGCAATATTAAGCCTGATAAGGAAAAGTCAGTCGAGAAGATTGACGGTATTGTTGCACTCATTATGGGGCTGGACCGTTGTATTCGTCACCAAACCGAAGAAGGAAGTGTTTATGATGAACGTGGTATATTGAGTTTTTAGTTGACAAAATAAAGCAAAATACGTTACAATTGCAGTACAAAATTCAAAGGAGAAGTAGTATGGGAAAAACAGCCACTTTAAATGTACGTGTTGATTCGGATGATAAATTAAATGCAGAAAGTGTCTTGAAAGAGCTTGGAATGCCTATGTCTACATTGATTACCCTACTATTAAAGCAGGTTTCTATGACACGAAGCATTCCGTTTGATATTGCCTTACCACAAGCACCTTCTTCTGTGGATGTCTCACCACTGTCTGCTGGTGAATTGAAAGACCTGTTGGTGCAGAGCTATCACTCAGCGGATCATGAAGAAACGATATTGGCGGAAGATTTTTTCAAAGGTATTAAAGGGGTAAATTAATGATTGAATATCCCGTGAGATTGACAAAACAAGCCAGTGACGATTTGACTGCCATTTATCGCTTTATTGCGATAGAGCTACAATCACCCTTAACAGCAGATAAAAATATCCATCTCTTTGAACAATCCATCAAATCCTTATCAACGTTTCCAGAACGTTGTCCTATTCTTGAAGGGTTTGAGAGTGAGGGTATTGTGATTCGAAAACTTATTGTTAAAAACTATGTTATATTTTATCGTTTTGTTGGAGAGGTTGTAACTGTACTTCGAGTATTACATGGTACTTCTAACATTGATGCATTATTGAGAGATATCGCAGAAGATAATGATGTGAACTAATATTGGCATCTCAAAGCGGAGGTGCTTTTTCTATTCAAAGTGTTCAAAAAATAGTTGATAATATCGCCAAAATGACTTGATAAGTCCTTGCTTCTACGGTAATATGTGACTACAAAAAGAAGAGGGGAACAAAACAATGGCAACAAAAGCACGGATTGGATTATTGACGAAAAACCATACAGCACAAACAATCGAGGTAGCGTATGAAGGATATCCAGAATACACTGGGGAACTTCTGAAGAAACACTTTAAATCAAGCAAAGAAATTCGTGCATTACTTCAGAAAGGTGATATCATTCAGCTTGAAGATAGTCTTGACAAAATTGAACACGATGACTTACAGGGGAATGCCCAGCAACATCGTTTCATCGGTGACATCAGTCAATTGGCAGAGGATACCCTGGCAGATTACATTTATCTTTTTCAAGAAAGTGATAGAACATGGTATCTTCTTGAAGAAGGAGAGATGAAAAACATCTAAGAACAAACGATAAGCACTTCAATCGAGGTGCTTTTTTCGTACTCAAAAGGAGGAACTATGGGACTACTAGATTTACTGGGACGTAAGCGGGCTAGAGATAAGCCACGAAATAGTTATGAAGGTCAGGACTTTTCCTATCTGTTTGGACGAACGACCAGTGGGGAAAATGTGGATGAGTTTAAAGCTATGCAGACGACTGCTGTTTATGCTTGTGTCCGCATCTTGGCTGAAGCAGTAGCTTCACTACCCATTCATGTTTATGAGAGAACGGCAACTGGAAAGGAGAAAAAGGTAGAACATCCCCTTTATTTTCTCTTGCATGATGAACCTAACCCTGAGATGTCATCCTTTGTCTTCAGAGAAACCTTGATGACCCATCTACTGATATGGGGCAATGCCTATGTCCAGATTATCCGAGATAGGAGTGGACAAGTTATAAGTCTTTACCCACTTTTACCAGATAAGATGTCAGTTCATCGAGATGAGAGTGGAAAGCTCTATTACAAATACAAGCGTCAGTCAGAGGAAAATCCAAACTTTAGGGAAAAAGGAGATGCTATATTGAAAGCAGATGATGTTCTCCATGTTCCTGGTTTGGGTTTTGATGGCTTGATAGGTTATTCTCCAATTGCCCTTGCAAAAAATGCTATCGGTATGACCTTGGCTACAGAAAACTATGGAGCTTCATTCTTTAAGAATGGTGCAAATCCGGGTGGCGTTTTGGAACACCCAGGTATTCTCAAAGATCCCAAACGAGTGAGAGATTCATGGAATGCAGTCTATAATGGGGTAACCAATGCCCATAAAGTGGCAGTTCTTGAGGAAGGGATGAAATACACTCAAGTAGGCATTCCACCTGAAGAAGCCCAGTTTCTTCAGACAAGAAAATTCCAAATCAATGAAATTGCAAGACTCTACCGAATTCCACCTCATATGGTTGGTGACTTGGAGAAATCCTCATTTTCAAACATTGAGCAACAGTCTTTAGAATTTGTTAAATATACCTTAGACCCTTGGGTAGTTCGTCTAGAACAGGCTTTCAAGAGGTCTCTTTTTTTACCTGAAGAAAAGAAAACCTACTTTGTGAAGTTCAATGTGGATGGTCTTCTACGTGGAGACTATCAGAGTCGAATGAATGGCTATGCGATTGGTAGACAAAACGGCTGGCTCTCAACGAATGATATTCGTGAACTTGAGGATTTGAACCTCCTTTCAGATGAAGAAGGAGGTAATCTCTACTTGATAAACGGAAACATGACGAAACTGAAGGATGCGGGTGGCTTTATGAAACAAGCACCGCCAGAACAAGAAACTCAATCTGAGGAGGATATAGATGCATAAGTTTTGGAATTTTACAGAAGATGATAGTGGTCGAACACTTCGTATAGAAGGACAGATTGCTGATGAGACGTGGTTTGGCGATGAAGTCACGCCACAAGTATTTAAAAATGATTTACATGCAGGAAACGGAGACATCACCCTCTGGATTAATAGTCCAGGGGGTGATGTTTTTGCGGCTGCTCAAATCTATAACATGTTGATGGATTACAAAGGTGATGTCCATGTAGTGATTGATGGATTAGCCGCAAGTGCTGCTAGTGTCATTGCCATGGCAGGTACAACAGTCTCCATGAGTCCTGTTGCCATGATGATGATTCACAATCCTTGGACAGTCGCACAAGGTGAAGCCAAGGACATGCAGAAGGTCATTGAAATGTTGGGAGAAATTAAGGAATCCATCATCAATGCCTATGAACTAAGAACAGGACTTTCAAGAACCAAGCTATCACACCTCATGGACTCAGAGTCTTGGTTCAATGCTAAAAAGGCTATTGAACTAGGCTTTGCGGACAAGATTCTCTTTGACAAAAAAGAGGATCAGGGACTGGAGACTAAGAGCTATTCCTTCAGTCGAACCGCCGCCCAACAAGATTTACTTGTAAAAATGCAGGCGAAACTTGAAGTCCAACAACCAAAGAAAACAATCCCTCTCAATCAGTTGGAAAAACGATTGAATTTGCTCAAATAACGAAAGGAATATGAACTGATGTCTAAATTACTTGAATTGAAAGAAAAACGTAACCAAGCTTGGCAACAAGCAAAAACCTTCCTTGATTCTGTTCGCTCAGAAGACGGACTGGTGTCAGAGGAAGATTCCAAACGCTATGATGAAATGGAAGCAAAAATCAACCTCTACAATCAAGAGATTGCTCGGTTGGAGCGTCAAGAAAAGATTGATCTTGAACTTTCTCAACCAGCATCACAGGCTCTAATTGGGCAGCCCACTACAGTTTTGAATGACAAGACTACTGAAGAGGAAAAGCAAGGTGTGGCTTCAGATAGCTATGCCAAGACATTTTGGACAAGTGTTCGTAAACGTCACTTCTTTGATGTCAAAGATGTCCTTCGAGTTGGGGAAGATACCGAAGGTGGACATCTTGTCCCTGATGAATACGAGAAGAAATTGGTGCAAGGTCTTCAGGAAGAAAACTTCTTCCGTAGCCTTGCGACTGTTATCAAAACCTCTAGTGGTGAGCGTAAGATTCCTGTTGTGACTGGACATGGTTCAGCATCATGGATGGATGAAAATGGTCTTTATCCAGAAACAGAAGAAACCTTTGGTCAGGTGACACTAGACTCTCATAAGATTGGGACTGCCATTCGCATTTCAGAAGAGTTGCTTAACGATTCAGTCTTTGACCTTGAATCCTATATGACAGCTGAATTTGCGCGTCGTATTGGAACGGAAGAAGAAAAAGCATTCTTGATTGGTGATGGTTCTAAGAAACCAACTGGAATCTTTACTCAGGCAGAAGTTACAGGTCCAACGACTGCTACAAAGGATATTACCTTTGACGACATGATTGAATTGTATCATTCTCTACCAGCACCCTATCGTAAGAACGCAGTTTGGATTTTACATGATACGACTGTCAAAGCTATCCGTAAACTCAAGGACAATAACGGTAATTACATTTGGCAGCCATCCACACAAGCTGGACAACCGGATTTGATTTTAAATCGTCCATACTACACATCAACCTTTGCCCCACTACCTGAAGCAGGAAATAAAGCCATTGCATTTGGCGATTTTTCTTATTATTGGATTGCGGATCGTCAGGGTCGTACCTTCAAACGACTGAATGAACTCTATGCCAATAATGGACAGATTGGTTTTCTTGCTTCACAACGTGTGGATGGTAAGTTAGTCCTACCTGAAGCCGTTAAGACTTTAACTGTGAAGGCTAAGTAATGATGGTCAGTTTAGCAGAAGTAAAACTGTATCTCAAAGTGGAACACGATGATGAGGATGGACTGATTGAGCAATTGCTTGAAACCAGTCAACAACTCTGTGAAGATATTTTGCGACAATCAATTTATTCAGAAGTTCTAAAGACGGCAATCCTATTCGGGGTTGCCTATCTTTATGAACACAGAGAAGATGCAAATCATAGAGAGTTGAAGGAGACGCTTTATCACTTATTGTTGGCTGAACGAAAGGATGTGTTCTGATGAAGATTGCACCTTTGAGGGAACGCTTGTCGTTTCATGTTCGACAGATTTTTCAAGATGATATTGGCAATGAAACTTCGACATGGATACCTTTATTTGAACGGTGGTGCTCTTGCCGTCCTCTCACCTTGACCGAAAGGGATGGGAGTGTGACAAAACTGGAACAAGAGAAAGTCCAGTTCACCCTCAGGTATGAAAAGGCGATTCTTGGACTTCATTCCTTAACGACTCGCATTCAATTTCGTGGTCAAACCTATGAGATTGAGTCAATTGATGGAGATACAGTGCCAAGGCAACTGATTTACATCGTCGCCATTAAGGAGGAGAGTTATGACTAGAATTGAATTGGGTGCACTAGAATCTGCCGTCGCAAATGAGCTGGCTGAGTATGTGCAGGATACAACAGAGGTGATGCGTGAAGTTGTAGAGGAAGTCACTGAGGAATCCATCGAAACCTTGAAAGCAACGTCACCTAGAAAGAGTGGATCTTATGCCAAAGGGTGGAAGAGTAAAGCAACGATTGATACCAGTACAGGTTTAACCAAAACCATTCATAATCGAACGCCAGGCTTGACGCATCTATTAGAAAATGGTCATGCCAAAAGCTCTGGTGGGCGAGTTGAGGGAATCAAGCATATCGCTCCCATTGAGAAACAAGCGATACAATCCTTAGAAGAAAAGCTGAGAAAGCGAGTGTGATAAGACATGCTACTGAGTGAAATGTACTCCATTCTCAAAGAATTACAGCTCCCAGTCGCCTACCATCATTTTGAAGAAGGGAGTCGTCCAAGACCACCGTATCTAGTATATTTGATGACTGATTCAGATAATCATGGTGCAGACAATTGGACCTATCATAAGCTGAATAACCTGCAAGTGGAACTCTATACCACTAAGAAAGATTTAGCAACTGAACACAAGGTGGAGTCATTATTTGACAGCCACCTTATTTATTTTGAAAAAGTAGAGACCTATATCTCATCAGAGAAACTCTACCAAATAACCTATTACATCACATTACATGGAGGATAGTATGGCTGAAAAGAATAAGGTCACCTTTGGACTACAAGATGTCCATTGGGCAGAAGTTACAAGCGAAGGTTCTGATGGTACATTGACATACGGCAATGTAGAACGACTTCGTGGTGCTGCAGAATTAACCCTTGAACCAACAGGAGACAAGGGTTCTTATAAGGCAGACAATATCAATTTTTATACAACGGAGTCAAACGATGGTTATGAAGGAACGCTAAAAGTTGCTCTTCTAACGCAGGAATTTTTGACTCGAGTCCTCGGAGAACAGTTGGATGTGACGACAAATACCATTTCAGAAATCGCAAATAGCGAAAAGAAAAATTTTGCGTTGATGTTCCGTTTTGAAGGGGATAAAAAAGAAACACTACACGTTTTGTATTATTGTTACGCATCTCGTCCGACTGTTGGTTCAAAAACCAAGTCAGGTTCGGATATCAATGAGGTAGAGTTGACCTTTACTGCCAGTCCTCGCCCTCTTGATAAGGTTGTACGTAGACGAACAACGGAGGAAACGAGTGATGAGATCCGTCAAAACTGGTTCAAGGCAGTTTTTGAACCTCGTAAGTAAGGAGTAGGCAATGAGAGAAAGTATTACCATAGCAGGAACAACCTACGAGTTAGCAACCAATGCCTATACCCCAATCGCTTATAAAGAGCAGTTTGGTAAGGACTATTTTCAGGATCTCTTTTCTATGGTCAATAGTCAAGCTATCTTGGATAAGCTAGACCAGCTGGAGGAAGGGGAAGAACTCAAGGCAAGTCAGGTTGATGTGTCTATCTTATCTGATTTCGATATGACATTTTTCCATCGTCTTTTTTGGGTTTTTGCCAAATCTGCCAATCCTCGTGTGAAGCCTTTTGTGGATTTCTTCATGGAATTGGAGGAATTTCCAGTTCAGGAAGTAGCCCCTGTCTTGATGAATATGTTGAACCAAGGGATGTCAACCAGAAAAAAGCAGATGAAACAGAAACAGCGAGTGAAGAAATCTTCACAGTAGAGAGTTATTTCTCCTGTTGTAAGGAGACTGGTCTGACCATTGACGATTTAAAACATATCTCTATTGGGATGGCACTTGACTACCAAACGGACTATGTGGAGATGCGTACTCGAGAAACTTCTCAAACACGACGAGCAACTCAGGCTGATTTTGATAATTTCTGATGGTAGAAAGGAGGGATTATGGCTGGAAACATAAAGGGAATTACGATTGAAATTGGTGGCGATACCCAACCCTTACAAGATGCACTTAAGGGTGTAAACAAACAAGCATCTGAAGCTACCAAAGAATTAAGACAGATTGATAAGGCTCTCAAGTTTGATACAGGCAATGTCACCCTCCTTACTCAAAAGCAGGAAGTATTAGCTAAACAAGTTGAAACAACTCGAGAAAAGCTAGCAACATTAAGGCAAGCACAGGATCAGGTTGAGGCTCAGTTTAAGGCTGGGGATATTGGGGCAGACCAGTACCGTGCCTTTCAACGTGAGGTGGAAACTACTCAAAGACTGCTGACGTCCTATGAAACTAAGTTAGCTGATGTGTCATCAACACTTGAGAATCACGGTCGAGCCAGTAGTTCAGTGGCTCAACAATTAGATAAACTCCAAGTGGAGCAGGGGCAGTTAGCAAGTGAGATGAACAAGGTCACGTCTCAATTTGAGTTACAAGAAAGTGCTTTGTCATCCAATAGTTCCGAAGCAGAACGCAATGCCATAGCCCAACAAAAGATTGGAGCACAGTCAGAAATTGTTT
Source organism: Streptococcus suis (assembly GCF_046032535.1). GTDB lineage: Bacteria > Bacillota > Bacilli > Lactobacillales > Streptococcaceae > Streptococcus > Streptococcus suis_AK. The sequence continues at coordinate 20,568 of NZ_JARQPL010000008.1, read as the reverse complement.
CTAAACAAATTTCCAATCTCGAAAAGCAACTAGCCTTGACAAAGAGTGAATATGGTGAGAATTCCATTGAAGCCAATAAGATGGAAGCTGAGTTGAACCAAGCAAAGACCGCTCTCAATAACCTGAACAACGAGATGGATGAGACCAAATCCTCTGCTGATGGTGCTCAAGATGGCATGAAAGCCATGTCTGACACCATTCGGGCTGAGGCACTTCAAGCGACCAGTGAGAAGCTAGCAGACATCTCTCAGAAAATCTTCGAAGTCGGAACAGAGTCCATGTCTGCGGCAGCGCAACTTCAAGCCAGCAATGCCCAATTCTCTACCGTCTTTGGAGATATGGAGAATGTTGCTAAGGATGCACTCAATAAGATTGGGGAAGAGATGGACATTGTTCCAGAGCGTCTTCAAGGCTCCTTCACTCAGATGGCTTCCTTTGCCAAAACCTCTGGGATGGATACGGCTCAGGCTTTGGATCTGACCACTCGTGCCACCAGAGCAGCGGCTGATGGGGCAGCATTTTACGACAAATCCATCGAAGAAGTCACCGAAAACCTGCAGTCCTTCCTCAAAGGAAACTATGAAAATGACGCAGCTCTAGGTATTTCTGCAACAGAAACCACTCGTAATACAGCGGCGAACAAGCTCTATGGAAAGTCCTTCAATGAACTATCAGAAGCTCAGAAGCAGTTAACCCTCCTTCAAATGGTAGAGGACGGCAATGAACTCTCTGGAGCCTTGGGACAAGCTGCAAGGGAATCAGACGGACTGGAAAACGTTCTGGGCAACTTAAGACAGTCTGGAACTAATGCTCTAGCAGCAATCGGTCAACCGATTCTGGAGATGCTTATTCCAGTCTTTCAAAGTTTGGCAGACATTGTTAGTCAACTAGCGACTTGGTTTACCAACTTATCCAGTCCCATCAAGGAAGTCGTCATTATCTTCACAGGTATTTTAGCCGTGGTAGGGATGTTACTTCCTGTTTTCTTGGGCTTACAGGTTGCAGCAGCTGCTATGGGGACAACCGTTGTTGGAATGATAACGGCATTTTTGCCGATTGTGGGGATTATTGTTGGTATTGTAGCTGCCATTACCTTACTGATTGTTGGGTTAAAAGAACTCTGGACGAATCACGAAGGCTTTCGAACGGCTGTGACGGAAATCTGGAATAGTATCTATGCCTTTCTGTCCATGATCATCCAGCAGATTTCTAGTTTTGTTATGTCCATCTGGGGAACGCTAACCACATGGTGGACTGAAAACCAGCAATTGATTCTAAATGCTGCAACGACGGTATGGAATGCCATCACTACGGTTATTCAAACGGTGATGACTATTCTTGGACCGCTCATCCAAGCAAGTTGGGAGAATATCAAACTCATCATCACAGCCGCTTGGGAGATGATAAAGATTGTGGTCGAGACTGCTATCAATGTGGTACTTGGTATCATCAAGGCAGTCATGCAGGTTATCACTGGTGATTGGACTGGCGCTTGGGAAACCATCAAACAGGTCTTGTCGATGGCATGGGAGGGCATCAAGTCCCTTATTTCCTTAGCCCTCAATTTCATCGCCCAGTACATCTCAACTGCTTGGACAGGTATCAAGAATACCATCTCAAATTTACTGACAGCTATCAGTTCAGTCGTTTCATCCATTTGGTCAGCAATCCAATCAACCATATCTAATATCTTATCCAATATTGGAGTCACGGTATCCAATATTTGGAACGGTATCCGAAACACGGTCTCTAGTGTCTTGAATGGCATTTCAAGCACGGTGTCATCTGTTTGGAATGGTGTCAAGAATACCATTTCAAATGCCATCAATGGAGCGAGAGATGCCGTAAGTAACGCTATTAATGCCATCAAAAATCTCTTCAACTTCCAAATTCGCTGGCCGCATATTCCCCTCCCTCACTTTAGGGTGTCAGGATCTGCTAATCCTCTTGATTGGTTGAAGGGTGGTATTCCAAGAATTTCTATTGATTGGTATGCCAAGGGAGGTATCTTAACCAAACCAACGGCATTTGGAATGAATGGTAATAGCCTGATGGTTGGTGGTGAAGCAGGAAAAGAAGCGGTGTTGCCTTTGAATGAACAAACATTGGGTGCAATTGGTCGAGGAATCGCAAAGACCATGACAAGTAATCTACCAACCATTCACATCACTATTTCAGGTAACACAGTTAGAGAAGAGACTGACCTTCACCGACTTGCAGAGATGGTTGGAGAGAAACTAGTGTATGAATTAGAACGCCAACAAGGATTGAGAGGAGTGAAACCATGATTAGACATAATGCATTAACCATTGGTGGAGTATCCACGTCTAGTTTTCCTTTTAAGGTAATCGTGGAAGATAGCCCTTCTATCACAGTAAGTGAAAGTAAGTCGCAATTGATAGAACACCAAGGCCTGTCAGGAGCGGTTCTTCAAACCAATCCTCGCAGAAGTGTCATGGAACTGAGCTACACCCTCTATCTTGTAAAACCTAGTGAAGAACAGTTATTTTCCTTTTTGAAGCTATTTTTGAAAGAAGGATTTTGGCTTGAGAACGCTAGTTTCAAGACTATACGATTTTGGTGTTACAAAGTTCACCATACTCCAGTTCAAAAGGATAAGCTGGGGGTGTATGAGCTTAAGGTTACCTTTTCTTGTCACCCAACCAAGTGGTTCAAAACGACGACCTCGCAGGTGTTTAGGTCTAGTGGTACTTTGAGAAGTCAAGGTTCAGCCATTGCTTTTCCAAAGATTACCATAAGTGGCAACTCAAGTAGTGAAACTAGCTTTACGATTGGGGATGATGTCATCCGCTTGGAGCGATTACAGGAAACACTCATTATGGATAATAATCCTAGTCAGCCAAGTTTTAAGACACAAAGAGGTCAGCCTGTAAAATGGACTGGCGATTTCATTACCATTGATGCAGGCAGAAATGACTCAGTTGGAGTTGTCTTAGGTTCTGGCATCACATCATTAACAATAGAAACGAATTGGGGGTGGGCATAGTGCTATCATTATTAGACAAAACTGTTCGAACAGCAAAATGGCATGGAAAACCACTCCCAGAAACCATTAAGGCAAGTGTCAAGGAAACCTTGAATGGGGATTTTGTCCTGAACTTTACCTATCCGATAACAGACAGCGGACTATTTCGAGAGTTAAAAGAGGACTACCTCGTTCGTAGCCCAGTTCCAGTATTGGGACATCAGTTGTTTCGGATAAAGAAAGTCATCGAAGGAGACACCAGTCTTGAAGTTGTGGCCTATCACATTTCAGATGACATCATGACGAGGTTAGTATCGCCATTTAGGTGTGAACAGGTACCCTGTGCAACAGCACTATCAAGCATGGTCATGGCAAGCAAGTCTCCATTGGGAGATTTTTCTTTTACCAGCGACATTGTCAAGAACAGAACCTATACAACGGACAAGGAACAGACGCTTTACTCCACACTACTGGATGGTAAACACTCTATCCTTGGAACTTGGGAGGGAGAATTGGTTCGAGATAACCTTGCCCTATCAATTAAAAGTGAGCGAGGACAAGACCGTGGGGTGGTCATTTCTACTCACTACAATTTGAAAAAGTATCAGAGAACAAAAGAAAGTTCACAGATTATCACTCGCATTCATGCCACTTCAAGTTTTAAACAAGAGGGGCAGGATAGGGAAACTGTACTTCAAGTCACAGTAGACAGTCCACTGATAAACTCCTATCCATTCATCAATGAAGTGACCTATACCAATAATAACCTCAGGTCTCGTCAAGAGTTAATAGAGTGGGCTAGTAGCAAGTTTCGCTTAGAGGGAATGGATAAGCCAAAAGATGCCATCATCATTGAGGCATTTGAATTAGATGGACAAACAGTTCATTTAGGCGATACAGTGACTTTAAAAAGCAAGCTACACGGCATTGATGTGAGGAAGAAAGCCATCGCCTATGATTATGATCCTTTAGCTAATAATTATCGCTCTATCACATTTGATGATAAGGCAAGTATCGGTACAGGTAGAACAGGTGGTAGTCTAACTACACTAGCAAATAATCTCATTGATGGGAATAAGCGGAGTGAGGATGTTGCCGTAGAAATTGCCCTTGAGAATGCCAACAGAGCCTTTGATGCAGAATTTGAGAAACGTCAAGTAGCCATAGATAACGCTATCGAACAGGCTCAAAGTCATGGGGAGGTTTATGCGGATAGATTAAAGGCCAGCATTGATAATGAACTTACTTCTATTCACCAATAGATGCGGCAACAGGAAGAGGAGCAGCAACGTACAACTCGTGATTTAATGGCAAAGGCTGGGGTAAATACCAACCTAGCCACAGAAGCCAAACTGAAGGCAGAACAGGCTCAAACTGGGGCAACTGAAGCCCTCAGAAGGGCAGAACAAGCCAAGCTTGATGCCATTCAAGAAGCTAATCGCTTGTCTGTAACGGAGCGTAGTCAAACAGAGTCAAAGATTGCGACAGCAAAATCACAAGCCATATCTGAAGCCAGTCGATTGGTTGATGTAGCAAAAGCTCTATTAGGTGGGCAGTTAGCTACTGTCAGTACCAATCTCACACAAACCAAGGAAGATATAAAATTTCTTGCGAGTAAGCAACTGGTGGATAGTCTGACTGGTCGAGTAACGGGTGCAGAATCCATGATTCAAGTGCAAGCAGACCAAATTTCCCAGCGTGTAAAAACCAGTGATTTTAACCAAGCGAAACTGAGAATCGAAACTGCCGAGTCATCGATTACGCAATTGGGGAATCGTATAACAACTGAAATCAGTCAAGTGGATGCGAAAATTCCAACTAGCCTAGACGGTCTCAATTTGATGACTGGTACTCGTGATTGGTCAAATAAAGGAAATGCATGGCATTTAGGAAACAACTGGTCTACCGAAACAGAGAATTTCAGAGGACTGGTTGTTCGTTCAACCCAAGCAGGGTTCAACGGAAGTCATCAGAATATTGTTGTGAAAGCAGGAGATGTCATTACTTTTAGCTTTTATGCCAAAGCGAATCAGCCACTTTCTTCCATCAAAGTTTCAGCGATTTGGTCCGGTTCTAGTGTCTATCGTGCTCCAGTGGCAAGAGTAAGAGAATCGGACGATATTATATCCGTCACAAGTGACTGGAAACGCTACTGGAAAACAGTTCATGTCATATCTGATGGTTCACTCCAATTTCGAACGGAGTACAATGGCAGCACTATCCCAAATGGCAATAAATTCTATTTGGCAGGATTGAAAGTCGCAAAGACCTCACTAGACACAGGCTATTCAGAAAATCCAGCAGATATTGCTGGTGAATTGAACACCCAACGGACACTCATCACTCAAACGGCTTCTGGTGTAGAGCAGGTTTCTACAAGATTAACCGAGGCGAGTGGAAAGATTTCTAGTAGTGAAACCCAGATTCGACAATTAGTTTCGGATGTATCCTCAAAGGTCAGTCAAACGGATTTCAATAACTTGAAACAGACTGTTGAGGGACATACTACATCCATCCAACAGACGCAACAATCTATTTTGCTTAAGGCTGATAAGACCGTTCTTGAGGGGGTCAAAACAACTGCTGACAACGCATTGGCTAAGGCCAATACAAACTCAAGTCAGATTACTCAAACAAAGGCAGATTTAAGGATTGCCAATGACGCCATCTCACAGAAAGTCGCAAAGACTGATTTTAATAGTTTGACTAGTCGAGTAACAAGTGCAGAAACCACTATCCGAACACAAGCTGGTCAAATTGAACAACGACTAACAAGTACGCAAGTTGAATCTGCCATTAACTCAAAAGGCTACCAAACCAAGTCACAGGTTGATTCAAATATTACTGGTCGTGGCTATCTAACCAGCAGTTCTCTCCAACCCTATGCGACGACAACTAGTGTGCAGAATTTGGTTAGAACCACCTCTGATAGTTTTACCCAGCGAATCGGTCAAACGGAAAGTAGAATCCCTACCTCAGTTTCACATCGCAACTTGATAGCTGGTACTTCGGATAGATGGAGTGCTTATCAGACGATAAATGCCAATAGTAACTGGATAGCATCGTTAGGAAGAGTGCAATTTGGGGATAGTAGTGGAATTTATGTTGGGTCAAAAGTGCATTTATATGTTCATATCTCAGCGGATGAGATTACCTTTGACCCTGCTGTGACGACTCGTTCTATGAAACTACAAGGTTCAATTTTGGATAGTCAAAATGTTTGGACATGGACTAACTGGAATTTGTATCACCCTTTCTACAATAAGTGGAGCAGTAATCTTACAAAGGGTAACAATTATCGGTTAATTAAACTAACCTCTATCATCACTCAAGAGATGTACCAACACTCTAAAGGATTTGAACTTCAAGTCAGAATTGATGGAGTTAAGACAGGTAAGTTTCATGTGAGAGCTTTAATGGTATCAACTGGTGATATCTTTCCAGACTATTGGACACCGTCATTAGACGACTTTACGACAGTGACCGCCTTTCATGAAGTGCGGGATACTGTAAGTAGTCACACTCGAACAATTGGAGATCACACCAATCAAATCAGTCAGGTTGTTCAAACGGCAAATGGGATTATGACACGAGTGGGCAATCTAGAAACAAGTAGAGCGACAATGGCGGCAGTGAATGCCATTCAAACTCAAGTTTCAACACTTGCAGGGTCGTGGTCGGTTCGAAATTTGACCAGTGCGGGAACAGTCCTGAGTCAGCTCAATCTCAATAAGGATGGCACAGTCAAGATTGATGGAAAACTCGTTCAAATTACAGGAACTACCTATATCCAAGATGGTGTCATTGCAAGTGGTAAGATTGCAAGTCTTGATGCAGGCAAGATTACGTCAGGCATCATATCAGCAGCTCGTATTGGAGCAGAAGCAATCACTGCGGATAAGTTAAAGGTTGACCAAGCATTCTTTACCAAGTTTATGGCTACAGAAGCCTATCTCAAGCAGTTGTTTGCCAAATCAGCCTTTATAACCCAAGTGCAGTCAGTAACCCTATCTGCCAACAAAATTTCTGGTGGAATCTTGTCAGCAATCAACGGAGCCATGAAAATCAATCTGTCACTTGGAAATATCAAGTTCTTTACAAACTCTCCATCCATTTCTCGTGAGGTTAGTGGATATCCCCATCAATGGGTTTCCTTTGAGACAGGAACATCAAATGGTAAGCCATGTGGTGTAACCATTATCGGTTCGAATCGATGGAACAACTGGAATGCCAATGACGGTGGCTTTGTAGGGATTCGAGCATGGAACGGTACTGATACCGACCAAATTGATGTGGTAGGTGATAAAGTACGTTTAGCCAGTGCTCCATATACCAATCCAGATGGGTGGGAGATTGTAACGTTGCCTAACCGACTGAGTATTGATGCCTATAAAGCATCTGATCGACCAAGTTCCATTTTGAATATCGGAGATATCCGCATCTATCGAAATGGGACAACTTATGTCAGCTTGAAAGACGTCCTTCATCAATTCAATCACAATTTTAAACACTTAGTAAATATCACAGGTCGAGGTGACGTCATCTTGACGTGGGACACGATTAAATAAAGGAGTTCACAGATGAATCTAGAACAAATCAACCAATCACTAAAACTAACTATCCAGGAGCTTGTCACCAAGCTATCTGATGAAATTACCGCTAAGAACCTCATTGCCATCCAATTGGTGGAAAGGGATGAGGAACTTAGCCTATTGCGTAAAGAAAAACAGGAATTGACAGAACTGTTAGAATTTCAGACAAAACCTGAAGAAGGGAAAGGAGAATAGTTATCATGGCATTACTCAATATTGACAAAGTAACAGAACCATTTGATTTGGAGACAGCTCTCGTTTACATGCGTAAGAATGGAGAATTCATTCGTTGTAAGACAGCAGAGCAGGATTTTTACATGTATCTTGAAGAAGTAAGGCGACCTGCTATTAAAAATGGAAAGCGGCAGTTGGTTACAACAGAAACAGTTTGGGCTTTTAATCAGTGGGGTAGTACGACATTAACTCTGAACCTTTCTGATTTATTCCATGAATGTTTTTATCTGATGCGGTTTGATGAGAACGGTCAACCGGATTGGTCAGACCCTACCATTGTGCAGGAAGGTTCAGTAGAAAGTGAGGTGACCGATGAAGGAACTGTTAACTCTTAATAAAATTTTATTTTCCATGATTGGAGGCTTGATTGGTAGTCTATTTGGAGAGTTGGATGGTATCCTATATGCCCTACTTGTCTTCATTTTTATTGACTATCTAACAGGAATTTTTGCGGCGGTTGTAGAGAAACAATTGTCTAGTAGTATCGGCTTTCGTGGCATCTTTAAAAAGATAGCCATTTTATTTTTAGTTTCTCTAGGTCATCTGATTGATACTGCAATTATCAAGCAGGGTGGAACCATTCGAACCATGGTCATTTTCTTTTATCTCAGTAATGAGGGGTTAAGTATTCTAGAAAATACCGTTCGAATTGGTTTACCGATACCAAAGAAACTACAAGCAATCTTAAAACAAATCAACGAGAGGTGAGAAGATATGGGAAAACATCTAGTCATTTGTGGTCATGGGCAAGGGCGAACAGGCTATGATCCTGGAGCTGTGAATACCAAACTAGGCATCACAGAAGCAGGAAAGGTTCGAGAATTAGCCAAGATCATGTCTAAGTACAGTGGACAACAGATTGATTTTATTACCGAACAAAATGTTTATGATTATCGGAGTATTACTAGTATTGGTAAGGGATACGACTCAATTACTGAATTGCACTTCAATGCCTTTAATGGTAGTGCCAAAGGAACAGAAGTCTTGATTCAATCCTCCTTAGAAGCAGATAAGGAAGATATGGCAATCCTCTCTCTCCTTTCATGTTATTTCCAAAATCGTGGCATTAAGAAGGTAGATTGGCTCTATAATGCCAACCAAGCAGCAAGTCGTGGTTATACTTATCGTTTGGTGGAAATTGCCTTCATCGATAATGAGCAAGATATGTCGATTTTTGAGAACAAGAAAGAGGACATTGCGAGAGGTCTTGTATCAGCTATAACAGGAGTCGAAGTCAAGACCATAGTTCCCTCGACACCCAGTTCAACCGTTGGGAGTTCAGGAACTCCTTCAAAGCCAATCTATCTTGTTGGTGATAGTCTTAGGGTGTTGCCTCATGCGACTCATTATCAGACTGGTCAGAAAGTCGCCAACTGGGTCAAGGGGCGCACCTACAAAATCCTCCAAGTGAAGAATGTTCACCAGTCCAACAGTAAGAGAGCTTATCTACTTGATGGAATCAAGTCATGGGTGCTTGAACAGGATGTAGAAGGAACAACTAAAGGCCATAGTGAGCAGACCTATCAAGCACAGAAAGGCGATACCTATTATGGAATCGCTCGGAAGTTTGGTTTAACAGTTGATGCCCTTCTTGCGGTAAATAGCTTGAAGAAAACGGATATTTTAAGAGTTGGACAAACTCTAAAGGTCAACGCAGCTTCAAGGACAACAACAGCTATTCCAACCAGTGTTGCAAGTCGTGTGGTTGCGTCCGCTTTATCTAAGGTCGGTCAAAAGGTGACTGTTCCATCTAACCCATATGGTGGACAGTGTGTTGCTTTGGTGGATAAGATTGTTCAAGAACTTACGGATAAGAATATGTCCTATACTAATGCCATTGATTGTTTGAAGAAAGCAAAATCAAATGGTTTCCAAGTAATCTACGATGCTTGGGGTGTGAATCCTAAAGCAGGCGATTTTTATGTCATTCAGACGGATGGTTTGGTATATGGTCACATTGGTGTCTGTGTGACGGATTCAGATGGAAAAAGTATTGATGGCGTGGAACAGAATATTGATGGGTATTCTGACCATAATAAGAACGGTATCAATGACCAATTGGAAATTGGTGGCGGAGGTATCACTCGTCGTGTGAAACGACAATGGATGGCGGATGGCTCACTCTACGATTCAACTGGAACAGTTAAACTGGGTAAAGTTGTAGGTTGGTTTAGAATTTCATAATTATGTTATTAGCCTGGTGGAAACATCAGGCTTTATTTTTTTGACTTTTTTTTCAATAAGTGCGGAAAAAATACTCCCAAACCTACCTAGTAATGTAGGAGGAATATTTGTATTCCATGAACTATGGCATAAATGTATCAGGTCGAATTAGTTGGTCTGATAACTTGACTAATATCCTTTTTAGAGTGATATATAGTGTGCCATTATATAGGAAGGAGAGTAAATGTCCGTAAAGAAGATTAGAGTCAATAGACAAAAACATAGGAAGAGGGTCTGTGCCTACATTCGAGTTTCGACGACTAATGGAAGTCAGTTAGATTCATTAGAAAATCAGAAGCAGTATTTTGAAAAACTGTATTCCAATAGAGACGATATTGATTTTATGGGTGTTTATCATGACAGAGGTATATCTGGTTCTAAGGATAAACGTCCAGATTTTCAAGCTATGATTGAAGAATGTCGTAAAGGCAAGATTGATGTTATTCATACCAAGTCAATTGCTCGCTTTGCCAGAAACACGGTTACAGTTCTTGAAATTAGTCGTGAACTGAAGGCAATTGGAGTAGACATATTCTTTGAGGAGCAAAACATTCATACCCTTTCAAGTGAGGGGGAAGTGATGCTTTCAGTATTAGCTAGTATTGCAGAAGATGAGTTAAGGAGTATGAGTGGCAATCAACGTTGGGCTTTTCAGAAGAAATTCCAACGAGGAGAGCTGGTCATTAACACCAAGCGATTCTTAGGATACGATGTTGACGAAAACGGTGAGTTGATTATTAATCCAGAAGAAGCCTTAATAGTAAGGGAAATATTTGCACTTTATCTTGCAGGAAATGGTACACATCGTATTGCCAAACACTTAAATGAAAAGGGAGTTGCGACTGTTACAGGTGCTAAATGGCATGACACAACAATCCGTCAAATGTTAAGCAATGAAAAATACAAAGGTTCAGTCTTACTGCAAAAGTATTTCCATGATGGTGTGAATGGTCCTAAAAAATTGAACCAAGGAGAACTTGAACAATACTTGATAGAAGATAATCATGAAGCCATTATTTCAAAAGAAGATTGGCAAAGTGTCCAAGATAAGCTAAATAGTAGAAGATGGCAACAAGGTAGAAACAAAACCTATAAATTTACAGGGTTGTTAAAGTGTCAGCATTGTGGTTCGACTTTAAAGAGACAGGTTTCTTATAAGAAAAAAATTGTTTGGTGCTGTTCCAAATACATAAAAGAGGGAAAAGCAGCCTGTCAGGGGATGCGAGTACCAGAAGTAGATATTTCAAATTGGGAGATAAACTCACCAGTTACAGTAATAGAAGGAGATATAGATGGGGAAAAGTATTACAGTTATTCCGGCCAAGAAAGTGCAGACCAGCGTTCTTCATCAGGTCAGGAAGAAAATCAAGGTAGCCGCATATTGTCGAGTGTCCACCGACCAAGAAGAACAGCTATCAAGTTATGAAAACCAAGTAAATTATTACCGAGAGTTCATCTCTAAACACGAGGACTATGAGTTAGTTGACATCTATGCGGATGAGGGCATTTCAGCAACCAATACCAAAAAACGTGATGCCTTTAACCGCTTGATACAAGATTGTAGGGCAGGTAAGGTGGATAGGATTTTGGTCAAGTCGATCAGTCGGTTTGCCAGAAACACCCTTGATTGTATCAAGTATGTCCGAGAGCTGAAAGAACTGGGGGTTGGCGTGACTTTTGAGAAGGAGAATATTGACAGCCTAGATTCGAAAGGTGAGGTTCTGTTGACGATACTTTCTTCCTTGGCACAGGATGAGTCACGTTCCATATCAGAGAATGCGACTTGGGGGATTCGTAAGAAGTTTGAACGTGGTGAAGTTCGTGTGAATACCACTAAGTTCATGGGTTATGACAAGGATGAGAATGGTAGACTTATCATCAATCCAGAGCAAGCAGAAACTGTCAAATTTATCTACGAGAAATTCTTAGAGGGGTATAGTCCTGAGTCCATAGCTAAATATTTGAATGACAATGAAATACCTGGTTGGACTGGAAAGGCTAACTGGTATCCAAGTGCTATACAGAAAATGCTTCAAAATGAAAAGTATAAAGGTGATGCCCTATTGCAAAAGACTTTTACGGTTGATTTTTTGACTAAGAAACGAGTTCAAAATGACGGTCAGGTTGACCAGTACTATGTAGAAAATAGCCATGAAGCTATTATTGACAAAGACATTTGGGAATTAGTACAGTTGGAATTGGCAAGGAGGAAAGCCTACCGAGAGGAGCATCAGCTCAAGTCCTATATCATGCAAAATGACGATAACCCTTTTACAACTAAGGTGTTCTGTAAAGAATGTGGTTCAGCCTTTGGTCGGAAGAACTGGACCACCAGTCGAGGTAAACGCAAGGTTTGGCAATGTAACAATCGATATAGGGTCAAAGGACAGATTGGCTGTCAGAATAACCATATTGATGAAGAAACGTTAGAGAAAGCCGTAGTAATGGCTGTAGAACTATTGAGTGAGAACGTGGATCTGTTGCATGGGAAGTGGAATAAGATTATAGAAGAAAATCGTCCGCTAGAAAAGCATTATAGTACAAAGATGGCTGATATAATAAACAAGCCATCCTGGGAATTCGATTCGTATGAGATGTGTCAGGCATTGGATAATATTACAATTGTAGAGGATGGACAGATAACTGTCAGATTTTTAGAAGGAACTGAGGTAGACTTGTAACTAGGCTATTACTCTAGTTAATGTTTGCAATTAGACATATATACATCATACGAGATTTCCAATGGCACACAAATCGAAATAGTTTTAAGCTCAATCAACGGTCGTGGGACTGACCCCCAAAAAGTGAGAATTTAATAAAAACACCCTAGGGCTACCGTCTCCGGTATTCAACCGGAGACAGGTAGTCCAATTTTTGTTGGATTCTTTTTTCATTATAATATTTGATGTAATTTTCTACAATTTGAATTACAATATATTTCTAAAACTACACAATACAAATATTGACATGCAATTATTAATTGGTGGATTTTAAGTTGACATCTACAAAGTTTAATGTTAGAATACATTCAAAAATGTATTTGAATGAGGTGTTTTATGATTCAAAATATTGTTACTTCAATAATCCTGTATTCTGGGACAGCCGTAGACTTACTTATTATCCTAATGTTATTTTTTGCCAAAAGAAGAAGTAGAAAGGACATCATTAACATCTATTTAGGACAATTTCTAGGCTCTATTAGTCTAATATTCCTAAGTTTGCTTTTTGCATTTGTCTTAAATTATATTCCTAGTAAAGAGATTTTAGGATTACTCGGTTTGATTCCAATTTTCCTAGGCCTCAAAGTTTTGCTTTTAGGAGATTCTGATGGAGAAGCTATTGCAAATGATGGTTTGCGAAAAGACAATAAAAACCTGATTTTTCTAGTCGCTATGATTACTTTTGCAAGTTGTGGCGCTGACAATATTGGTGTCTTTGTCCCATATTTTACCACCTTAAATTTAGCGAATTTGATAGTGACTTTACTTACTTTTCTAGTCATGATTTATCTCTTGGTTTTTTCTGCCCAAAAATTAGCACAAGTCCCTTCTGTTGGAGAAACTTTGGAAAAATATAGCAGATGGTTTATTGCCGTTGTCTATTTAGGATTGGGGATGTATATCCTGATTGAAAACAACAGCTTTGACATGCTATGGACTGTGTTAGGCTAGGAGAAAATATTTTGAAAAAAGATAGTATCTGCCATGTGAATGTTATAAATCAAAAAAATGTTACAACCGCAACGAACTACCTTGAAAAGGAAAAAGTCCAAAAATCACTTCGCATTTTATCAAAATTTACCGATAATAAACAGATAAATATCATCTTTTATCTCCTTGCCGTCGAAGAACTCTGTGTCTGCGATATAGCCTGTTTATTAAATCTCAGTATGGCATCTGCCTCCCACCATCTTCGTAAACTAGCCAATCAAAACATCTTGGACACTAGAAGAGAGGGGAAAATTATATATTATTTTATAAAAGATGAGGAAATCAGAGATTTTTTTAATCAACTAGGATAACAACTATTTTTACTACTTTTCCATGATTATAGGGAGATTATATATGAAATTTTTGATGAAAATTACTCACAAGAAATACCTACTCGTATCAAATGTTTAAGAAAAAAGTATAATTTAAAGCAAAGCGACCTACGATTATATCAGCGTTTACAGACATTCAAGAGAAATCTCTTGGATGTCTTTTTTGGGCTAAAGCAAGGCTATGATTAGCCTTGGCAAATTTGCCTAACAGCTCCAAACCTGTCATCAAATGAAATCGATGACTTATCAGAATGAGTCGTAGCCTTCATCTCACAGTATAGGTAGATGGCTAATTTCATTTAAAAACTTTCAGTTTTAAGGGACTGACCCCAAAAAAGTGAGAATTTAATAAAAAGACTTGACATATTTCGTTTACAATAGTAGACTTATTTTAAACATATTCGTTTACATCTGTAAACAACAAGGAGGAAAGGAAAATGAGCACAATAGAACTTAATACTTCTATCACAGATGCTGAATGGGAAGTAATGCGTGTAGTTTGGGCAAATGATCGAGTAACTAGTAAAACAGTCATCTCTGTATTGAAAGAAAATTAGAATAATAATTTATGGAGGAATAAAAATGAGTAAGAATAAACATATGTTATTAGGTATTGGTCTTACAGTCGGATTAACTGCAGTTGGATATATTACACTTTTAGAACCAATGATTAGTTATTTTAAAATAAACCAGAGTGCAGTTAATATAGATATTCAAACAAGTAAAACAAAAAGTACACTTCCTATACCACCACTATTAGAGGATAAAAATCCAGATCCTAATATTGCGGATTTTACTTTAGAACCTCAAGAAGGAGAAACTTCATTTTTACCAAATACCAAGACACGAACTATGGGTTACAACGGAAGCTTCTTAGGCCCTGTCATCAGAGTAAGTAAAGGTGAGCAAGTAAATGTGCACGTAAATAACAAGCTAAAAGAAGCAACTACAGTTCACTGGCATGGACTAGAGGTAGAAGGAGAAAAGGATGGGGGCCCTCATCAAGGAATTGAACCAGGAACAACTTGGGAGCCTAGTTTTACAGTAAATCAACAGGCTGCAACATTGTGGTATCATCCGCACTTTGGAGGAAATACTGCTACCCAAGTTTATAAAGGTTTAGCAGGACTATTCTATGTGGATGATGAAGTATCAAAAAGCTTAAATATTCCTAAGGAATATGGAGTAAATGATATACCTTTAGTAATTCAAGATAGAAGCTTTGGCAAGGACGGCAGTTTTATTTATAATACAAATATGATGGATGGAGCAACAGGGGATACTATCATAGTTAACGGAGCTATTAAACCTAATTTAGAGGTGAATAGAGTCAAGATGAGATTTAGAATAGTTAATGGTGCTAATGCAAGTAACTATAATTTGAAGTTAGATAATAGAGATGGATTCTATCAAATAGCATCTGATGGTGGATTTTTAGAAAAACCGGTTAGCCAGAGAAATATTATGTTATCACCTGGGGAAAGAGCAGAGATAATAGTGGACTTTTCAAAGTATGAAAAGGGAACGCAGCTATCACTTATGAGTAATAAGGAAGCCATTATGACCTTTAATGTTAAAGGCGATGGGAAAGATGATACTGAAGTACCTAGCACTTTAACGAATATAGAAAGAATGTCAGAAACACAAGCTACTAAGATAAGAAGCTTTGAGCTTCAAGGTATGGGTCAAATGGTATCAATAAACGGTAAAAAGTTTGATATGAATAGAATTGATGAAACAGTGAAGCTTGGAGATACAGAGATTTGGGAAATTACAAACCCAGGATCTATGATGCATGAAATGGGGCACCCATTCCATATTCATGGCACACAGGTTCAAATTCTATCAAGAAACGGTAATGCGCCTTCTCCAGAGGAGAGCGGATGGAAAGATACTGTATATATTGAACCTAACGAAAAAGTAAAACTTATAGTTAAGTTTAATAAGAAGGGTACTTATATGTACCACTGTCACATTCTTGAACATGAAGAAGCAGGTATGATGGGACAAATTAAAGTAGAATAATAAATAATATTTTATATCTTCATAATGCTCCCACAATTTAAGTGTAAGATTCTAATATAGAAATTACGAGGACAGGATAAGGATATGAGAATATTAAAAATGTTGTTCAGTAAAAAATTTAAAGAAGAATATTCAAGAAAAATTCAGTCTGTGTTTTACCAGTTTGATAGAGATTAACGAACGATTGTTTGAAATCCTCGTCGTAACATTAATTACAATAATATCATTGTTTACATTTATAAAAAAGACTTGACATATTTCGTTTACAATAGTAGACTTATTTTAAACATATTCGTTTACATCCGTAAACAACAAGGAGGAAAGGAAAATGAGCACAATAGAACTTAATACTTCTATCACAGATGCTGAATGGGAAGTAATGCGTGTAGTTTGGGCAAATGATCGAGTAACTAGTAAAACAGTCATCTCTGTATTGAAAGAAAAAATGGACTGGACAGAATCCACTATCAAAACGATCTTAGGTCGATTAGTTGGAAAAGGCGTACTAAATACAGAGCATGAAGGTAGAAAGTTTATTTACACTGCCAATATTGAAGAGACAGAAGCCGTAAGGGATTATGCAGAAGATATTTTTAAATGGATTTGCAATAAGAAAGTCGGAAATGTAATAGGAAGCATCATTGAAGATCATGTTTTAAGCTTCGATGATATAGATCGACTAGAAAAAATATTAGAAATGAAAAAATCTTTCGCAGTAGAAGAAGTGGATTGCAATTGTCCAGAAGGACAATGCGAATGTCATTTACATCATCAAGCATAAGGAGGAATTTAAAATGAATACTGACAACATGGATAAGTTAAAACACGAGCATGGAATCACAGATGAACATGGATACCATAAGGATCAACATCAAGTACATCATGCTGGGCATGATCACTGCGGGCACAGTGGACATGATCACAGCGGGCACAGTGGACATGATCACAGCGGGCACAGTGGGCATAATCACAGCGGACACAGTGGGCATGCCCACCATCATCACGGAAGCTTTAAGGAACTTTTCTTAAAGTCATTGCCACTAGGAATCATTATTATGCTCTTATCCCCTATGCATGGATTTGAACTACCATTCCAGTTTACTTTTCCATATTCTGATATTGTAGTAGCTATTTTATCTACTATATTAATTATTTATGGTGGACGTCCATTCTATCAAGGCGCAGTTGACGAATTTAAACAAAAAGAACCTGGAATGATGGCTCTAGTTTCTTTAGGTATAAGTGTTTCATATTTATACAGTATTTATGCTGTTATCATTACCTACGTAACGGGTGGACACGTGATGGACTTTTTCTTTGAATTTGCTTCATTATTATTAATCATGTTATTAGGTCACTGGATTGAGATGAAAGCTATTGGAGAAGCAGGAGACGCACAAGCAGCATTGGCTAAGTTGGTACCAAAAGATGCTCACGTTGTGTTAGAAGACGATTCAATTGAAACACGTCCAGTTACTGACTTAAAGGTAGGTGATTCAATTCGTGTTCAAGCCGGAGAAAATGTGCCAGCAGACGGGATTATCGAGCGTGGCGAATCACGTTTAAATGAAGCTCTTCTAACTGGGGAGTCAAAAGCAGTAAAAAAAGGCCCTGGCGATGAAGTAATCGGAGGCTCAACAAATGGAGAAGGGGTTCTTTATATTAAAGTTAATGAGACAGGTGATCAATCCTTCATCTCTCAAGTTCAGAATTTAATCAGCCAAGCTCAAAGTCAGCCTTCCAGAGCAGAAAATATTGCTCAAAAGGTTGCAGGGTGGCTCTTCTATATTGCTGTTATTGTCGCGCTAATTGCTTTTGTAGTGTGGATGATTATTGGAGATATCCCAACGGCAGTTATATTTACTATTACTACATTAGTTATTGCTTGTCCGCACGCACTGGGTCTGGCTATTCCATTGGTAACCGCCCGTAGCACAAGCTTAGGAGCTAGCCGTGGCTTACTAGTAAAAGACCGCCAAGCCTTAGAAATAGCTCAAGATGCAGATGTGATGATTTTAGATAAAACGGGTACTTTAACAACTGGTGAATTTAAAGTATTAGATGTAAAACTTCTTAATGACAAATATACAAAAGAGGAAATCATTGCCTTATTGGCAGGTATTGAAGGAGGATCTAGCCACCCAATTGCTCAATCAATTATAAGTTTCGCCGAGCAGCAAAATATACGTCCAGCATCTTTTGATTCGATTGATGTGATTTCCGGTTCTGGAGTAGAGGGTAAAGCAGGTGGGCACCGTTACCAATTAATCAGTCAAAAAGCCTATGGACGTAATCTTGATATGGATACTCCAAAAGGAGCAACTCTTAGTGTCTTAGTAGAAAACGATGATGCCATTGGTGCTGTAGCTTTAGGGGACGAATTAAAACCAACGAGTAAAGAGTTAATTAAAGCTCTTAAAAAGAACAATATTCGACCAATTATGGCAACAGGTGATAATGAAAGAGCGGCTCAAGGCGTGGCAGTAGATTTAGGGATTGAATATAGATCAAATCAATCTCCACAAGACAAATATGAGTTAGTTAAAACACTTAAAGATGAAGGGAAGAAAGTTATCATGGTAGGTGATGGTGTAAATGATGCCCCTTCTCTTGCCTTAGCAGATGTTGGTATAGCTATAGGTGCTGGAACTCAAGTTGCATTGGATTCAGCTGATGTCATATTGACTCAATCCGATCCAGGAGATATTGAATCATTCATTGAATTAGCACACAAAACAACTCGTAAAATGAAACAAAACCTATTTTGGGGAGCTGGTTATAACTTTATAGCTATCCCTCTAGCTGCAGGAATTTTGGCTCCTATTGGTATCACATTAAGCCCTGCATTAGGAGCAATCCTAATGTCTGTGTCAACAGTCATCGTCGCCATTAATGCTATGTTATTAAGTTTAGATCCAAAAAATAACGGTTAACAGATCGAATGATTGAAACTCCTTGAAGTATCAAGATACAATAGTTTTACAGGAGAAAAAGAGATGTAAGTACTGGCTCTTTGTAAAATCGTGTTAATAGAAGTAGACGATTGATTTAGATCGAGAAGTAGTATTAGTTGCTGCTGAAGATGATGAAATTATAGGTGCAATTTGGGAGAGATTGCTTGATGCAGATAAAAGAGGCTGAAAAACTAGGAGCACAGAAATCTGCAGGCTATAAAAAAGTCAATAATACTAGAAAGAAGGGATTGAGCTTTACAAAGAATTAAATAAATAACAGAATCGCCGTTTCGTTTTGAGGTGGTGATTTTTTGCTAGTCTTTTTGATAGAAAAAGCATATCTATGAAATGACAGGTGCAGATTTGTGTAAAAAATGTATTTTGAAAGATAGTGTTCTTGTAATAGCATTGTTGCACTATATGCAAATTGATGAGGAACAGGGTAAAAAGTTGATTCAATCAATCCATTCAAGCGATAAGGATTTTCTAAAACATTTTGAAGATGCTGATGTATTTGCGAATCTCTCTTATCAGATATTGAAGGGGAGCTATCCCTACCCAGTTAATGAGGTTGCAGCAGATATGCTAAGGTATGTAGCCTATGACGTTAATAGGTTCCATGCACGGGATAAAATTGAGGAACTATTAGCTACAGGGGTAGAACCACTTATTGAGGAGATTTTAGAAAGATAGTCAATATTAGGGCTACTGTTCCGTTCCACAGTATAATCTTAAAATCATTTCCACTCCCTTTCGTCTATTAGTATAGAAGAAAGCTCTCAGCACACGTTGAAGTTGTGAGTCTGTTAGAAAAACGTAATTAGATTATCCAGCTTGCTCTCTTGTTTTCTGGCAAGCTGCTTCAAAGGTCCACAGGACCTTTGAACTCCCAAATATGCATCACGTTGAGGTAGTTGGTCTGCTGGTGAAAGCTTAGAAACCTTTGAACGAAAGCATGTTAAAAAGCCTTGGAGACAAGGCTTTTTGCTTTTGGGTGGGGTAGTATCAAAGTGACTACCTCAGTTGAGGTGGTTGAAATGCTGGGGGATTTTAGAGGGATTTATTTCCGTAGACACAAGGTGGGGACATGGGGTAAGGAGTATGAGAGAGTAGAACCACCTCAATGTCATTAAGTTAAGCATTTAAGCAACTAAAGAAACTATTCTCGTCTGAGCAGTTCATGACCAAACGGGAATAGTTTTTGTATTTAGGGCGCACAAAAAGGAGGTTTTTTACCCCTATTTTTCAACTATTATGTTACTCTATAAGTGAAGCTTACAGGTGCCTTGCTTTTTATCTTTCTTTGGAACGTTCGATTGGGTCGGATGATGGATAAATGCTTGGCAATGTAGGTTTCTAATTGGAAGGAAGTGAGTTTGTTTCTAAGAAATTTTCGACAGGCATAAACAGCGTCTGAAAAACAAATTTTATAAGTCTGTTTTAACTTTGATGTTTTAATAGCAACGTGTGAGGTTAGCCATTTACAAACATTAAAATTGATAAAGCGAGCGT
>NZ_JARQPL010000007.1:0-78032 GCF_046032535.1 Streptococcus suis | reverse complement strand
ACCATATTGGCGAATAAATTTCTTTGTTGGAAACTAGCATGTAAACATTTTCAAAGGCGCTTTCACAAGTGACAAAAAGCTTAAAACATGCTAGAATGTATTATGGTCGGGATGAAGTCATCCCCAAATAAAACTAAGGAGATGTTTAGCAATGACTGCAACTAAACAACACAAAAAAGTAATCCTTGTCGGTGACGGTGCCGTAGGTTCTGCTTATGCTTATGCTCTTGTTAACCAAGGGATTGGTCAAGAATTGGGTATCATCGATATCAACAAAGACCGTACTCAAGGTGATGCAGAAGACTTGAGCCACGCATTGGCCTTCACATTCCCTAAAAAAATCTACTCTGCTGAGTATTCAGATGCTCATGACGCAGACTTGGTTGTATTGACAGCTGGTTTGCCACAAAAACCAGGTGAAACTCGCCTTGAATTGGTAGAGAAAAACCTTCGTATCAACCAACAAATCGTTACAGAAATCGTTAACTCTGGTTTCAACGGTATCTTCCTTGTTGCCGCAAACCCTGTTGACGTGTTGACTTACTCAACTTGGAAATTCTCTGGTTTCCCTAAAGAGCGTGTTATCGGTTCTGGTACTTCTCTTGACTCAGCTCGTTTCCGTCAAGCATTGGCTGAGAAAATCGGTATCGACGCACGTTCAGTTCACGCTTACATCATGGGTGAGCACGGTGACTCAGAATTTGCAGTTTGGTCACATGCCAACGTTGCTGGTGTGAAATTGTACGACTGGTTGCAAGACAACCGCGATATTGATGAGCAAGGTCTTGTTGACTTGTTTGTATCTGTTCGTGATGCAGCCTACTCAATCATCAACAAAAAAGGCGCAACTTACTACGGTATCGGTGTTGCACTTGCACGTATCACTAAAGCAATCTTTGATGATGAAAATGCAGTACTTCCATTGTCAGTTTACCAAGCTGGTCAATACGAAGGTGTTGAAGATGTCTTCATCGGTCAACCTGCTATCATCGGTGCCCACGGCATCGTTCGTCCAGTCAATATCCCATTGAGCGAAGCTGAATTGCAAAAAATGCAAGCATCTGCTAAACAATTGAAAGACATCATCGATGATGCTTTCGCAAACCCAGAAATTGCAGCTGGTGTTAAAAACTAATTATATAAAATAGTAAAAAAGGTGAGCAATAGCTCGCCTTTTTTACCTTCTAATATCATAACGTAACATAGCAATTCCATCTGTGACAGTTGACTCTACCAAGAGCAATTTCTTTTCTTCCAAAAGTGAGGCGAAAAGTGGAATACCGTCACCCAAAATAGTAGGAATAATCCCAATAATAAGGTGATCAATCACTCCCACCTCTAAACAGTCCTGAACCAGACTTGCTCCACCAAACAACCAAATATCTCCACCTTCTCTAGAACGAAGTTCCATAATCTCCCCAATGATATCCCTTACGAAACGCACATTACCATAGTCCGTCTGCTCGGTATGACTCGCAACGATAAATTGCTTTTCCTGATATCCTTCAATCATTTCCAACGGACAATCTTCTAATGATTTTCTCCCCATCACAACTGTATCACAGTTGTTAAAGAATTTTTGATTATCAAACTGTAAGACTGTATCGTATTTATCGGTACCATGTCCTTCAATCCAATCGTAGCTTCCATCCTTACGTGCAATGAATCCATCTAAACTCATTGCAATATTTAACACCAATCGTCTCACAATTAACCTCATTTCATATATTAGTGACAAAATATTATACCAGTCATTCTTCCTATTCTCAACCAAAAGTCCCTCTAACTCCTCTTCCTTTGAATAGGACAATTATTCATTTCCTGTACAGCAAAGAACATGATAAAAAGGTACACTGGACCTTAAAAAAATTGAAGAAGTTTGCGAAAGATAGCAAGTTATTAAACTCTTATAAACATTGATATTTCGGCGTTTCTGAGAGTTTTTAATTTTCAACATAAAGAAAAAAGATTGAAGAAAATTGTCCAAAATGGACTTTTTCTTCAATCTGAAAGGTCCACTGGACCTTATTCGCTTTCGTATTTTCAAGCTCATGATAAAAAGGTCCTCTGGACCTTTTTATTTAGATTTGATATAGTTGATACCGTCTGCTTTAGGAGCGACTGCTTTACCAAAGAAAGCAGACAGAGCAATAACAGTAATCAAATATGGTGCAATTTGAAGATAAACCGTTGGAATATCTTTCAATCCTGGTAATTGTCCACCCACTACTGCCAAACTTTGCGAAAGACCGAAGAATAGACTGGCGAGCATAGCGCCAATTGGATTCCACTTACCGAAAATTACAGCTGCTAGAGCGATGAAACCTGAACCTACGATTGTTGTTGCAGAGAAGTTGATATTCACTGATTGAGCACTTACAGCTCCACCAACACCACCAAGGAAACCAGCAATCAACACACCTGCATAACGCATAGCGTAGACATTGATTCCCAAAGTATCCGCTGCCTGCGGATGTTCACCTACTGAACGAAGGCGCAAACCGAACTTGGTTTTATAAAGGATGAACCAAGCAAGAAATGCTGTTGCAATAGCTACATAACCCATCAAGCTTGTATTTTTGAAGAAAATTTCACCAATGATTGGAATATCTGCCAAGATAGGGAATGAAAATTTACCAAATGATTCAGTAATACTATCAGTTTGACCCTTATTATAGATAACCTTGACTAGGAAAACTCCCAATGCTGGAGCCAAAAGGTTCAACACCGTACCTGATACAACGTGGTCTGCACGGAAATTAATCGTCGCCATCGCATGAATAGCGGCAAAAACAACACCAGCAAGACCTCCTACAATAACAGCTAATAATGGAGTAGCATTACCAAATGTCCCTGCAAATTCGATATTGAAAACAACACCAGCAAAGGCACCGATAACCATGATTCCTTCTAGACCAACGTTTACAATACCACCGCGTTCAGAGAAAACTCCTCCAAGACTGGTAAAGATTAAGGGTGCTGAATAAATCAACATTTGCGAAATGAGTAAGGCAAGAATTGAAACATTCATCTTATTTCGCTCCTTTCGCTTTATTTCTAGATTTTAATAATTGTTCAAAAATAAATTTCACACCGATAAAGAAAATGATTGATGCCGTAACAACGTTGATCAATTCAGGTGGAATCTGTGCACGTACCATACCTGGGGCACCGACAGAAAGAACACCGAATAGAAAGGCAGCCAATGGAATACCTAACGGTGAATTAGAAGCTAAAAGCGCTACTGACATACCATTAAAACCAATATCCAAGTTACCGCTTTGGATATAAACGTTTTGGAAAGTACCCAAACCTTGGATAGCTCCCCCAAGACCCGCAAGAGCACCTGAAATAACCATAGATAGAATAATCGTACGTTTCGCAGACATACCCGCATAATCCGATGCTGTTGGGTTAAGCCCCACTGAGCGAATCTCAAAACCAAGAGTCGTTTTGGTCAATAGGAACCAAATCACAAAAACTGCAATAATGGCAAAGAAAATACCAATATTCATACGTGAGTTATCTGTCAATGCACGGAGCCACTCTGTTTGGTAAGAGGCATTTGCTGACACGTTAACTGTTGAGTCTGTATTCTTCATCAAACTATCTGCAAATACATCACGAATGATATAGTTACATGAATAGAGTAAGATGTAGTTCATCATAATCGTAACGATAACTTCACTTGTTCCCAAATAGGCACGTAGAATACCTGGAATAGCTCCAGCAATACCGCCTGCCAACATAGCAATCAAGACTGTTCCCAAAATCAAAACTGGACGTGGTAAGTCAGGATTTGCCAAGGCAAACCATCCAGCAAAAACCCAACCAACATAGGCCTGACCAGACAAACCAACGTTGAAGAAACCTGCACGACTAGCTACTGCGAAACCGAGAGCAGTGAAAACAAGTGGTGCCATTGCACGGAAAATTTCACCAATTGATTTGATATTACCAAAAGCTGAATAGAATAACTCTTCATAGCCCCAAATTGGATCGTAGCCAAAAACAAGCATGACAATCGCTCCAAGTAGGATACCACTGACCACAGCCATTAATGGAAGGGCCAAATTCTTATATTTATTAAGCATGTTCTTCTCCCTTCTCAATATGTCCACCTGCCATCAAGACACCTAACTCTTGTTTATTGGTCTTAGCAGGTTCAACAATACCATGGATGACACCATCATGGATAACAGCAATTCTATCTGATACATCCAAAATTTCATCCAATTCGAAGCTGACAACAAGAACAGCCTTACCCTTATCACGTTCTGCAATGAGACGCTTACGAATATACTCAATAGCACCAACGTCCAAACCGCGTGTTGGTTGGCTAACAATGAAAAGGTCTGGGTTGCGATCGATTTCACGCGCGATGATAGCTTTTTGCTGGTTACCGCCTGAAAGAGCCTTGATTGGGACGAGTTCACTCGCCCCACGAACGTCAAATTCTTCCATTAACGCGCGTGCTTTTTCATTAATGACATTATAGTTCAAGATACCATTTTTTGAAATCGGTTCTTTATAGTAAGTTTGAAGCGCAAAGTTCTCAGCAACAGTCATCGGAAGAACGAGTCCATCGCGATGACGATCTTCGGGAACGTGGCTCACTTGCATTTCTGTAATTTTACGTGGAGTTTTACCAACTACTTCCTCACCTTTGATAGTGATTGAGCCAGATTTTACCTTACGTAAACCAGTGATTGCCTGAATCAACTCACTTTGACCGTTTCCGTCGATACCGGCAATACCAACAACCTCACCTGCTCGAACATCAAGTGACAAGCCCTTAACTGCTGGAATACCACGGTTTTCATTGACAACCAAATCCTTAATTGACAAAATGACTTCTTTAGGACTCGCTTCAACTTTCTCTGTTTTAAAGGAAACGGAACGTCCAACCATCCACTCAGCCAAATCTTGGTTTGTTGCTCCTTCAACGGCAACTGTTTCGATTGATTTACCTCGACGAATAACTGTTACACTATCGGCAACTGCACGAATTTCATCCAATTTGTGCGTAATCAAAATAATAGATTTACCTTCTTCAACCAAGGCTTTCATAATTTTCAAGAGCTCTGCAATTTCCGCAGGGGTCAATACAGCTGTCGGCTCATCAAAAATTAAAAGGTCTGCTCCACGGTAAAGTGTTTTAAGGATTTCTACACGTTGCTGTGCACCCACAGAAATATCTGCAACCTTTGCAGTTGGATCAACTTCAAGACCATATTTAGCAGAAAGTTCTTTAATTTCTGCGATAGCTTTTTTAAGGTCAATCACGCCACCTTTGGTGGTTTCAGAACCAAGAATGATGTTCTCAGCAACTGTGAAAGCATCAACCAACATAAAATGTTGGTGCACCATACCAATCCCCAATTGGGCTGCTTTGGATGGAGAGTCAATCTTCACGGATTGACCGTTGATAACAATTTCACCGCTTGTAGGTTCCAACAAGCCAGCAAGCATGTTCATCAGAGTAGATTTACCCGCACCATTCTCACCAAGAAGGGCATGGATTTCACCACGTCTGACATTCAAATTGATGTGGTCATTTGCTACAAATTCACCAAATATCTTAGTGATATTGCGCATTTCAATGACATAATCCTTAGTCATAATCTATTATCCTTTCTGACTATAGCCTTCTGAAAATTCTTCAGTACCACTTTAGTACCTTAAAATTCTTCATCAACTATACCATTTTTGTCAGTAAAACCTACCATAGCTGATAGGCTTTACTGAGAAAAATCTCAGCCCGAAAACGGCGACCCCGTCGGGTCGCCGAATCGGAATTGTCGAAAAGAAATTCATTAAGGTTTTTCAGGAACTTCTACTTTACCATCCAAGATAGCTTGCTTAGCATCTGCAACTGCTTTAGAAGCATCTTCTGAAAGGTTAGTTTCTGCCAATTCAACACCTTTATCTTTCAATGAGAATCGAAGTACTTGACCACCAGGGAATTCACCTGCAACAGCTTTAGTTGCAATATCTTTAACTGAAGTACCAACTTGTTTCAATGTTGAAGCCAATACAAAGTTAGAAGACTTACCATCTTTAGAAGTGTATTCACCTTCTGCTGATTGGTCACGGTCAACACCGATTACCCAAACTTTATCTGCTTCATTACGAGTTTCATTTTCTGCTTTAGCAGCAGCAAATACACCGTTACCAGTACCACCAGAAGCGTGGAAGATCACGTCTGCACCTGCAGCATATTGAGCAGCTGCAAGAGTTTGACCTTTAGCAGCATCACCAAATGAACCTGCATAGTCAACTGTAATCTTGATGTCTTTGTTTACAGACTTAGCACCTGCAACGAAACCAGCTTCAAAGCGATCGATGATAACACCTTCCATACCACCGATGAAACCTACGTGGTTTGTCTTAGTTGACTTAGCTGCAGCAACACCAGCAAGATATGATGCTTCATGGTCTGCGAAACCTACGCTGACTACGTTGTCTTGATCTGGAACAACACTATCCACGATTACATAGTGCGTGTCAGGATTATTTGGCGCAACCTCAGCAATCGCACTCTCCAAGGCAAAACCAATACCGAACACAAGATTGTAACCACCAGCAACAGCTGAATCAAGGTTTGTGATATAATCTGATTCACTAGCTGATTGGAAGTAATCGTAGCCATTACCTTTAGAAAGACCAGCTGCATTACCCCATTCTTGAAGACCTTCCCATGCAGATTGGTTGAATGAACGGTCATCAACACCACCAATGTCAGTAACGATAGCAGCTTTCACAGATGTGTCTGCTGATGAAGATGCTTCTGAGCTACTGCTTTTTGAAGCACGGTTACCACATGCAGCCAAAGATACAGCCGCAACAGCTGCTAGACCAAGTCCAACAAGTTTCTTGTTCATTTCTGAACCCTCCTAAAAATCTTTTTGCAACTATATTGTTGCAGAGTAATATTGCTACAGTCAAATGACTGTCATACAGACTAGGTTAAGTCTGTAAAGGAATATGGAAGTAATTCCCCGACTGTCATCTCGACTGTCGATTTATCTTTAGCGACCAAGGTCACTTTTAAATCCTTATCAAAAAATTCTGCCATAACTTGGCGACAAGCTCCACAAGGAGATATTGGCTTTTCTGTTTCGCCATAAATAATGATCTCAGAAAAATCTTTCACACCTTCAGAAATGGCCTTGAAAATAGCTGTCCTTTCAGCGCAATTGGTCAAACCAAAGCTTGCATTTTCAATGTTTACTCCCGTAAATATTTCCCCTGTCTTAGCTACAAGAACTGCACTAACTGGAAACTTTGAGTACGGTACGTATGCTTTTTGACTGTTTTTTACAGCTAATTCAATTAAATCAATAGTCTCCATCCGCCTGTGCTCCATTCATGATTGCCACGCCTGATGACGCACCAATACGAGACGCTCCTGCTTCGATAAAGGCAATGGCATCTTCATACGAACGTGCACCACCTGAAGCCTTCACTCCCATGTCAGGTCCTACTGTTCTTCTCATTAAGGCAACATCCGCTACTGTGGCACCGCCTGTAGAAAATCCTGTAGATGTTTTAACATAGTCCGCACCAGCTTCTTGAGATAATTGACAAGCTTTCACTTTCTCATCATCAGTAAGGAGGCATGCTTCGATGATAACTTTGACTAGTTTATCACCACTTGCTGCTACAACAGCTTTAATATCCTCCAAAACCAAATCGTAATTTCCAGTTTTCAGAGCACCGATATTGATAACCATGTCAATCTCATCTGCTCCTTTTGAAATTGCATCTTTTGTTTCGAAAGCTTTTACAGCAGGTGTGTTTGCTCCGAGAGGGAAACCAATAACTGTACAAACTTTTACATCACTATCTTTCAAGCTTTCAGCTGCTAAAGCAACCCAAGTTGGGTTAACACAGACACTTGCAAAATCATATTCTTTTGCTTCTGCCAAAATCTTTTCAACCTGCTCTTGTGTTGTCTCAGGTTTCAAGATTGTATGGTCAATATATTTATTCAATTTCATAGTTTTCTCCGTATATTAAGAAATAATCTCTATGATTTCTTTCGTTTTTACACTTTCTTTATCTATTTTAACATTTTTTTGGAAATTTGTAAGCATGTTTTCCGAAATATTTTCATTGGCATAAATCGTTGCGATTTGTTCACCCTTAGAAACAGCTTCCCCTACTTTCTTATGGAAGACAATACCTGTTTCATAATCTAAATCGTCTGTCTTGACTGCGCGACCTGCACCAAGTTTCATTGCAAAGAGACCGAATTCCAACGCAGGAAGCCCTACAAGGTATCCATCCTCCTCCGCAAGAACTGGAACTTGCTGTGTAACCTGAACTGGACGATATAAATCTTCTAAGTCACCACCTTGAGCAAGGACCATCTCTTCAAATTTCTTCAAAGCTGCACCATTGTCAATATGTTGGCGTACTTCTTCAATGCTTTTCTCAACATTTGCAAGCCCCAACATAATTTGGGCTAGTTCACAGATAAATTCGGTAACATCTTCTCGACCTTTACCCTGTAAAATTTCAATAGCCTCTAAAATTTCCAAACGATTTCCAATCGAAGTTCCAACTGGTTGAGACATGTCAGTCAAAACAGCAACGGTTTTACGCCCAACCGCCTTCCCAAGATCCACCATGGTTTGAGCTAGAACCCGTGCTTCTTCAACGGTCTTCATGAAGGCACCTTCTCCCACTGTTACATCTAGAAGAATCGCATCCGCACCTGCGGCAATTTTCTTAGACATTACCGAGCTGGCAATCAGTGGAATAATGTCAACGGTTGCTGTCACATCTCGAAGGGCATAGAGCAATTTATCAGCTTTAACAAGATTGTCTGACTGACCAATAACTGCAACACCAGTATCTTGAACTTGCTTGATAAAATCTTCTTGACTAACTTCAATCTGGTATCCTTTGATTGACTCTAACTTATCCAAGGTTCCGCCAGTATGACCAAGTCCACGACCGCTCATCTTTGCAACTGGAATATCAAAACTTGCTACCAATGGCGCTAAGATGAGTGTGACCTTATCTCCGACACCACCTGTAGAATGCTTATCTACCTTGATGCCTGGAATTGCAGACAAATCAATCTGTTCACCCGTTGCAACCATAGACATTGTCAAATCAGAAATCTCACGTGTTGACATCCCTTTGAAATAAATCGCCATCGCCAAGGCTGACATTTGATAATCCGGTACTGTCCCAGCTACATATCCATCAATCAACCATTTGATTTCTTCAGACGATAGTTCTAAGCCATCACGCTTTTTTTGAATTAAATCAACTGCTCTCATTCTCTCACACTTTCAAGGATGTAGTAACCCTTGTCTTTCTTTATTATCTGGCAGTTGCCGAACACCTCTTCCATCTTAGCCTTGGCACTCGGTGCACCTTGTTTCTTTTGAATGACAATGGTCAAGGTTCCGTTTGCCTCTAAGCGTTGAAAGGCTCCAGCAATTACTTCATGTACAACCGATTTTCCGGCCCGAATAGGTGGATTTGAAACAATATGATTGAATGTTTCGTCCACGTTTTCGTAGATATTGGATTGATAAATTTTAGCGGTAACACCATTCCTCTCAGCATTTTTTGTAGCTAAATCCAAAGCTCTGCTATTAATATCAATCAGTGTTGTCTTGGTGCTGAACACCTTAGCAAGTGTCAAACCAATTGGTCCATAACCACAACCAACATCCAACACCGATGCCCCTTTTTCAAAATGAAGAGTTTTTAAAAGCACTTGACTACCATAATCAACCATCTTCTTGCTAAAAACACCTGCATCTGTCATGAAAGACATTGGGGTGTCTAGTAAGTTTACGTGGATTTCATGAATATCATGTGCTACTGTAGGATTTTTTTCGTAATACATATTGGACATGTACTTATTATAACATTTCCTAAAAACGTTTTCAAGAGTTTTTCTTACATGAAAAATATGATAAAATGAAATCGATATTGAAACGCTTACCTATAGGAAGAATTATGTATGAAAAACGAATTTTTAAATTTTGAACAAATTGACCGAGCCACTTGGCAACAACTACACCGTAAGACTACAATTCCACTTAGTCAAAGTGAACTAAATTCTATTAAAAGTTTTAACGACCGCATTCAATTACATGAGGTTTCTGACATCTATCTTCCTTTGGTTAATCTTATCCATATCTATCGGAAAGCACGCAAAGACCTAAATTTTACGAAGAGTTTATTTCTACAAAAGACTATCAAGCCACAACCATTTATCATTGGCGTTTCCGGAAGTGTTGCTGTCGGCAAATCAACAACTAGTAGATTGCTGCAAATTCTTATCGCTCGGACATTTAAACACGCCAAGGTTGAATTAGTGACAACAGATGGTTTTCTCCATCCAAATGCGGTCTTAGAAGAACGGCAACTGTTAAATAAAAAAGGTTTTCCTGAATCCTATGACATGGAGAAATTGATTGATTTCCTTGATAAGATAAAAAATGGCTACGACTGCCAAATTCCTGTCTATTCACATGAAATCTATGATATTGTCCCCAACAAAACTCAGGAAATTAAGTCTCCAGATTTCTTGATTGTCGAAGGAATCAATGTATTTCAAAATCCACAAAACCAGCGCCTCTATGTCAGTGACTATTTTGACCTCTCTATATACGTTGACGCTGACGTGGAGCATATTGAAACCTGGTACTTGGAGCGATTCCAAAAATTATTGACATTGGCGAAAAATGACCCTAACAACTATTACCATCGTTTTACCCAGATGACGTACCCTGAGATTCTATCTATTGCCCAGAATACTTGGAAAAATATTAATCTAGCTAACTTAGAAAAATTCATTGAACCAACCAGAAACCGTGCTGATATTATTCTTCATAAGGCCGAAAACCATGAGATTGATAAAATTTATCTAAAAAAATAAATTTCACTTGTCAAAAACACTCTTTTCAGATATAATGGTATAGTTAGTACAAGAAAGGGTGGAGGTGAAACCATTGGCAAACATTAAGTCAGCTATCAAACGCGCTGAATTGAACGTTAAACAAAACGAGAAAAACTCAGCACAAAAATCAGCTATGCGTACTGCAATCAAAGCATTTGAAGCTAACCCATCTGAAGAGCTTTTCCGTGCTGCTAGTTCAGCAATCGATAAAGCAGAAACAAAAGGTTTGATTCACAAAAACAAAGCAAGCCGCGATAAAGCACGTCTTGCATCAAAACTTGCTTAATTAAAAAAGAAACCTTTGGGTTTCCTTTTTTTTATTTTTTCCATCATAAGGAGGCGGGACAAAGTGGAACAGTTTTCCCTCGAAGAATAACATCATAAACTCGTCAACCACAAAGCCCTCACTAAGATTATACACCTAGTGAGGACTTTATGTTTGTTTTCATTATTCTGTAGGTAAGGACGGAGCCACCATGATGTCTTTCCCACTCCCTATTTTTTTATTATTAGGGAAGAGCACGCTCCTTGAGATTCAAACTAATTCGTTAGAACCAATCTGCCAGTTCAAATGTATAGGTTTGGTCATTATAATAGTACTGATACTCTCCTACATCTCCCAAAGCCTGAAAAATAGCATTATTTTCAGTAGAGGCCAATGTAATCATTTGTTGCATTGCTTCTGCTGTTCCGAATTGCAAGACTACTTTATCCGTACCTTGTAGTCGCTGGTCAGTGAGGGACTGTAAAACTGCAGCTTCATCAAAACTTGTGAAATAAACTCCCTTTTGAACATAGTAATTCAATGAATTATCTGTACACTTTGGATAGGTCAATGCTCTAGGTTCGTAATATTGTTCTTCTCCCCAGTAGTCGAGGAGGTCGGTATCAGCAATTCTACTTCTCTCTAATATTTCATCAGGGACACATAGATAATCGTATGAAATATCTGTATGCGCTTCTCCACTTATAGCTTGATCAAAAACTGGATCTCCCCAAGTCGTATCAACACCATAGTATTGTCCATTTATCTTGACTAGATTCCAAGCATGCCCAAACTCACCGTTTTGCCCATTTTTGGCAATCCCTGTGACATAGATACAATCAATACCTGCTTTTTTACATAGGTATTGGAAGGTGCGACTATAGCCAGCACAAACGGATTTCTTATCTAATAGCACACTGGTAATTCCTTGGCTTCTCCACGTGACAGAGTTGGTCTGAAGGGCTTCAAGGTCGTAATCCGTTTGCTTTATAATCACCTCGTAAAAATATTTAACCTTCTCATAGTCCGACCCTGTTGGTGCCTGAGCAAGTATCTTATTCACTTCCTCTTCTATTTTATTTCGTGTAGGAGATAAATCAGTCGGATACGCTGGCTCTTCTAAATCCAATATATCAACTCCGCCACTCATTGCCGCTTCATCTGTTAGCCAGTAAAATTCTGGATAATCATGAGCGACAGAAAAATAGACGCGCGAATATATTTCATCATTAACAGAATCAATATCGATCACTTGCATCCGCTTGCTGAGCCCATTAACAAATTGGAGATAGGCACGACGTTCCTTATCAGTATCCAATTGTTGGTAGTAGAAATTTCCTTGAACCTCTTCTTTTAATGCTGTTAATTCTGCTTCTAGTTGCTTTTTTTCTTTAGAAAATTCAAATTTAACTTCTTCCAAACGTTCACTCAGCTCTTGTTCTCCTCCTGAACAAGCAGAAAGGACTGTCGCCGATATTAATATGGTTAAAACGCCACGAGAAACTTTCCTCATATTTACCTCCATTCTTGTTTAAGTATAACATAATTAGGAGGCTTCTGACGAACTACACAAAAAAATTAGACTAGAATTTTCCTAGCCTGATAATATTGTTTTATTTAGATAATCCTACCTCAAAAATAGTTCCTTTCGGTTGGTTATCTCTAACAGAGATTTTCCCACCTAATGTCTTGATAATTTGCTGAGCCAGCGATAATCCTAGACCGAAACCACCTTTTTGACGCGTTCTGGCCTTATCAACTCGATAAAAGCGATCAAAGATTTTCTTCTTATCGGCATCGCTGATTCCCAAACCATTGTCGGCAACTGTAAAGTAGACAGATTTATCCTTGATATTAGCTGTAATTTGAATTCTGCCGTCATCGTCGGTATACTTCATGGCATTGTCAAATAAAATGGTAAGCAACTGTTTAATCAGGACCTTGTCTGTTCGAATCGGCTGATGAATCAAATTATTAACTGTTAGTGTTTTTCCATTTTCTTCGGCAATCATAAGGTAATTAGCAAAGATTTCATCAAAATAGTTGGGTTGGACATCGATCATATCGACTTTTAAGCCATCATCACGACGAGCCAAATTGAGCAGGTTCGTTGTCAATAATCGCATATTTCGGACTTCTTCTAAACTAGATCCGATGCTTTCACTACTCTCTAAAATCGTCGCTTCGGGATGGCGAAACAGGCTCTCCAAGCGATTTTGGAGAACAGCCAACGGCGTACGCAACTCATGACTAGCATTTTCAACAAAGTCTTTTTGCTTTTGATAGCTAATTAGAATTGGACGCATGCTAAGATTTGATAGGTAAATACTTGCCAAGATAGAAATGAGCCAAGCTGATACCATAACAATAGCAACTGTCGATTCATAGGTCTCAATGGAGGATTTTATTTGGCTGACATTCACTAAAATTGTCGCATATTTTATATCATAGGACGAATAATAACCTAGTTCATCTGTAGCCAGCTCAATCGTCACATAGCGATAATCTTCAGACATACCGAAGCTTGATTCAACCGTTGCTTCCTTAATTTCGCCCAATTTTTCCTTATCTAACGGTAGGTCGGCCAAACCAGTAAAAGTATCCGGATTGACCATTTCTCCACTTTTACTATAGAGTAAGACATGAGTATTGATACCTAATTTCAGCTGTTCTACATCTCTAGTATTTTTTTGATCTTTAGGAACAGGCATGCTATCTGAGCTAGAGCTCGTCGTTTCTTCACTAGTTGGGCTATCTTGAAGTATAAAGACAGAGTTAGGCTCATACGTTCTTGCGATTGCAAAACCAACAGCCATCGCTGGCTCTTCCTTAATCCGTTTCAAGGTATTATCTGAATTTTGATACATAGTTGAACGCATTAATTGAAAAATGATAGCTGTCATCAAGCCAAAAATCAGGGTAAATACTGCAAAATAACGGATAAAGAAGGAAAATTTATCCGTATACACTAATTTTCTGATTCGCTTAGGCATTTTTTAGAATGTACCCGACACTACGCAGGGTTTGAAGATTTTCCCCGAAGGTCGTTCCTTTCAACTTTTTCCTAATTTTAGAAACATATACTTCTACTACTGAAATAGTCGTGTCACTGTCAAATCCCCAAATACGGTCAAAAATTTGAGTTTTTGGTAAGATAACATTTTGATTTTGCAAGAAGTAGACTAGTAGATCGAATTCTTTTCCTAGCAATTCAACTTCTTCGCCATTTACAGTTGTAGAGTTTGTCGATAAGTCAACGGTCACGTCCCCATAAGTTAGTGTGTTTTCATTAAACTTACCCGCTCGTTTTAATAGAGCTTGAATTCGCATCTTCAATTCTTCTAAATAAAACGGTTTTGTCAAGTAGTCATCAGCGCCCAATTCAAAACCATGGCCTTTATCCTCAAGACTTTCTTTGGCTGTTGTAATCAGAACAGGTGTCGTAACACCTTTTTCACGTAACTCTTTCAAAACTTGGAAGCCATCTTTTTCAGGTAACATTAAATCTAATAAAATTAAGTCGTACACACCAGTTTCCGCTTCATAGATTCCTTCTTCACCATCAAAAACCTGCATAACATCCGCAAAATCATCTAGGAAGTCAAAAACTGAATTGGATAGGCTTAAATCGTCTTCTACTAACAAAATCTTAATCATGTCTATCTCCTTAACCTAATATCCAAAAGACAATTCAAAGACACAAGTAAAAACTTGGTCTTTGAACATATTTTTTCACTTTAATAAGTTGCCTCTGCATTTCTGTCAGAGTTTAATTTATTATACCACTTATCTCAAATTTTTCCTATTGGTTTGAAGTGCTAGAACTACCTGAAATTTGGGATTTTATTTCTTGATTCTTCTTTTTTAAAGCATTTACCTCATCTGAGGAAGTATTTGATTGTGTTGCACTACTTGTAGCATCTGGAGGGGTTGTTCCTTGACCAGGGGGCAGGCCTTGGGTATTGCCATTTTGACCAGGTGGCATACCACGCATCTCACCGTTTCGACCCGATGGCATTCCTTGGGTTGTTTCGCCTGTTGCATCTGGTGGAGTCATACCTTGACTATTCCCATTCTGTCCTGGAGGTAGGCCTTGAGTGTTTCCATTTTGACCAGGGGGCATGCCTTGCATACCACCATTAGAGGCGGGCGGCATTTGATTACCTGCGATTGAATTAGCTTGTCCGTTCGTTGCTCCATTCTGAGCTAATGCAGCTTGGCTTTGTGTCGATACAGCTGTTGAAGATTTTGAAATGCTCATACCTCCAGCAAAACCTACAGTTGCTGCCGTAATAGCAACCGCTGCCAAAACTGTTTTCGACTGTGACTTTAATTGATTGATTATTGACATAAAATTCCTCTTTTCAATAAAATTTTATCATAGCGAGTCTTTACTCACCTGATGACACGAACAGTATAGAATGAGAAACTTAAACCAATCTAAAGATTCATTGCATTTTCCTTAAAGCAAACTAAAAGAAGTCCTTTCGGACTTCCATCTTACAATTCAGTGATGTCGCCTGTTCGTAGGTAAACAACCCACTCACAGATATTTTTAGCATAGTCACCGACACGTTCCAAGTAGGTTAAAACTTGGTAATAGTCGCGACCAGCAACCAAGGATTCTGGATTCTTCTTGATTTCTTCTGTTGTTAATTCTTGGATGGCTGAATAAAAGTCATTGACAATTTCGTCACGAGCTGCCACTTCATAAGCGACCTCAACATCAGAGTTTGCTAGATATAGTTCGAGCGTTTCCTCAACAAGTTTTCGAACTTCGCGCCCCATCTTCTTCACTTCATCTTCAACTACTGGAATGCGGACTTCGCCTTTCATACGAATAGCAGCTTTTGCGATCGAAACTGCGTGGTCTCCCATACGTTCTAAGTCACTTGTTGCTTTCAAGACAGTGATTACACGACGTAAATCTGTAGAAACTGGCTGTTGCAATGCAATAATCTCTAAAGATTTCTTTTCGAGTTTAATTTCAAAATCATTGATTTTTTTATCGGCTTCGATCACTTCTTTCGCCAATTCACGATCATGAGTTGTAAAGGCACGAACAGCATTATTAATTTGAGCCAAAACTTCATTTCCCATCGCGTAAAATTGGTTGTGGAGTTTTCCTAATTCTTCTTCAAACTGCGCTCTTAACATATAAACCTCTTTTCTTTTTAACAGGATTAACCAAACTTACCTGTAATATAATCTTCTGTCTCTTTGTTTGCCGGGTTCATGAACATTTCTTTTGTAGAATTGTATTCGATTAAATCTCCATCTAAGAAGAAACCAGTTCTATCTGAAATACGAGACGCTTGCTGCATTGAACGTGTTACCAATACCATGGTGTACTTATCCTTCAAACCATACAAGGTATCTTCAATCTTACCAGCTGAGATAGGGTCAAGTGCTGATGTTGGCTCATCCAACAAGATAATTTTAGGACTAGTAGCCAAGACACGCGCCACACAGACACGTTGTTGCTGACCACCTGACAAACCAACTGCTGAATCGTGTAAACGATCCTTAACCTCGTTCCAAATAGAAGCACCAATCAAGGCACGCTCTACAGTCTCATCAAGAAGTTGCTTGTCCTTAATACCATTGATACGAAGACCGTAGACAACATTTTCATAGATAGACATAGGGAAGGGGTTTGGTTGTTGGAAGACCATCCCGATTTCCTTACGAAGGTCTACCGTATCTGTACGGGGACTGTAAATATTTTTACCATTGTAATCAATAGCACCAGTCAAAGTTACTTCTGGGTTCAAATCGCCCATGCGGTTAATAGCACGCAAGAGCGTTGACTTACCAGAACCTGACGGACCAATCAAGGCTGTAATTTCATTTGGATAGAAATCTATTGAAACACTATTCAAAGCCTTTTTCTTATTGTAGTAAACAGACAAATCTTTTACTTGTAAAATAGGTGATGTCATTGTTTCCCTTTCTATCCAAAGTGTCCTGAAACGTAATCGTTAGTAGACTTGAGTTTGGCATTTTGGAAGATATTTGCTGTTTTATCGTACTCAATCAAGTCACCAAGATAGAAGAAAGCTGTATAGTCACTTGCACGCGCTGCCTGTTGCATGTTGTGCGTAACGATGATAATCGTGTAATCTTTCTTCAACTCAAACATGGTTTCTTCCAACTGCATAGTTGCAATTGGGTCCAAGGCTGAGGCTGGTTCATCCATGAGCAAGATTTGAGGTTTAACAGAAATCGCACGAGCGATACACAAACGTTGCTGTTGACCACCTGACAAGGTAAAGGCTGACTTGTGTAAATCGTCTTTTACCTGATCCCAGAGGGCTGCTTGTTTCAAGGAGGTTTCAACAATCTCATCCAACACTTGCTTATCTTTTACACCTGCACGCTCATGAGCAAAAGTAATATTGCGATAAATCGATTTTGCAAATGGGTTAGGACGTTGAAATACCATTCCGATATGTTTACGAATTTCGTAAACGTTCATATCTGGTCTGTTGATGTCAATTCCTTCGTAGAGGATCTGGCCTGTTACCTTAGCAATATCAATAGTATCATTCATACGATTAAGACTGCGAAGATAGGTTGATTTCCCACACCCTGATGGTCCAATCAAGGCTGTAATTTTATTTTTTTCGAACTGCATATCAATGCCCTTGATCGCTTCATTTTTACCATAGTAAACATGAACATCTTTTGTCGAAAGGGCGATATTCTCCTCTGGAAAAGTAATGATATGGCGTTCATTCCAGTTGTAATCTGCCATTTTTTCTCCTTATAAGTCAGACTTCTAGGCTGCTGAAGTCATTTTCGCATGAAGTTTCTTACCGATATATCGTGCAGAAAGGTTGAAAATCAAGATGAAAACCAAGAGAATAGCTGCTGAACCAGCAGAAACTTGGGTTGCATCTGGGATTGTACCTTCGCTGTTTACCTTCCAGATATGAACCGCAAGGGTTTCTGATTGACGGAAGATAGAAATCGGACTAGTAACACTCAATGGATTCCAGTTTGACCAGTCAAGAGCTGGAGCTGACTGACCAGCCGTGTAGATAAGAGCTGCTGCCTCACCGAAGATACGACCAGATGCCAAGACGATACCTGTTACAATCCCTGGAAGTGCTTCTGGAATAACAACATGGAGAACAGTTTCCCAACGTGATAGACCAAGAGCCAATCCTGCTTCACGTTGCGTATGGTGAACGTGACGAAGGCTGTCCTCTACGTTACGCGTCATCTGTGGTAAGTTGAAGACTGTAAGAGCCAAGGCACCTGATAAAATAGAAAAACCGTACTCAAACTGAACAACGAAAATCAAGTAACCAAACAAACCAACGACAACGGACGGTAGGGATGACAAAATCTCAATACAGGTACGGATAAAGTTAGTCAATGGACCTTTTTTAGCATATTCAGCCAAATAAATACCTGCCCCGGTTGACAAGGGAACAGAAATTAAGAGCGTTACAACCAATAGGAAGAATGAGTTGTAGAGCTGAATTCCAATACCACCACCAGCTTTGTAAGATGAAGATTTACTTGTCAAAAAATCCCAGCTTACATGTGGCAGACCACGTAGCAAGATGTAAAGAATCAGTGACGTCAAGATAACGACAATCACACCAGCGATTGAGTAAAGAATACCAGTCGCCAATTTATCAAATTTTTTAGCGTGCATAGTTTTTCTTACCCTCTCTCGTAATAAATTTCATAATCATGTTAAAGATAAGGCTCATCAAGAGCAAGACTAGGGCCAAGGACCATAGGACGTTGTTCTGAACAGTTCCCATAACCGTATTACCGATACCCATTGTCAAAACAGAAGTCAAAGTCGCTGCTGGCGTTGTCAAGGAAGTCGGGATAACCGCAGAGTTACCAACCACCATCTGAATTGCCAAGGCTTCACCAAAGGCACGCGCCATACCAAAGATAACGGCCGTAAAAATACCTGGCTTAGCTGCGTTCAAAATAACACGCCAAATTGTCTGCCAGCGAGTGGCTCCCATAGCCAAACTTGCTTCGCGGTAATGACGAGGTACTGCACGCAAACTGTCAACCGTCATAAAGGTTACTGTTGGCAAAATCATGACAAAAAGTACAAATACACCCGACAAGATACCGAAACCTGTTCCACCGAAGATTGAACGTACAAATGGCACAACTACTTGCAAACCAATGAAACCATATACAACCGATGGAATACCAACCAACAGTTCGATAACAGGTTGTAAGATTTTTGCACCACGTTTTGGTGATATTTCTGTCATGAAGACCGCTGCACCGATTGCGATAGGGGTCGCAACAACGGCTGACAGAATCGTAACAATGAAAGAACCTGAAATCATTGGCAGGGCACCGAAGATTTTAGAACTTGGTTCCCACTTACTTCCGAATAAGAAATCAGTGATGCTAACACCGTCTACAAAGAAGGTCGACAAGCCACGTTGCGCTACGAAAATCAAAATCATGGCAACGATAAAGACAATCAATGACAGGCAGAGGAAAGTAATAATCTTACCAAATTTCTCCAAACGGGAATTTTTAGACGGAGAAGATAATTCTTTTGCTAATTGTTCGTTTTTCATGCTTACTCCTTCTCAGTCACCGTGCCATCAGCACTCTTTTCAACCTGCATATCATGAATAGAAATATATCCCATACTTTCAACGATACCATTTTGAACTTCATCAGACATCATGTATGTTAGAAACTCTTCTGTCAATTCAGTAGGTTCTCCCTTTGTATACATGTGCTCGTATGACCAAATTGGCCAAGCATTTGTTGCAACGTTTTCAGCAGTTGGTTCAGCACCATTAAGCTTAATTGTTTTTACAGAATCATCAAGATAAGCAAATGACAAGTAAGAAATAGCACCTGGGGTTTGAGCTACAATGGACTTAACCATCCCGTTTGAATCCTGCTCTTGACTTTGAGCTGCTGCATGTCCATCCATAACGACTGTATCAAAGGTTGCACGAGAACCAGAACTTGCTGCACGGTTGATGATTGAAATCTCCAAATCCTTGCCACCAAGCTCCTTCCAGTTGGTAATTTCACCGGTGAAAATTTTACGCAGATCTTCTGTAGTAATATCTTTAACCGATACTTGCTCATTTACAATAACGGCCAAACCAGCTACTGCTACTTGATGGTCAACAAGTTTACTTGCATCAATACCATCTTTTTCCTCAGCAAATACGTCAGAGTTACCAATCTGAACAGCTCCAGACTGAACTTGTGACAAGCCAGTACCTGATCCTCCACCCTGAACATTGATGGATTTACCGATATTGACACTACCAAATTCATCTGCTGCTGCCTCAACAAGTGGTTGAAGCGCCGTCGAACCTACGGCTGTAATAGACTCTCCTCGATCGATCCAAGAAGAACAACCAGAAAGAGCCATACTACTCAAAAGAAACAAAGCTGCAATTCCAAGCTTCTGCTTTTTTTTCATTTCGTTTTTTCCTTTACATTTTTCAGTGGAATCTCCAATAATTTACTCTGTATTTTACAAGGAATTTACAAGATATTTCCACTCATCCACTATATCATATAAAAAGACAAGTTGCAAAAAAAATCTGCTGATTTATTCTAAAATCTCAGCCCTTTTGGAAAGCCATTTTTAAGCGTTCCAGATACAACTTTTGCGAAACCAAGACCGTTCCCCTGAACTGCTACCTGATACCAGCCATTAGCTAAATCCTTGGACACAGCTATTGTATGTCCAGCAGTATAGGACGAGAATTCTTCTAAGCTGATTTCTACTCGATTTTTAACCTCCGAACTATGGAGTGCTAGACCTAAAGCAAAACTTGGTTCAAATCTTTTTTTCTTAAACGTCCCCAAGTGAAGACCATTTCGAGCAATCTTTACTTTTGACAAATCAGGAAGGCCGTGTGGCAGTAGATAGAGATTGTCGCCAAAAACCTGCAGTAAACCATCCAATTGAACCCTTAAATGCTTCTGTTCAAATTCTTTCCAGAGAGATTGCTGTTCTCTATTCAAATTGGATTTTCCTGGTTTTAATTTTTTCTGACTGGCTTCCCCTAGAAATCTAAATTTGGCAACGAACTGACCTTCTCCTGCAAAATGGTGGGGATACATACGAGCAACTTCTGGATAACCGACTCCTTCTGCCATGCCATTGATTTTGGGAATGTCTATTAGTTCCAAATCATACTGTTCTAAGAGCCACGTCACTACTTCTTCATTTTCCTCTGGTGACCAAGTGCAAGTAGAATAAATCAATTGACCATCTGGAGCCAACATGTTCAAGGCCGATTCTAAAATTTCACGCTGTAAGCTTGCACATTGTGCTGGATAATGTTTGGACCAATATTGAATCGCATCGGGGTCTTTTCGAAACATCCCTTCACCTGAACAGGGAGCGTCTAGGACAATCATATCGAAATATCCTGGAAAGACCTTTTCCAAGCGGTCTGCTGATTCATTTGTTACAACAACATTTCTCGCTCCGAAACGCTCAATATTTTCAGCCAATATTTTTGCTCGTTTGTTAGAAATTTCATTACTAACCAAGAGCCCCGTATTTTCTAAGTATGAAAGCAAGTGAGTAGACTTTCCTCCTGGCGCTGCTGCCAAGTCCAATACTTTCATCCCTTTTTCCGGGGCTGCAATCTGACCGACAACCTGTGCAGCTGGCTCTTGTGAATAAACCAAACCAGTCACGTGTTCAGGCGATTTACCTGAAACTTTACCATAGTAAGACCAAGGCATATCTGGAATTGGTTGCTCAAAGTCCAACTGATTTTCCTTTAGCGGATTGACCCGAAAACCTGAAATAGCTGGCTCATCAAAGCTCTCAAAAAATGCTTGGGCTTCACTACCAAGCAAATGATTATATTTATCTATAAAATCCTGTGGTAATTGCATTAGAATATATATCCCTTCACTTCCTCAAGATGGGATTCTGATACTAGCATGACAAACTCTCGCTTATCATAGGCCAGACTCGGACCATCAAAACTTAACATGACTAAGCCTAAAGAGGAACCAATAATACTGGCTGCTGCGTAGTCCCATGGACACAGATAAGAAGCATAGGCAAATAATCTTCCTTCCAGAACGTGGGCGAAACCAATTCCAGCACTTCCTACAGATCTTGTACCTAAACTTTGATTTGCTAATTCTGCCACTCCATGTGCATTGGCTGCATACAACTTTGCATTGATTCCTATCAAACTCTGGCGAAGAGGGCGCAGCTCTGGTTTCTTTAAGCGTTCTTGATTGCAATAAACAGGGAATGAATCTCCTCCATGGAAAAGTTTGTCTCGCATGACATCATAAATGATACCGAACTTTCCTACTCCATTTTCAAAATAGGCAATCATAATGGCAAAATCAGTTTTCTGAGCAATAAAATTTGTGGTGCCATCAATTGGATCAATAACCCAAACATTTCCCTCATGAATAGAAGAAACGTCTCCACCTTCCTCACCTAAAATCCCATCACCTTGATAGCGAGATTGAATCTGTTGAGTCAGCATTTCTTGCACTTGTTTATCAAGGTGTGTTACCAAGTCTGTAAAGTCTCCCTTTTCTTCAATCTGAAGATCATCATGTAAATGCTGTCGGAGAAAATTTCCAGCTTCCAGGACAATCGTTTGGGCAAAGTGATACTTAGTTTCCAAAACGAATAACTCCTTTCCCTTTATCTCGAGCAGCCTTAACAACTCGATAGGTTGAATAACCAGAAACTGCTTCAAAGTCACGATCAATTTGACGTTCCTGTCCCTTACTTTTAACAACATCTTTGAAGGTTTTATAACTAGCTAATATAGCTACCGCATCTGCTCCTTTTTCATAAGCTGCCTCCACCTGATTCAAAAAAGAAAGCACGGAGGAAATCTCCTCTGTGCTCCACGAAAAATCAAGTGGATATGAATAATTTTTGTTCATATCTGTTATCTTTCTTATCCTATTTCTGCTCTCAATGTAGCATTTTTTAGTTCTTGTTTGCGATACTTCCGCGGAAGAAATGCACGAATTTCATCTTCGTTAAAACCAATCTGCATCCGCTTCTCATCCAAAATAATCGGACGCCGTAAGAGACTCGGATAGGTTTCGATTAACCCAATAAGCTGCTTCACAGAAAGCTCATCAACATCAATATCTAGTTTCTGAAAAACTTTTGAACGGGTAGAAATCAAGTCATCTGTC
This sequence comes from Streptococcus suis, assembly GCF_046032535.1. Taxonomy (GTDB): domain Bacteria; phylum Bacillota; class Bacilli; order Lactobacillales; family Streptococcaceae; genus Streptococcus; species Streptococcus suis_AK. The sequence goes on along the minus strand of NZ_JARQPL010000007.1, from coordinate 54,660 downwards.
CCATTTTCTGTCAATGCTAAAATGTTCTTTAATTCCTCAGCAGTTAGAGGGCTAGTCATAATATTGTGCTCAATAAAAGGGACTTCGTGACTTGTCAGCCAAGCACGAGCTTTACGACAACTGGTACAACTCGGTGACAAAAATAAAGTAATCATGTCTTCCATCCCCTCTAAAAACATTTTTCTTCTTATAGTATACTCTAACTTAAAAGAGTTTTCAATAGTAAATCTAATCTCTTCCCTGTAATTTTTCCAAAGATTCTATTTTTTTCTCTAAGCGTAGCAATATTTCGTTTTGTTCATCTATTTTTGCCATCAAGGTATCCAACTTCGTTTCACGCTCTGTTTCAGAGAAAAAACGAGTTATTGTAGAGGTAACCATACCAAAAGTACAAATACCAACCAACATCAAGAGGATGGCTATAATTTTAGAAATCGTATCTTGGGGGACAATATCTCCGTACCCTACAGTTGTCATCGTTACAATGGACCACCAAAGTGCATCAAAGAATGATTTCCCTTCAATCACTGATAGTAAGACACTTGCAACTAGCACCGCTGAGATATTTAACATCAACACTTTGGATAAACTGTTGGTATGCAATAGCTTGTTGATTGTATTCCAGAATCGATTAGACAGGGCAAATATTCTCGTTACTTTGACTAATCTGAAGAGTCGTGCAAGTCTTCCCAAGCGAAGAAAACTGAAGAATAAATCGAATGGAATAATAGCAATTAATTCTAAGATATGGCCCTGTACATATTCAAGTATGTCATCCGCATAATAAAGCTGAGCAAAATAATCGCAGACAAAAATAAACCATAAGAGCAAGTCTAGTACCCGATACCCACTAGAATTAGCAATATTAGCATCCATCAATTCAAGTACGATAAGAAATACATAGACTAGAGCTATGTAGGTCATAGCCTTCTCATAAAAAGGATGACGAATCAATCGTTTAAGCATATTTCTCCCATTGCAAGGCAAATTCCTCATCAGATTTCATCTGCTCCATCAAACCTTCAATCCCGTCAAATTTGACCATATCTCGAATTTTTTCAAGCCAAAAAATAGTTATTTTTTCTCCGTAGATAAAGCGGTCAAACCCAAAAATATGAGCTTCTATCCGCATCTCCGTTCCATCAAAGGTCACATTTTTCCCAACGCTTGTCATAGCTCGATAGCGTTTTCCATCTACTTCAACATCCGCGACGTAGACTCCCTCAGATGGTAAATGGACACGGTCAAAAGGTGCCAGATTTGCAGTTGGATAGCCAATGGTGCGCCCTCTGGCATCTCCATGCACCACAATTCCCTCCGTCATAAATGGATAACCTAAAAGTTGATTAGCTAGAGAGACATCCCCTGACTGGATAGCCTGACGAATGCGAGTTGAAGAAACTTTCTCTCCGCCCAGGCTCACTTCACTTACAATTTCTACCTGACCATCAAATAACTCTATCAAGTCTGTCACATCTGCTCTGCAATTTCCGAAATGATAGTCGAAACCTGCCACTAAGACTTGTGCATTCAACCCCTTGATGTAGCGTTCTAAAAACTGCTGAGGAGTATTGCTTGCAAACTCACTGGTAAAATCTGTCAAAACCAGCTGGTCTACACCGTATTGCTCCAACAAGTGGTAACGCTGATCTTGACTGGTCAAATGGAGTAAAAGTTCTGGTGAAAAACGCGCAAAAGCCAGACGAGGTGTTTCTGGAAAAGTAAGTACAGTTACTGTCAATCCTTTTTCATCTGCAACTTGTCTAGCACGGTCTAAGAGGGCCTTATGCCCCAAATGAATCCCATCAAAATAGCCTAATACCAAAACAGTTGGTTTTTCCTGATGGAGTTCTTGATAATTTTTTATCGTTCTAATCTTCATATTGTTTATTTTATCACAACTAGGCTAAAACTTCTTCTAGAAAAACCTTACGAGGCTTGTAAACTTGGTCACGTTTTTCCATGATTGCCACCAGTTTCTCCTTATGAAAACCTGCCAACAATTCCACCTGACTATCTAAGGTAATAAAACGACCATATCTAGCCTCAATCACTTGCTCAAACGTCAAATCAACAATCGGTAGGTCTCCAATTCCTTGTTCAATTGGGCGAAGGAAGGAATAATCATTTTGAGCAACCTTGTTCGCAATCTCTTCAATGGTCAAGGCATCAGCCAGACTCATACCAGCTGAACCTGTACGCTCCAGCTTAGACATATAACTGGCGTAGCCTAACTTAGCCCCTAAGTCAACAGACAGGGTACGGACATAGGTGCCCTTGCCACAGCGAACTCGGAAGGTGAAACGAGCGCAGTCATCATCCAACTCGATCGGGCTAGTCCGCTCAAAACTGTAAATGTCAATTTGGCGTTGAGGACGCTCGACTTCTTCGCCCGCCCGTGCGTACTCATAGAGTTTGCGGCCGTTTACTTTGACAGCAGAGTACATAGGCGGAATCTGGGTAATAGTACCGACAAAGCTAGCCATGGCCTCATCAACTGCCTGCTCTGCTATGTCCAAAACTGGTGTCCGCTCGACCATATCGCCCGATGCATCTTCTGTCGTGGTCGAGTAGCCGATGGTAATCTCCCCTTCGTAAATCTTGCCCTCTTCCTGCATATACTCAATCATGCGAGTGGCCTTGCCGACTGCAATGGGCAGAACGCCTGTCACATCTGGGTCCAAGGTCCCACCATGCCCAATCTTCTTCTCCTGCAAAATCTTGCGGAGCTTAAAAACCACATCGTGCGAGGTCATGCCCGCTTCTTTTTTGACGTTAATAATTCCTGAAATCATGTTCCCATTATAACATAAAGGACCGCACTTGTGGGCGGTCCTTTATTTTTTACTCATCATAAAAACGATAGCTACCAAAAGTCGTACCTATCAAATTCTCCAGTTCCTTATGAACACGTCGCATGGTTTCAGAAGGCACCGCACCAAAGGGAACAGCTTCGTCAATCCCGACCTCTTCCTCTTCGTCATAGCCGTAAGAGAATGTCAACGGAGCATCATGATATCCTTTATCTCCTAATTTTAGGGTAGGCCACTCCAATAATTTAATTTCTTTCAAAAATTCTCTGAATTTTTTTGCCTTGCTCATACGAATAGGAGTATATTCTGGTTCATTTTCAACTAAGCCTTTTTTATCAACATGCTGTATCAAATAGTCGTGTTCATTTAGACTAACTGCTACTTCTACACTTCTTCCCTCAATATAATCTGCTCTGAAGATAATTAAATCTATATTCTCATATATGCGTTCAAATTGTTTCATTTTCTTTCCTTTCACAATTACATACAAGATTTTCTAAATATCCCGATGAAAATCGCTGTCAATCTCAAAAAATGGTTGGATATCTTGGACGTATTCCAAGACGCCTTGAAACTCTCCCTGGTCATCACGCACGGCCTTATAGACCACATAGACAAACTTGCCCATACTCTCGGACTTGAACCACATGGTCACCTGGTTTTTTTGTCCCGTGCGAAGCAGTTCAAAAATCTTCTTGACCTTGTCTAAGATTTTGGGTGGATGGCAGAACTCCACATGACGTCCTATCTGGCTTGGCGTCCGTTTGAAAATCATGTCTTCAACAGGGTGGCTGTCATTATAATATTGGAAAATGTCGTCCTTGTTGACAAAGGTGAGTTCCATCGGTAAATGGTTGAGAATGAGATTGGCCTGCTCGACAGACAAGTAACCATTGCCAAAGGTCTGCGGACTGGTCCTATCCTGAACAGTTTCCGACTTTTCCTTGGGTGTGAAGGTAATGGTGAACTGGCCTTCTGGCGTATCGATAATCTGCTGGTTTAACCCAGCAGGCTGCGGAGCAAGACTGTCAGCTGCCTGCTCTGCTATTTCCCCAAAATTCTCCCGATGAGGTACCCACTTGGCTGTCGGCTTGACGATGGCGTAGCCGTAGGCGTCGCTATCCGCTGCCACTTGGAGCCAGTCGTCCTGGGTGAAAATCTCCAGCAAAATCATGAGGAGAATGGCTTCCTCCTTGAAAATCATCTCCTCGAATTCCTTGGCGAAGTTTTCAAAGTGAGCACGTGTCGCAGCTAGGTCGCCTGTGGCAAGAGCCTTGCGGGCCGTCTTGAATAGGTCGCGAATCTCGTCGTCCACGCCCCACATGACCTTAGGCGGTGCATCGTGACCGTAGCGTTCCATGATTGGAAAAAAGACCTTTTCCTTGCGCGTATAGTGGTTTTCAAACTGACCGAGAAGGCCAAACTGGCGTGTCAACCCTTGCTGGAGCTGGTCTTGCAGTTCCGCATCTTCTGTCTGCTCATACTGGTCAAGGATACGGCGGATGCGTAGGAGAGCTGCCCGCAGTGCTAGGTTTTCCTGCTTGAAGACATAGACAGGGTGCCCTTCCTGGTCCATATCCGCCACTTCCACATCTGCAATAGCTCCTTTGAAAAGGTTGGCGTGGATATTGCAGAGGCTCATGACGTCTTCAAAAGTGATGCCCGTGTCGCTGGACATGAGTTCATGCTCCATTAGGGAGATTTCGAGGGCAGAAACCCCCGTGAAATGCTGATTAAACTGGTCCTGAACAGACTCTGGACTGGCACCGTTGTGCAGGTCCAAGAGAATGTTCTTCAGAATGTCAATCCGTTGGTCTGTCATGCTTCTCCTCCTATTACCTCGTATCCGTTGCATTCCAAGACCTGTTGAATACGGTCTAGCGGAATCTTGGTCATCTTGGAGCCTGTCTTGAGACTGGTCACCTTACCAACTGTGTTCAGCATGGCTGGATTGGCCAGGGGCTTGAAACCAAGCTCCACCAGAATCTCCTTGACTTCTGGGTGCTGGTTGATAATCTCTGCAACAGGCAGATTTAGGTCGATTGTATTCATTTCTGGCTCCTTAGTATTCTATCATAATGTCACTGGCTATTTTTGATGCATACTATTTTTCACTCACATCATTAAAGTTTATTTTTAGGCTTTTCTGTATTTGCCTCATCTGCTCTTCCACAAATCGTTTTGCTAACTGCTTATCAATTACTGCCTCTAATCGTTCTCCATTGTAAACTGCTAAAGTATCTTCTAGCAGAGTTTGGTACATAGGATGACAAACTGTAAGTTCCCACACCCCACCTTCTCTTTTGGATAGAATGATATTTTCATCAAGGTAGGCAAGAGTTCGACATAAATTTAGAATGGTATCGACAGGTTTATCTAAGACCGTTCCTTCACTATTTTGAATATCATACCAGATACTATCCAAATATTCGAACCTGCACGGCTCTTCAAACAATTGTTGTATAGCTGGACCACATAAAACAATTCCTCTATGCCAGATAACCATAATATGAGCAGTTAAATCCTTGTCCACCCCCTGCATATTATCGCAATATTTTTCTATATTATCATGGATAGTCTGAATATGCATATTTGAAAAATGTAATTCATATGGAACAGGATAGTTACATGATTTAAGACAATTTTTCAATACAATACTCATCTCCAAACCTTTAGGAGGGGATTTGGGCAACAAAGTATAAAGAGATTGAATTATTCTTATTTTTTCTATCTGTGTTAAGGAATATTCAACAACTACTAGAAAATCTATATCACTGGTTTCCCAAGTAAAACTATCCATTGCAAGCGAACCATGCAGATAGATACCAACTAGATTTTCTCCTAATTCATTTTGGAATATGAAAGAAATTTCTTTCAGTAATTCTTGAATATCATTCTCTCGCATCTTTCAACGCCTCAAACTTCGCCTTCATCGTAGGGTTATTACGGGTTAGTTTTTTGACAGAAACATCTTCCAGTTTATTATTGGCCAATCTGAGCTGGTTTTCACTGGTGGTCAGGGCTGCCTTGACAGCCTCCATACGCTTGATTGCCTTGTCGATTTCATCAATTGCTTTCTGGAAATTATTGCTGGCTGACTGGTAGTTCTTGGCAAAGGCTGTCTTGAAAGTAGCCAAATCTTCTTCAAAATGGGTAATGTCGATATGCTGTTCTCTGACCAAGGCCAGCTCCTGCTTGTATTTCAAGCTGTTCAACGCAGCATTTCGCAAAAGACCAATCAGCTGAATAAAGAACTGGGGCCGCACCACGTACATCTTCTCGTACTTGTGGCTGACATCCACGATACCCGTGTTGTAGTAGTCGTTATCCGCTTCCAACATGGTCACCAAAACCGCATATTCGCAGTCCTTCTCCCGACGGTCCTTGTCCAACTCCTTGAAAAAGTCCTCGTTCTTGTGCTTCTTGACCGTATCGTCCGCCTCGTTCTTCATCTCAAACATAATGGAGATGATTTCCACCCCATTCTCGTCCAACTCCCGATAGATGTAGTCTCCCTTGGATCCCCGTGCCGACACCTGATTATCCTTCTCAAAGTAAGCATTTGGAAAGGCCAGCTGCCGCACCTTGTTAAACTCTGCCTCTGCATAAAGTTCCAAACTCTCACCGATTGCCTTGGTGGACTGCTGGGCCTTGAAATTTTTGTAAAATTCCACCTGCTCATCCGCCGCCTTGAGCCGCACCTCATACTCCTGACGAGTGGTCGCCAGGGCTAACTCTTGCTTTTGTTCCTGCAAAACCAAAGCATTTTGTGCCGCATCCCGCTCTTTTTCCACCTGAGCTACCGCCTGCTGCAACTCCAAGTCCTTGGCAAGACCGATTTGCCCCAACTGAGCCTTAAGCTCTTGGATTTCTTGGTCTTTTTTGGAAATAGCAGAGCTGACTTCCAGCTCCGTCTGACTAGACAACTTGTCCAACTTTGCTGTCAGTTCTAGAATTTCTTGGTCCTTTTTGGAAATAGCAGAGCTGATTTCCAGCTCCGTCTGACTAGCCAGCTTGTCCAAACGTGCCGACAGTTCAAGGATTTCCTTGTCCTTATCACCCAGTTTGGCCTGCAAATCATTTTCAGCCTTTTGATTTAATAATTCCCGTTCTCGCTCCAAACGGTCATGGATTTCTTTGTCAAACTCCGCACCACGTACCTGGGCTAACAGCTGACTGTATTCTGTCTCATTGACCGTAAAAACGGTAGAGCAATGGGGGCAAGTAATAGTATGCATATTCTCTCACTTTCGTTTTCTAAAATAAGATATCAGTTTGTGTAAAATAGTAGCTACTCCAAGCGCCAATAAAAAATAAAAGAAACGAACCGCATTTCTAGCATCTGGAAGCGATAGAGCCCAAAGGACAAAAATCGTTATGGCAGTCGGCCATCTCCATCCCCAGGTCATCTTCCGTTTGATAAACCATTCCATCCAATCTTCATTAGAATCAAACCGTGTTTCGTAATATTCTTCTTTCAGTTGTTCCCACCACTTTTTCATAACAACCTCCTTTCAGATTAAAGACCTTCTAATTCAAGCTCCAGAAAAGTACTCCACTTTTCCTGCAATGGTTGACGTGCAGGCAGGTCCTGACCTTCTAAGAGGTTTTTGATACATTCATTCTGCACCAGCCAGCCGGTCATATCTTTTTGCGCATTTGCAAATTCATTACCAAAATCTTCTGGAATTCGTTCTTCAAAAGTAATCAAGGTCTGATTTTCTAACTGGGACAGTGTAAATGAAACTGTTGCTGAATCCCACCTGTAGGCAATTTTCTCATTTTTTCGATATTCCAGTAAATCCATGGTTTCACAGAAGTCTTCCATTTCAAAAACCAGCGTATTTCCTACAATGTTTTACTGTGGAAACCAGCGGGCAAAACCACTATCTGTCGCCAACAAGTCCCAAGCTTCTGCCAAACTAGCTGGAACAGGGTAGGAAATAGTTAACAGATACATCTCGGATTCTTTCTGAACACTAATCTTCATACATAACTCCTCTTCTATTCCCCTATTATACCAAAAAATACTGGTCCATAACCGATATTTCCATTGTCTCTATTTCTTTAAGCATAATCAAGCACGAGTGCTATTCATTCCAGAGGATCGAAAAACGGTATCTTGAAATCTGAATTATTTTTTATAACATCTTTCATAGACAGTCCTTACCTTTGTTTATATGGCTCATACTCCATGTTTTGTATCCCCTAGCAATGTTAGACTTTCCTGCCACATAATGAACATTGTCATTTTTGAAACACTTCTATTTTTTACACTTTCATTTCATCTATCCGCCACCCAATTTATTTTACAATATAGAACAGAGTTTAGTATTTCAATCATTCCTTTCTCATTTTATGCTATACTAGATGTATTGAAAACAAGGAGGTTTATATGATTAAACTAATCGCTCTTGATATGGACGGAACCCTTTTAAACGAGAAAAAAGAGCTGATGCAACCGCAAATCGATGCCATCCATCAGGCTGTTGAAGCGGGCGTCAAGATTGTTCTTTGTACTGGTCGGCCCTTGGCTGGTGTTAAGCCTTTTGTAGAGCAACTCGGCTTTGACACTGAAGAAGAATTTATCATTGTCAATAACGGCTGTTCAACCCATTCGACAAAGGATTGGAGCCTGATTGACTGGGAAGAACTATCTATCTCAGATATTAATTATCTTTCCACTTTTATTAAAAATGATGATGTGCAAATTTCTCTCTTTGATGAGGAGGACTATTTCGTTCTTGCAGAAAAAGCCAATGCACGTGTCAACTTAGATGCCAGTTTAGTCGGCATGACTCCTCAACCAATTGATTTGAAGGAAGCTTTGTCAGGTCAGCATCGCTTCTTTGAAGCCATGTTCGTCGGTGAAAAAGAGCATATTGATGCCTTTGAAAAGCAACACAATCCTGTACTCAGCCAGCGCTATTCAACCGTTCGTTCACAGGACTATCTCTTGGAAATTTTGCCAAACGGAGCTAGCAAGGCCACTGGTTTGAAAAAATTGGCAGACCGCCTCGGTATCCTCCCAGAAGAAATCATGGCTATGGGAGATGCCAACAACGACCTGGAAATGATTGAATTTGCCGGTCTGGGAATCGCCATGGGCAACGCCAACGAACAGGTCAAGGCGATCGCCCAGGACATCACGGACACCAATGAAAACAACGGCGTTGCCAAAGCCATTGAAAAACATATTTTGAACAAATAAGGAGACACTATGAAATACCCAACACTCTTAGACCGCTTTTTAGTCTATGTCAAAGAAAATACTCGCTCAGATGAAAACTCGACAACCACACCTTCTACCCAAAACCAAGTCGAGTTCGCCCAGAACATCCTTCTGCCTGAAATGAAACGCATCGGCTTACAGAATGTCCACTACCTACCGAACGGCTTTGCTGTGGGAACACTGCCTGCCAACGACCCAAGTTTGACACGTAAGATTGGCTTCATCGCCCACATGGATACGGCTGATTTCAACGCTGAAGGTGTCAATCCGCAAATCATCGAAAACTACGACGGCAACCCAATCGCTTTGGGAACTTCTGGCTACGAATTGCATCCAAAAGACTTCCCACAACTTGCCAACTACCACGGTCAAACCTTGATTACCACTGACGGTACTACCTTGCTAGGCTCTGATGACAAGTCAGGAATTGCAGAAATCATGACAGCGATTGAATTCCTAGTCCAAAATCCTGACATCAAGCACTGCGAAATCCGTGTCGGCTTTGGTCCTGACGAGGAAATCGGTGTCGGAGCAGACAAGTTTGATGTGGAAGACTTCGATGTGGACTTTGCCTACACCATGGACGGCGGACCGCTGGGGGAACTCCAGTACGAAACCTTCTCAGCAGCAGGTGCCAAGATTGATTTCCTAGGACGTAATGTCCACCCAGGATCTGCTAAGGACCAGATGATCAATGCCTTCCAAATGGCTATTGATTTCCACAATGCCCTTCCAGAAGCAGACCGCCCTGAGAAAACAGAAGGCTATGAGGGTTTCTTCCATTTGATGAATATGGAAGGCAGCGTTGATACTGCTTCTACCTCCTACATCATCCGCGACTTTGAGGAAGAGGATTTCCTTGCCCGCAAACAGCTCATGCTGGACATCGCTGAAAAGATGAATGCCAATTTTGACACTCCACGTGTCATTGTCAACCTACATGACCAGTACTACAACATGAAGAAAATCATCGAAAAAGATATGACTCCAATTAACATTGCTAAGGACGTCATGGAAAATCTAGGTATCAAGCCACTGATTGAGCCTGTTCGCGGAGGAACAGACGGCTCCAAGATTTCCTTCATGGGCATTCCAACGCCAAATATCTTCGCAGGTGGCGAAAACATGCACGGTCGCTTCGAGTTCGTCAGCTTGGAAACCATGGAAAAAGCTGTTGATGTGATTTTAGGTATTGTAGCATATAAATAAACAATTTGTTCAGACTTTCAATTGAAGGTCTGATTTTTTCTGAAAATCTTTCAAAATTTTTGAAAAACTACTTGTATTATTGAACTAATACTGTTATAATAGAACCATCAAAAAGAAATGGAGTTTTAATATGACAGAAGAAACATTTGCGCAAGGTATTTTAGTTGGTCTTTGGGGTGCTACTATGATTTTCTCATTTATTTGGTATATCCTAGTTGCTATTTCCAACTACATCCTCTTCAAAAAAGCGGGCTATGCAGGTTGGAAATCTATCATTCCAATCTATAACCTCTATATCCAACAATGCATCGCCTTTGGCTATGAAAAAAGATGGTTCATTCTATTCTTACTGATTCCACTAGCAGGGCCATTATATGGCATCTATCTCGTTTACAATTTTGGTCGTAGCTTCGGTTTGTCAGCTGTACAAGCTATCTTCTATGTTCTTCTTACACCTATCTTTAACCTCTACATCGCCTTTAATGACGGAAGCCGTTACCAAGGTCCTCAGAAATTCTTTATCGACTAATAAAAAGTACACAACTCAACTTGATAGTAAGAGTTGTGTGCTTTTTATTATGTCATTAATTAATGATAAATATTTTTATAGCTTTTCAGCCCTAATTTGTTTACTAAAAAAATCATCTAAGGTTTAACTCAATCAATTTTATCACTTCCACATATTTCGGTATTGATGAACTGAGTTTCAACCAATTCTTTATAGAATTTATTCCTTGATAGTAATTCTTGGTGAGTACCGAAGTCACGTACTTCGCCTTCTCTTATTAAATAAATTGAATCAGCATTTTGAATAGTAGATAATCTATGAGCAATTATTAAGACAGTCTTCTTGCTAGATAAATCTTTAATTAATTGTTGAATTTTCGACTCGTTTATACTATCTAAATTTGATGTAGTCTCATCCAATAATATTATGTCATTTGGAGAAATTAAGGCCCTAGCTAATGATAGCCTTTGCTTTTCACCACCACTCAAAGTGATTCCAGACTCCCCTATTACTCTATCTAGTATTTCTTCAGTAGGAATATCCTGAAAAAGATTAACCAAATTAAGTGCGTTCAAGCAGTCAAATCTTGAAGCATTTTGATTAGCAATTTGTAGATTCTCTAGTACTGTGCCAGAAAAGATTGAAGCATTTTGTTCCACAAAGGTTATCTTTGAACGAAGAACTTTAATTGGCAAATCATAAATATTATTTCCATACAATTCTATTAACCCATTATCTGAATCATAAAATCTTTCAATAAGTTCAAATATAGTTGTTTTTCCTGAGCCAGACGGTCCAACTAATGCTGTCACTCCCGGACCATTAACAGAAATATCAATCTTGTTTAGAATATTTTTATCAGAATTGTCTTTATATTTAAAGGTCAAATTTTTAATTTGCAAAGCCTGATTTCCTTTTTTATCAAGAACGGCTAAAGAATTTACATCTTCTTCTATCGGAAGTTCCAATGCAAGTTTAATTCTCGAATAAGCTCCCAACCCCTCATTTATTGATGATAATACTCCTCCTAACATTGCAGCTGGAGTCAGCACTAACATCACATACATTATAAAGGCGCTTAGATTTCCAATAGATATAATCCCTGTAGCAACTCTAATTGAACCAATTCCAATAATCGTTATAAGCATTATTTGTAGTGCTATATTGGAAAAACCACTTATTATTGATTTAAAAATAGCTACTTTTTTACCAATTTTTGTCGCATTAGTTACAACACAGCTCATTCTTTCAATAAAAATATCTTCTGATAAAAATGCTCGAATAGTCCTAATACCCCGCAAAGTTCGTTCCAACTCAGAGGATAACTCTCCAACTACTTCTTGTAAATCCTTCGCAATCGGTCTAGTTTTTTTCCCAAACAACAAGCCACACATCAAAAGAGAGAGAACGGCTAACAAAGATACACCAAATAATTGAACATCAAGATAAAACATCATAATTAATGCAAATATCATTGTAAATGTTTGCGATACCAATTCTACTATTCCTTGACTCAAAATCCCCCTTAGCTGGGCTGTATCTGCACTCAAGATTGATGCTAAATCCCCAATCTTTTTAGTATCAAATACTTCAATCTTATATTTTATTGATCGATTCACAATTTGAATTCGTAAACTACTCACTAAATTTTCACTAATACTCTCCAATATATACTGCTTAATTGAGTTAAGGATTGCAGATAACAATACTATTATGGAGAAAAATACTACAGTTTGCCCCAAAATATTATCGTTAATATTGTCAATAATTTTTGAAAGAAGTATTGGTTGAAAAATTGATAATGTCGACGAAATAAGTGCAATAATCAAAGCAATACTTATAGCTATTTTATACGGTTTTAGTAATGTTAAAAATTCCCTGAAAGTGACTTCTGAATGTTTTTGACTATTCATTTTTCAACCTCTTTTTGACTTTCAAATAAATTAATAGGAGTAAAATCAAATTCCACAATAATAGTATGATATGACTAGCAGATATTGCTGATATTTTGAAGCTTTCAGAAATAGTTTCATAATAAATGTATGGTAATGCTCCAGAAAATACACGTTCAATATAGGGGATAACTAATATTGGAAATAGCAACAAAGTAGCTAACGCTGTCATCGAACTCTTAAAAAATAAAGTTAAATAATATGCAATGAGGAAACACAAAATGCTACTTAATAGATAAGAGATAAACTGTATTACGCTAACTTCTTTAATAGTTCCTTTAAATGTGAAGAAACTTACGATAACTAAAAATGATAGAATGGCTTGTAATGCACAGTCTATCAACTCAACAATAATGATTTTTTGTGTACTACTATTTTTGTTTCCAGTTAATAAATAGACTATTTTAGATTCTGGATTCTCAACTTCCATAGAGCCATTTATCAGGCCACCTATCATAAATAAATAAGATGCAATTACCAAAATTTGATTAATTGATAACACAATATAATTATTATTGATTTCAAATGTTATCAAACTAAGAATACAGGTAAATAGAATAAGCAGTAACTGACTTAAAATTTGTATTTTTACCGCATTCAAACTGTATTTTTTATAAATAAGAGCATATACTGTTTCATCCATATTTCTTGTCCTTCTGATTTTTATACCAAGCTTTAATATACATCAAAATAGTTACTATTGATGCTTGAGATAGTAATAATAACAAACCATAAATTTCTGAAGGATTGTTATTTTCTACTCTTCCAAATGCAAATGACTTTGCACCTATTAGGGGTAATAAATTTTCAAGTGTCGGAGAAACTACTCTCAATATGCCTGATAAAGTTATAACAAGAAGACTTACAATAACAATAACTGATGGAATAGGCTTTCTTGTTATTTTTACTAAAAACATTGAAAGCAATGTCAATGTTATGGCAAAGATAATGATTCTTAACGTTACTTCTAAAATAAGACTTAGATTGAGATAATCTTGTAATGTTTCATCTAACATCACATAGAGCATCGCACTATTTATTAGAGATAGAACAACCGTCAACGTACTGGCTACAATCATTCCAGAACAAATCTGACCTGTTAAAACCGTCTGCCATTTGGGTGTCAATAATTTAGTTAATGATTCCTGGCCAAATTTGTACTCCGTAGATAGAATCAGTGCAAATAAGATTGGAAAAAATAGAATACTAGATTGATAGGGGGAAGATAATATCGCATCTCTTACTGTTTGAAACTCTGTTAATTGACTGGTTGTATCTTCAAGCATAAGAATCTCTGTATCACCATTCGCTATCGCATTGATTACTTGAATATTTTGAAAGGTAAAGAATACACTGATTCCAATCACAATTGCTACCCCCATCCAAAAGAGCGGCAATGATAATATTTTGTATAGTTCACTACGAGTATTTTTCATAAAGCATTACCCCATCTCATTTGTAACAGATTTAAAATAGGCTTCCTCAAAAGAGCCATATTCTTCAAGAACATCTTTGCTACTACCATCAATGACTACCTTACCATTAGATAATCCTACAATTTTATCAACCGTAAGTTCTAACTCATTCATATAATGGCTTGTGATTAAAACAATTTTATCGTCTCTTACAAATTCTCTTAGAAACTCTCTAACCCATCTAATTCCATCTGGATCGAGTCCATTAATCGGTTCATCCAAAATAAGTATTTTAGGATTCGCTAAAATAGCCGTAGCCAGCCCCAGTCTTTGTTTCATCCCAAGAGAGTAGTCTTTTATCTTTTTATTGCCAACATCCTGAAGGCCAACTATTTTTAAACATTCTAAACATCTCTGCTTATCTATACCACTAGTTAAAGCAATCCACCTCAAGTGACTATAGGCCGTCCTTGTTGGATTGGGTTGAAAACTATCCAAAAAGGATCCAACATATGTAAAGGGAGTGTCACTCAATTCTCCATATACTTTCCCATCAAAAGTCGCTCTACCTTCATCTGGAGAAATTAAACCAAGCAGAATTTTTATTAAGGTTGATTTACCAGATCCATTTGGACCAATAAGTGCTGTCACTTCTCCTTCTTTAGCTGTAAACGAAACTTCTGAAAGAACCGTTTTCCCACCAAAACATTTGCTAATTTTTTCAATTTGTATCATTTATCTTTTCCACCTTTTACAAATATAATGCCATTATAGACGAAACTCGTCATCTACATTTCATATTCTACAAAACAACTATCAGAAAAATATCAGAATTTCTGATTTCTATGTAATTTTTTGATTCTAGATTATCGCATTGTAATATAATAGCGGTATACGTAACAGACTATATACTAATTTTCATAAGAAGTCTGTATTATTTAGATTATTATCACCCCTATATCATTACCGGGGTAAATATGGTACAATATGATTAGAATATATTTTCAAAGGAGAGGCAATCATGAAATATAAAGTCCTAGTCATAGATGATGATACCGCTATTCTAAGACTCATTCAAAATGTTCTAGAGAATAAAAACTTTGTCGTCGATACGCGAACTGCTATTCCAGAAATTGATATATGTCATTTTATCGGCTATGATTTAATTATTTTAGACATCATGATGCCCCACAGTGGAATTGAAATCTGTAAGTATATCCGAGAATTTATCCCTGTTCCAATCATATTTCTAACAGCTAAAAATTTAGAAGAGGATATTGTATATGGTATACAATCCGGTGCAGATGACTATATCACAAAGCCATTCAGCATACCTGAACTAGTAGCAAGAGTACAGATGCATATCCGTAGAGAAGTACGTAATAACAATTCTAGTGATATTCTACAGTTTGGACCTCTCGCAATTGATAAAATTAAAGAAGAACTTAGAATTGCGGATATACATATTCCTACTACAAAAAGAGAGTTCCAATTAATTTTGTTACTCTCCAGCAATCCAAATAAAACATTTTCAAATAACGAACTCTTTGATTATCTTTACCCTCATGATTCTGAAACTCAGGGGCGATCAATTACAGAGTATGTATACCAAATCAGGCAAAAATTAAAACCTTATGAAATTAATCCAATTAAAACGATCTGGGGAGGTGGTTATCAGTGGATAACGCTCTGACTTTTAACCAACTGATTAAACAGACATATTTTAAGATATTAAAGCAATTTCTTATTAGTCTTTTTCTATTTTATTTGCTACCAATGTTGTTTACTGCATTTACTAATATTACTGAAAAAAATGCAGGTGCGTTTACTATCTATTTCAGTACGATTTCTTGGATTTATATTAGTCTAATTTTGTTTTCTATTATTGCTAAAAATATGAGCAATCTTTTAGAAAAGATAAGACAAGAAACAAACATTGTTTATAATCAAAGTCTACTGGTTGATACAAATGAACATGACCTAGCTAAGTTAACCTTAATTGAACTGATTGAAACAAGACAAAAAATTCAGGAAATGCAGTCAACGATAAAAAAAATGATTCAATCTGAAAAACAGCAAAAAAAGGAGCTGATGTTTCAAGTCTCAGCTGCAGCGCATGATCTGAAAACACCTTTAACAGTTATTCAAGGAAATGCTCAATTTTTACAGTCTATGGATATTACTGGAAATATTGGGCAATGTTTAGGAGATATCGAACTTGCCAGCCAACAACTTAATAGATACTTTAACCAGCTCATCTATTACTCTAAAACATTCTATAATGATACTTCCAATTGGGAGAGTTTGTCTTCGGATTACTTACTTGAATTATTTGAACAAGAAATTAGGCTAATTACTGACAAAAAAGCTAATATTCAATTTTCAAACAACCTACCAATCCCTATCTATTTAACGCTTAATCTAAACCTATTCCTACGAGCTATCCTAAATATTATCAATAATGCGATTGACCATTCCAAAAGCAATTATCCAGTAATAAGAGTAGATTACAAGTTAAAAGATAATAAATTTTACATTTCCATATGGAATAGCGATTCTTCATTCTCGGAGAATTTACTAGAGAAATATGGGTTACTATTCTATCAAGACAAACAGGCAACAAATTCTGAGCAAGGAAGTCATTTCGGAATTGGATTAGCATTTGTTAAGCGGGTAGCAAAAATTCATGGAGGACAAGTAAATTTGAGTAATTTTGAGAATGGTGCTCTTGTCACTATTTACATTCCAGTCTAGATATCTGTAAGACCTACGGTTGATGAATCATTGATTTCCCTGTTAACCTTCTAACAGGGATTCCCACTCTCAATTGGATATGTTTAATTTTCAATAATTTTATTGAAAAGGATGTTCACAAAGATAGTTTTTTTATGCTATTATGATAGCTTACTAATCAATTCAAACCAGGCAACTCCTCTACTCACAGAAGGGTTGCTTTTTACTTTTTTAAAAAAATATATAAAAAATTTATATAATCACTTGATTTTAGTAAATAATAGGTATATAATTTATATATAAAATAATTATATATAGACTTTCAGTTTACTTTTAATACGAGGCAACTAGCTGTAGGCTGTACTAGCGTACGGCAAAGCAAGTTAACGAAGTAGTAAAAGATAAACTGGATGGCTATAAAGATAAAGAGGTGAGTTCATGTATTACCCCGTATCCTCTATCTTGATAGAATTTCTGGTCTTAGCAATTGTGGAAAAACAAGATTCCTATGGCTATGAAATCAGTCAGACCATCAAGATAGTTGCTGACATAAAGGAATCCACGCTCTACCCTATCTTGAAAAAATTGGAAAAGGCTGGCTACGTTACCACCTATACCCAAGAATTTCAAGGGAGAAAGCGGAAATACTATACCATCACACCTGCTGGACGTGAGCATATTCCCTTCCTGCAGGGTGAATGGAATACCTACAAAGACCATATTGACGGAATCATAGAAGGGAGCCTACGAAAATGACACGCACAGATTATCTGAACCAACTAGAACAAGCACTATCTCAACTTCATCCAAGTGCCAGACAGGAAGCTCTGGACTACTTCAATGAATATTTTGACGAAAAGGATAATGACGAGGAAGCTATTATAGAGCTAGGAACACCTGATGAAGCTGCAAAAGAAATCATTGCCAATCTACCTGAAGATGCCCTAATCACCGAGAAAGACCAAGGAACTTCACAATCAGCTAAACCATTTGATTTCAACTTTGATTTTGACTTTCAATTTGACTGGGAGAATTTTTTCAACAATTTCAAACATTCAGCCTATAAAGCTAGGGAAAGGATTGAATTGCAGACGAAGATTGAAGAATTACCTGATTTTTCAAATCTACAGATTATTCTCGAAGACCAGGCACTTAGCGTGCAAAGCTATGAAGGTGACAAGGTAGTATTGCACAATC
Source organism: Streptococcus suis (assembly GCF_046032535.1). Taxonomy (GTDB): domain Bacteria; phylum Bacillota; class Bacilli; order Lactobacillales; family Streptococcaceae; genus Streptococcus; species Streptococcus suis_AK. The sequence continues at coordinate 36,601 of NZ_JARQPL010000007.1, read as the reverse complement.
CATTTTCTGAAGAAATGTCCTATCAGGCTTTTGACTATCAGCTAGTCCAAGATAGTTTGTACCTATCTAGCAAGCCACTCCCAGACCACCTCTACTTTTCCAACCAGCAAACCAGCTCTGCTATTCTCAAAATCCCTAAAAAACTCCTGCCCCTTACCAATCTCAATCTGAAAACGACAGATAGTAGTCTGACGATGGCGGATGTGCAGGCGAGCGAACAGCTAGTCATCAATGCAGAAGATAGCAGTATCAGCATGACGAAAGTGAGCTGTCCAAGCTCTGCTCTACGGTTAGAAGACTCTACACTAACTATCTCAGATGGACAGCTGAGCGAGTTAAAATTGGAAGCCAGCGATGCTGTTATCACTCTGACAAGCCTTAACCTAGCAAATGCAAACATACGCTTAGAAGACTGCATCTGGAATCTCAAAGAATGTGACTTGAACGGCAAGCTCAGTTGTCAGGCTGAAGATTCTGTCTTAACCTATAAACCAAGTACGGACATCAGTTTGGACATATGGGAGGAAGATTCTAGCCTTAAACTTCCAAAGGATAAGGCGTTTACAATGATGAAAGAGGGTGACATCACTCATCTCAGCTACAAGCAAGAAAATAGCCCTGCTCAGTTGGTTATTCATTGTCAAGATTGCCAGCTTACTGTTGGATAAAGGAGGTTCCTATGAATCGCAAGGAATATTTACAGAAACTCGAAAAATATCTCAAAAACCTACCAAAAGAAGATTTTCAGGATACCATAGACTATTTCAATGAATATTTTGACGAAAAGGAAAACGACGAGCAAGCTATTCAAGAGCTAGGCAGTCCAAAAGATGCAGCCCGTGAAATTCTAGCCAATCTCTATGATAAAGAGAAGATTGAGGATAAGCCAAATACCCGCAATATGGTCTGGCTGACCATCCTCTCTATCCTTGCCGCACCAATCGGCATCCCCCTAGCAATCACCTTGGTCGCCCTCTTCATCACCCTTCTCCTAATCATCTTTAGCCTCTTTCTGCTCCTTATCTCACTCTGGATCGTCCTCCTCAGCCTGGCGATAGCCCAGCTACTCCTCGCCTTTGACCTCTTCACACTATCATGGTCTACCTCCCTGCTCTTCACAGGCCTGGCCCTCATCTGCTTGGCCCTCACTCTATTGGGTAGTAAATTCACTCTAGACCTTGGAAGCAAAACCTTCTTGCTTGTTTTACATTGGATACAAAGAAAGATTCGCAAAGGAGGCTATTATGAAACAGCTTAAACCATTTACGAAAATCAGTCTGAGCCTGTTAACCATGGGGACCATTCTCAGCCTCATCGGCTACCTTGCTGGTGGTTGGACAAATATGAAAACTGTTGCAGAAAACTATTTTCAGCCCCAAACGGCAAGCTTTACGGATATTCGTTCTATAGAAGTTAATGAAAAACTGTCCATTATGCCCTCGCCTGACAACCAATTCCACCTCCACTACTATCGAAATCAGCATAAAGACATCGACCTCCTCAGTCACCAAGTCCAAGATGGAAAATTAACCATTTCTAGTGCCTATCAAGGCATCGTTACTTATGATGGTTTACTCGAACCTATCTTAAATCTTGTCAATGACCAGAATGTTGCCTACTACCAACCTGTCTTACAGGTCCCTAAAAATAGCACAATCGAAACACTCTCAGGCAACCTTCAAGGAGACCTTTATCTGGATAAAGTAACTATTCAAAATCTTGAACTCACTGCAGAAGATGGGGATATGTTGATTGAAAACAGTCAACTCAGCTTTGCTCATTTGTCACACCTCAATGGAGAAGTAGCAATCAATCATTCCACATTAATAAGTCCGAAAGACATTTCCGATACTGTTGGCAGTAGCTTAACGATTGAGGATGGGGATTTTAAAGCTGAAAACCTAAAACTAGAAGGAAGATATAGTATCAGTAATTACGGTGGTTCAATCGACATTTCTCTTCATTCCAAAACAAAAACTGACATCCATATAGATGCCAGTCAAAATAATCTGAGAATTGACCTTCCAACCTATTCCAATCCCCAAGCCACTAATTACCTCAACATCTCTACACTAGATGGAGAACTGAATATTCAGTAATTGCAAAAAGCCCTCCTCAACGGAAGGCTTTTTAACCTATTTAAACAACAAAATAGAAATTAATGCCAAGATAGCTGGTCCACCTTGGGTTAAGATGATTTTTGGACTAGAAGTCGCTGCTCCGTAGCCTGCTGCTCCAATAACAAACAAGACAAAAATAGTTGTCACTTCAAGGTTGCCTGTGAAAATTCCATAGATAAGGAAGACGGCCAACAAACCATTATAGATTCCCTGGTTTTTAAATAGGGTTGTCACAGACTTACATTGTAATTCTTCCTTCTCCATATTGAATACGCGACTAGTAGAGTCTGAATGGGTCGCAAAGGTTTCCAAATACATGATATATAGGTGCTCAATAGCTACGATACTAGCTAGAATAGTGGTAAAAATAGACATAATGTCTCCTCTCAAAAAATTATATAGGTAGATTTTGCAAGCCAATCAATAGTTTATCAAGAGTGGCTAGGAATTGCTCGCTCTCCTCAACAGTTAGAATCTGATTCATCGAAGTTTTGATAGCTTGGTGGTGGGCAGAAGGATTCGTGATTAGCGCTTCTCTAGCCTGCTCAGTTGGCCAGACAAGTACTTCTCTCTGATTGTCAGGATTTCGCTTGCGAATGATATAGCCGCTCTCTTCCAACAATTTGAGATGACGCGTAACCGCTGCGCGGTCTATCTGAAGCCGCTCCTGCAAAGCCAACTGATGCAGGGGTGCATCTTTTAGTAATGTTTGCAATATTGAATAGCGTGTCAAACTGATTCCCAACTGCTTTTCAAAAAGATTGGAAATCGTCTCATCTGCCACTTTCAATCTGTATAACAAATCTTCCATTTCTTGCATTATCTACCTCTTTTGATTGATTAATCAATCGTTGATGAGTCAATTATACTACAATCCGAACAATTTTCAACTATTTTGCCTATCTATTAAAAAAATATGTTGCCTACACCTATATTTTGTTATAATTAAGAAAATAACTAGCAGAGGGATGGGACTTACTTATGGAAAACACTCCTAGACTAAACTTGGTCATAGACGTGCTCATGCTCGCTGGTGCCATTTTGGCACAAAGCGGTGCAGAAATTCACCGAGTTGAAGATACCATGATTCGGATTGCACATTCACAAGGAATTGAACAGGCCAATGTCCTTGCCATCCCTGCTGCTATCTTTTTCTCCATCGACCATACGAATATTTCGCGTATGAAACGCATTGTCAATTCAAATTACGATATGCAGAAAGTTTGTGACGTCAACCAAATCTCCCGTTCCCTAGCCAATGAAGAAATCAGCCTAGAAGAAGCATGGAGCCAATTAAATGCAATCAAACAACAAAAGCCACCCTATAACAATATCCAAATAACCTTAGCTGCCGTAGTAGCCGCACCATTTTTTACCATCATGTTCGGAGGTTCTCTTTTAGATGCAGCAGGCGCTGTCCTCGCAACGGCTTTGGCTTTCCCTATCTCACTAATTGTCGAGCGCTATATTGGAATTGATTTTGTTACCACCTTCGTTGGCGCCTTTGTCTTCTCACTCACCTCTTATTTATTAAGCGCATCCACTACTCTCCCCATTAATCCTAACCTGATTAATGCAGGGGCAGTCATGCCTTTTGTACCAGGGATTGCTTTTACAAATGCCGTAAGAGACCTCATGACCAATCATATCAATACAGGGATGACCAAATTTTTCCAAACTGCGCTTATTATCTTATCGCTCGGTGCAGGTACAACTGTGGCCTTTATGCTTGTGAGGTAATCTATGACACCAGTTCACTTCTTATTACAGGCACTCGCCTCTTATATCGCTATCGCAGCCTTCTTAATTGTTCTCAATGTTCAAAGAAAAATGCTGGTCCCTGGTGGACTCCTAGGCATGCTTGTTTGGCTTATTTATCTTTTACTATTGGAACCAACAAATGTCTTGATTGCTACCTTTTTCGCGGCAATTATCGGATCCTGTGTCAGTCAAATCATGAGTATTTGGTTAAAAACACCCTCCGTCATCTTTTCATTGGCTATACTTGCACCACTTGTTCCAGGCTATCGAGCCTACATGACCACGACTTATTTCGTTTCTGGGGACCACGCTCAAGCCCTAACCAATATCACTACCGTCTTAACTTTAGCCTTAGTCATTCCCATCGGTATGGCCAGCGGAACAATATTATTACGCCTTTATAAGATTCTTCGAACAGGCAAAAAAGCAGCCTAGCCCCTTGAAAATAAGGGGCCTTTTTGTTAAAATGAAAACTTATCAAAGGAGATGCTATGAACCAAAACGTAACCAATTTAAAACTTGCTGAACGTGGTGCCTTGCTATCTATCGGTGCCTATATTATCCTATCAGGTATCAAACTCGTTGCAGGACAGCTCTTCCATTCGGATGCCTTACGAGCAGATGCCTTCAATAATATTTCTGATATTATCGGTAATATCGCTGTACTTGTTGGACTAAAAATGGCACAGAAACCAGCTGATACCGATCATAAATTTGGACACTGGAAAATGGAAGATTTAGCAAGCTTGATTACATCCTTCATCATGTTTGTCGTTGGTTTCCAAGTACTCTATGATACCCTCCAAAAACTAATCAGCAATTCTTCTATCGAAGTAGACATTATGGGGGCCATTGTCGGAATTTTTTCTGCACTAGTTATGTTAGCTGTTTATTTATATAATAAACGCTTGGCAAAAAAAGTACGTTCCAAGGCCTTAGAAGCAGCTGCCAAGGATAATCTATCCGATGCAGTCACTTCCATAGGAACTTCTATCGCGATCTTTGCTGCGGCCTTCAACTTCCCTATTGTCGATAAAATTGCAGCCATCATCATTACCTTCTTTATCCTAAAAACTGCCTACGATATTTTTATGGAAAGCTTCTTTACTCTATCTGATGGATTTGATGAAAACTTATTGAAAAAGTACGAGGAAGATATTCTCAAACTCCCAAAAATCGTTTCTGTCAAATCACAACGTGGTCGGACTTATGGAGCCAACATCTACCTTGATGTTGTTTTAGAAATGAATCCAGACTTATCCGTTTATGAAAGTCATGAAGTGACTGAGCAGGTTGAGCAACTCCTAACACTCAAACATGGAGTTTTTGATGTGGATATTCACGTAGAACCATCTGAAATTCCACACGATGAGATGTATGAGCATGTGTATGACAAACTCTTCCGTTTTGAAACAGAGATACAAGCACATACTAATGGGTATGAAGAATTGATTGACGACCAGTATCTCTTAATTGATGCCAAAGGCCGCTATCGAAATAAAACTCAGATGCTTGCCGACCACCCCATCCAGACCAGGTATTTATCCAATTACCAAATGACCTCCATTAGCCAAAAATCAAAATTAGTTACGTTTGAAATTGGTGATTATGTTCATACGTCACTTTGGCGCCGTCATGAAAATTGGACGGTTATTTTCCACCAGATTTCAAAGAAACAAACCTAGTCGAATGACTGGCTTTTCGTTTGGATATATAAAAAGAGCACATGGCTCTTTTTCTTACATTATTAGTTTTTTACTGCATCGGTTGCAACATCCTCACCAAACCATTTTTGGGAGATTTCTTGGAATTTACCTTCTTTATATAATTCAGCAAACGCCTTATTAATGTTTTCTACGAGTGTCGTATCTGATTTACGAGCACCGACTGCGAAGGCTTCATTTTCAAAACCTGCATCAATGATGTTGTAATCTGAGATAATTCCCTCTTGTTGCAAGTAATAATTTGCATACACACGGTCAATCAAAAGGCCATCAATACGATCGTTTTTCAAGTCAATCAAGGCTTCATTGAAGGTCGCATACTGACTTGCATCGTTATTTTGAACAATATCTTTCAAAATAGCTGGTTGTGATTCAAATACTGAATAGCCAGATGAACCTGCTTGTGCACCTAAAATCTTATCCTTCATATCAGATACTTGGCTAATATTGGAAGATTTTTTGGTTACAAGAACTTGTTGGTTATCCATGTAGGGATTTGTGAAAAGAACTTTTTCCTTACGCTCATCTGTAATAGAATAACCATTCCAAATTAAATCAATATTCCCGTTATTCAATTCAGTTTCTTTCAAATCCCAGTCAATTGGTTGCCATTTTACAGTAATTCCATATTTTTCAAAGACTGCATTAGCCAAGTCAATATCAAAACCTGTGTAAGAACCATCTGTCTGTTCAAATCCCATTGGGACAAAGGTCTTATCAAAGCCAATCGTAACGGATTTTTCAGACTCGTAGGCTGTCCAATTATCAGACTTAGTAGCCGAATCATTGGAGCCACAAGCAGCAAGAGTTAAAGAAGTTACAAGAGCAAGAGCTCCAAGCATCATTTTTTTAATATTCATCATCATATTTGTTCCATTTCTTAGTGTTTCGGTTCAATTTTGATGATTTCATCTGCGATATTCTCAGCAAACTGCATATCATGGGTGACCACAATTTGCGTGATTCCAGTAGCCCTATTTTCAAGAATCAGTTTCTCAACTTCTTTTCTTAATTCAGGGTCTAGGGCCGAAGTTGGTTCATCATAGCCGATAATCTCAGGATCAATCATCATCGCACGCGCCAAGGCCACACGTTGTTTCTGTCCACCCGATAATGAAAATGGGTAGGCATTTGCGTGGTTAGCAAGTCCAAGAGTATCCAAGAGTTTAAGGGCCTTGTCTTCCGCCTCTGAACGCGACATATTTTGCGTTTTCATAGGAGAGAGAACCAAGTTTTCCAATACGGATAGGTGCGGGAAAAGCTGGAAGTCCTGGAAGACAAAGCCCAGCAAATGTCGTTTTCCCAACTCCTCTAATGGCAGTTCTTGACCATTATACATCAAAGTTCCTGAATCAATAGTCTCTAAACCAGCCAACATCCGTAAAAGAGTTGTCTTACCACCGCCAGATTGACCAACGATGGCAACAATTTTCCCTTCTGGAATGACCAAATCATAGTTGGAGAAAATCTGTTTATCTTCAAAGCGTTTTGACAAATTGCGTAACTCTAACATGACTTCCTCCTATCTATAATAATCAAATTTCTTTTCTACTTGTTTAGAAATCAGTGTTACCGCACCGATCATCAATAGGTAGATTGCACCTGCGATAAACATAGGTGCCAAGCTGGCATCACGATTGGCCGCAGTACGACTAGCCAACAACAAATCGCTAACCCCAAGTGCATAGACCAAAGAAGTATCCTTTACCAAAGTCATGACTTCATTGAAAACACTTGGCAGAACAATTTTCACAACCTGTGGTAAGACTATGTAGCGAATGGTCTGAACAGGGGTAAATTTCAATACCTTAGCAGCTTCGTACTGACCTTTTGGGATAGCTTCAATACCACCACGGAAAATTTCAGAGAAATAGGCCGCATAGTTGAGCGTAAAGGCCAGAATTACAGCAGGCATTCGGTCAAATGTAATACCCACACTTGGTAAGACATAATAAACAAAAATTAATTGTAAAAGCAAGGGGGTTCCTCGCATAATTAATACATAGAAATGCAATAACCATTGTAAGGGTTTAAATTTAATCTGCATTAAAAAAGCGAAAACAGCTCCTAATGGCAAGGATAATATCAATACTAGAAAAAATACTTGCAGGGAGACTGCAGCACCATTTAGTAGACTGGGCAGAACTTCCAAAACATAATCCATAGAATTCTCCTAAAAGAGTGATTAGGTAATAGTATATCAGAAAACTTTATCTATTTCAAAGGATTTTTCAGAATTTTTATAAAATTTAATGTAATTTCCGAATATTTTTCTGAAAAAACGGATTTGGCTACCCAAATCCGTTCATATTTATTCAACTGTTACAGATTTCGCCAAGTTACGTGGTTTATCAACATCCAAACCGCGTTGCAATGTCGCATAGTAAGCGATCAACTGTGTCGGAACCACCATAGCAATCGCTGACAAGAATGGATGAACAGTTGTAACAGTGATGTCATCTTCTTCCTTAGCTACTGCTTCATCTACAATTGTCAAGACATTGGCACCACGCGCCACAACTTCCTGAATATTTCCGCGAGTATGGCTTGCAAGGTGTGGATGATTTGAAATCAAGGCCAAAACAGGAACACCGTCTTCGATCAATGAAATGGTACCGTGTTTCAATTCACCTGCCGCAAAGCCTTCACATTGGATGTATGAAATTTCTTTCAATTTCAAGCTGGCTTCCATAGAAACGTAGTAGTCGCTACCACGACCGATATAGAATGCGTTGCGAGTGGTTGATAAGAGTTTTTCAACTTTTTCAGCAATCACATCTTTTTCTGACAAGCTGGCCTCGATAGATTGAGCAACGATGGACAATTCATGCACCAAGTCAAATTCTTTCGCGTAGGCATTGCCATTGGCATCACCGACAGCCTTAGCCAAAATTGCCAAAGTCGCAATCTGTGCAGTATAGGCTTTGGTAGAAGCTACCGCAATTTCTGGTCCTGCATGGAGCAACATGGTGTAAGTTGCCTCACGTGACAGGGTCGAACCAGGAACGTTGGTTACAGTCAAACTTGGAATGCCCATTTCATTAGCTTTAACCAATACCTGACGGCTATCAGCAGTTTCACCTGACTGGCTAATCATGACAAAGAGTGGCTTTTTGCTCAAAAGCGGCATATTGTAGCCCCACTCAGATGAAATTCCCAACTCTACTGGTGTATCTGTCAATTTTTCCAAGAAGTCTTTTGAGGCAAATCCTGCGTGATAGGAAGTTCCAGCAGCCAAGATATAGATACGGTCAGCTTCTTGTACTGCCTTAATAATATCCGCGTCAACTGTTACCTGACCAGCTTCATTTGTATAGGCGCTAATCAATTTACGCATAACAGTTGGCTGCTCATCAATTTCCTTGAGCATGTAGTATGGATAAGTTCCCTTACCAATATCTGACAAATCAAGCTCAGCTGTATAGCTACCACGCTCAATCGCATTGCCATCATAGTCCATGACTTCAACACTATCTTTTTTCACGATAACCAATTCCTTATCGTGAATTTCCATGTATTCACTTGTCTCACGAATCATAGCCATGGCATCTGAGCAGACCATGTTATAGCCATCACCCAATCCAATCAAAAGTGGAGACTTGTTTTTGGCAACGTAAATAGTATCTGCATCATTAGCATCAATCAAAGCAAAGGCGTATGAACCTTGGATGATATGAAGTGCTTTTTTGAAGGATTCCAAAGTAGACAGACCTTCCTCAGCAAATTGACCAATCAAATGAACAGCGATTTCTGTATCTGTCTGACCCTTGAAATCATGACCAGCCAAGTAGTCGTTTTTCATTTCGAGGTAGTTTTCAATCACACCGTTGTGAACAAGTACAAAACGACCTGTTTGTGAGGTATGTGGGTGGGCATTGTCCTCAGTTGGTTTACCATGAGTTGCCCAGCGAGTATGACCGATTCCTGTTGTTCCCTCAGTCTTATCGCCTACCTTAGCAGACAACTCTGCAATGCGACCTACTGCTTTTACCAAGTGAGCCTGCTCCCCACCCGTTACGAAAATACCTGCTGAATCATAACCACGGTATTCTAACTTTTCAAGACCTTGAATCAAAATATCAGTTGCGTTTGTATTACCTACAACACCAACAATTCCACACATATTCTATCACCTTCAATTCGAACGAATTGAACTTTCTTAAATTTATCTTAAATTGGTATAGTCTAATTTTTATATTAAAAATCAGTAAAATCAGTATATAACAAGTTTTTGTACTTGTCAACATTTTAATTGGTATAGTCAGATTTATAGATTTCAAATCCAAACAGTTCAACAATTAATAAAAGCTGATTCTACTGAACCAGCCCTGTTTTTATAAATCCAAATTCTCTTAAGGGACTTAAGCGGAATGTTAGTCTCCCAATAACATCTTTTTCTGCAATCAATCCAAAACTACGACTGTCCTGATGATTTGTCCTATTATCATTCAAAACTAAAATGAAATCCTTAGGAACGGACTCGAATTGTCCGTTTGTTAAGGTAGCAATTGTAAAATCTTCCGTGTAACTTTCTTGTGTATGCGGTGCTTTTAGATAGGATTCTGTTACAATCACATTATCTCTATACAAGACATCATCCATATAGGTTACAGTTTCATCAGTAACTGCAATGACTCGACTGACATACTCTTTTCCATCATGTTTATAAAGTATGAAATCACCATGTGTCAGTTTGGCATTGCGAACGGTAACAATAAAGTCACCTTCTTTGATATAGTCATTTGCCATCTGGGATGTGATGGTTACTGGTTCAAAGAACCATACTCTCAAACCAATCAATCCTAAAATCAACAGAATGACCAAACTGATCTGCTTTACTAAATCTCTCTTTACCATAATCTCTCCAATCAATACTATTATACCATAAACTCAGGCTATCCATTGATAAGATGATGGTATATTTCCTCAGCTATCACTTGATTTCCAAGAGGTGTCAAGTGCAAGCCATCGCTATAATATTCCAAATGCCCCTTGGTTAAGAGATAAAGATTGATGACTGGCACATCCAATTCCTGACCAATTGCTGCAATAATGTCTTGTAATTCATCCTCGATAATCTGATTATTCAGTCCAAAACGGCTGGTTGGCACGAAAGGTGGAATAACCAAGTATAGATCTGGTTGACTAGGTAAACTCAAGTACCGCTCTGCCATTTCCCTATATTCGCTAATAAATCGCTCCTTATTCCAGTATGGACCACGGCTGTCATTGCTACCAATCATGATAATGACAATGTCCGCTTCGCTCTCAAGGGACAACTGGGCATTTTTCTCATTGAAATAGGGATAATCCGACGTTGACTGAAGCGAACGTCCACTCAAACCGAAATTGGACACCTGATAAAGATGCCCCAGCTTCTCTGCTAAAATACAGGGATAGGCATCTTTTTCACGGTTCTCCAGTCCGTAACCGTAAGTCAGGCTATCGCCAACTGTTGCAACTTTTATGGCCCCACTTCCAACGGTTAGGACCTCTGGATACATAATATCTGACACGTGAACTCCTCTGTTTTTCTTATTTATCTATTGTACCATCTTGAAAAAAATAAATATACTTCTGAATTTGTGATATAATGAACATATGAAAAAAAACGTGATAATTATAGGCGGAGGGATTGTCGGCTCAACTGCCGCTTTCTACCTCTCCCAAGATGAAACTGTCAACTTAACCCTCATTGACCATGGTGTCGGCACTGCTACTCGTGCAGCTGCCGGGATTATCTGCCCTTGGATGGCCCAAAAGAAAAATAAAGATTGGTATAAACTGACTTCCGAAGGCGCAGTCTTCTATCGCAAATTGGTCGCAGATTTAGAGTCTGCTGGAGCCAAGGACATCCCTTTCAAGCAAACTGGAACTATCGGCCTGAAGAGCAAGCCAGAATTGCTAGAAAAAATCCAAAAGATTGCGGAAGACCGCCGTGTAGATACTCCCACCATTGGTCAAATTACAAGCTTGCAAGGCGAAGAAATCAGCGATTATCTCCCACCGCTCAAACCTGACTTTTACGGCATTCATTTAGAAGGAGGCGGCCGTATCGATGGTGGGCGTTTGATTGACATTTTGCAGGAAGAAGTTTTGAAAAATGGCGGAGCGCTTCTACAAGGACAGGCAAAATTGCTAGACGCTCACACTGTCGAACTAGATGGACAAGAGCTGACAGCCGACCACATCATCCTGGCTACTGGAGCCTGGCTACCACATATCCTAGAACCACTTGGTTATCGGGTGGATGTCCGACCACAGAAAGGACAATTGTTAGAATTAGACACCAAACACGACACCAACAACTGGCCAGTCTGCATGCCCTATGGGCAAATTGACATATTGCCTTTCGAAAAAGGTAAAATCATCGTCGGAGCTACACACGAGGATGATATGGGGTATGACCTGACACTTGACCCGGAAAAAATTCAAGCTATGCAAGTTAAGGCAGCCGAGTTTATGCCAGACCTAGCCAACTATTCCGTTGCCAGAACACGGATCGGAACCCGTGCCTACACTTCAAACTATGCACCATTTTATGGCAATATCGAAGACATGAAGAATGTTTGGGTTGCTAGCGGTCTAGGTTCCTCTGGTTTGACAAACGGTCCATTTATCGGCTGGCAAATCGCCCAAGAAATCTTAGGGAAGGAAACCAGCTTCGACCGCTCTGCCTATTCTCCTACTAACTACATTAAAAAACAATAATATAGCTGAAAGGCCACTCGCTCTGAGTAGCCTTTTTTCTATGACTTATCAACTTTAATCATCTTGTGAAAAAGTAACCAATAACCTACTGCCCCAATACCTAGCAGAGAAAAGGCTATTAAATAGGGAGTTTGGTCAGCCGTTTCTTTTTCTTGACTATCCGCCTCATCCCCCTTAGCTACTGCTTTTTCACTCCCTTTGCCCAGATTTTGATTGTTTGAACTGATACTTGTGGAAGGGGTGACTTGTTCCTTCTCCGAATCCTTTTCAAACTGAAAATCCGGTTCTGATGACTGATTGAATGCCCTTGGTAAACCTGTACTATTAGCCTGACCAACTGTCTCTTGCTCCACGATTAGTTCGCTAGAAATGTTGGTATTTTTATATCCATTCTCACGCATATTTAGTGTAGGTCTAATTGAAATTTTTCCTGAATACTCATTAGACAAGGAAATAATCTGGTTAAAGATTCCTCTTCCAGCCTGCTCTATTTCCGTTTTTTCAGCAGTCACATGTTCTAACTTGTCGGCCACCAAATCCTCAGAACTTGACAAAGCTCCCACAGGCAATTCATGCGTGACAGAAGAACCATGAAGAGACAAGTGACCAACTGGTAATTCATGGCTGACTGAAGAACCATGAAGGAACAAGTGACCAACGGGAACCTCTTGCGTGACAGAACTTCCATGAAGGAACAAGTGACCAACGGGAACCTCTTGCGTGACAGAACTTCCATGAAGAGACAGGTGACCAACGGGAACCTCTTGCGTGACGGAGCTTCCATGAAGAGACAGGTGACCAACTGGCAATTCATGGCTAACAGAAGAACCATGAAGGGACAAATGACCTACTGGTAATTCATGGCTGACCGAAGAACCGTGAAGGGACAAGTGACCAACTGGCTGCTCATGCGTGACGGAGCTTCCATGAAGGGAAACATGACCGACGGGCAACTCATGCGTGACGGAGCTTCCATGAAGAGATAGGTGTCCTAAAGGCAAGTCATATTTAACTGAGTCACCATGAATAGATAGATGACCTAAGGGCAAATCATATCTAACTGAATCACCATGAATAGATAGATGACCTAAGGGCAAATCATGTCGAACTGAGTTTCCATGAACAATAAGATTTCCAAACGGTCTATCGTAAGCTAGAGCTTGCCCAACAGATTTCATGGGAATCCGTAAACTTTGCAGAGCGGATTGCAAGATTTCTGATAGTTCCTGCTTTGCCATAGCTTGATTGATTTGCTTCAAACCTTCAAAATATTTTTCTTCAATTAGGGCAAGATAAGACCTTTCTTCCTTATCAGAAAACTCCTCTTGAGCATGGATTGCGTGAAGTAAGCCAAATTTAGCTTCTGAAAGTTTCTGTCTGGCAGTCTGTTTTTCATCTTCCAATCCATTAAAATAAGTTTCCCAATGCTTCCGACCAAGATTGATGGTATGAACATAGTCCAGATGAGAACCAAACGAATTTTTCACGACATTATTATTTAAACGAGGTTTGCCAGAGGAATCCCGTGTGATTCCCATCCGTTTCAAGCCAATTGGATGATGCTGATCGTCCGAATCCGTAATATATACTGCTCGGATCAATCCCTTCTCATCATACTCAGCCCCCCAGACCGTCACAATATGAGTAGTCGTTCCAAAAGTTCGATAGGTCAAGCCAAGTAAACCTTGATTTTCTAAATTATTGCGAACCAAATTTCCAAAATAGAGATAATCTCCGCTGAACATCCGATCCGTCAGCATTTTCTCCTTAAATACTTCATGAAAAAAGCCACCGCGTTTATCAGGCACCAAATCAGGATTTTCTAAATTGACCCCTCCTTGACTCTTTGGGGGATAGCCATTGATAAATAGATCCACCAGGGCATCTGATACAAATCCATTTAGACGACGACCGTAATATGCCTTGAAAAGGTTAAAAATTCGGCTATTTTGCTGATTTTCAAAAGAATCTGTGTAACGTCTTATATCAGTCAAAGAATAGTCCTGCTGCCCTAGATCAGCTCCATATTTCTCACTAATATACCGTTCTACATACTCCTTATTTTGTTCCAACCACCAGTGCAACATGTTGGAAGAAACTGCCGCAAAACACAGGTTCAAGTCCTCTATAGAAGCATCCAAACTCTTGTTGGCATCATAGTAACCATTTCCGGCTTCATAGGGCATGGTATACTCAATAAATTCTCCCGTTACTTCTTTTTTAAAATCACCACCTTGCCCCATGCTAGGAGGCGTTATACCTTGTGCCCAAATAATTTCTCTGTACTGACCATCTTCGCTAGTATAAAGACTAATAGGCTGTTCAACCACATCTTTCTGGACTGCTACTGGTAGATTAGAAGGGAGGCTACTATCTTCGTGCTCAGGAATGACCTTCTCTTCCATATCTGCATGGATCTCAATACTTGTAGACTCGAAAAGGTTATCAATTTTCACTTCAAGTAACTCATTTTTCAGCTCAGAAGGGCCTACTTCATTCTCACTCCCTTGAGCTAGGTTGTCACTTTCTACTAATATATTTAGACCTGTAAACTCGCTATTATTCTTTTCCCCTTGTTCTTCTACATTTATGATTTCAAGCGATTGTGGTACCAAGTCTCCTTCCAACAGGGAAGTTTCTTCTTCTAGACTAGAAATCGTTTCTGCTTGGGCAGATAGAACAGACTGATTGGCTAGAAATAGGAAAGTCACTGGAACTAAACCAACTGCTAGTTTTCTCAACGAAAAACGAATGTGAATGTCCATATGTCCATCTCTTTCAACTTAGTCACCTTATATTATATCAATACAATTTGAATTTTGCAAAATCATACCATATATTCAAAGAAGCCTATCATTCAAGCTAAGGAGCTTGATAGAATAGACTTTTTCTTTATACATTATTTCACAGTACGAACACGCATAGTGTTTGTTGAACCTGCAACACCTACAGGCACACCAGCAACGATAATAATATCATCTCCTGCTTCAACAAGACCTTGCTCTTTGGCAATACGTTCAGCCAAATCAAACATATCGTCAGTTGAATCTGGACGTTTTGTTACAACTGGGATAACACCCCAGTTAAGCATCAATGATTTTTGTACTTTCTCAGTAAATGTTACTGCCAAGATGTCAGCATCTGGACGGTATTTAGAGATTGAACGAGCTGAATAACCAGTTTCAGTAACTGTTACAACCAACTTGATGTTCATTGAGTGACAAGCGTCTTTTACTGCAGATGCAATAACTTCTGTTTTAGATGCACGGTTAAAGTGATCAGAGTTCAAACGACCATATTCATTAAGAAGAGTCTGTGCGTTTTTAGCAATAGTTGCCATTGTACGAACTGATTCAACTGGATATTTACCGTTTGCAGACTCACCTGAAAGCATTGTTGCGTCAGTACCGTCGATAACTGCGTTGAATACGTCTGATACTTCTGAACGAGTTGCACGTGGTTTTTCAGTCATTGTTTCCAACATGTTTGTTGCTGTGATAACTGCTTTACCAGCTGCATTCACTTTAGTGATAATCATTTTTTGGTAAACTGGAACCATTTCAAATGGTACTTCGATACCCATGTCACCACGAGCAATCATGATACCATCTGCTGCTTCGATGATTTCATCGATGTTGTCGATACCTTGTTGGTTTTCGATTTTCGCAAATAATTGAACGTGATCGTTACCAGTTTCTTTACAGATGTTACGAACAACTTCTACGTCTTTTGCAGTACGTACAAATGAGATGGCAATGAAGTTCAAACCTTGCTCAAGACCGAAGCGGATATCTGCGTTATCACGCTCTGCAAGAGCTGGGAAAGGAATTTTTGTGTAAGGAATGTTTACACCTTTTTGTTTAGCAATTACACCGTCGTTTTCAACCAAAACAACAAATTCACGGTTTACTGCATCTTTTTCAACAACTGTCAAACCAAGTTTACCATCGTCAACAAGGACTTGCTTACCAACTTCAACATCGTCAAAAATATCCAAACCACCTGCTACGTTCAAGGCAATCACTTCTTTGGTAGATTTGATACCTTGTTTTGTAGCAACACGCAATTTGTCACCAGTTGTATATGCATATTCTTTTGCATCATCTTCAAACAATTCTGTACGGATTTCTGGACCTTTTGTATCCAACAAGAAACCTACTTTTTTGCCAGCGATTTCTTCTGCACGACGAACTGTTGCCATACGGTCACCTTGCTCTTGGTGGTCACCGTGTGAGAAGTTGAAACGGAAAACATTAGCGCCTTCTGTAATCAAAGCAGCGATTTTCTGTGCTGATGCCTCAACATCCAATTTTTCACCCCAGTAACCATCGTCACCGAATTTTTTACCACCGCGGATTTCTACCGCTGGACCAAGGGTTGCAACAATTTTAACACGTTTGTTCATCTTAACAAAACTCCTTTTATTTCAATGGTCTTATGACCCTAATTAACACTTTAAAACAACGATGCCTAGATTGACAAATTACGGTTCAAATCAGCCAATTCCAAATCTGCTTTATGCGGATTATTAACCACAATCTTACCGTCAGCAGTCAAGCTGAACAATGCACCTTCTTCTGCAGTTCCAAGAATTGGATTTTCAACCATTTGCTCGTTACGGATACCTACTGCAAGACCTCCACGGCCTTCTTTAAGCAATTTAACGGCATGAGCACCCATACGAGAAGCGAGTACACGATCACGCGCTGTTGGAGAACCACCACGTTGGATATGACCAAGTTCTGTCACACGAAGATCACTTGTATCGCCTGCTGCTTTCAATTCTTCAGCAAACTGTGCAGCTGGCATAACACCTTCAGCCAAAACAATGATGCTATGTTTCTTACCATTGTCGTAGCCCGCTTTAATACGGTCAACAACATCGTTGATATTGAAGTCTTCTTCTGGAACAACGATAACATCTGCACCAGAAGCAATACCAGCCCAAAGAGCGATGTCTCCCGCATGACGTCCCATTACTTCAACAACGAAAGTACGACGGTGACTTGATGAAGTGTCGCGGATTTTATCAATCGCATCCATAGCAGTTGTTACAGCTGTATCAAAACCGATTGTAAAATCTGTACCCACGATGTCATTATCAATTGTACCAGGTACACCAATAGCTGGGAAACCATGCTCCGTCAAGCGCATTGCTCCGTGGTAAGAACCATCACCACCGATAACAACTACACCTTCGATACCATGTTTTTTCAATTGCTCAATCCCTTTAAGTTGCCCTTCTAATTTGGCAAATTCTGGATAACGAGCTGAACCAAGGAATGTTCCTCCACGTGAAATAACATCACCTACAGAACGCGCAGACAATTCATGGATATCACCCGCAACCATACCTGCGTAACCTTCATTGATTCCATAAACTTCCATTCCTTCTGAAATTGCTTGGCGAACAACTGCACGAATAGCAGCGTTCATACCAGGGGCATCACCACCACTGGTCAAAACAGCAATACGTTTCATTCGTTAATGCTCCTTTAACTTTTCATTTTAACTGCCCTATTATAACATACTTAACCTAAACTTGCTTGACTTTTTGCTATTTTTTATCGAAAAATCGTTTTCATAACAAATTCACTTAACTCTTCTTCTAATTGAGGCGTTTTCATAACCATGTGATGCTCAGCCTGAATTGTCTGATTACTATCTTGATAATGAAGTACTACTGGAATGCTTCCTCTATATTTATCCAAAATACGAGCAACGGCATAATCGTGTTCTCGATTTTCCAAAAGAATCCAAAATTTCTCCAAACTGACAGGCTCTAATTTTTCTAGAACTAATTGCAACTGTCCATCGCGCTCTTGCACTCTACCAGTGATGTAGCCCATTCCCCCTTCTTCCAAAATAGAAGCGTATTGTCGATAAGATTCTGGAAAAAGAGTCACGTCAACCGTCCTCTTGGTATCTGTCACTCGTAGAAATGCCATCGGCTCCCCAGTCTTTTTGGTACGAATCAATCGAATAGCTTGAATCTGCACAAGAACGGTTGCTCGATTGCCAACCGCTAAATCAGCCAAATCTGTAAAACTACGCTTAGACTCTCGACAAATAGTGACTAAAGGATGCGGACTAATACCAACACCTAGCAATTCTTGCTCTAGCATAAATTTTTCGCTATCGCTGTAATCTTCTACATCTGTCCAACTATAACTCTCCTCTGCAAAAAATGTACCGATCGCCTCTGCAAAGACAAAGAGATTGTCTAGATTTTCAATAATCTTTTTACGATTGGCGTCAAAATCATCAAATAAACCAATCTGAATAAGAGGGATCAGTAAATCTTTTTTCTTGAAATTATCTGGCAAGCGCAAAATAAAATCTTCTACAGACTTATAGGGACGATGTTCCAATATCCATAGAGCTAAATCTTTAGGCAAACCTTTTAGTGTTTTTAATCCTAGGTAAACCTTACTTTTATCAAACTTATCGTGATAAGGAATATTGTTAATCGTGAGTCGAGCCACCTCAAAGTCAAACTGCATCGCATCTTCAATATAAGCACTGCTAGAATGATTGAGCATGACATCAAAAAAGACATCCGTATAGTGACTCTTGAAATAGGCCATTTGAAAGGCTAAAGCTGAATAAGCATAGGCGTGGCTACGGTTAAAACCATAACCAGCGAACTTAGCCATCATACCAAATATTTCCCTTGCATTCTCTTCAGCATGTCCGTTTTTCAGTGCTCCCTGTAAAAATTCCGTTTCCATTGCCTGCATTTCTTGGGCATTCTTTTTAGACATCGCCCTGCGGAGTAAATCCGCCTTTCCAAGCGTAAAGCCTGCATAGACCTGTGCAATCTGCATGACCTGTTCCTGATAAAGCATGATACCATAGGTCGGTTGTAAAATAGGAGCAATGGTTGGGTCCAACAAATCAACTGCCTCTTGTCCATGCTTGCGTTTTACAAAGTTATCCGAATAATCACTAGCCCCCGGTCTATTCAAACTCGTTGTCGCAACTATATCTTCAAATCGACCAGGTTTGACCCTTCGAAGCAGGCTAATCGCACCAGGCTGTTCAAATTGAAAAATTCCCTTAGTCCGACCAGCAGCAAAAAGTTCCAAGGTTTTCTTGTCTTCTAAATCTATCTTGGCAATATCAATTTCCTGCTGATAACGTTCACGTACTCCTTCTGCCATTTTTTGCACAAAGGTCAGATTTCGTAAGCCAAGGAAATCCATCTTCAACAGACCATTCGCCTCAACAGCATGTGCATCATATTGGGTTACCAGCATGTCATCCCCTATCTTAAGAGGGATGGTATCTGTCAACTCCTCATCACTCATCACTATCCCTGCTGCATGGATAGAAGTCTGTCGGGGTTGCCCTTCAATTTGTTGAGCAATCGCAAAAGCTTTTTGGTACTCTATCTTACTATTGATAATCTGACGAAAAGCGGCATTTCGCTGATAGGCAGAAGTAAGACTATCTCTAAATGAAATTTTCTTGGTTATATTACTTAACTCATATTCAGGTGTTCCGAAACGCTTAAATACATCACGAATGGCCTGCTTAGCTCCAAATGTCGAGTAGGTTACAATTTGAGCAGCATGGGTTGAACCATAACGATCTCGTACATAACGAATAAAATCTGCTCGATGAATATCTGGAATATCAATATCAATATCGGGCATTGAATAACGTTCAGCATTGAGAAAGCGTTCAAAGAGAAGATTATGCTTAACTGGGTCGATACCTGTGATATTTAAGGCGTAGGCAACTAGGCTTCCAACAGCTGAACCGCGCCCCATTCCCATGTAGTACCCTTGGCTACGTCCAAAACGAAGTAGGTCCCATACAATCAAGAAATAATCATCAAATCCCATTTGATGAATAATGGATAATTCCTTTTCCAAGCGTTCCTTATACAGTGAATTAGTCAAGCCCTTCTCTTCTAATCCTTGATAGGAGCGCTCGTATAATTCTTCCACTGCAGGTCTATCACGATTAAAACGCGGCAATTTTAAATCTGTATTTAATTGATAAGAAATCCCTGCAACCAAGTCACGTAAATTATCAACTGCTTGCGGAAACCGATTAGAAAATAGATTGGTTAAGCTATCAGCCGATAAAAGCTTTTGTCGACTATCTATATCTGCAACTTGATTAAGTGGAATATTATCTCGAATAGCATGTAGAACCTGTAGACTTTCCAATTGTTCCTCTTCAAAAAAACGAACCGTATGAATTGGGAGTATTGCTTGCTTAAAGTCTTGAACTGGTGTATCAACCGTCACTCCGATATAATAGTTAACACCTAACTCAAGGTGCTCAATGCCAGAAAAATAAGGAACAACCACTGCTATGTCGACTAAATATTGACGAATAGTTTCAAAATCATCTTGCCCTGTCATCTTAGCAGTCGAAATTTTCAATAGATTGCGATAACCTCTGGTTGTCAGAGCAATCAATTGAGTAGTGACGTCCTGCTCCCCTCCCTGTAATTTCCAGTCCAGTTCACAACCAATAATTGGTTGAAGCCCCATTTTGTTACAGGATTCCATAAAACTATAGGCTGCATAAAGACTGTTTTTATCCATTATCCCCAATGCGTGGTAACCAAGCTCTTTAGCCTTGCCTACATAATTTTCTATCGTCACCATGCTATCCATAAAGGTATAAACTGTCTTTGTATCTAATTGTGCCAGCATGGTATTCTCCTTTTCATGTTTCTTCTATTATATCAAATATTTATCCAAAAATATTTTTTAAAAATTCAAAACATTTTTCTTGCTAATTTATATAGTTTGTTGTATTATTAAGATAAGACATAAACACGGTGTCATCCTAGAAAGGAAAGAATAATGGCTTGGAAATTTGACAACAATATGCCCATATATATTCAAATCAGTAATACTATAAAATTACAGATTGTGACCAATCAATTGAAATCGGGAGATAAATTGCCAACCGTGCGTGACTTGGCTGAAATAGCTGGCGTCAATCCAAACACGGTGCAACGGGCCCTGTCTGATTTGGAAACGGAAGGATTTGTTTACTCAGTCCGCACAACAGGACGTTTCGTCACAGACAATCAGGAATTGATTTCACAGACCAGACTTCACTTGGCACAGAAAGAACTTGAAAACTTTGTGACCAATATGCTGGACTTGGGCTTCAATCAAGATGAATTAACCCACCAGTTAGATGATTATTTGAAAGGAGTCACTTATGAATAACGCATATACTTTGGTTGAGCTACAACAAGTTTCAAAATCTTATGGTGGAGCTGTCGCCCTAAATAATGTCAATTTGAAGTTGACTGCTGGAAAAATCATAGGACTTTTGGGACCAAATGGTTCGGGTAAAACAACCATGATTAAATTGATCAACGGTCTGTTGCAACCAGAATACGGTCAAGTATTGATCAATGGCCGCACCCCATCGCCAGAAACCAAGGCAATTGTATCTTATCTCCCAGATACGACTTATCTCGATGAGCATATGAAAGTGCTCGAAGCAATTACATTTTTTGAAGATTTTTACGCTGATTTTGATAAGGAGCGTGCTCTCCATCTTTTACAAGATTTGGGCATTGATTTAAACAGTCGTATGAAACATCTCTCTAAGGGGAATAAGGAAAAAGTCCAACTCATTCTGGTGATGAGTCGTCAAGCGCAGCTGTATGTTTTAGATGAGCCTATTGGTGGTGTTGACCCTGCCGCTCGAGACTACATTTTAAAAACCATCGTCAACAACTACTCTCCGACTGCCTCTGTTATTATCTCTACTCACTTAATTTCAGATGTCGAGCAAATTTTGGATGAGGTTATTTTCCTACACTACGGAAGTGTTATTCGCCATGGAAATGTAGATGACTTGCGAATTGAAAGCGGAGAATCTATTGATGAACTCTTCCGCCAAGATTTTAAGGCTTAGTTAGAAGGAAATTGCTATGTTTAAAAAATTATTGAAATACGAATTTCAATCCGTTGGAAAATGGTATTTAGGAATTTATGCAGGAGCATTATCACTATCTATCATACTCGGTTTTTGGTTACAAGCTTTGAGCTTACGGGCACAAGCTGGAACCACAGAACCTGGTGGTGCTGAAATGGTCCTTTTCGGTACTTCCTCAATGACCTTCGGTATCTTAATTGCAGCACTTGGTTTATCCACCTTTTTCATGGTTATTAACCGTTTTAGAAAAAATGTCTATGGCCGTCAGGGCTATTTAACCATGACCTTACCGGTCTCCAGCCATCAAATTATCCTCAGCAAACTCTTGGCATCATTGGTTTGGTACATATTAGCTGGAATTACCATTATTCTTTCTATTGGAATCATTTTAGCGGTCCTCATGCTCGGAAGTGAAGAATTCATGATTCCTGAATTGCATACTGTTGTACAAGCATTAGACTGGCCTGTCATATTTGCACATCTATTCTATATGCTGATTGAGTCAACAATGGGAATCTTGCTGATCTACTTCTCCATCTCAGTCGGTCAATTGTTTAAAGACCACCGTCTTCTGTTTGCCATTTTGACCTATATTGGCATTTCAATTGTAGTTGGTGTGTTTGGAACTCTCGTTTTTACCAATTATCTAGAGAACCTTTATTATGCCGCGCTACCGTTATACCCAAGTCCTATCTTGGCCTTGATCAATATCATTCTGGCCTTTGCCTACTATTTTGGTACACACTTTATCATGACCAAGAAATTGAATTTGCAATAAGAAAAAGCTCTTTGCCGGTCGTTCTGACATGGCCTAGAGCTTTCTTTTTACAAATTATACTTTTGGGCTAGGACATCAAGTAAGTTTGCCTTTTCTTCTTCACTGGCAAAGCTTGCTTGAATAGCATTTCTGTTGAATTGATAAAATTCTTCCTTGGTCGTTCCAAAATACTCTACAAATAGCTGATATTCTTTATTTAGATTTGTATTGGAAACAGTACGATTATCTGTATTGATTGTGATGTTTGCTCCTGCCTCAACTAGCTCACGATATGGAAAATACTCAATCGAATCAGCTGCACCAGTTTGAAGATTCGATGTTAGACACATTTCAAGTGTTGCTCCGCTATTGACAAAAGCTTGGATAGCTTCAGGGTTGCGAGTAAGTGCTGTACCATGACCAATCCTTCTAATCCCAAGTTCAAGAGCTTGAATCACATTGGTCACACATCCACATTCTCCGGCATGGAAAGTCATGGGATAACCTAGTGCCTGAGTAAATTGAATAATATCCCGAAGTTCTTCCGTAGGATAGTCTGCTTCATTTCCTGCGAAATCAAATCCCACAAGTCCTTTTGGTGCCAAATCAGCAATAGCAGAAAAGATTTCTCTGGTCTGACTTGGATCAGTTTGTTTCAAGCCACAGACCAAGAGATTGGCAACTATACCAAACTCCTTCTGAGCCTTTTCTATCCCACGCAAGACTGCATTCACAGCTTCCAGGATAGTCAAACCCCTGTCAGTCGATAATTCTGGTGCAAAACGGATTTCGATATAAAGAAGTCCATCCTTTGCAGCCTGTTCTATCAGGTCATAAGCGGCCAGTTCCAAGGCTGGAGCTGTCTGTAAAAGAGGTCGAACAAAATCAAAGGTTTTCAAATAGGTCATCAAACTATCAACCTTGCCCTCTATACTGACCAATTTTCTGAGTTCCTCATCCTTGTCTGGAATGGAAATTTCTGCCAGTTGGGCAAGTTGTCGGATTGCCGATAAAGATAAGGAACCATCCAAATGGCAATGCAATTCTGTCTTGGCTAATTCTTGTACATTCAACATCAACACTTCCTCTTTCGTAAGTATATTGTTAACTATCATATCACATTTTTGATAAATTACAAGATAATTTTCGCAAAAAATGAACATTATTCTTATTAGATAGTTTCAAGTGCAAGAAAAAAAGAACGATTTTCATCGTTCTTGCCATACGGAAGACATGGGATTCGAACCCACGCACGCTGTTACACGCCTACCGCGTTTCCAACACGGCCTCTTGAGCCTCTTGAGTAATCTTCCATATATGGAGCTGGTGGGAGTCGAACCCACGTCCAAACACCTGCTAACTTATTCGTCTACAACCATAGGTTATGTCTTGCTTTAACTTGAACTCGATACATAACTCAAACCTAGACCAAGCGAGTCAGTAAATCTCTTTTGGAACTGCCTGACTCAATCCCAACGTAGCTTGCTATTTTAAGACCAATCAGCAAACACAAGCAATTCGCGAATGGTCACGCAGGCAGGTTATTAAGCTGCTAATGCGTAAGTGTTTGTATTTTTTGCAGTTATATTTAACTGGCATTTTTACATCTGCCGATGAGTTGCAGAACAAGCCTCATAATGCCTGTCGAATCCGTAACAACCCCGTAGGATTTGATACAGGAATTATTATAGCAGAATTTTTTATAAATAGCAAAATTATTTTACATTTTCCTTACAATTTAAAAAAATTTTGAAATATGGTAAAATGAAAGTATGTATAAATTTTGGCAAAAAACCATTCAAGTATTAAGTATTTTGACCCTTATCGGGACTGCTATTTTTCTGTTTTGGCTCTATAAGATTGGCATTTTGAACGATCAAAATGTCTTAAGCGATTTAATCAAAAGCCAAGGTGCTTTAGGTAGCCTCTCTTTTTTAGCTATTCAGATTATTCAAGTTGTATTTCCGATTATTCCAGGCGGTGTTACGACTGTTGTAGGTTTCCTCGTATTTCATTTTTGGTGGGGATTCTTTCTCAATTATCTTGGAATTTCAATCGGTAGTATCATCCTTTTCTGGTTGGCTCGTCGCTATGGAAAGAAATTTTGTCTCCTCTTCATGTCTGAAGATACGTTTTACAAATATGAAAGCAAAATTGATAATAAACGTAGTTATGAAATTTTCTTTGTTCTTTGTATGCTTTCTCCCATTTCTCCAGCTGACATAGTGGTGATGATTACTGGATTAACAAGCATGAGCTATCGGAAATTTATTATGATTACTTTACTTTGTCGCCCTTTCTCAGTTGTGGCCTATAGCTTCTTTTGGATCTATGGCAGCCAATGGTTGCAGCAATTGTTAGGATAAGTCATAACCACCCGTGAAAACGGGTGGTTTGAACAAGGGCTATAAGCCCACATCACCAGCCAGCGCCTAAAGACGCTGGCTTTCACTTTGTTCAAGCCTCACTGCTTTTGACTCGTCACTAGCCTCTTAAAGAGGCATTCGTACTACTTGCCATTATCCCTAAAGGAATCTTCATACTCTTTTACACTCAATTTATCAAGTGCTAGATCATGTTTTTCCTGTTCTTGTATATATTTCTTAATTGTGGCTTCATTAAGTCCAACCGTACTTACATAATATCCCTCTGCCCAGAAATGACGATTGCCAAATTTATATTTGAGATTGGCGTGTTTATCAAACATCATAAGAGCACTCTTGCCTTTTAAATAGCCCATAAAACTGGATACACTTAACCGCGGGGGAATATTGACTAACATATGAACATGATCCAGCATCAGATGACCTTCGATAATTTCAACACCTTTATAACTACACAATCGTCGAAATATCTCTCCAAGACTACTTCGATATTGATTATAGATAATTTTTCGTCTATACTTAGGGGTGAAGACAATGTGGTAGAACACAGCCACTTTGTATGTGATAAACTATGTGCCTTTTGCGCCATACTTTTCTCCTTTCGCTTTACAATAGGCTTGAACACCTTTATTGTATCGCGTTTGGAGTTTTTTTGGTATAACCTTCGTCGCGCACCCGCATAGCGGGTGGTTTATTTGTCACGCACCTTATGGAGCGTAACGGACTAAAAGTCACATAACAAAGCAAAAAGAGCAGGGTTCATCCTGCTCTACAATCCAAATCGACGCTTTTTATTCTTCTCTTGAGTTTATGTGCCTACCGTTTCCTACTCTCCAGTGCAAATATATACGTACTTTATTGACCGTTTCACAAGATGACGTGTGCTTTCACCACACTAAATTTGATATACGAATTAGGGATGAACCCTAAAATCAACTTATAAAATGTAGGCTTTTAACCCTATCAATAATGTGGCTTACGCCACGCTTCGGCATTCGACCCGCCTGTCCGTAGGCTTTGGTTATGATAAATAGCAGAGCTACCCATCCCATATAGGTCTGATATTTGCTAGAATAGGTATGACTACTTTTCCTAGGCCTGTTTATTGTAACACGGAAATTTCTCTTTGACAAGTATAATTTTTAATATTTTTTACAAAAAATCCAAACATTAATAAAAAAATGGCTTCAAACGTTCGAAACCATTTTGTTTTTTTTATTTAATTCCTAATGCAATTCGAGCATAACGACTCATTTTTTGAACGGTCCAAGCTGGTGACCAAACCAGTCTCACATCTACTTCTGTTACTTCAGGAACATCCTTCAGTACATCATGAATTTGATCGGTGATTAGATCAGCTAATGGACAACCCATGGTTGTCAGAGTCATATCAATCTCAGCCTTACCTTCGATAAAACGTATTTCGTAAATCAAACCTAGATTGATAATATCAATCCCTAACTCTGGGTCAATCACATCTTCAAGAGCATGAAAAATACGCTCCTGAATGTCTTTAATTTGATCTTCTGTGTACGTCATTTTTCTCTCTTTCTTTTCACTGTTGCAATGTCATCTAAATGAACAAAAATTTCATCCAAATAAGCCATGAACTATTGGAGATTGGAAATGAAACAAACAAAGTTTGTGTCAAAATAAGTTCACTGGACGCTCGCTTTCTAATTTCAAGAGTAGCGGTTCAACTCGCCAAAGTTGAGTGCTTCAAAAAACTACTTAACAAACGGCAATTCCCAATAGAATTGCCTAGACGACTTACTAGTTTCTCACATCATTATGGTCGAATGATATGAGAAACGTCGATCACCTCCCCCGGAGGTTAGCCTCGCTTTCTTATTTCTAGGCTCGGGTTAAAACACCACTGGGTTAGCCTGCTTTCTTATTTCTGGGCAGGCTTCAACAGTCTGGGAGACTGTTGAAGGTTGGAGATGAAGCAAACGAAGTTTGTGTCAAAACCTCCCCGAACTCTCGCTCGTTTCCAGTTTTCAGCGAGCGGTTAAAAACCTCCCCCGGAGGTTAACCTCGCTTTCTTATTTCTAGGCTCGGGTTAAAACACCACGCCAGTGGTGTTTTAATCCTCTATAAAATCTCTGAGTGGTTTGCTGCGGGATGGGTGGCGGAGTTTACGGAGGGCTTTGGCTTCGATTTGGCGGATGCGTTCACGGGTTACGTTAAAGACTTTACCAACATCTTCAAGCGTACGCATTTTACCATCGTCTAAACCAAAACGAAGACGCAATACGTTTTCCTCACGGTCAGTAAGAGTATCCAATACCTCATCTAACTGTTCACGAAGAACGACACGAGTTGTGTAATCAACTGGATTTTCAATGACTTCGTCTTCGATAAAATCGCCAAGATGACTATCATCTTCTTCACCGATTGGGGTTTCCAAAGACACTGGCTCTTGTGCAATCTTGAGGATTTCACGAACTTTCTCAGGCGTCATATCCATACGCTCAGCGATTTGCTCAGGAGTTGGATCCTGACCTAATTCCTGCAAGAGATTGCGTTGTTCACGGACCAATTTGTTAATGGTTTCTACCATGTGAACAGGGATACGGATTGTACGCGCTTGGTCCGCAATGGCACGAGTGATAGCCTGACGAATCCACCAGGTTGCATAGGTTGAAAACTTGAATCCTTTAGAGTAGTCAAACTTATCAACGGCCTTCATCAAGCCCATGTTTCCTTCTTGGATAAGATCAAGGAACTGCATACCACGCCCGACATAGCGTTTGGCAATGGATACAACCAAACGCAAGTTGGCTTCAGCCAAACGTTGTTTCGCTTCTGGGTCCCCTGCCTCAACCGCCAATGCCAATTCTTGCTCTTCCTCGTTGGTCAAAAGAGGTACAACACCAATTTCTTTCAAATACATGCGGACCGGGTCGTTAACTTTTGCAGAAGTGCTTCCGAGCAATTCTTCATCAGATAATCCTGGTTCTTCCTCTACCTGCATAGCACGAGCAGAAGGGTTCCCTTCTTTATCGACAATCGAAATCCCTGCGTCCTGAATACGTTGGAGCAAATCATCGATTCCGTCAGCATCAAGCGTAAATGGAATAACCAGTTGGTCATTGATTTCATCGTCTGTAGCTGAACCTTGTTTTTTATGGTTACGGATAAATTCGGCAACTTGTACATCAAAAGTAGTTACTTCTGTTTTTTTATCTTTTTTATTGGTCATATTTACTCCATTTGTCTTCTTCTATCGAGGAGTTTTTGCAACTCATCGAGGGCAATATCTGCATTTCCCACATGGGAATGTTCACGGATTTTCCGCGCTAGGTGCTGGTTCTCCTTCTTCAACAATTCCTTGTCTCGCCGAATTTCTAATTCTTCAATTTCGTGTGGAGACACTTCATTAGGTAAACGTTCTTCCTGCATACGATACCAAGCCTGTTGAGCGGAATCGTTCAGCTGTGATAGTTCAAAACTGGTAATTTCCCCAGATTTTTTTAACATATCATAAATAGCTTGCAATTCTGGCGTCGCAAAATAAAAATCTTCTCGTAAACGGAACTCATTGAGAATATAAGGATGTTCAACCATCCGATAAAGTAAATGGTTTTCTGTTCGAATAAGACTCGTTATACGAGCAATCGTTTGGACTGGTGGCAAATAAGACTGACCAGTCTGTGATTGAAATACCTGTTGTGTTCTCTCCTGCCGCTGGTTCAGACGAACAGCATTTACTGCCTGTTCCACCTGATTATAATCAAAGTCAGAAAGTAAATCCGCCACCTTATAAATATAAGAATTTTGAGCTGTAATGGATGATACTTTGGCAATAATTGGTGCAATCTTATCTACAAACTCAATCTGCATTTGTAGATTGTCAGGATTTTCAGGTTTCAAGTATTGAATCAAAAATTCTACATCGCTGATTCGTGATTTGGTTAAAACCTGTTGCAAGGCTTCTTCCGAATTTTTCTGCAAAAATTCATCTGGGTCCATATTATCTGGCAAGCTCACGATTTCAACCTGAAAATCTTGTAGTTCGTCCAACGCCTTCATGGTAGCTGCCTGTCCAGCCTTATCCCCATCATAAGTCAGAACAATTTTCTTACAAAACTTAGCTAGGTGTGCAACATGCTCTCTTGTCAAAGCTGTTCCCATGGAAGCCACTGCATTATCAATCCCTACACGATGAGCAGCAATGACATCTAGAAATCCCTCCATCAGGTAAACTTCCCGCTGCTTTTTGATGACCGCCTTGGCCTTATCCAAATGATATAATTCGTAACTTTTATTGAATATCTCTGTACTACGAGAGTTTTTATACTTGGCTAACTGCTTATTCTGTAAGTCTTTATCTGTCCAAATCCGACCTGAAAAGGCAATCACTCGACCATATTCATCAGTTAGCGGAAACATGATCCGCCCTTGAAAAGCATCGAAAATCATATTCTGCTCACTGGGATTGAAAAGACCCGAATTCAATAGACTTTCTTCGTCATATTGACCTGATAGTTTTTGGTAAAGAATATTCTGTTCGGCAGGAGCTAAGCCTAGCTGGAATGTTTTTATGACATCATCTGTCAAGCCACGTTGGTGTAGATAAGCTCTAGCTTTCTCACCCATTTTGGTTGTCATCAAAAGGGCATGATAAAACTTTGCAGCATCCCGATGAATATCATACAGTACCTGATGCGGACTAACCCTTTTCTCCTCTTGATGATAGGAAGGAGTTACATCTACTTGAAACCCTGCCTTCTCAGCTAAGATAGCTACCGCATCTGCAAAAGAAACACCACGAACTTCTTCGACAAACTTAAATACATCGCCAGACTTCCCACATCCAAAACAATGATAGAACTGCTTGTCCTCGACAACGTTAAAAGAAGGTGTCTTTTCGCCATGAAAAGGACAAAGGCCAATATAGTTTCGTCCAGCTTTAGTCAGTGCAATAGTTTCACCAATTACATCCACAATATTGAGGGCTTGTTTAATTTCTGTTATTCTATCTTTTGACAGCATATTTCCTCCTCAATATCTTTTTTCTAAATCGAAAAGTGGACACTATCCCCTTAGTTTAGCATACTCTATTTTATACTAAAAAAGTCAAAATGTAAAATTTCTGAAACAAATTACTTGTAAAATATTTTTAATGGTTATAATATATAGAGTAAAATATTTATGAAAGGACATATTTAGGATATGTTAAAAGATTTAAAAGCCTTTTTGTTCCGTGGAAACGTGATTGATTTGGCTGTCGGTGTGATTATTGCTGCCGCATTTGGTGAAATCGTTAAGTCATTGGTTGGAGATGTGATTACTCCATTATTCTTGACGCCAGCTTTGAAAGCTGCTGGTGCAGACAAAATTGCTGACTTGTCATGGAACGGTGTTATGTACGGTAACTTCTTGAGTGCTGTTATCAACTTCTTAATCGTTGGTACTGTTCTCTTCTTCATTGTTAAGGCTGCTGAAAAAGCACAAAGCTTGGCTAAGAAGGAAGAAGCTGCTGTTGAAGAGGCACCAGCTGGTCCAACTCAAGAAGAATTGCTTGCAGAAATCCGTGACTTGTTGAAAAAATAATCAATAAGATAGTGAAACAGGCACCGTGCCTGTTTTTTGTACTATGAAAAAGAAGATGTGAGCCAACACTCACATCTGTTCTTATCCTTCATATCCATTTGGATTTTTAGACTGCCAATTCCATGTGTCACGGCACATATCTTCAATGGTTTTCTCTGTTTTCCAATTGAGTTCAGCCAGAGCCTTGTCTGCGTTAGCATAGCAAGTTGCTACATCACCTGGCCGACGGTCTACAATCTTATAGGGTACTGGCACACCATTGACTTTTTCAAAGGCTTGAACCAATTCCAGCACACTGGTCCCTTGACCTGAACCGAGGTTGTAGGTATGAACACCTACTGTTGTTGAGATTTTTTCCAAGGCCTTGATGTGACCAAGTGCTAAGTCAATGACGTGGATGTAATCACGAACACCCGTTCCATCAACTGTGTCGTAGTCTGAACCAAAAACGCTGAGTTCTGGGCGTTTACCTACTGCTACCTGGGCTATAAATGGCATGAGGTTGTTTGGAATACCTGCTGGATCTTCACCGATTAAGCCTGATTCATGAGCACCGATTGGGTTGAAATAACGGAGAAGGGCAACACTCCAGTCCTTGTCTGCCACTTCCACATCACGCAAGATTTGTTCCAACATGACTTTTGTATAGCCATAAGGATTGGTTGCACTGGTTGGCATGGTTTCCACCAAAGGTGATGGGTTGTTAAGACCGTAAACCGTTGCACTAGATGAGAAGACTATTTTCTTAACACCAAATTCTGCCATGACTTCTACCAAAGCCAAGGTGGACATGATGTTGTTTTCATAGTACATAACTGGCTTTTCAACAGACTCACCAACCGCCTTGTAGCCTGCAAAGTGAATAGCTGACTCAATGTTTTCTTTTTCAAAAACCTGACGCAAGGCAACCTTATCTGCCACGTCTAGCTCATAGAAAGTTGGGCGTTTGCCTGTGATTGCTTCGATTCGGTCCAAGACTAAGATGCTAGAGTTGGATAGATTATCTACGATGACGACTTCTTTTCCCAACTTCAACAACTCTACAACCGTGTGACTACCAATATAACCAGCTCCACCTGTAACCAAAATACTCATGTATGCTCTCCTTTTCACTTGGACAAAATTTTATATATCTATTATATGTTACATAGGGTGAAAAGTAAACAAAAAAACAGCCCGAAGGCTGTTCAAATTCAATTAGAATTTTTTACGCTTGCGAGCTGCTTCTGATTTACGTTTACGTTTTACAGATGGTTTTTCGTAGAATTCGCGTTTGCGTGTTTCTTGAAGAGTACCAGCTTTAGTAACCGCACGTTTGAAACGACGAAGAGCATCATCAAGTGATTCGTTCTTGCGTACTACTGTTTTTGACATTATTTTCACTCCCCTCAATTTCAAAGTCCTAATCATTTTACTGTAAATTCACTGCGTTGTCAAGTGGTTTTTCTTGGCTAATATTATTTTTTAACTCTCCAAAGCCACATCAAACAAAGCAACTCATATAGGATAAAGAAAATAATAAAACAATGAAGGAAAAATTCCTGTGGAAGTATATAAATAACCGGATCTTTCAACGGGTCAAAGAGCCAGGTTGAATCACCTGGAAATAGCAACTGATGAAAAAGAACAAAGAAGCTATCAAAACCAATCAACAAGCCCACTAGTGCAATAAGTAAAGGAGCTAGTGACATCCACATAAAAACAGTTCGATAGAGCTTGCCATAGCCTTTTCGCACCACTTCTTTCCAAAAATAGAAAACAACAGGCAAACTAATCAGGAAAATAAGCTGTGCCAGATGAAAGAGACCTTTCACATCCGCAAAATGTTTCAGACCATCAGCTGAGGATGAAAAATTTGGCATATCTAAAACACTTGCAAATGGATTGGTCAGATAGTTCATCAGGATATTGAAATTATAGGAAACATCTGCCGATTTCATGTAGACAATCTTTTCCAAACCTAAGTAGGAAATTTCCAGTGGATAGATTAACCAAGCAAGATAAATGGTTGCTAAAACAGCTGCCGACAAGGTGAAACATACTGTTCCAACAAGCTGTAACTTAATTCTCATCAAAACTCCATTCATCTAGGCTGTTGAGGACATGGGTTGGAGCTATAGGCAGACTAGCTACCTCTTCTGGCTTGGTGAATCCAGTCAGGACTAAAAGAGTTGGAAATCCATTGTCAATCCCTGCACGAATATCCGTCAGGTAGTTATCTCCCACCATAACCGTTTGGCTGCGTTCTGTGCCCAAGATGTCCAGAGCCTTGTCCATGATGATGGCTTCAGGCTTACCGATAAAGGTCGGCTCTACTCGGGTTGCAGCTTTCAAAAGTGCAATAAGTGAGCCTGCTCCTGGCAAATGACCTCTTTCAGTCGGAATGTTCAAATCAGGATTGGTACCGATAAAGGTCGCTCCCTTTTGAATAGCCAAGGTGGCAATGGTTAGTTTTTCATAAGTTAACTGAGTATCCAAACCGACAACAACATAGGCTGGATTTTCCGTGTCTTCCACATAGCCTGCCTCAAAAATGGCAGACTTGAGCCCGTCTTCTCCAATAACATAGACTGTCTTTTCCTTGCCCAAATCATTCATATAATCTACTGTCGCCAAACTGGCTGTATAAATTGTTTCAAGTGGTGTCTCAATGTTAAAGTTTTCAGCCAACATAGCCTGCACAATCTCAGGACGGCGGGTGGTGTTGTTGGTCACGAATAAATAGGGAATCTGACGTTCTTGCAAGCGATGAATAAAACGTTCACCAGCAGGAATCCGCTTTTTCCCTTCATAAATCGTACCATCCAAATCAATCAAATAACCTTGATAAGTCATACTTTCTCCTTAATCAAATCGTGTTTCCCAATGCTCAGACCGACTAGCTTCCAAGCAAAGTGCTAACTGCTCAGCTGTATTTTTCGCAAGTGAGAGCGGTGGTAAGTCATCTAGACTGAAAAAGCCACTGGCAAGAGTTTCCGAATTGGGCTGGAATTCACCACCGAGTAAGCGACATAGAATGAAGACCTTGGTCACGCGGTGAGCTGACTTGGCAGGATTGTTCTTGTGCTTGTCCAAAATTGCCACCACACGCTGAGCCTCCACATCCAGCCCCGCTTCTTCTTTTACTTCCTTAACAACATTTTCCTTGACGGACTGGTCCACATCGCACCAACCACCTGGCAAGGACCAGAGCCCATCGTTTTCCTGAACCAGCAGGATTTTATCCTCTTGGAAAATAGCTGCGCGGGTATCCAACTTAGGTGTCTGATAGCCAGTTTCATTGCAAAACAAGTCTTTCACCACTTCCAAGGGCTGTCCAGATGGCTCTACCAACATTTCCGCCGCAATCTGCCTGATTTCTTCAAAACGCTCCATGTCATAAACATCTTTTCCATAAGCCAAGCCTGTCTGAGCCAAGGCTTGTAAACGCACTGCCCATTCTAACCACTTATCCTGCGACATGACTTTCCCTCCATTCTATGACAGCTTGCGCATGAATATGCCCATCTACCACAATCTCATGCTGGCTGACACCAGCTTCTGCCACCATACGCGAACTCACCAGGCTAGTTGCCTCTACTTCCTTAAGATACTTGAGTTGGATTTTTTTAGGGACATGGCAGAGCAGAAAATCATAGCCCAGTGCTTCATACATCCATTCCAGATACTTGCCATTATTGACATGACCATTCATATCCAAGTCAAAATAACGAACAGGAAATTCTTGAACAGACGGATTTTCCAAGAGCTGATACTTGGGAGCCCGAGGCAATTTCTTGACCTGCTCAGACTGATAAGGAGCAATCAAATCTTCTGGCACAGGCGCCACCTTGCGAGTCTCAAAATCAATCAGGACAAA
Organism: Streptococcus suis; assembly: GCF_046032535.1. Classification (GTDB taxonomy): domain Bacteria; phylum Bacillota; class Bacilli; order Lactobacillales; family Streptococcaceae; genus Streptococcus; species Streptococcus suis_AK. Next base: position 1,802 of record NZ_JARQPL010000007.1, on the reverse strand, counting down.
ATAGCAGAGAATGTCCAACAAAAGATTGCCCGCCTCATCGTAGATATAGAACATCCGATGACAGAAAAACTTATTGTAGGCAACCGCTTCTGTTTTTATCGTGATGGTTTCATTGTACTTAGGCAAGTTTTGAATAGTTAGTTCATAATCAGTCACCACCCAAATCAAGCCAAATTCCTGAAAAACATAGAGGTCACTGCGACCCAGTTCTTCCGACTGCCGACCTGACACACCGAGACAGTAGGAAATAAAGTCAGGCAGTTTAATTTCTTGTTTAACATCCACCATATCAAAGGGAATGGTGAATTCTTCTTGGTAGGTTAAGCCCATCGTTTTTGCTCTTTTCTAATCTGTAATAATAAATCGTTCAGCAACTGTATCGCCCAAAAACAATCCTTTTTTGGTCATCCTAAGCCAACGGTCTTCTTCTTGCAAGAGACCTTCATTTTTCAAGTCTCTGACCACCTGACCGTAGCGGTCTTCAAAGGAAATGCCAAACTTTTCCTCGAATCGCTCAATGGACACGCCAGTTTTTTTCCGTAGCCCTAAAAACATCTCTTCTTCCATCTGCTCAGTCTTACTGAGAAACTCTTCGTGTAAGCGAGAATGGCCTTTTTCGCGGATGGACTTGAGGTAGTGCTGGATGGGGCCGCGATTGCGGTAGCGCATACCATCGATGTAGCCAGATGCTCCAGCTCCCAAGCCGTAATACTCGGAGTTGTCCCAGTACATGAGATTGTGGCGGCTTTCAAAGCCGGGCTTGGTGAAGTTGGAAATCTCGTAGTGCTCAAAGCCGTTTTTCTCCAACTCTTGCAGGATGTAGTCAAACATATCGGACTCCACATCTTCGTTGGGCAGATGGAGATTGCCACGACGCTGGCGGTTCATGAAGACCGTGTGATTCTCCAAAATCAAGCTATAGAGGCTCATGTGGGGAATGTCCAGCTCCAAGGCCTTGGCGACATTGTCCACCACCTGCTCCATGGTCTGACCAGGCAGGGCATAAATCAGGTCGATGGAAATGTTGTGGAAACCTGCTTCCTTGAGGGCAGCAATGGTTTCATAAATCTGGGCCTGATTGTGGCTACGACCGATTTTTTTCAACATACGGTCATCAAAGGTCTGAACGCCAAGCGACACCCGATTGCACTTGGATTTTTTTAGCACTGCAATCTTGTCCGCCGTCAAGTCACCTGGATTGGCTTCAATGGTAAATTCTTCCAGTTGCGACAAGTCCAATAGTTCCTCCAGATTGGTCAAAAGGTAGTCCAACTGTTCTGCTGAGAGAGCCGACGGTGTTCCACCTCCGATATAAAGTGTGCGGAGGGTTGGCAGGTCGTAAAACTTGACCTCTTCCATGAGGGCTTCCAAATACTCATCAACAGGCTGGTTCTTGATAAAGACCTTGGAAAAGTCACAGTAGTAACAAATCTGGGTACAAAATGGAATATGGATATAGGCAGATGTCGGTTGTTTTTTCATACCAACTATTATAGCACACTATTAGACTTTTTATGTTTTTAGCAAAACAACAAAAGGACCTAAAGTCTAATGACCTTAGATCCTTTTTATTTTGAACTGTACAGATGGATGACTTACCAAGAGATATCCATCTGTACTCAACTTTTCGAGAAAAGCTAGTTTCTTATCAAAAAGATTTCGATGAATGACTTATTTTAAGCTTCTTCTTCGTCTTTTTTTCTCTTTGCTGCGAAAAGTGCTAATCCCATTCCAAGAACTGCTAATCCAAGTGAAGTTGCTGAAGTTGCTTTTTCACCTGTATTTGGCAATTGCTTAGCTTT
>NZ_JARQPL010000006.1:0-83133 GCF_046032535.1 Streptococcus suis | reverse complement strand
TGCCTCCATACATCGTCTCATTCGGACAATGTATTACCTCATAACGCATAACAAACTTTACGATTATCGTTCTACCCGAAATCAGTAAGATTGTTTATGCTATATTATTGTAACACCTTATCAAAAATTTTCAACATAAGGTGTTCATTTCGTGTACTCTTTTTTACACGTAACTTTAGTCCAAAAGAAAACAATTTCCTTATTTGGATGACGAGACACAAAATATTTTTCGTCAAATACCTTGATGAACTTGACAAATGGTAGAAAAGAGTTCCCCTCACTTCCCAACATGTAGGTTCGGGCTAAAATAGTCCACTGGACTATTTTACTCCCACCCCTGCATACCTCAAAAGGTTCAGTGAATCTTTTGAGGTTGGAAATGAAGCGAACTCTGTTCGCAACAGTCGTAAGGTCAGATTTGGAGTGTGAAACACGAACAAATCTGCCAATCAACCACTGCGCTGAGATGTTGACACGAACTCTGAGTAGTAGCCGTTGGGCTTGAGCCCAGCCTCTTTTGGTATAATATTCCTATGTTAGAAAACAACCGCTTAAATGAATTAATACTACGTTTTCCCGAGGATGTCCAGTTGATTTTTAAGGACATGATTCCCTCCTATCAGTTGGGCTATGTGGATTATGTTTATCAGACAGATCATTACGCCACCCAAAACCGTCGGATTAAAAATTTGGCAAAAAATTTCCGAAGAATGGATTATTTTTACATCATGCCCTTGCCCCAGGATCTGGCATTGGAAATTGCTAACCAATGGCGCTATCAACCACCTTTGGATGCCTATACGATTAGTGCAAACCCCGAGACTTATGCTGAGATGATTTCACCCGAGGCGCGTGGGGACCGCTTTTTTGCAGTCATTCGCAATGCCGCCCTCATGGGCTATTTCTGTATTGACCAAGATGGTGAGACCGTTGACATTCGTTTGGGTATGAAACCGTCTTTGACAGGTCAGGGAAATGGCAGAGCTTTCTATCAGACTATTGAAGACTATTTAGTAGAACATGTTCAGCCAGCTAGTATCAAACTGACAGTTGCCACCTTTCATCAAGCAGCTCAAACCCTCTTTCATGCTCTTGGATTTACAGAAAGAGAACAGCAAGCAGAATATATCAAAATGGAAAAGAAACTCGTATGCGATTAGATAAATTTTTAGTGGATTGCGGTGTTGGTAGTCGGACAGAAGTCAAGAAACTCCTGAAAAACAAGCAAGTCACAGTCAACGGCCAAGTAGAGACGTCCCCAAAGCAACAAATTGACGAAAAGACGGACCAGATTGCAGTAGCAGGCCAGGTCTTGAGCCATGAGACCTTTGTTTATTATGTATTGAACAAACCCAAAGGAGTTATTTCAGCAACCGAGGATGACCGCCATCGGACTGTCTTGGACTTGTTAGACGATACAGCTCGCCATAAGGAAGTTTTTCCTGTTGGGCGCTTGGACATCGATACCCATGGCTTGCTCCTCTTGACCAACAATGGTCAGCTGGCTCATGCCATGCTTTCTCCGAAAAAACATGTTGATAAACTCTACCGTGCCCAGGTTGACGGGATCATGACCCAAGAGGATGTCGAACGATTTGCGGCAGGAATTGAACTGAAAGACTTTACCTGTCAGCCAGCCCAGTTGACCATCCTCTCTACAGATGAAGCTGAGCAGACCTCGCTCGTTGACATCACCATCCGAGAAGGGAAATTTCACCAGGTCAAACGCATGGTGCAGGCCTGTGGAAAGACGGTGACAGACTTGCAACGATTGACCATGGGGACCTTGGTATTGGACGACAGCTTAGCCTTGGGGGACTACCGCAGGTTGACAGCTGCCGAATTAAAGCAATTAGAAGTCTTTGGTGTGGAATTATAGATAAAATAGAAGAGACTTGCTCCCGATTGGAAGCAAGTCCTTTTAAATATCCGCAGCTGCAAAAACAACCTGACCATCTTGGAATTTTTCAATACGAGCGAGTGAAGTAACAGGGACACCTGCATCCAGTAAGAGCTGGCGACCGTCTTGGAAGGACTTCTCGATGATGATACCAACGCCAATTACCTGAGCTTCGGCCTGTTGGATAATGTCAATCAAGCCTTTTGCTGCTTGTCCATTGGCCAAAAAGTCATCAACGATTAGAACACGGTCCTCAGGCGACAAAAACTTACTAGCAATAGAGACAGTGCTGGTGACTTGCTTGGTAAATGAATAGACTTCTGCGGTCAAAATGCCTTCGGTCATAGTAATATTTTTATGCTTTTTAGCAAAAATCATTGGCACATCTAAGCTTTCTGCAACATAGACGGCTGGTGCAATACCCGAGGCTTCGATCGTGACAACCTTGGTAATTCCTTTAGAGCGATAGGCATCTGCCAAGACCTGCCCCATTTCTTTCATCAAGCGAAAATCAACCTGATGGGTCAAGAATGAGTCAACTTTTAAGATATTTTCTCCTAATACCTGACCATCTTTTAAAATGCGTGCTTCCAAAGCTTTCATGTTTATCTTCTCCTCCAAATGCTACTTTTGTGTATTATAGCATTTTTTTTGTCAAACTCAAAACAATAAACGAATTTTTGAGTTGAAATATCGTGTATATTGACGAAATCATCTGATAAACCCGAACATTATCAGTCTATGAGGACAAAATGTATTGAAAATAATTGTATTTTCTGATAGACTAATACCATTATTTAGGAATAATGAAGGAGAAATCATGTCTCAGAAAATAACAAATGAACATTCCTCAGGGATGCTTTACGGAATTGATGAACAACCACCAAAAGGGATGGCTGTTTTGCTTGCTTTTCAGCATATTTTAGCAGCTTTTGCAGGAATCATCGCAGTACCTCTTGTCGTTGCGAGTGCCTTGGGATTATCGGTAGAAGATACTTCTATTATGGTATCAGCCTCTATCTTTGTTGCTGGTATTGCTACCATTTTGCAATCTAAAGGTGTTGGGCCAGTAGGTTCACGTGTCTCTGGTATGATGGGGACGGACTTTACCTTTGCCAACCCAGCCATCAGTGTTGGTAGCCAGCTCGGGATTGCAGGTATTGTAGGAGCAACCATTGCTGGTTCATTTGTAGAGATTGCTCTCAGTCGTTTTGTCAAACCCTTGATGCGCTTCTTTCCGCCATTGATTACAGGAACTGTTGTATCCCTCATTGGTATTACCCTGATGCCAGTTAGTATGGACTGGGCAGCTGGTGGAGCTGGCGCCTCAGACTATGCTTCAGTTGAAAATATCGGTATTGCCTTTATCGTCTTGGTCTTCACCTTGGCTTTAAATCATTATGGCAAAGGAATGCTGAAAACAGCGTCAGTCTTCTTTGGGATGGTTTTTGGTTACATCTTGTGTATTTTTCTTGGGAAAGTTGATTTATCTGCTGTTGGAGAAGCAGCCTGGTTTGCTCTTCCTAAAATTTTCCATTATGGTGTAAAATTTGACCTATCTTCTATTCTAGCCTTCATTCCAGCTTATGTTGTATCCTTGATTGGTACGGTGGGAATTATGATGGCCATTGGAGAAGCCTCAAATCAAAAGATTTCTTCTGAGCGGGCAGCAAACGGTGTTCTTGCAGACGGTGTTGGTTCCTTGATTGCCGGTGTGTTTGGTGCTGGTCCAAATACAGCCTTCTCACAGAACGTTGGCCTCATTACTTTGACAAAAGTTGCTAGTCGTCATGTTATGATTATTGCGGGTATTATTCTTACCCTACTCGGTGTCTTTCCGAAGTTATCTGCCTTGATTTCCATCATGCCGCAGCCTGTTCTTGGTGGTGTTGGGATTATCATGTTCGGTTTGGTTGCAGCCCAAGGGATTAAGACACTTGCAACTGTTAAAATCGGTGACCGTGAGCTCTTGATTATTTCCATTGCCTTTGCACTGGGTATTGGTGTGACCGTTCGTCCAGAATTATTAAGTCATCTTCCGTCGGCTCTTCAAATGGTCTTCTCATCAGGTATTTCAACAGGGACCCTGGCTGCCTTGGTATTAAATCTGGTGTTAAAAGAGGAAAAATAAGAGTTATTTTATTAGTTTGCTTAGATGAAAAGAGAAGAAGATCCATCTGTGGTCTTCTTCTTTTTTTGGGAAGTAAAAAATGCTAAGAGTGTACAGTTGTCGTATCTGAAATTCTAGCCCCTGCTTGACCGTACTTGGTATAACATATTACAATATATATAAGAACCTGTGTTCACAGTTCATCGCTTCCATTGGAGTGTTTGAAGGTGGAGATAAGGAAAGGAGATTCCTGACAAATTAGGTGGTAGGCGAAAACTGCCACAGGAGCTTTTTACTCGTCGAAGCAATAAAGTGAAACTAAATGATGATAGAGTCAAAAAATTACCTTGATAAGTAAAAACGATTTCTTGCATAAGAACACTTTGTTTATGAATATAGGTTCTAAGATTTGTCCAAGAGAGGTTATTATATGTTGAAATATATCCGTGCCCTTCCCCTTGTCATAGTAGCGGGAGCGGTTGTTTACTTTACTATTTTTATCTGTATTGATAATGGTGATTGGACCTACGTTGTGACTAGAGCGCTTGGGCTTAAGGAAGAACATGCCAATAATGTTTCTTTGATTGTAATTGGTGCTCAATCACTTTTTCTAACTTCGGATTGGTTTTACAAGCGGATTCGCGCCTTTCTCAATCGTCGTTTGGAAAAGGCCAAAGGACTTAATCGACAGATTTATCTGGGCTATAAGGCAGGGGTTGAGTTTTTGATGGCGTTACCCAAACGAACTATTTTATTCACATTCTATCTACTTTTAGTAGTTGCTGAAAGTGTTGGTCTGATTGAAAAAGCCAAGGACTATGCTGCGGTAATCATCTTCATAATTGCTGTTGACCGCGTGACCAAAATCTGGCCGGAGGAAAAGCGGAGAATGATTGAGTTTAGCCAGAAGATTAAGAAACGGATTAAAAGTGTGGAGTAGGGAGATTTGTTTGGGTATATTTATTTTTTGAAAATCTAATGCAGATCTTCTTCTATTGAGAGAATGAACGGAACAGTGTGCTGTCTGTGTCTTACTGAAGGAATTCTGAGCAGTAGTATTGCCTCTGAGCTAAGTTGCATTGAAGATAAAGTATGGTGAAATAATAATTATGCTTGATAATATTCATAGGTGGACATATTCTGTCCATCTATTTTTATATACTTTCTATAAAGAACGTAAGAATAGAGGGGGATTAAAATGAATTATTACCACATAAAACTAATGGGAGAAGTACAGCAACTAGAGCGACCGAGTGAATCTTTCGCACAAGAAAATAATTGGGTGTATTTTTTGAAGGAAAAAGAAGATTTATTTATTGTAACGGGAGCTGCAAATACAAAACGAGAAATAGCAAAAAAGGTTCAGTCACTTTGGAAAGTGGATGTCTATTTAGATGGCTATTCTTCACTAAACGAGAATGATTTTATTGAAAAAGTTGGGCGTGAAAATTTGGGAGAATTTGGTTATTTCTTATTGAAGCAATCAAAGGAAGATAAGCAAGGTCTTACTCCGAATGCAGATGTGTTGTCAGAAAATATGATTGGTCTCAGCGACTTTAAAAATAGCATTCAGCATCTTATAAACTATTTAGCCTATCAATCAAACGTTTTAGAGTCGCATACGAAAGAGCCATTTTTCTTAATTTTCAACGGTCAAAAGGGGAGTGGACGAAAATATGCCCTTCAATATTTAGAACAATTGTTCGACTTGAAAGCAGTTGATACTCATTGTAGCGAATACTTTCTTCCTAAGACTGAAGAAAAACAATTTCCAGTTGTTTATGACTATTTAAAAGCAAGAGCTCGTCCTAAATTAGAGCTTTTCGCTACTATCAATACAAAGAAGGAGAATAATATTTGTATTCTAATTGCTCAATCGACTGAAGAAGCTAAAAAAATAGAAATGGAATTACAGGAGGAATACTATAATGTAAATAGAATCGAGTTTCCTCCTTATACAAATGACGAACTGGTTGAAATTGCTATTCAACTATTAGCAAAAAGACGAATTAGTATAGACAAGAAAATTGTTAGGGAGTATGTAGAAAAGGCTTCAAATCTCATCAATGCAAAAGATATTCGACGAATGGTTCAGAGAATCCATGAATATGCGGTGGCAACCAATTATTGTCAAGAAAATGGATTGCTGGATCTGGGTCACTTTAGTTTGCAAAAGGAACAATCTAAAAGTAAATGTGGCCAAGCTGAGAAGAGGCTGAATCAAATGATTGGTCTTCAATCTGTAAAAAAATTAATCAGACAACAAGTTGCTTTTGAAAAACTATCGAAACTGAGGAAAGAAAGAGGCTATCATGTTGAAGAAAGTAATGGGCACTTGTTATTCACAGGCAATCCCGGGACGGGTAAGACAGAGGTAGCTCGTCTTTATACAGAAATCCTGTATGAACATGGATTGATCGCAGAAAACAAGATAGTAGAGGTGGGAAGAGCAGATCTTATTGGGGAATATGTTGGCCAAACAGCACCAAAAATAAAAAAGGTGTTTGATAGTGCAAGTGGTGGTGTACTGTTTATCGATGAAGCTTACAGTCTGATTCCACAGAGTGAAAGAGATTTTGCTAATGAAGCTATACCAACCATTATTCAAGAAATGGAAAATCGTCGTAATGAGATAGTTGTTATTTTTGCTGGTTATAAAGATTTGATGCACAATTTTATAGACACGAATCCAGGATTACAATCTCGAATCTCAAACATCATTCATTTTGAAGATTACTCTGTGGACGAACTGTACGAAATTTTTAGAATGATGTTGAGTAAAAAAGAGTATTCTCTTGAATCTAGTTGTGAGAGGGTATTGCGTTCGCATTTTTCAAAAGTTGGAACAAACGAACGTTTTGGCAATGGTCGTTATGTTCGTAAACTAATAGAAGTTAGTTTGTATCAACAGGCGACTCGGGTGATGGAAAAGATAGGCAATCGGACCTTAGAAGAAATAGAGATGAATGTCGTAATAGAAGCTGATATTAAAAACGCCCTCCAAGAATTATCAGAGTTGGAATCAACTCAACGGTTAATAGGCTTTGGAGTGCAAAGATAGAAGAAAGGAAATGCATATGAATAACAAAGACTTGAAGGAAAACACTGTGTTTAACGATATGGAAATTTTAGAAATATTTATCGATTTGCTATACAGAAATTTGGACTCAGATACTAAGGTGAGAAGTTCGTTTGACAGTATCAATCGGGAAGTGAGTGATTTTTTGGGGATTCCCCCAAAGAGCTATATCGGACAACTTTTATATATTATTTCAGATGTTGATCACATCAGAAGGAGCTTTGTTGACCACATAGAATTTTACTATCGAGAGATGAATAGGAAAGTGAAACGAGTAGTTGGAGTTAGTCTAGCGATTGAAATAGTACAAAATGTTCATTTTCTAGAAGAATTTGATGTTGTGATGATTGAAAATATTGAAGAATTTTATAATAGTACCGATGCGATTCAGAAGAAGTTGGCAAGAATTTTGGAAAGTTATCTAGAAACAGGCGGAAAATTACTGGTAACAGGTTGTGAGTTTGATAATTCAAATGATGCATTGAGCAAGATTCTTTACCAAGGAAATTTATTGAATTTGACTTGCTAAGAGTGTTATAATCTTTTTAGAATTGAGGTTTCTATGAACGACCAAGAAAGATTACTTACCATATTTTTACGTTTACAATCAGGAGCACATCTAAAAAAGTCACAATTGGCAGATGAATTTGGAGTTAGTGAGAAGACTATTCAAAGAGATTTTGCTCTTCTAGGAGGATTTATCGAAAGTCAGCCGATGATTGCAGCAGAATTAGCCTATGATCCCAAGCATCATACTCGCTTTTTAAAAGGGAAGTCTCTTTTTAACAAAAAGGACATTCTGACCATTTCTAAAATTTTGCTAGAAAATCGGGCTTTGAATACTGAAGAAAATAAGGCTGTTTTAGATAGTTTATTGGCACTAGTATCGAAAGATGAGCAGAAAGAAATTGTAGCCATTATCGCCAGTGAACTCTTAAACTATGCCCCGCTTTCAGATACTCAAAACAGGATTGATAAGATTTGGGAATGGTCGGAGGCCATTCGTAAGGAGTTGGTATTAGATATTCGCTACCAATCTCCCTACAATGTAGAAAAGAAACACACGGTTTTTCCTGTGTCACTCTATTACGATAGTCATTACTTTTACCTTGTAGCTTATAATCTAAAACATTCTTCCTATATGACTTTAAAGTTAGATCGGATTTTAGAGTGGAAAGTTTCGACTGAGAAGAAACCGGATATTTCTTATGGCAAAAAGTTTCGAGACGGTGAAGTACGGAATAAGCGCGTGGATTCTTTTATGGGACGGGAACTAACCATAAGAGTCAGATTTAGCTATGATCCAACCATTGTCTTGGATCAATTTCCGACAGCAAAGATTATCGAAACAAGCTCAGAAGGCAATGTGATTGAATTTGTCAGTCAAGACACACCAGGCTTAAAACGTTGGTTGTTGAGTCAGGCTAATGCCCTAACTGTGCTTTCTCCGAGTTCGCTTGTAGAAGATATGAAACATTTTCTCAAAAATATGCAAGAAAACTATAAAATATAGAGGGATAGGACGCTATTTGTCCATTCTATGTATTAGAATGGATGTATCAAATAAATATTGAACTCTTAATTGAAAGGAGGAGAAGTAAATGCAAGAATGGATTGTAGTCGATCAATTTGGGAATGGGAGCGGGAAAGAACTCGACCGGTTTAAAAAGAGTTCGTCTTCCCACCCCCGCACAGTTGATTAGGTCAGATTTGGAGTGTAATACACGAACAAATCTGCCAATCAACCACTGCGCTGAGATGTTGACATGAACTCTGAGAAGTGGTGCTGGGCTTGAGCCCAGTCTCCATTTTATGATAAAACAGCCGCGGAAATGCATGCGAAAATGATTCCGAATGCAAGTGTAGAGAAAAAATAGGAGAATAAGCAGAATGACTGATATTACTTTGAGGCATATGACGTTAGAGGAACTTTTGAAGGATAACAGGCTCCATATCCCAAATTATCAACGCCCTTATAAATGGCAACGTAAACACATTCGCCACTTATTCTATGATGTCAAAGAAGTTATAGACTCTAAAAAGGCCATCTATCAGGTTGGTTCTCTTATATTACACGATAAAAAACAAACTTTAGATATTGTTGATGGACAACAGCGTACTATTTCTGTTGCATTATTTTTACAGGCTTTAGGGAGGTTGAACGACTATATCGGTGCCCAGCAATTACTAAATCAAAAATTTGACGTGGTTTCGTGTCAACATGCTAAGGAAAATTTTGAAGAATGGAAAATACTGATTGACCTAGATGATGAAAAGGCGCAAAAAGTATGTGACTTTCTTCTTAAAAATTGTGAAATTGCTGTTATTACAATGCCACATAATCGATTATCTGAAGCTTTCCAACTTTTTGATTCTCAAAATAATCGGGGAAAAGCTTTAGAGCCACACGACCTGCTTAAAGCCTATCATTTGAGAAATGCCTCTGAAATCAGTGAAGATTTGATCGAAAATTGGGAAAAAATTGTTACAGACGAAAAGGTCAATTTAAAAGATTTATTTAACCAATATCTTTTTAGAGTGCGACGGTGGTCAATTGGTGAAACTGGGTTGACCAAACGTCGTCAGGGTTCATACCTTCGCTTTACAGAAGATTTTATCGATGATTTTAAAGGTGTCGGTTTACATCATAACGATTACCCTTATTTGAATCTCTTTAGACTATTAAAAGAACAAAATATTGATTATCCTATTTCTTTAACGATGCCAATTATTGATGGAGAGTACTTTTTCTTTTATATTAATCAGTCACATAAAATGATTCAAAATAGAGAGACTTGGTTTGAAAATCTCGGTCTAGATTCCAAAATGCTAAAGATTTTACATTCTACTAAACAACGCTATAACCGGAATCGTAATTTATTCGATAATCTAGTATTGCTTTTTGTGGACAGATTTGGTCAGGGAGCTTTAGATAAAGATATTGTTGAAACAATTTTTATATGGGCCTATTATCCACGTATAAAAGCGCGTGCCATTTATGATAGCACTTTAGCCAATTATGCTGCGGGTGGAATTTTTCAACGGCGTACAGTTCAAAAATTATTTCAGCTATTACATCATGCTAGTACACCAAGCGATTTTTTGCAGAAAATCAATCGTGATCAATTTGAACATTTTACCTTGGAGAAAATTCTTGAAGAAGAGGAGCTTAATAAATGACTAAGACAGCTACTTTGACAGTTACAAAACTTCTGACTGAAGATGAATACATTGTTCCTCTTTATCAGCGAAATTTTTCATGGACATATGATGAGATTGAGCAATTGCTTATTGACATAGCAGATGCCTACAACGAACGTGAAAAACGTCCTGATTATTATATCGGAACACTGGTTGTTCATCAAAAAAGAAATATGTACCACATTATTGATGGACAACAGAGAACAACAGCTTTGACTCTGTTAGCATTGGTTTTGAGAAATGAGTATCACATTCAGATTCCTGACTTGAAACTCTTAAATTTTGAAGCGCGTAAGCAGTCCAATGCATCTTTGCAGCAGTTATTTGAAAATAGTAGTGCTGAATTTGAGAATATGGACGAGATTACTAGAGGTTACCAAAACACCAAATTAGCACTAAATAAAATTCTGTTCGAACAGTTTAAAATGGAAGTGACGGTATATGCTGAGTACCTCTTTCAACACGTCATCATTTTTAGAAATATGCTACCTACTGACTTAGATTTGAATCTTTATTTTGAGCGGTTTAATTCAAGAGGAGAGCAATTGGAAGCTCATGAAATTATTAAGGCTCAATTGATGGCGAAGCTTGATGATAAAGAAGCTGCTAAGTTTGCTAAAATTTGGGATGCCTGTGCAGACTTCGAGAATCCGGTAGTTAAATCATTTCAAATGAGAAAGAAAAGAAAGGAAACGTTTAAAGAAAGAGAAAACATTTTTGGTTGGCATTTTTCAAATTACAAATTAGCCAATATCTATCAATTTGTTGATAACACAAATTGTTCAAAAAAAAGTATATTGGATACGCTAGAAGATTCAAGTTCATTGGTATTTGATGACATCGTAGACGACAAAGAAACTGGAAAATATACAACCGTTATTAACTTTGAAACACTACTCTTGTATACTGTTTCTATTATTGAAAATATTTCCCCACAAGATGTTCAATTAGATGATAAGAAACTACTTGATGTCTTTACGGTAAGTGAAAAAGGAAGGGATTGGGTCATTTACTTCTCGGAAACTTTATTAAGCATCAGACACCTATTTGATAACTATGTCATTAGAAATGCAAGCGAAGATACAGCAAGGCGGTCAAAAAACGACTGGTTTCTTAGCAAAGGTACTTACTATGAGTATCAAAGAGACAATCGGAAAAATACAGATTACTTTGTAGAAGAACATTTCGAGAATAATACTTTTCCAGATAAGGCAGTGAATGATACCATTATTATGCTTCAGTCTATGTTTGCAGTGACCTTTACATCAAATCGAGATAGTCGTTGGCTATATGAGACTTTGGTCTATCTATTCGAGAATGTTGAGCATTTGCAAGATGAGGCATTTGGACACCAGTTTGTAAATTTTCTAGAAGCGTTGGCAGTTCGATATGCTGAAGGTCGGTTATTTACAGAAGATGGACAAAAATTTAGATGCTACCCTAATATGCCTATCTATGCTTTCAATTTTGTTGATTATGTCTTATGGAAAAATCAAAATAATCTACAGGAGTACTTTTTTGATTCAAGGAATTTTAGATTCACTTATCGTCGTTCCGTTGAACATTGGTATCCTCAGAATCCAAATTTTGAAGATAGTGGGATGGTAAGAATGTCTGATAGTCTGCTTCATTCTTTCGGAAACCTTTGTATTATCACGGACAGTCAAAATTCGAAGTTTGGGAACTCTAGACCTCAGGCCAAGTATAGCCAATGGGAAAAGATATTTGGAAACCAAAGTCTAAAACTGCAATGGATGGCAAAGCTTACTGGAAATTCTGACGACAATTGGAATAGTGAGGTAATCAGAGGGCATGAAGATAAGATCTTAATGTTAGTTAAGGAATTTATAGATTGTACGAAAAACATTTGATCTGTTCGGAAGTTTTTATTTTCAGTTTATTCCCCCTAGGTTTGCTTGTCTTCTCTCTAAGAAAAATAAAAATTTACAAAATTCCTTGCAAAAAACCGAGGCTTTGTGTTACAATACCAAAAGCGTAGGTTTTTAAACTCATCCCGTGAGGTGAGAAAGACAACAGGAAAAATCAATTAAGGGCCTATGACTATGTATATTTAGAAAGTCTGGGTCTTTTTGTGTACCCAGAATGGGAGATTTATGAATACAAAAGCCGATCTTTTGTTTGATGTCCATGAGAAACCAGCACCGCTTCAAGGGATTTTGTTGAGTTTCCAGCATGTGTTCGCTATGTTTGGTGCAACGATTTTGGTGCCGCTGATTCTCGGTATGCCCGTGTCCGTCGCCCTCTTCGCATCAGGTGTCGGGACCTTGATTTACCAAGTGGCAACCCAGTTTAAAGTTCCAGTTTACTTGGGTTCATCCTTTGCCTACATCTCTGCTATGGCCCTTGCTATCAAGGAAATGGGTGGCGATGTGTCGGCAGCTCAGACTGGTATTCTCTTCGTCGGCTTGATTTATGTACTGATCGCTGCACTTGTCAAAGTTATCGGTACTAAGTGGATTGACAGCCTCTTGCCACCTATTGTTATAGGTCCGATGATTATCGTCATCGGTCTGGGTCTTGCCAACTCTGCCGTGACTTCGGCAGGCTTTGTCGCAGACGGTGATTGGAAAAATGTCGTCGTGGCGATTGCAACCTTCTTGATTGCGGCTTTTGTCAATACCAAAGGGAAAGGCTTCGCCAAGATTGTTCCTTTCTTGATTGCCATTATCGGTGGTTATGTGATTGCCATCTTCCTTGGCCTGGTTGACTTTACACCCGTTCTGGAAGCGGCTTGGTTTGAATTACCAGGTTTCTACCTACCATTTGAAACAGGTGCCTTCAAGTCGTACAATTTCTACTTCGGTCCAGAAATGATTGCTATCTTACCAATTGCTGTTGTAACAGTAGCTGAGCATATCGGTGACCACACTGTTCTCAGCCAAATCTGTGGTCGCCAGTTCTTGAAAGATCCAGGTCTCAGCCGTACCTTGATTGGTGATGGTGTGGCGACTGCTGTATCTGCCTTTATCGGCGGACCTGCCAATACCACCTACGGTGAGAACACAGGGGTTATCGGTATGACTCGCATCGCATCAGTATCCGTTATCCGTAACGCAGCCCTAATTGCCATTGCCTTCTCATTCTTGGGTAAATTTACAGCCCTTATCTCAACTATTCCAAGTGCTGTACTTGGTGGTATGTCGATCTTACTTTACGGGGTTATCGCCTCAAACGGTTTGAAAGTTTTGATTGAAAGCCGTGTTGATTTCGGTCAAGTCCGTAACCTGATTATTGCAAGTTCGATGCTAGTATTGGGTCTTGGTGGAGCAGTTCTCAACATCGGTGCCATTACCCTCTCAGGAACAGCCCTCTCAGCCATTGTAGGTATTATCCTCAATCTTATCTTGCCAAAAGCAGAAAAGGCAGAGTAATAAAGAAATAATTGAAAGTCAGCTTCAGCTGGCTTTTTTTGAAAATAGCAGAGCAGCTCAGCTATTTCTCAAATCAGTTGACAAAAGAGCTATTCCTTGATAGAATAAATGAGGTCCAAAAAGGACAAATCTAGCTTTTTCTTGGTTACAGGTCGCCAACCTGTCACTCGGATTAGGCTCAAAACAAAGGAGAACATATCATGGCAATCTCAAAAGAGAAAAAAAATGAAATCATGGCACAATATGCTCGTCATGAAGGCGACACAGGTTCAGTTGAAGTACAAGTAGCAGTACTTACTTGGGAAATCAACCACCTTAACGACCACATCAAACAACACAAAAAAGACCACGCAACATACCGTGGTTTGATGAAAAAAATCGGTCGCCGTCGTAACTTGTTGGCTTACTTGCGTAAGACAGACGTTAACCGTTACCGCGAATTGATCCATTCATTAAGACTTCGTCGTTAATTTGGTGGAATCCAAGCCCTCCCAATCGGGAGGGCTTTTTTGTAGTACGACGGGCATGTCGTATATCTAAGGTGAAAGTCCTCTGTGGGCACCCGCTACCGGTGAACCCAAAAGCAACTTCCAAGCCTGACTATCGTGAGGTAGCGGGGAGAGGAAGGGATAGCGAAATCGTGGCTCTACGAACAGAAACGTGATATCAAGGCGTATGTAGTGGATGAGGAGGCAACAAACTCTAAAGTCCAAAAAGGTAGTCGTAACCTACATGCGTAAATCACGAGAGTAAACGAGGAAAGATGTATGACTTATCCCGTGAGGTCTCATGAACGTCCCAGACGTAGTAACAACGAATCATGAGAAGTCAGCCGAGGGCATTGGTAGCATAAAAGTCAGTGCTAAAACGAGCTATATCAAAACTAGTCCTCGTCAAACGCGGACTGGTTTCTTGCTTAGATTACTACTTAGAACAACATGCGTTAAAAGTTAATTGAACCGCCGTGTGCCGAACGGCACGCACGGTGGTGTGAGAGGGGCTAGAAATTAGCCCTTACTCTATTATGGAGATGAATCTCGGCGTATTTTTTCTTGAATACCAACCTCAGACCGCCAACACATGGGAATTTTCTCGGAAGCTGAAACGGAGTTTCCTTGTTGCTGTAGGGGTTCTAAAGGGGAATAAGATATTGAAAAGGTTCCCAATTTCTGACATAATGAGAATGCAAATGCAAGATATCTGTTTCGAGCTCGACAGAAAACTATGGAGGTAAAAAATATGATGGAGAAGATTCAGCGCTTTGGTGGCGCAATGTTTACTCCAGTGCTCTTGTTCTCATTCGCAGGGTTGATGGTATCGCTTGCGATTGTGGCGACCAATCCCCTACTGGTAGGCGATATTGCCAAAGAAGGCACGATGTGGTTCAACTTTTGGAAAATTATTGAAAATGGTTCTTGGACTGTTTTCAATAATATGGAACTGCTATTCGTGATTGGCTTGCCGATTGGTCTAGCAAAGATGTCCAATGCACGTGCTGTCATGGAAGCGGTAGTAACTTATTTGACAGCCAATTATTTTATCAATACCATGTTGACCCTCTTTGGTGGAACATTCGGTGTTGACTTTACCCAAGATCCTGGTGGTATCAGCGGTTTGAAGTTGATTGCTGGTATCAAGACATTAGATACAGGGATTATTGGGGCCATCCTGTTGTCAGCCATTGTTGTTTACTTACACAATCGCTATTTTGAAACCAAATTACCAGATTTCTTGGGAATTTTCCAAGGTTCATCCTTCGTTGTGATTTTAGGTTTCTTTGTGATGTTACCAGTTGCCTTCTTGCTCTGCCTCATCTGGCCAAAAGTTCAGTTTGGTATCAGCTCAATGCAAAGTTTGTTGGCGACATCTGGTGTAGTTGGTGTTTGGATTTATACCTTCTTGGAACGGATTTTAATTCCAACAGGTTTGCACCACTTTGTTTATACACCGTTCGTCTATGGTCCAGCCGTTGTCGAAGGTGGAATCACTCATTACTGGTTTGCTCACTTAACTGAATTTTCTCAATCAACAGAATCGCTCAAATCGCTATTCCCAGAAGGTGGATTTGCCCTGCATGGAAATTCAAAAATCTTTGGAGCGCCAGGGATTGCGGCAGCATTCTACTTCACTGCTCGTCCAGAAAATCGCAAGAAGGTGTTGTCTATCTTAATTCCTGTAACCTTGACAGCTGTTGTTGCAGGGATTACCGAGCCGCTTGAATTTACCTTCTTATTCCTTTCTCCACCTTTGTTTGTGGTGCACTCACTCTTGGCAGCAACGTTAGCAGCTACTCTTTACACTTTTGGAGTGGTTGGAGATATGGGTGGTGGTTTGATTGACCTCTTGGCGAAAAACTGGATTCCAACCTTTGCGAATCATTCAGGCACTGTTTTTGCCCACCTTGCTATCGGTCTACTCTTTACCTTTATCTGGTTTGTCGTTTTCCGTTTCTTGATTTTGAAATTCAACATTATGACGCCTGGTCGTAATATTGACAAAGAAGCGAATATCAAGTTGTATTCTAAGAAAGATTATAAGGAAAAACAAGCAGGAGGCAAACCAAATTCTGCTAAAGAAAATTTCCGTATCCAAGCGGCAGGCTACTTAGAAGCAGTCGGTGGAGCTGACAATGTCACAAAAGTGACCAACTGTGCAACGCGCTTACGCTTGACTGTAGCCGATGTCAGCCTAGTCGAAGACGATGCAGTCTTTAAATCTATCGGAGCGCACGGTCTTGTTAAGAAGGACAATGCTTTACAAATTATTGTCGGCTTAGATGTACCGCAAGTTCGTCAAGAATTTGAAAACTTAATGAATTATCAAGAATACTAACTAGAGGAGAAGGACAATGAGTAAGAAATTTTCAATCGTTATTGCAGGTGGAGGAAGTACCTTCACACCGGGAATCGTTTTGATGTTGTTGGAGAATTTAGACAAATTCCCAATCCGTCAAATTAAGTTCTATGACAATTTGGAATCACGCCAACAAGTCATTGCAGATGCCTGTGAAATCATCTTGAAGGAAAAAGCACCAGAGATCCGTTTTGTTGCAACAACAGACCCAGAAGAGGCATTTACAGATGTAGACTTTGTGATGGCTCATATCCGTGTTGGACTTTATGCAATGCGTGAAAAAGATGAAAAAATTCCGTTGAAGTATGGCGTCATTGGTCAGGAAACTTGTGGTCCTGGTGGAATTGCCTATGGTATGCGTTCGATTGGAGGCGTTCTTGAGCTGGTTGATTACATGGAAAAATACTCCCCAAATGCTTGGATGTTGAACTATTCCAATCCAGCAGCAATTGTAGCAGAAGCAACCCGCAAATTGCGCCCAACATCTAAAATTATCAACATCTGCGATATGCCAGTTGGAATCGAGGAACGGATGGCACGTGCAATTGGGCTTTCTTCTCGAAAAGATATGGAAGTACGCTACTATGGTCTCAATCACTTTGGCTGGTGGACGGATATTCGTGACCACGAAGGCAATGACCTCATGCCACAAATCAAGGAACATGTTGCCAAGTATGGGTACTCTCTCAAGGAAGAAATTGGTGAGAACGAGTCTCAACATACAGACCCAAGCTGGATGCACACTTTTGCAAAAGCAAGGGAAGTCTATGCGGTCGATCCCTCTACCTTGCCAAATACCTATTTGAAATACTATTTCTACTCACAAGACGAGGTGGCTCATGCAAATCCAGAATATACTCGTGCCAATGAAGTAATGGCTGGACGTGAAAAACATGTCTTTGGTGAGTGCCGTCGCATCGCTGAAAATGGAAGTTCAGAAGGAACAACCTTAGAAGTGGACGAACACGCAAGCTACATTGTCGACTTGGCACGCGCGATTGCTTACAATACTCACGAAAGAATGTTGCTTATTGTAGAAAACAATGGTGCTATCTCAAACTTTGATGAAACTGCCATGGTAGAAGTACCGTGTATCGTCGGCAGTAACGGTCCAGAGCCATTGACCCAAGGCGAAATCCCACGTTTCCAAAAAGGCTTGATGGAGCAACAGGTGGCTGTTGAAAAATTGGTCGTTGAAGCATGGGAAGAAGGTTCTTACCAAAAATTATGGCAAGCTCTTGCTCTTTCTAAAATCGTTCCAAATGCGCGTATTGCCAAGGAACTATTGGATGACTTGATTGAAGCAAACAAGGAATTTTGGCCAGAATTGCGTTAAATGTTCATGGGAACAATCCTGATAGACAGAGAGTAGGGGATGAGGTCGCTTACTCTCTTGTTTTCAGCTTATTTTCTACATTGCTTGTTTTTTGCCTAGTGTAATTGGTTAGAATTTGCTATACTATTACTATTATAAAAAAATAAGGTTTAGCAACATATAGTAGAAAACCGTACATGGAGGTAGTAGAATGCTTGAAAAACTTGTTGCCAAGCACCAGAAATCGTTTGGAGATTTGGATAGGCAGATTGTGAAGTATATGCTAAATAACAAGGAAGCCCTGCGTGACCTCAGTATTACGGATTTAGCAGATGCTACCTATACTTCCAAATCTACCGTTTTACGCTTGGTGAAAAAACTTGGTTTTTCAGGCTATTCTGAGTTCAAGTATAATCTTCGGATGGCTCGCGCCTCTAGTGCTGAAAATTCAGGAGGGGGGGGGGTAGATGTTGTTTCTATTCAGGCAACGGATATCTTACGTACCTTGGAGATTATGGAGCAGGTAGACTGGTCGGACATCATTGAAGCTCTGCAAAATGCTCAGACCATCTATGCTTATGGGACGGGTTTTTCCCAGCGCAAGGCCTTGGATGAATTTTCTAAGGTGCTGCTACCGATGGGAAAGAAAGTAATTGTCATTCCCAATAAGACAGAGTTGGATATGAGCATGCCGATTATCACTCAAAGTGATTTGGTCTTAGTTGCATCTCTGAGCGGTGAGACGCCTCGAATGAAGGACAATTTATTATCTCTTGAATTGCGGCAAATTCCCGTCATTTCAGTCACTCGATTGGGAGAAAATTTCATGGCTCAGCATTCGGATTATGCGCTGCATTATCAGACTTCAACAGTCTTTCTGGCCCCAAACCATCCCTTTGAGTCTCTACTGTCTCTCTCCGTTGCCTTGGATTACATGTCTAGAAAATGGATTGAATATATCTTTAGTAGGTAACATATATGTTGAAAAAATATTTTTCAAATGTCACGCTGCACCGTAAATGTTTGATTGGCTACTGGATAGTCTTTATCCTAGCGATTTTGATGTATCTTTACAGTCTCATGTTGATGACTGGTCAAGGTTTTCAAGCGATCTTGACAGGACATGCTGGGGCTGCGATTGCTCTCTTTATCGCCATGATGACAGGGATAAATCTCTTGATTTTCTATCGCTTGGAGGATAGCGTCTTAAATGATGCTAGTAAAGCAGTCATCTTGTATGGGTTATTGCTTCAGCAGATTTGTACTCAAAATCTATTAGGTGCCCTCTTTCTCTTCGTTTATGTACGGGCAGCAGGATATAGAAGAACCATCAAGAGGAGAGCTGTTTCTGCTTCTGCTTGGTTTGTCACTGCTACGTTAGTGTTAATCGCCTTATTTAGCCTCTTTTTACTCTATCGTTTGTCTGGAATGATCGGTTAGTCGGGTGAATCATCGATATTTTTGAAAAAGCTGTTTCTAGGCTTTTTCTTTTACCTGAAAATATGATAAAATAAACAAGATACGTGGTTTTGTGCAAAGTTGAGTCTGGGTGTGTCCTAGGTTGAGCTTTGTAGAAAACACGTCATCCTCTTGGAAGTCAAAAAGATCTAGCTTGTAGGTCTACTTTTGATGTTCTGGAGAATATTTATTATACTTAGGAGATACAAATGGTCAAACAAACATTTGAAATGACTTTTGCAGGTCGTCCGCTCGTTGTTGAGGTCGGTCAAGTTGCCAAACAAGCCAACGGTGCGGTTGTTGTTCGCTATGGCGACTCGACAGTCCTTACAGCGGCAGTTATGTCTAAAAAAATGGCGACGGGCGATTTCTTCCCGCTCCAAGTCAACTATGAAGAAAAAATGTATGCCGCAGGAAAATTCCCGGGTGGCTGGATGAAGCGTGAAGGCCGTCCGTCAACTGATGCGACCTTGACAGCTCGTTTGATTGACCGTCCAATCCGTCCAATGTTTGCGGAAGGCTTCCGTAACGAAGTACAAGTCATCAACACAGTGCTTTCTTACGATCCAGATGCCTCTGCTCCAATGGCAGCCATGTTTGGTTCTTCATTGGCATTGGCAATCTCAGACATCCCATTCAACGGCCCAATCGCAGGTGTGCAGGTTGGTTATGTCAATGGTGAACTCATCATCAACCCTGACAAGGATCAAATGGAAGAGTCTCTCCTTGACTTGACAGTAGCTGGTAACAAGGACGCCATCAACATGGTAGAGTCTGGCGCTAAAGAATTGTCAGAAGACATTATGTTGGAGGCACTCCTCAAAGGTCATGCAGCTATTCAAGAACTCCTTGACTTCCAAAATCAAATCGTGGTAGCAGTCGGCAAGGAAAAAGCAGATGTGGAGCTTCTTCAAGTGGACCCAGAATTGCAGGCTGAGATTGTCGCAGCTTACAATGACGATTTGAAAAAAGCGGTGCAGGTAGAAGAAAAATTGGCCCGTGAAGATGCGACCAATGCCGTACGTGAGACCGTCATCGCAGCCTACGAAGAAAAATATGCTGAACATGAAGAATTCGACCGCATCATGCGGGATGTCCATGAAATCTTGGAACTCATGGAGCACGCAGAAGTTCGTCGTTTGATTACAGAAGACAAGGTCCGCCCAGACGGTCGCCGTGTGGATGAGATTCGTCCGCTGGACGCAGAAGTAGACTTCTTACCAAACGTTCATGGTTCAGGTCTCTTTACCCGTGGTCAAACGCAAGCTCTTTCTGTCTTGACCTTGGCTCCAATGGGTGAAACCCAAATCATCGACGGATTGGACGACGAGTACAAGAAACGCTTCTTGCACCACTACAATTTCCCACAATATTCAGTTGGCTCAACTGGTCGTTACGGTGCACCAGGTCGTCGTGAGATTGGTCACGGTGCCCTTGGTGAGCGTGCTCTTGAGCAAGTCTTGCCGAGCTTGGAAGACTTCCCTTACGCTATCCGCTTGGTAGCAGAAGTTTTGGAATCAAACGGTTCTTCATCACAGGCTTCTATTACAGCTGGTACCCTTGCCCTCATGGCAGGTGGTGTACCAATCAAGGCACCAGTTGCAGGGATCGCCATGGGTCTGATTTCAGACGGCACCAATTACACCGTCTTGACCGACATTCAAGGTCTTGAGGACCACTTCGGCGACATGGACTTTAAGGTGGCGGGAACCCGTGACGGTATCACAGCCCTTCAAATGGACATCAAGATTGACGGTATCACACCACAAATCTTGGAAGAAGCCTTGGCACAAGCTAAGAAGGCACGTTTTGAAATCCTTGATGTCATCGAAGCGACGATCCCAGAAGTTCGTCCTGACTTGGCACCAACTGCACCGAAGATTGACACTATCAAGATTGATGTAGATAAGATCAAGATTGTCATCGGTAAGGGTGGCGAAACCATCGATAAGATTATTGCAGAAACTGGCGTGAAAATCGATATTGACGAAGACGGTCTTGTGGCGATCTTCTCACCAGATCGTGCTGCGATTGAGCGGACCAAGGAAATCATTGCAGGTCTTGTTCGTGAAGCAAAAGTGGACGAAGTCTTCCAAGCAAAAGTTGTCCGTTTGGAGAAATTCGGTGCCTTTGTCAACCTCTTTGACAAGACAGATGCCCTGGTCCACGTTTCTGAAATGGCTTGGACTCGTGTCAATAAACCAGAAGACCTAGTTGAAATCGGCGATATTGTCGATGTTAAAGTCATCAAGATTGATGATAAAGGACGTATTGACGCTTCTATGAAGGCTCTTCTTCCAAAACCAGAAGGTTATGTGGAGCCAGAAAAACGTGAGCGTTCTGACAGACCACGCCGTCACAAAGATCATGACAAAAAAGACCACAAAGAGAAAAAAGATAACAACTTTGGTGAATTCAAATTCCACAAGGTTGAAAAGAAATAAGCTGAGTAGACAAGTTCGGTAGCGGGCTTGTCTTCTCGCTAGAAGGAGTGACTATGGGTTGGTGGAAGGACACCATTGAGATTGTAAAAGAAAAAGATCCGGCAGCACGGACGACCTTGGAAGTTCTTTTGACCTACCCAGGTGTCAAGGCCTTGGCTGCCCACCGTCTGTCCCACTGGATGTGGAAAAATGGCTTTAAACTCCTGGCTCGGATGCACAGCCAATTTTGGCGTTTTTGGACCAATATTGAGATTCATCCAGGTGCCGAGATTGCCTCAGGGGTCTTCATTGACCACGGAGCTGGTTTGGTTATCGGTGAAACCGCCATTATCGAATCAGGTGTCATGCTTTACCACGGCGTAACGCTGGGGGGGACAGGTAAGGATACGGGCAAACGCCACCCGACCGTGCGAAAAGGAGCCTTGGTTTCTGCCCACGCTCAAGTCATTGGTCCCATTGAGATTGGGGAAAATGCTAAAGTGGGTGCAGCTGCTGTTGTCCTAGCCGATGTTCCAGCAGATGTGACAGTGGTCGGTATGCCAGCTAAAATTGTCCGTGTGCATGGTCAAAAAGATGAGAAGGTCATTCATGACATGGAAGATGGCCGTGAACACTACACCACCAAATTGGCAGAGCTGAGAGAAGCCAGCCATCGCTCCTCACATTTGTAAGAAAGCCTTCCTATTTGAGTAGTTTTGGAGATAAGAGGTAAGTATGATTATAGCAACTAATATCCTGAATCCTAGTCAGTTATCCGCAGCAAAAACTCTGATAAGCACTGTACAATCCTATGACGGAACCTATCGTGTCCCTTACCTGTCAAATATGCTCAATTTTGACCCTGAAATGCCAGCTTTTTTCTTGGCTTATCAAGGCGAACAGTTGGTGGGACTTTTGACTGTGTATGCCGATGATGAGGATGTGGAACTTGCGATTATTGTGCATCCAACCTACCGCAGACAGGGGCTGGCACGCAAGCTTTATGATTGCTATCAGACGAAGACGGCTAACTATCCTATCGCTAGTGTGACCTTTCAGACAGAACGTGTATTTCTGGATAAGCATCCAGACCTTGCTACAGCCTGGGGCTTGGTAGAAGATACGGATACTGAGACATGGTTGGGTCGTGAACGAGTGCCTTATCAGCTCTCACAAGAGGCTGAACTCACAGTAAGTTTGGCACAGGCTCACCATGCAGACAGTATTGCACGCTGTAAGACTGCGGCATTCGGTAACGACTATGAGGTAGCGCTCCGCTACGTGCGTGAAGCCATTGCGGATGCGGATAGTTTACTTTATCTTTTGGAACATAGCGGAGCGGTTATCGGTTCTTGCACAGTAAATATCTCGACCGATGATAACTACCTTTACGGTTTAGCTATCGCACCAGACCAGCAACAAAAAGGTTACGGCACCTACTTAGTCAAAGCTGTCATCAATGACCTTATCAGGAAAAACGATAAACCTTTTCAAATCGCCGTCGAAGATGACAACCTCATCGCTAAGCGGCTGTATGAAAATATCGGTTTTACAAAGCAGACACAAGTAGTCTACTTAGACCCGAAAGAAGGTTGATATGCTACTAGAAGAATTTGAAAACACCTCGGCTGTCATTGAACCGACGGATAAAGGCATTGCAAGAAAATTAGAAAGTACAACATGTTAAAAAAATTAGTAAGACAAAACTGGCCTTATGTGTTGACCGCCATTGCTGGGACAATCATGTTTATCCTTAAATTTTCCCAAGGAAGCTGGCAGGTAGGGATGATTTGGTTGGCCACGACAGCTTATTGGCTAGTAAAATTGTATCAAAAGTATCAAGTCCTAAAGAATACTCAGAAGTAATGGAGAAACTATGATTAAAATTTACGATACCATGACCCGCAGTCTGCGTGACTTTGTGCCCTTGGAAGAGGGTAAGGTCAAGATGTATGTTTGCGGTCCGACGGTTTACAACTATATCCATATCGGTAATGCCCGCAGTGTTGTGGCTTTTGATACCATCCGCCGCTATTTTGAATATCGTGGCTTTGATGTGACTTACATCTCAAACTTTACGGATGTGGATGACAAGATTATCAAAGCTGCTAATGAAGCTGGCATGACAACCAAGGAACTGTCTGATAAATTTATTGCAGCTTTCAAGGAAGATGTGGCAAAACTGGGTGTCAAGCCTGCTACCAAAAATCCTCGTGTCATCGACTACATGGATGAAATCATCGATTTTGTGCAGGTCTTGATTGACAAGGGCTATGCCTACGAGGCGGCTGGGGATGTCTATTTCCGTGTGGAAAAGGCTGAAAACTATGCTCGTTTGGCCAACAAAACTCTGTCTGACTTGGAGGCTGGGGCTTCTGGTCGGGTTGAGGGAGAAGGTCAACTCAAAGAACATCCTTTCGACTTTGCCCTGTGGAAAACTGCCAAGCCAGGTGAAGTGTCTTGGGTAAGTCCTTGGGGAGCTGGTCGTCCAGGTTGGCATATCGAGTGTTCGGTTATGGCGACAGAGATTTTGGGAGCCACCATTGATATTCACGGTGGGGGTGCGGACTTGGAGTTCCCGCATCATACCAATGAAATCGCCCAGTCTGAGTGTAGAACGGGTCAAACCTTTGCCAACTACTGGATGCACAATGCCATGCTCAATATCAACGATGAGAAGATGTCCAAGTCCTTGGGCAATTTCCTGACAGCCCATGATATGTTGGAACAAATTGACGGTCAGGTCTTGCGCTTCTTCCTATCGACCCAGCACTACCGCCGTCCACTCAACTACACTGAGAAGGCTATTTCAGATGCGGAAATCAATCTCAAATATCTGAAAAATACTTATACACAACCTGTGCAAAACTCTGTGGATAAGTCGGGTCTTGAGTTGTATTTGGCGGCCTTTGAAGCGGCAATGGATGATGATTTCAATGCGGCAAATGGGATTACGGCTATCTTTGACTTTGCCAAATGGATCAACTCAGGCAACTACGATGAAACTGTAAAAGAAGCCTTTGGAAACATGCTCGCCGTCTTTGGTATTGTCTTTGAAGAAGAAGTCTTGGACAGCGAGATTGAAGCCTTGATAGCAGAACGTCAAGCAGCGCGTGCCAATCGGGACTTTGCGACGGCTGACCGTATTCGTGATGAATTGGCGGCTCAGGGCATCAAGCTCTTGGATACCAAGGATGGTGTGAGGTGGACACGTGACTAAGGCAGTAGATGTCAATCTCATCAATGGAATTGCTCTGGCTTTCGAAGGGGATGCTGTCTATTCTATGTATGTCAGACGGCACTTGATTTTCAAGGGACTGACCAAGCCTAACAAATTGCACGGCGAGGCCAACAAATACGTCTCGGCCAAGGCTCAGGCAAGCCTGATTTCTGCCCTCTTAGAAGCTCAGCTATTGACCAAAAAAGAGGAAGAAATCTACAAGCGGGGCCGCAATACCAATAGCCACACCAAGGCCAAGAATGCGGACGTGGTGACCTACCGGATGTCCACAGGCTTTGAGGCGGTTTTAGGCTATTTGCACATGACCGAGCAGATGGAACGCCTGGAGGAGCTGGTGGGTTGGTGTATTGACAAAATAGAAAGGGGATAAGATGGACGAAAAGGAACTTGTAAGCTGGTTTCCGCAGGCAAAGTTGTCACAAGTAGAGGGCGAATGCTCACTTCAATTGGGCGATGGATCTTATCTGGACTTGTCTGATGCAGACTTGACGGATCGGGAAGGTTACCTTTTGTCCTTGCTATCTCATCCTCGAAAGCAGGTCCAGTCAAGTCCCTGGCAGTCCTATCTACACGATCAGGGAAGGCTTCCTCAGACAGTTGAGGCCATTCAATTTATCCATATCCACCTTTGGTCACAAAAAGAGGCCCAGCTGGATGCCTGGCAGGCCATGATGACCGACCTCTTGCCCAGTCAACTGGCTCAGGTGCAGCTGACGCCTCAAGATTATCTCATTGTATTGGAGCAGGGCATCTGGATGGATCATCAGACCGTTTTACAGGACACCCTGTCGGCCTTGGAGTTCGACTTCGGCTTGCGGTTGACCCTCTTTGTTGGGCAGGTCTGGCCTAAACACGTCGCAGACCACTGGCCTCGACTCTATCAAGCAGAAGCTCAACTCTTTGCTCACTGGCGGGCACGCTACCAGCAGTCAGCCGTCCTCTCCTTTAGTCAACTCTTTCTTTGGGGACAAGGCAGAGCAGGCTTAGAATTTAGCCTGATAAAAGCCAGTATGCTGGAGCTGATTGATCAGCAGGATATGCAGGCTATCATTCTAGCCCTATGGACAGAAGGAGCTGTGGTTACCAAGGCCGCTCAAGTCCTCTATATCCACCGCAATACTCTCCAATACCGTTTGGAAAAGTGGCAGGATTTGACGGGACTCCAATTAAAAGACCTGACTGACTTGAGTTTCTGCTATCAAGTATTATTAGATAGACAATTTTGATATTTTGTGCAACTTGCACAGAATATCTTTTTTCTTTTGGTCAACTTGACATAGAAAAATAAAGCGTTTTCATTTACAATAAAACTATCAAAGAAAGCGAGGATTGGACATGGTTCAACTTAATCTTAAAAATATCTACAAAAAATACCCAAACAGCGAGCACTACTCAGTTGAAGACTTCAACTTGGACATCAAGGACAAGGAATTTATCGTATTCGTAGGTCCTTCAGGATGTGGTAAGTCAACAACTCTTCGTATGATTGCTGGTTTGGAAGATATCACAGAAGGGGAAGCGTACATCGACGGCGTATTGATGAATGATGTGGCTCCAAAAGACCGTGACATTGCCATGGTATTCCAGAACTATGCCCTCTATCCACACATGACTGTATTTGACAATATGGCTTTTGGTCTTAAGTTGCGCAAATACAGCAAGGACGAAATCAAAAAACGTGTAGAAGAAGCTGCACAAATCCTTGGCTTGACAGAATTCTTAGAACGTAAACCAGCTGACCTTTCAGGTGGACAACGCCAACGTGTTGCCATGGGTCGTGCCATCGTTCGTGATGCAAAAGTATTCTTGATGGATGAACCTTTGTCAAACTTGGATGCCAAATTGCGTGTGTCCATGCGTACAGAGATTGCTAAAATCCACCGCCGTATTGGTGCGACAACCATCTACGTAACGCACGACCAAACAGAAGCCATGACCTTGGCAGACCGTATCGTTATCATGTCTGCAACTAAGAATGAAGCCGGTACAGGTACAATCGGTCGTATCGAACAAATCGGTAGCCCAGAAGAGCTCTACAATAAACCTGTAAACAAATTTGTTGCCAGCTTCATCGGTAGCCCTGCAATGAACTTCTTTACAGTGACTCTTCAAGAAGGTGTGCTTGTTGGAGATGGTTTCAAAGTAGATCTTCCAGAAGGTCGTCGCAAGCATTTGGAAGAAAAAGGCTACAACGGCAAGAGCTTCACACTTGGTATCCGTCCAGAAGACATCAAAGCTTCTCAGTTGGAATTGGACACTTATCCAAGTTCAATTATCGAAGCGGAAGTAGTTGTGTCTGAACTTCTCGGTGCAGAAACTATGCTTTACTCTAAAGTGGGTAGCACAGAGTTTGTATCTCGTGTCGATGCACGCGACTACCACAACCCAGGAGACAAAGTTCGCTTGACCTTCAACCTCAACAAAGCACATTTCTTTGATGATGAAACAAGTAAGGCGATTGTCTAACCTTTCTAAAATCGTTCATAAAACACCTGACCGCTAGATGAAAATCTGGCGGTTTTTTGGGTTGAGAACGCATAAATACTTGTTTTTTTTATTAAATTCTATATAATAAATATAGAAAACACTTACAGGAGGTCCCCTTATGAAGAAGCTACTGAGAAAAATTCGTATAACGGCTCTTTATATTTTGCTTTATAATCTCATTTTAATCCTCTCCATTTGGTTAGGAAAGGTATCTTCCAAGGAAGAATTTATGATTGCAGTCGCAGGGAATGCAGTCATGATGGGTATATCTTTCTTGCATTTGCACAACCAAGTATCGTCATTTAGTTTATCTTTTATTACGTCGTTAACTCACCTTGTCTAACTCCAGTTATGCCTGCGGCTCGTTGCCTAGTACTAAAAGTAAACTAAAAGACTATATCAGATGAATTTCATGGAAAAGTAGAAGAACCGTCGGCTTAAACTGACGGTTCTTGGTCTTTATAGACTTCGTAAAAGTCAACCTTGAGGCGAATAAAAGCCTCCATATCGTGTAGGAGTTGGAAGAGGGTGGCACGGGTTTCAAATTCTTCTCGGGTTTGTGGCAGAGGTCGCTCGCGGAAGGTGGCATGGAAGAGTTCGATATCAAGGAGCAGTTCCTTGGCGGAGTTTTCTCGGCTCAGTTGCTGGGCTGCTCGCTCGAAGAGGCTGGACAGGATGACATTTTCTCTGCCTTCCAGTAAACATTTGTTGATATTTCCTGCCATGGTTCGCAGGATTTTGTTTTGTGCGGCCCGCATTTCAAAGTAATGGACCTGGTAGTTGGTCTGCTGGAAGAGCTGGTTGTGGCGGTCTAGGTAGACGACTTTCAGGGCTTGCTCCAAGGTCTGATCCAGCTGCGTAATCAATTCTGCCTCGTTTCGTCCGTCGCCGTTAAGTAGAAAGGCTTCAAAGCGGAGGAGAATCTGCTTGAGCAGGTCTTCGACTTGGTCGTGGTAGGCCTGGATTTTCTTTTCTTGCGAGGGCATATAGAGGTTGAACAGGAGTGCCAGTCCTGCCCCAATCAGAAAAAGCGCCAGCTCATTTCCCAAAAAAATCAGCGAAATATCCTGCTCCAGCAAGAGATGGGTGATGAGGACGGTCGAGGGGGCAATGCCTGCCTCCCAGTTGAAACGGTAGGCCAGGGGGACGTAGAGGGCTAGGTAGATGCCCAGGGTCCAGATGCCAAAGCCAAATAGGGTGAAGGTCAGGACGGCGATGGTCAGGGCCAGGAGGGTGGAAAAGAGGCGGTTGCGGGCCATTTTGAAGCTGGACTTGCGGGTATCGAGGACGCTGAGAATGGCGATGATACCGGCAGCTGTCGCATAGGACAAACCCAGGGCGGTCGCTAGGTAAATAGCCAGAACGGTGGCAAATATCAGTTTAATCGTTCGGAGGGAGAGGGACATGGGGGCTCCTTTGGTTTTAGTCTTCTTTTTATTGTACCATAAAACCCTCCTAAGGTTAGGAGGGTTGAATTTATGCAAACAAAGCAATAATACCGACTACCAAATAGCAGACTAGCTTGTAGCTTTCGTTGATGAGGATGAGGTTGATAGGGCGTTGCTTAAAGACGTAGTTTTTCAATGAAGCAAGGACCGCAATCACGCCCATGCCACCAGCTGCGTGGAGTGGTGAAACATCAAGGGTTTTGATGAAGAAAATAGCCACAACAGCAGTCAGTACTTCAATGACAAGGGAAATCACCATTTCCTTCTGACCATTTTTTCCAGCCTGACGGTCTGCTTCTACCTTAGTCATGTCAATGCCTGAAGCCTTGATCCAAGCATCGCGGAAAATCAAACCATACCACAATCCACCAATAGCAAAGGCAATCAGACCTGCCACAATTCCAAAAATAAGTGTCATAAAATCTCCTTTTTCGATTCCGTTTGTACGGACAAGTAATAGGCATAAGGATACCACACTATCTAACCGTGGGCAACTATTTGAGTTGAAGTATAGAGGGAAGATTTAAAGAAAAGTAAAATCTAATTGTTTGCACAGGCACTTTTATATATGCCCTGTTATACTAAGTATAACAGGTATTGCATTACCATGCAATACCAATCCTATAAGCTCTGGAGTAGATTTTAAGCGATGAAGAGAGGGAGAGTTAAGTGCAATGAATTCTTTTGAGAAACAGCAACGACACAATGAAAAAATTAGGAGTATGAATGCACAAGCACGAGCCATGAGTGCTCAAGCAATAGCACTTCAAAAACAAAATAACATTTTGCAAAAAGAGCATGAGCGTCAAATTGAAAAAGAGTTTAAGGATAGAATTTTTCAATTACGATTGCACTTAGCACAGGTTACGGATGAGAGTCAACGATTTGTCATCCAGCAAATGCTTAGCGAAGCTGAGGAAGATTATGAGAATTATCAAAGAGAGCAAGCTGAGAAACGTTTGGCAGACGCAAAAAGACGAAAGATATGGCTAATCATTTCAAGTATTGTGGCTGTGTTAGGAATGGCTGGCTTATATTTTGTATACCAAGATATTTCTCAAGTTACAGTTCCTGAATTATATGGTATTGAGCTATCTGAAGCTAAGGATTTACTGTATGAAGAGGGGTTAAAAGTTGGTACAATAACAGAAGTTGGTGGACAGTCAGTTCAGCCTGGGATGGTTAGTGTATCTTCTCCAAGTAGTGGGAAGAAGGTAAAGCGGGGAAGTGCGGTTAACTTAATTATTGCTAAAAATGTAGATGCAAAGGATACTACCGTAGTTGAGGATGGTTCGACTAGTGAGGTAGCAACTAGTAAGACAGCTGGAAGTTTGCAAGCTTCTAGCCAGTCTCAGGTAGGTAGCGCCGTTCAATCGTTTACTGTGGATATTAAAAAACAAGGACTGGTTATTCGTCAGGAACCTAGTTTATCTGGAGAAGTTGTGACCAATATAGAACCTGGAACGTACACGATAGTTGAGACGACTCAAAAGGAAGGACATAGTTGGGGCAGATTAAAGTCAGGACAGGGTTGGATTTCGTTGACAGATTTGCATAATCCTGTACCGCAGGTTGATACCAAAAACTTAACGACAGATCAGGTAAAAGCTTGGGTCATGGATGATTTATTTAGCCGTAGCGTCATGATTGAAAAGTATCGAAAAGACCAGGTTGTCATAAGTGTTCGTATAGCTGAAGATGGTCTAGTATATGCAGATGTAACTGTACCATCAGACCCTAATTTTGAACCACGAGATTGGAGTTATCGGATTAATAGTCGTGGGGAGTTGGAAGCTAGTGAGTATGATACAGATCCGGAACAAGGGGGTGTCAACTGGTATGTTGCCCAACATTATTATCTGGAAAACGGTGTGAACTAAGAAAGCTGAGAAATTCTCGGCTTTTTCCTTTTCAAAAATATGCTATAATACTCTTATGGAACATAATGATATTGTATATGGTGTACATGCTGTGGTGGAGAGTTTGGAGGCCAACACCGGCAACAAGCTCTACATCCAGGATGATTTACGCGGAAAAAATGTAGAAAAAATCAAGGCCCTCGCGGCAGAGAAAAAGGTGTCGATTTCTTGGACGCCCAAGAAGACCCTGTCGGACATGACAGAAGGTGCGGTCCACCAAGGCTTTGTCCTGCGGGTTTCTGAGTTTGCCTATGCGGACCTGTCGGTGATTTTGGAAAAGGCAGAGCAGGAAGACAATCCCCTCATTCTCATCTTGGACGGTCTGACAGACACCCACAACTTTGGCTCGATTTTGCGGACCGCAGATGCCACTCAGGTAGCTGGCATCATCATTCCCAAGCACCGAGCAGTTGGGGTGACCCCAGTTGTGGCAAAGACCTCAACAGGTGCGGTGGCCCATGTCCCAATCGCCCGAGTGACCAATCTTAGCCAAACCCTCGACAAACTCAAGGAGGCTGGTTTCTGGGTATTTGGTACCGATATGAACGGAACCCCAAGCCACAAGTGGAACACAGCTGGTAAGCTGGCCCTGATTATCGGCAACGAAGGTAAGGGCATTTCCAGCAATATCAAAAAGCAGGTGGATGAGATGATTACTATTCCTATGAAGGGCCATGTCCAATCTCTCAACGCCAGCGTAGCAGCCGCTGTGCTCATGTACGAAGTATTTCGGAAGAAAATCTAAATGAAAGAAAAAGTTCTCATTGTAGATGGCTACAACATGATTGCCTTTTGGCAGGCCACTAAGCAAGATTTTAAAAAGGGAGACTTGGATGCGGCCAGAACGACCTTGCTTCGAACCCTGTCTCACTACGCAGCCTTTGAACAGATTGAGGTGATTTGTGTCTTTGATGCCCACCATGTGCCAGGTCTTCGCCAGCAATATGATGAATTCAAGGTATCGGTCATTTTTACAGAGGAGGAAGAGACGGCAGATAGCTATATCGAACGGCTCAGCGCCCAGCTCAATAGTGACCGTCGCAAGCAGGTTTCCGTCGCAACCAGCGACCTCAACGAACAATGGGTGGTCTTCTCGCAAGGGGTCTTACGGGTTTCGGCGCGTGAGTTGGAGGAGAGAACCAGGGTTATCAAGAAGGACTTGGACAAGTTTGTGGACCAGGTCGAACTCTACACCCCACGGCTCAATCCCTGGTCAGATGGGAATTTTCAAGCCTTAAAAGAAATGATGGAGGAAATGAAAGAGTGACATTTACAATCGTAACCGATTCGACATCGGATTTGCCAATCAGCTGGGTCCAAGAAAATGATGTGACTGTGCTTGGTTTGACCATTAACCTAGATGGCGTAACCTATGAAACAGTCGGTGAAAACCGCTTGACCTCAGCAGCATTACTGGAGAAAATGGCTTCTGGCAGTCAGCCGACAACCAGTCAGGTCAATGTTGGTCAGTTTGAAGAAGTTTTTGAAGCAGCAGCCAAGGAAGGCAAAGAGGTACTTTACCTCGCTTTCTCAGCAGCTCTTTCAGGGACCTATCAGAGCGGAACCATTGCACGCGATATGGTCTTGGACAACTACCCAGATGCTGTTATCGAAATAGTGGATACCAAGGCAGCAACGATTGGCGAAGGCTATCTGGTCATGCAGGCGGCTCAAGCACGAGCTGCGGGCAAGTCTTTGGCTGAGACCAAGGCACTCATTGAAGAATTGGTGCCACGTTTGCGGACCTATCTCTTGGTTGACGACCTTAACCACTTGGTGCGTGGTGGCCGCTTGTCCAAGGCAGCAGCCCTAATCGGTGGTTTGGTCAATATTAAACCTCTCCTTGCACTCAATGCGGAAGGGAAGTTAGAAGCCATTGCCAAAATTCGTGGCCGTAAAAAAGGGATTAAGGAAATGCTGAACCTGACCTTGGACAACTTGGATCATTCTACGGTCATGGTGGCCTATACAGGTGATATTGAGGCGGCTGAAGCGATTAAGGCAACCTTGTTGGAAGACAGCCGTGTTACTGATGTGCTCTTGACAGAGTTAGGGCCAATTATTGCCACCCATACAGGTACAGGGGTGCTAGCTATCCTATCCATCAATAAGAAAGAGAGATAATCTCTTTTCTTTATTCACACAAAAAGAAAACGGTTACAAATAACAAAACATATCCATTTGGAGGTTCTTATGAAACGTTTATTGTCATGCTATGCCAGTGATATCGTGGGAGCGACCAAGGAGGAGCTCAAGCAGTCCATCTTGTCCAGTGAAGGTCGGATTATTATGGGAGAAACAGTGGTCACAGCGGCTCCCTTGATTGCGGGGGTGACCAATGCGGAGATGATGGCTGCTTTTGGTTGTGACCTCTTGGTGCTCAACGAATTGGATGTCTTTCATCCGGAGATTGTTGGTTTTTATGACTGCGACAATCCTATCGCGGAAATCAAGCGGTTGACAGGTCGATTGGTCGGGATTAACTTGGAGCCTGTGGATAGCAGCCAAGAGGTCCAAGACCAGCAGATTTTTCTCAAACCGGGTCGTCAGGTCAGTCCAGAAAGTCTGGAACAGGCCCAAGCCCTTGGCGTAGACTTCATCATGCTGACAGGTAATCCTGCTACGGGTGTGTCCATGGCTGCAATTCGCTCTGCTATTGGCCTTGCCAAAGAACACTTTGGGGGCCTCATCTTTGCGGGGAAAATGCACGGTGCGGGTCTGGGAGAGTCGGTCGTGGACAGCCAAGCCCTGCTGGACTTTGTGGACTTGGGGGCTGACGGTGTTCTTATTCCTGCGGTTGGAACGGTGCCGGGCGTGCGGGAGGAAATCGTGGCACCGATCGTCAGTCAGGTCAAGGCGCGTGGTGGTCTGGTTATTTCGACCATTGGGACCAGTCAGGAGAGTGCGGACAGCCAGACGGTGCGGGAGTTTGGGCTCAGCAACAAGCGGGTGGGCTCGGACATCCACCATATTGGAGACGGGGGCTACGGTCGTATGCCTGACCCTGAAAATATCTTGGCTCTGTCCTTGGCGGTCAGAGGCAAACGGCACACCTATTTCAAAATGGGGCAATCGGTAAGAAGATAGGGATTTGGTGTCATTTTTCTGCTGTAACTGTTCGCTTTTTCTATCCTTGCTTTAGCCTGGAGAAAAAATAAAAAAAGTAAAGTAAAATAGCTTGACGGAGAACAGTAGTTTTGATAGAATGGTATACGGTATTGTTTACCCCATTTGAAAGGCCCCGGAACCTTCCAAATACCTGCGGACCGGAACATCCGCCCAGTAAACAAAAACGATTCGTATAGGAGAAATCATGAACAAAACAACATTTATGGCTAAACCAGGCCAAGTTGAACGTAAATGGTATGTAGTAGACGCTACTGATGTACCTCTTGGACGTCTTTCTGCAGTAGTTGCTAGCGTACTTCGCGGAAAAAACAAACCAACTTTCACACCTCACACTGATACTGGTGACTTCGTTATCGTTATCAACGCTGAGAAAGTGAAATTGACTGGTAAAAAAGCAACTGATAAGATTTACTACACTCACTCAAACCACCCAGGCGGATTGAAATCAATCTCAGCTGGTGAATTGCGTTCTAAAAACGCTGTTCGTTTGATTGAAAAATCAGTTAAGGGTATGCTTCCACACAACACACTTGGTCGTGCACAAGGCATGAAATTGAAAGTGTTTGTAGGTGCTGAGCACACTCACGCTGCACAACAACCAGAAGTACTTGATATTTCAGGTCTTATCTAAGGGAAAGGACGTAATCTAAATGGCACAAGCACAATACACAGGTACTGGTCGTCGTAAAAACGCGGTTGCACGCGTACGTTTGGTCCCAGGTACTGGTAAAATCACAGTAAACAAAAAAGATGTAGAAGAGTACATCCCACACGCTGACCTTCGTTTGGTTATCAACCAACCATTCGCAGTAACTTCAACTCAAGGTTCATACGACGTTTTTGTTAACGTGAACGGTGGTGGTTACGGTGGTCAATCAGGTGCGATCCGTCATGGTATCGCGCGTGCATTGCTTCAAGTAGACCCAGACTTCCGCGATTCATTGAAACGCGCAGGCCTTCTTACACGTGACGCTCGTATGGTTGAACGTAAGAAACCAGGTCTTAAGAAAGCACGTAAAGCATCACAATTCAGTAAACGTTAATATACCGCGATATATCAACGTTTCAAAGCGCTCGCAGGGTTTTCCCTACGGGTGCTTTTTTCGTGTAATTTTTGAAAAGTATTTTTTCAAAAATTGTACACCAATTTTATTTGAGGTTTTCTTTGGATAAGGCGCTAATGAAATCTAGTAGTGTTCGTTGGAAAATGGTATAATAGGTGGAGATATAAACGTTTTCAAGGAGTAGGTTTTGGAAGAGAGCTTAATTAAATCAAAACAACGTGTTCAAAAACATGGAGAAGTCTTTACACCTGCTTGGATGGTTCAGAAAATGCTGGATACTCCTGGAGTGAAAGAAGCTTGTGAAAGTGTATATAAGACCTTTTTAGAGCCATCTGCAGGCGATGGAAATTTTTTGCAAGCAATTTTAGAGAGAAAGCTAGAGGCTGTGGTCAGACAGTATGACAAACGAAATTGGAAAACAAAGTCTTTAGTTGCTCTCTCGTCCATCTATGGCATAGAGTTTTTAGAAGATAATTTGGAAGTGGCACGTTCACGGATGTTTCTTTGTTATTTAGACTGGTACGAGCAAGCTTTTGGAACTAGACTAAATAGTAAAAATGATATCTATCAATCAGCACACTATCTTATTCATAAAAATATTGTGAGAGGAAATACTTTGACTCAGCAGCATCCAGTTACAGGGGAGCCTATCAGGTTCAATGAGTGGCAACTGGTCAAAGGTCATCCAAGTTTGGTAAGAAAAATTCCTTTTGCACTTTCAGAACTTTTGGGTAAGGAAGTAGAAGACGATCGGACAGTCGTGGAAGGACAACTGAGTTTTTTTGATATAGATGATGAATTTATGATTGAGAATGAATCTGTTAAAAAAGCAGATACGATAAAAGAGATAACCATTCAAAAAGTGTATTTACTAGGAGATTAGGCTATGATTTCAAATTTTGATTTTTTGGCAATTGATATAGATACAGCCGAGCTTTTTAGAACCATAAATATGGCTGAAGAAAATTATACACATGGGGACTATGAAGGCACGCTAACTAAGGTAAGAAAAGTTGCTGAGAATACAGCGAGGTTGGTTGCCGATAGAGAATATTTAAATATTCGTGAACGCGCCACCTTTAACGATGTACTAAGAGAGATAAGAGATTTTATTCCCAATAAAACAATCGTTGATCACTTTTATGATATCAAGGGAAAAGGGAATAATTCTGCCCATGTCCTTAATCCAGAAGATGCGACAAAAGAAAATGCCCTAAAATCACTAAAACAAGTCTTTGACATACTAGCTTGGGTCATGCTGACCTATATTGAACCGGATATTAAAGCCAGTGCAATTGGTCAGTTTTTAGAACCGAGAGCACAAGAAATGTACACTACGGCTGAACGGAAGTTTATCTATATTCAAACAGTTAACAATGAAAGTGGACTATTTAATGCCTTCGAAGGGACTCAAAAAATTGGTGAGGGTAGCGTTTCTTCGGATGATATTGAGACAGATTGGTCGCCAAATAGTGACTTTTTACGTACTGTTGCCCCAAAACGTATTAATCAATACATGAAAACATCTGGTCTGCCTTATACGCTTGGTTGGGTAGAGCTTGCTTACAAAAAGGCGACCAAGTCCTGGTTCCATGATTATGATGTGCATAATGTCTTGAAGCGTTCAGGGATTAAACAGGCTGAACAACTGGAAGGAACAGAGTGGTTCAAGACGGATTTAGAGACAGCTAAGGCTGCTATTAAAGCTGTTAAAGAAGGTAGAAATTATCTAAATATTACTGCCAAAGAATCATTTATTGAAGAACCAGTTATCACCCTTCGTCCAGAACAAGAGGCAGCGGTCGAGCAGACGCAAAAAGTCTTTAAGAAAAAAGACCGAATGCTCTGGAATGCTAAAATGCGTTTTGGTAAAACCTTGACGTCCTTGCAATTGGTCAAGAATGAAGCCTTTCAAAGAGTGCTCATCATGACTCATCGTCCTGTTGTGGCGGATTCTTGGTTTGATGATTTCAAGAAAATGAAGATGAGCGCTGATGGGTATGATTATGGCTCAGTCAATCAAGGAGAAACGCTTGAAAACCTGAAGCGAGGTGAGAAACCTTTTGTGTATTTCGCTTCAATCCAATTGCTTCGGTACAATGGCGGACAAACCAATCTGAAAGATTTTGCAGATGTGGATTGGGATTTGATCATCATTGATGAAGCGCATGAGGGGACTCAGACAGAGCTTAGTGATTCGGTAATGAAAGAATTGGTCAAAGAGCATACAAAGATACTTGAACTATCGGGGACACCTTTCAATCTTTTGGATCAATTTGACGAGGAGCAAGTCTATACTTGGGACTATGTCATGGAACAACAGGCTAAGAAGAAGTGGGAATTAGAACGTCCAAGTGAGCCAAATCCTTATGAAACTTTGCCAAAAGTATCGATGTACACTTTTGAAATGAAGCATAAGGAACGTTTTTCTGATGAGAGTAAATCGTTCAACTTTAGGGAATTTTTCCGTGTGGCTGAGGATGGTCAACTTGTTTATAAGCAAGAGGTTCGCCAATTCTTAGATAATATCACACATCCAGATAGTCGTACGAACTACCCTTTTTCAACGAAGTCTTATCGTGAAGAGTTGCGTCATACGCTTTGGCTTATGCCAGGTGTTAAAGAAGCTAATGCTTTTGAGGACTTGCTTAAAGAACACCCTATTTTCGGGAAAGAATATAAAATTGTTAACGTTGTTCGAGGAGCAAGTAGCGATGATGGAATTGCTAACGATGCGGACATAGAGAAAGTTCGTTCTGCTATTGGTAAAGACCCTTCGCAGACAAAAACCATTACCTTGACGGTTCGTAAACTAACTACAGGTGTTAATATCCCAGAGTGGACAGCCGTCTTGTTTTTGTCAAATACCAATAGTGCCATGAACTACCTACAAGCTGCCTTTCGTGCCCAGACGCCTTTTTCTCATGAGAAATTGGGAATGAAGACGAATTGTTATGTTTTTGATTTTGCTCCTGATAGAGC
Organism: Streptococcus suis; assembly: GCF_046032535.1. Taxonomy (GTDB): domain Bacteria; phylum Bacillota; class Bacilli; order Lactobacillales; family Streptococcaceae; genus Streptococcus; species Streptococcus suis_AK. Next base: position 45,132 of record NZ_JARQPL010000006.1, on the reverse strand, counting down.
CTTGACTGTCATGGCGGAGAGTGCCCAGATTAACTCAGGTGTAGGGAAGAAAAATACGCAAGCACAAAAGCAAGCTATGGCTCGTCTTCTAAACTTTATGCCAATCTTAGGGGCTTCAGACAATGGAATGAAGACCTACGATGTGGATAGAATGCTGACACAGCTCAAGAAAGTTTATGCTGAAAAGGCAGTGCGGTCAGGTTTTGAAGACGACAGTCTATATAATGACAATCTTTTAACTTTAACTGCTGATGATGCAAGCATGTTTACCAAACTCAATGCTATTGTTGGTAAGACACAGAGTCAAAAGACGCCTAAGAAAGTTGTAATCAATGAAAATGGATTGACAACTGAAGAGCATGAGCAAGCTGAAAAAGCTAAAAAGAAACCAAAAGCTAAACGAACAGCAGAAGATCTAGAGGTTATCGAAAAGCAAAAAGAAGCTAAGAAACAGCGGAAAAATATGATTTCTATTTTACGCGGGGTTTCTATCCGTATTCCGATGATGATTTACGGCATGGCGGTCGATTTATCAAAAGATATCACCATTCAAGACTTTATCAAGCAGGTGGATGATGAATCGTGGAAAGAGTTCATGCCAAAAGGTTTCACCAAGGGAATGTTTAGTGAGATTACCAAGTATTATGATGCTGAGGTCTTTATCGAAGCGGGTCGTATCATTCGTCAGCGTGCCAAATCCTTTGATGACCTGGACTTCATCGAGCGGGCGGAGCGGATTGCGGAGCTGTTTGGGACCTTTAAAAACCCTGATAAGGAAACGGTACTGACACCATGGCGCGTGGTCAATCTCCAAGTATCTAAGTCTGTCGGTGGTTTGAACTTCTATGATGATAACTTTGAGTCGGCGACAGATGGTGCGAGGTCAAATCTTCACTGGGTGTCTAATGAAGTGACTCCATCAATCTATCAACGAGATACGAAAATCTTAGACATTAACTCGAAGACAGGTCTCTACCCTCTTCATAGCGCCATTAGCTTGTATTATCAAAGAGTGGCAGAAAATGATGACAACCATTTTGAAGCTGACCAAGTCTATCAAGAGATTTTAGCGAATAATATCTACGCTATTGCCAAAACACCAATGGCAAAAACCATTACCGAACGTACACTGACAGGCTATCGGAAGTACAAAACCAATGTAACTTACATTGAATGCCTGACAGATACCCTAAAAACAGATAGTGAACAAGGTAAAAAACTAGTTGAGGAGGCATTTAACAAGGTGAAATTTGATGTAGTGATAGGAAATCCTCCGTATCAGGAAGAGACAATCGGGGAGAATTCTACATTTGCTCCACCTATTTATCATAAATTTATGGACTTATCTTATGAGGTGGCAGATAAAGCAGTTCTGATTACTCCAGCTCGCTTTTTGTTCAATGCAGGAAGTACACCTAAGGCATGGAATAAGAAAATGCTAGAAGATGAACATCTCAAAGTGATTTACTTTGAACAAAATTCAGCAAATATTTTCCCGAATACCGATATCAAAGGTGGAGTTGCTGTCACTTTTCGTGATGCTAATGTAAACTTTGGTGCTATTGAAACATTTACTGCGTTTGATGCCCTAAATAATATTCTACATAAGGTTGCTCCGCTGACTAAAGCTACCCTAGATAGTATTATTAGTGGACGTGGGGTGTACAAATTATCAGAAAAAGCTCTCATTGACCATCCCGAAATCGAAGATATCCAATCAAAAGGGCACAAATTTGATGTTGGTTCTGGTGCGTTTAAGATTTTGTCTGATATCCTCTATTTTGATAAAAAGCAATCTGACAATGATGTGCAAATACTTGGATTGGAAAATTTGAATCGGACATACAGATGGATTAACCAAGATTATCTAAATCCACCAGAAAGTTTTAGAAAATACAAGGTGTTCTTCCCACAAGCTAACGGAAGTGGAGCTATTGGTGAAGTAATTTCAACACCCCTAATCGGGGCACCCCTAATCGGGGCTACTGAGACTTTTTTGTCTATTGGTGGTTTTGAAACCAAAGAGGAAGCAGAGGCTTGTTTGAAGTATATCAAAACGAAGTTTGCTCGAGCCATGTTGGGAGTTTTGAAGATTACGCAAGCTACTACAAGAGATAAATGGGCGAAAGTCCCACTCCAAGACTTTACGTCTAACTCGGACATTGATTGGTCACAATCAATCGCTGAGTTAGACGTGCAACTCTACCGAAAATATGGACTTTCTCAAGAAGAAATTGACTTTATAGAAAGTAAAGTGAAGGAGATGGAGTAAGGAAAATTTGAAAACAGAGGTGTAGATGACAGAATTTAAATTTAATAAGTTAACACCATTAAACGATGTTGATATCGATGCGTCGCATGAAGCAGCGATGAATTATGCACTAGAAGATAAAGGTATTAAGAATGTAGCGATATCTGGAAATTATGGTTCAGGTAAAAGTAGTTTTATAGAGACTTATAAAAGTAAAAATGGAAGTTTTAAACCATTACATATCTCGTTGGCACACTTTTCTTCTCTGAATCACCTTGAAAATGGGAGCAATGCTCAATTGGAAATATTTCAAGGGCAGATTGAAAATAGTGATTCGCTGGAGCAAATTAATATCATTGAGGGGAAAATAATTAATCAATTGTTACATCAGATTGATGCAAAGTATATCCCGATGACTATTTTCAAGTCTAAGAAAAACCCATTATTTTCCGAAATTCTTAAACTATCTACTGCATTCCTACTATTCTTATTGCCGATTATGTTTCTATGGAATTATACTCAATTAGCCATTTTAGTTAGAGAAGGATTTCCAAACTTTCCTCACCTTGGGAGTATTATTCGTTTGTTAGCTTATCTAATTTTAACGTGCAATATGATTTATGCAGTATATAAATTATCTGAATTACAGTTAAAAAGACGATTAATCAAAAATCTTTCTTTTCGTGGGGCAAATATTTCTGGAGATATTGAAGTATTTCAAAGTGAAGAAGACTCCTATTTTGATAAATATTTAGATGATGTTTTATATCTCTTTGATAACTGTCAGAGTGATATTGTCATCTTTGAAGATATTGATCGATTTGAAACAAACCTAATCTTTGAGAAACTAAGAGAAATAAATACGCTTGTTAATAATAAGAGAAAAGATGGAAAGAAACTTTTATTCATCTATCTTATCAAAGATGATATGTTTACTTCGCAAGATAGAACTAAATTTTTTGATTTCATCATTCCAATTATTCCAGTAATTACCTCATCTAATTCAGGTGAAAAACTAGGAGAAATACTAACAAATTTAGGTGAAGCACACAGTGTTAGTAAAACAATGTTAAAACAAGTGGCGATTTACATTGATGATATGAGACTGGCGTATAATATCTGTAATGAGTTTGTTTTATATAAGAATAACTTATTTAGTCAGAAAGAAAATGATAATAATAAGCTGAATCTTTCATCAGATAAAATTTTTGCAATCATTGTTTATAAAAATATTTTTCCTAAAGATTTTTCATTACTCCAGAAAGACTCAGGATTTGTTCATCAACTTTTTAGTAAGATTGATAATTTGAGACAGCGTAATCTAGATAAAAAATCAGCAGAAATTGAGAAAATAGAAGAAAAGATAATTTCTTCTGAACAAGAATTTTCTAGGAATAAACTTGAACTTTATTCAACGTATCTGAAGGTTCCTGAGGGAAGGGTAGCTATTCGAGTAAATGGTAAAACCGAGAGTCAATTTCCTAATAGGCTAGATTTTATACGTGAAATTCTATCGGAAGATGCTGAAATTGAATCAGTTAAAGCAGATTATTATTCTCAGCTAAATGGTCGAAAAGAAGAATTAGAAGATATATTCCCGATGAATGATATTAGTTTTCAAGAGCGGTTGAGTGCTTTAGATAATCAAAATCATCTTAATGAGTTGAATTCTAATTTAGAAAAATTACGCGAAGAGTATGAAAATATTAAATCAGAAAAGTTATCTGTACTCATTAACCGTCATTTTTTCGATACTATAATGGAAGAATATTCCTACTTAAAGAAAGAGAAAAACTCTCTAATCATGCATTTATTGAGAAATGGCTATATAGATGAGAGTTTTCCAGACTATATTACTTATTTTTACCCTAATAGCCTGAAGAAGCAGGATAAAGAGTTTTTAAATGCGGTGCAAGGAGAGATTGAACTCGACTGGGATTATTCTTTGATAGAAGTTGCAGAAGTCAATGAAAGACTTGATGACTCCGATTTTACGAGAATTTATGCCTTAAATTTTGATCTGTTTGAATATCTTTTACAGAGAGAAAGTAAGAAAAGATTGGAAAGTTATTTATCAGAGACTAATGTAAAATTTGTTAACAAGTTTTTACAACAAAACTCACGACCTCTTGCAGCAAAAATTTCTGTCCTGCTCTACTTAACTGATTTAAATCAGGAAACATTAAAATTACTTTTGACATCTGATGACATTCTTGAAAAAGAAAAAATTCAGATAATTGTTTTACTGTTATCATTTATTGACTTTTCTAAAGTCGGTTGGCAAGAAGAACTACAAGAGGTAATAAACTCTTTTGTAAATAGTAACTGGTCAGATATCCAAGAAATTATTGATAATTTTAACGAGCTCCTCAATAATACTCAGATTCAAGATAATTTGAAGTTTATGGAAGTTAAAATTAAAGATTTAAGTTTTGAAGATAGCCATAAAGTGATGAGTGATTTTGTTTATGACAATAATCTTTATGATGTTAATGTTAAAAACGTTCGAAGTTTAGCTTTTTATTTGGATGATAATTTTAAACAAGACAGTTTGATAAAACAACCAATTACGACTGTTAGAAAGTTTGATAAGCTCTTTAGTTATATTGAAAAAAATATTGACCGATTTGTAACAGAGTTTATACCCTATATGAGCGATAATTTATGTGATAAGTGGCTAGATATGTATTATTTACTTAATCATAACGAAGTAACCAGTGATAATAGAATAGAGTACTTGAAGAGAGTCCAAAATAATATTTTGGATTTTGAACAATTGGATGATGCTATAATCAAGGACGCAGCTATTGCATTCAATAAAGCAAGATTTAGTACGAAAAATATTCTAGATTACTTCTGTGAATATCATAGTTGGAATGATCGATTGATTGAATTTGTAAATAACGGGGAGCACTTGGATTTTTTACAAACAGAGTTCAAGGGATTTTCAGATGAATTTCAAGAAGAATTTTTTGAAGAAACCGTTAAATGTAACCAATTAGCTAATGATAAATACAAAGAGATTCTTTCAAAATTGGGATGGTGTTTTACAGAATTTAAGTTGGCAAATATTGCTGATGAAAAAATGTCAATTCTAATTAGTACAAGAAGTATATCGGATAAATTTTCAGTAAATACATTAAATTTCCTCAGAGATAATTATCAAAATCATGTTATTGAATATTTGATGGAATATATTGATGAGTATCTTTTAGAAAATGTGGAGGATACGGATGTTTATCACGAAAGTGAAATGATAAGTCTTCTTGATGAAGTGCTAACTGATGAAGATAAATTTAAAGTTATTGATAAATTTCCTAGTAGCATATCCCTATCGGATAAGAACTATTCTACAGCGGTGATTGACTATATCTTGCAAAATAAATTTGATGAAGAAGATTTGAAATTTTTTATCTCTAATTATAAAATTTTATCGATTAGTACGAAATCAATATTTAGAAAAATATTTGCTGATTATATTTCTGAGTTTTTAAATGAAATCGATTCAGTTGATAAAAGTTTGCTCTATGAAGTCATCGAGGATACAGCCATAGATATTGAACACCGTCGACTTGTATTGGCGAACTATATTGATGATTTTAGTTATCCTGAACTTTTAACTTTATTGAATAGTGTCAGACTAATGGAAATTATTACCTCTTTAACAGATAATAAAAAACCGAAAGTAGAAATAACCGGCTATAATGAATTGATTCTTGAATACCTTAAGACAAACAAAAAAATTGCCTCCTATCATCAAGAAGGAGATAGCTATAGAATTTATAGTCGGAAACATAGGTAAGGAGGTGCTTTTATATTGAAAGATAAGGATGAATTATTTTGTAAACTATCCCACTACCAATTCTCACCAGAAAACCAATACCTAGATCGAAAATCAGCCAGAAAGAAACCGTCTGAACTTCTCAAACACTTGATTGCTTTTGCCAATGCGGATGGCGGTCAACTGGTTATTGGTATTGAGGACGAGAAACAGGATAATATTATCACTGGTTTCAAGGACGGCAGGGCTTATCCCATAGACGATTTTAAAAAGATTGACCGTGAGATGCGTGAGACTCCTTTGGATTTATCTTTTGAGGAAATCCCTGTAATCAATCATAAGGGTGAAGAAGATTTCATTTTAGTTATCACTGTGGAATTGTCATCAAATCGTGTGATTGCAGCACCAAATGATGATGTCTATCTTCGTCAAGGAGATGAATCTGTCAAGTTGAGTTATGAGCAACGAACTCAACTCAGTTATGATAAAGGACAACGCTTCTTTGAAGATGAGGTCGTCCCTGATGCCCGTCTGAAAGATATTGACGATAGCTTGGTTCAGGATTTTAAAAATCGTTTTGATATATCAGAGCGTTCTGTGGAAGAAATCCTTAAAGCACGTCGATTTCTAATCAATGGGAAATTAACCAAGGCAGCAATTTTACTCTTTGGCAAATATCCGTCAGCATTCTTCCCTCAAGCGCGTGTCCGATTCCAGCGATTTGATGGTACAGATATGGGAACTGGAAGTAGTTTTAATGTTATCAAGGAAGTAACCTTTGATGATGCTCTCCCAATTTTGATTATCAAGGTACGAGATTTTATTCGTACTCAGCTTCGTGAATTTCAGTATTTGGATGACAATGGGCAATTCCAAATTTTGCCTGAGTATCCTGAATTTGCCTGGTTTGAAGGTGTTGTCAATGCTGTAACTCACCGTGATTATTCTGTCTATGGTGATCACATTCGTGTGCTTATGTTTGATGATCGACTAGAGATTCATAGCCCAGGGAAATTACCCAATATCGTCACCGTTGACAATATCAAGCATGAACGATTTTCACGAAACCCTCGCATTGCCAGAACCTTGACAGAGTTCGGTTGGGTACGTGAGATGAATGAAGGTGTTAAACGTATCTACTCGGAGATGGAATCTGCTTTTCTACATGAACCTAAATTCTCAGAACCTGGGAATAAGGTTGTCCTGACGCTTGAGAACAACATTGTCAGCCGACATCTCCGTACAAGAGACAGCTTGGAAAAACAGTTCTCTGATTTTGGTGCATTAACAGCAGACGAGCAGGCTATTATCCACTATATGTATAATTCAGGCGAGAGAATGACAACGGCAAAAGCTGTTGAATTGACTGGTAGAAGCAGACGTCATATAGGAAAAGTGTTGCAAAAATTGACAGATCAAGGACTCTTGAAATGGTATGGCAATAGTAAAAATGACAAAAATCAATACTACACTCTTGCTTCAAAATAGATTTCATTTTATACTGAGAACGCAGTAGAACGCAGTAGAACGCAGTAGAACGCAGTAGAACGCAGTAGAACGCAGTAGAACGCAGTAGAACGCAGTAGGATACAGTAGAATACAGTGTTGCTAGGGCACCAAATTATTCAATATGTTGGATAATTTTGATTATAGGTGAAAAGTATCTAGATGAGGAATGGAAAGAGGAAGAGATGATTTTTATTAGTTATAATCACGGAGATCAAGATGTAGTAGATATGATTGCTAAACGATTAGAGATTGAGTTTGGACGAGATAATATTTTCTACGATAAATGGTCTATGCAACCAGGAGATAGTATTATAGGCAAAATGGATGAAAGGCTTGAAAAAGTTACAACATTTTTTTATTTTCTATCATCAAATAGCTTGAATAGCAACATGGTCAAAAAAGAATGGCAAGCGGCTCTAACTAAGTCTCTCTATGAGGGAGTTAAATTTGTCCCAATAAAGGTTTCTGATTGCAAGATACCAGCTATTTTAACAGATGTATACTACATTGATTTATTTAGTCAAGGATTAGATAATACTATTGAACAAATGCGAAGTGTGATAAGTGGCAGTTCGAGATATACACCCTTACCTGATATAGAGAATTTACAAGTTTCTATTAAATATATATCAACTAATGAGGTTGAGTTTAAAATTTTTACTACACATTTTGTGGAAAGTGATGCATCTTTTGGTTTTGTTTGCAAAAATCCAATTGACTCATATGAAGTTCGTCCCTTAACAGAAACGATATACCGGAGTATGCAAGGGGAAACATATAAGAAATTAAGTGATGGTAGAGAGAAAGCATTTAAAATGCAAATTGGAATTCTGCAGCGTTCTATTACGCCAAGTCAACCTTTTATAGGCAGGTTGGTCTCTAAGCAATTACCATTACAGCTAGAAGGTATTTTGCATATAAAGTCATTTGAACCGGTAAATTTTAGGGAATTAAAGATAAATATTGAGCAGTGATTAGTATTTAAAATAACTCGAATCAGGGAATAAAAAAACAAGTCATTCTATGACGACTTGCTTATCCATTTCTCAACTATATAAGCTCCGAAAACGAGTTTTTGGTAATCTATTTGAAAGTTTGCTTTAATAGGCTTTTATTGAGATTTTACTTTTGGAACCCAAAACCAGGTCTTAAGAAGGCTCGTAAAGCTAGCCAGTTCTCTAAACGTTAAGAATCAGCTACAATACAGCAGAACAACACTTCATGGTTCACACCATGGGGTGTTTTTTGATGATTTTTTAGCAAAATTCACACCACTTTTCACACCAAATTCACACCATTACTTTTTAAGATTACGATAGGCGATTTCGCCAACAGCCATTGGAATGACATTTGAAGTATTGACATAAGTCTTCGTTGTAATAGTGTCACTATGTGTTAGAGCTTCAGAAATAGCCTCTAGTGATGTTCCTGCTTGTTTAGCTAGTGTTGCTCCAGTGTGGCGTAATTTGTGCGGTGTTGCATGAGACAGCTCCTTGTGACGGCGTTTGACTGACTTCATTTTGTTATTGAGATAATCAGCGTGTAAGGGGCTATTCACATTGCCTTTCATGTCGATATAGGTAAATACATATTGTTCATCAGATTGGATAATGCCGAATTTGGCTAGTTCGGTTTTCTGTTGTTTTTTCCAAGATTGGAGAAGGTCAGTAAGTTCATTAGGAATTCGAAATGTTGTTTTCTTATTTCCCTTAGTAGATTTAGGATTCTTGTATTTATCCAAGGCTTGAACTAATTGAATTTCCTGTTTTTTAATGTTGATGTGTTTCCATTGCAAAGCGTAGCTCTCGGATTTTCTATCCCCTAAGAAAAAAGTAGTATAGAATAGTACATAATCTTTGAAAAAGAGCTTTCCGCTTTCTAGGTCTTCTTCAAATGCTGTGAACCATGCTTGAAGTTCTGCTTGTGAAAGATATAAATCCTCATCACGCTTAGATTCTTGCAGATTAATTTTTTTAGTAGCCTTAATTCGACTTATTGTTTTTGATAGTCGGTTTGTCTCGATATATTCCAATTCCTCAGCCCAGTCAAAGATAGAATTGACATAGCTTCTAATGACCTTAAAGTTTGCATACTCTTCGGCTTTTTGAGTCAATAGGTTCAAGACGACTTGTTTATTTTGGTTGAGAAAGTCAATGGAATAATTCCCAAGCATGGGTAGGATATGCTTTCTAAAAACAATTTCAGTACCGTCAATTGTTGCTTGTGACGGTGGTTTAGTTGTAGAAGTTGTTTGACCTGCTTTGTAAGATTCCCACCAAACATTGTGATAAAAGTCTGAGAAGAGGATTGCCCCATTTGTTTCCAATGGAGTTGATTCTCCGCTTAGTATTTTATCAATTTTGTTTTGTAGTTCGAATTCGTATTTTTTTGCTTCACTCCTTAACTTAAAACGTTTCTCAATCACTTTTTTATCAATTCCAAGTGAAGATTTAGCTTCTTCTGGAATATAAATACGTAAGCGATAAGTTCCATTTTTTGTTTTAGTAATTGACATAGTATTCTCCTTGTGAATTGAGCTAGAAAAATACCGTGGCTTTATTATATCAAACCACGGATAGAATGCTACTGATTTTGTAGCCAGCGCTTGAGTTCAGTTTTATCAAATCGAACCGTTTTTCCGATTCGAATCACTGGTAATCCTTTTTTTATCCAAGAATCAAGTGTATTGTTGGAAATTCCTAGATAGTCACAGGCTTGTTGTTTATTCAAAAATGGACTACTAAGATTGCTGTTACCCAACCTATTTTCAATTTCCCGTTTGATTAAGTCAGCAATTAAGAGCTGAATTTGATGAACTTGTTCATCTGATAGAATGACTTGCATCATCTCGAGCCTTTCTAATAATTTCTGAATGACGTCTTGAATCAAGATACTTTGCAAAGAAGTATGTTTTATCTACAATCAGTGACAATAACATCGGTTCTTTATCTCTAGCAAAGTTCACCAGAGTCTTAAATTCTGTAAAATTATATTCCTCAATGAGATCGATTATAGTTGCGAGAAACTGATCATTTGTATTGCTAATTAAAAATTTGTCTAACTCAAAACCACAACCTGATTCAATATCTTCAAGTTTGTATGGAGTTTTATCAGGATTTTCAGCATGTACAAAGTAGTCATACATTCCTTTTGGAGATAGTATCACTTCTACGTGTGCTGGGGTATTTAGTTTTTCTGTTAGAAGTTCTGAAACTTGAGAGTAGCTTTTTAAGGAATCAAAGAACAAAGCACCATGTTTGTGCGACTTCTTAAACTCTCCAGTTTGTCTATTGACATCTTTATCATGCCAAGGGCTTAGCACAAATGGGACATGAATTTCTTCAAGGATTTCTAAATAATTATCAGGAGTACTTTCTTGATAAAGTAAGAAGGCCCATTTGTTAGAACGTTTTTCTTTTGACATTATTTTCCTTTCTGATTAATGATTATTGATTCACTGGGGGTCGTAGTAACCCCAGTGAATCAAGTGAAAAAGCAGGGCTTTTGTCAGTCACTTTGTGAGACAAGCCCTGCTTTTTTATCGTTTTGAACCGAAAATCTGCATCCATCTACCATTTCTCATAGGAGAAGAGAAGTAATAGTTAGGGTTATTATTTACGACTTCTTCAAAAATAATGGGCTCTGCTTGCTTATATAATTTTACTGAATCAACATTCGCAGGTAATCGAAGTGCTACTTTGATGCTTTGATTTTGAACATTTACTGTGCAATGACTGACTGCATTGTTATAAATTGTGAACTTATTTTGTTCCAATGTATTATTATTTACTTTATAAATAAACCATCTCATCCTTAAAGTTTTATAGATTGAAACTAGCAAATTTATTGGTGAATCTTTGATGATCCTAAGTGCGATTTCAATAAATAATAATACAATAATCAATGATAAAGAGGTTATAGTAATTGTGTTCAATATTCCACTGCTCTCATAAAGTAGTCTGATATAACCAAAAAATTTTGTATCTCCTAGAAATAGGATTTTTTCTACGTTTTGAATACTTATTTGTTGCATTATCAGATTGATAATGCAGCTTAATATCGATATTTGAAGTAATAAAATAATTAAATTGAAAGCTATATGAAAGTAATTATTCTTTTTAGACACTAAAGTATTCCTTTCTTTGTAAAATATGTTGGACATAGTAATGGTAACACTTGATAGGGGTGTTCGCTATCTGTAACTTGAATCAATCCAGTCCCTTTTCCAATTGGAATAACGATACCTTCGGGATCCAAATCTGGAAATAAAAACTGTGTAGTTTTTTTGTTGATGTTTCCGATTTGTATAAGTACATTTAGTTGTTCACGAACAGAGATTGGTAGTGTAGTGTGGTCAAATCGTTGACTAACAAGTAACAAATGCACTTTAGTTGCACGACCCAATAAGGCTATTTGTGTAATTAATGAGAAAAAAGACTCTCGAATTTGTTTGTTCACCCCTTCTGAAAGTGCCAATACCTCATCTATGACGATGGTAATATGCTTGAATTTCTGGTTTGGATTTTCAAAAAGTAATTTCTGTCGCTCATATATAATATTCAAGCTTTTACTGAGTTCTTCATTGACTTGAGATACAAAATCAGATTTAGAGCGACTAAAACTTGGATAGATGCATGGTACATTGTATTGAAATGCCCATCTCGAGGGTGTATCGAACTTTGGATCAACGATTATTAAATCGGAGAAATTTTTTAGTAGTGTTAAAAAATAAGTGAGTGCATAAGATTTCCCAGATCCAGAATTTCCTGCAATTGCAATTGATGTTATATTTTCATAGTTAATTTTGAGGTTTTTCATTATTGGAATGATGTTCTTATTCTGTTTTTGAACAAAACTTTCCAAATTTGGGATAATCAGTCGTTCAGAAATCCCAATTACCCAAGGGAAAAAGAGCCCTCTTTGTGTATGTATATCATCTGATTCTAGTGCGATGAAATACGCAGAATTTTGTTTAAGCAGCGTGTATTGTGGGAAGAGTGTAGCGTTTGCAATAAGATAGATTTTTTGATAAAGACTATCATCTATAATAAAGCTAGCAGGCATACGTGGAATAAATAGAAAGCCATCTTCCTGGACCTTAATAGAAAAACTATTGGAATAGCTTGTCTCACCTTGAATTAAACTACCCAGAGCCATGTTCAGGCTCTGAAGTAGATATTGTTCTATTTGATTATTTTTCATCATTTAATCTCTTTAACGTCTCTTGCTTTGAAATACACATTATTACCAACTTCGCAGGCTTGCAAATCATCAAATTGAATGATAGACATGTAGGCTGGTAAGTCAACATCGGTAGTAAATTTCACAGAAAAAGGAGGTAGACCTTTTTGAGTAAACCAAGCTCTGTAAGCGACAATTTCACCAGTTGGTCTCTTATTTTCAAACTTCAAAACAGGTTCTAGTTTTGTACTGATATTATAAATAGCTTGTTTGAAATCGATGTATTCAGATGCAACTGTTGCTGAGTAACCAGCTTGTCTGTTCTTTCTTTTCATTGATGTTACCTCGTAAAAAATTATTTTTGTCTCGGCCTTGACATAACTACTTTAACAAAAATAAAAATCCAACATTTGAAATTCTGTATGATACTGAATTTGCTGTTGCAATCTTTTTGCTTCATAGCTATAATTGTTAGTGTAAATAGTATTTATTACAGCATCGCCATTCATGCTACAACACACGTGTGTTGTGAAAAAACCTGTGATGGTAGATTGATTAGCTGTTAAAGAGAAAACCGAAGGTGTTCTTGTTGGTTAGTTGATCATGGTTATTGAGCAAGGAAAACAGATGGGTACAAGGCTATGGCTTGTTTTCCGGTTTATGTTCAGCCTACATGCTATTATGACGATGATTGTTATTCATTGGAAGTATGCTTTTTGATGAAATAACACAGGAGGAGACATTATTTGCTCTATCTAGGAGCGTTTCAGTAGACCTAGAAAATTAGGTCACAATCATGGCTTTTTTGTCATGCTCTGAAACGGATTCTAGGGGGCTTTTTTGTTTTATGTACTAAATTTGGTCAATGTTTTTTTGAAAGGAGGGTTGTAGCATGATAACAAAAGATAATATACAGATCAAACTTTGTACAACAGGAGGAATTATTTTGAAATTAGATTGAAAAACTACTAATTTTAACGCTGAAGATTAGTAGTTTTTATATATATGTTGAGCACTTTCAACTTAGAAAGGTGCTTTTTTTATTAACTATTTCAGCGTAAGAAAGAGGTATTTCATATGAATAACATTCAAAATAATTATTTAGCAAATTTAGGTAGGAATATTCGAAAGCAAATGAGAGAGAAAGGGTTAACGGTATATGATTTTGGTGCTGGAGAGAGGATGGTTGATAAATCAACTATTTCTCGGATTATTAATAGTAAAGAAAACTTAAGTAGAAATAAATTAGATGCTTTTCTAGAAACTTTAGTTTTAAAAAATAGTTTCTGTTTATACTTTCATAATAACTTCTTTTGCTATGAACTAATTGAAAGTACACTTGAATTAATAGAAAGAGAAAAAACATCTTGTTTATATAAAATATTAGCTAAACTACTTAGAGAAAAGTATGTTGATTTTTCGATGTTGGATACGTACTCACTAGTAAGAATTTACTTTGTAAACAATAGAGACACTATGACAAATAATCTTCAGCATTTTATGAAAGAGTCGCTTACGACAACGATGTCTTCTTTCGAAGTTGCAAAATTATATGAAAAATGGATTGAAGATTATTTACGAAATAATTGATAATATAAATGATAAAACGAGCAGTATCACACTGCTCGTTTATGTGTATTTGCTACTAATCATTTTCCCCGGCTTTTAGAATTGCATCGAAAATTAATAAATACTCTTTGCGTTTATTACTGCTTAGATTTGATAAGTTTGTCTGCAAGGAGTCAAGTAAGGGCTCTGTTGGTTTGCCGATTGTTTGATAGTCATTGAAGAAAGTTGTTGTTGAAATGTTGAAGGCGCTAATTAATTTTTCTAAGGTGTTAATCTTGATGTTTGAACGTTCTCCTCGTTCAATTTTTGCGATCGAAGACACATCGATATTGGCTGCTTCGGCTAATTGCTCTTGTGTCAGTTGAAATTCTTTTCTTAACTTTTGTACTTGTTTTGCAACGTATTGATCAAGGGTCATTTCCTGTCCTCCTATCCTCTAAGGATATATGTTTTTAAGGACAGTTAAAAGGTCTTAAAAGGACTGTAAAAATAGACTCTAGAGGACAATCTGTGGTATAATAGCTTATAATAAAAATATAGGAGAACAATATGAACAAGAAGTTAATCGTTAGTAGCTTATTGGTGCCGTTAGTTGCATCAACTGGAGTGGTAGTGCAGGCAGAACAAGTAGATACTACCAGTGTTCCGGAAACAAATGTAGAGAGCGCTGAGGTTACTGCCCAAAGCACAGAAACTACATCAGCACCTACAAAAGAAGAAGTAGATCAAGCTAAGTCTGAGTTGGATGCGGCTAATACTGCGGTCGCAACTCAGGAAGCAGTTGTTGAAAAACAGCAACATGCGGTCAATACAGAAGCGGTTGCTGTAACGACAGCCAAAGAAGAATTGACATCAGCGAAGACAATTGCAGAAAATGCAACTGATGAAAATATCGCTGCTGCATCACAAGCGGTAACTGAAGCTGAAACCAAAGTGACAGAAACTGAACAAGCTATCGTTAAAGCACAGAATGTTGTAAGTGAACAAGAAGCGGCTGTTGCTACACAGGAAGCGGTTGTTTCTTCTGCACAAGAAAATGTTACTTCTAAACAAGCAGAGGTAACTTCAGCACAAGCAGTTGTTGATTCTGCCCAAGCTAGTCTTGACGGAACAGGTGCAAGCAAAGTGATTGCAGCTCAGGAAACCGCTCAAAACAACGTTACAACCGCTGAAACTGCGGTATCTACTGCACAAGATGAATTGGCTTCTGCTCTTGAAACAGACGCTGCACGTGCAATCTCTATCATTGAAAAAGAGAGAGCTGTAACATCTGCACAAAAAGCAGCAACCACAGCAGCGGAAACATTGGAAGCTGCTCAATCAACTGCAACGAGCACACAAGCGACCTTGGCTTCTGCTACAAGCGCTTTGGCAACTGCAAAAGCGGATTATGACTCAATTAATACCATTTTTGTATCCGATGAATATGTAGAAGCTCTAAGACAATATAAAGATAGTCGCTATGGTAGTGACGCTTACAAAGCCGCAGTTGCCAAATTAAAAGAGATCAACGAAGGTTTACGAGCAGCAAATACTTACAAATCAAATGCGAATGACAAGTTGATTGTAATTGAAGATGTGAACAATATGTCTGACGAGTTGCTAACAGAGCTTTCTTTATTTGCATCTGACTTGGTAAATCAAGTTCGAGCTAAATTTGGAACGGTCTCTACATCTGTAACTACAAGCAGTGTAAAAGCTTCTGATTTGGTAACTGATGGATATGTAGCAGATAACTATGGATGGGAAAGTATCGTAGAATTCAGCCACAACGACTCCGCTCTGGATAAAGCAGGAAACTACTTTACTAAAGTGACGGTTGGAGAGAATTTAAACACCTGGAAAACCCTTCTAAGTAGAACGAATGTAGATAATGTAAAATCACTTATCTACCGTGCTATGATTGACTTCCTATACAACGGACGTGAGTGGCTACACGCGTCATCTGTGACAGGTTTGGATCTTTCAAGTCGTGCTACTGCAACGTATCTTGGTGTAGATATTTCTTCAGTGGCAGGTGCAACCAGTGTCCACTTGAACGATATTGACACAACTGACCTCTGGTCTGGGAATACCTTCAGCACCACAGCTATCGCTAATCCAAATGATAGCGCGACTATCCGTAGCACTTACGAACAGGCACAATCTGTTTACAATACTGCGTTGACTACCAACCAGAAAGCACAGAATGCTCTTGCTACTGCCAAAGATACAAATACAACAGCTCAGACAGCCCTTGCAACTGCGCAAGCAGAACTTTCTAAAGTTCTTGCAACTGCGGAACAAGCACCTGCTGCTCGTATTAAATTGGCGACAGCTCAGGCAACTCTCGCAACTACGCAAGAAACTCTTCGACTTGCAAATGAAGCCGTGGCTAACTTGAACGCAAGTATTCAAGAAAAACAAGCAACATTGGCAACTGCTAAAGCAGTTCTTGCAGAAAAAGAAGCAGCACTCGCAACAGCAAAATCAGAGTTGGCAACAGAAGTAGCTACTTTGAACAATTTGAAAAATCAAGTTGCTTCATCAAAAGCTACTCTAGCTAATCTGCAAAATGCACCTGCCTTGTTGGCAGCAGCACAAAGCAAATATGATCAAGCTAACGCAAGTTTGACAAGCAAAGTAGAAGCTCTTAATAAAGAATTGGCTCTCCTTGCAGATTTGAAAGCGACTCAAACAATCAGCGAAGAAAACTACACTGCCCTTTTGAATGCTTACAATGCTTACCTTGAAGAAGTAGCTGCTAAAGAACTTAAAGAACGTTTGGATGCAGAATACAAAGCTATCGTTGACAATAATGGAACACCTGTTCCTGTTGTTGATGAAACTGGAAAAGTAGTAGGTTATACAGATTCTAATAAGTCTGTTGCTCCTAAAGCAGCTGCAGTGACTACCCAAGCAAGCACAAAGGCTATGACGACTCAGAACGCCTCTAAGCCAGCAACTAAGACGTTGCCGTCAACAGGTGATACATTCAGCCTAATGAGTTTAATCGGAGTTGGTTTGTTGGGTCTGGCACCGGTTGCTCGAAAACGGAAGTGATTGATTCCGGTTGACTTTAGACTAACTATGTTAAAAAAGATTGACGTTTTGTAGTGTTAATCTTTTTTTGATTGACCTATATGATTATGATAATTACTATAAGAATCTTGATGAATTAAAAGCATTTATTACCTCTTTTTTACCTCTGCAAGGGGCAATATCAGAAAGTAACGAATCCGTAAAAACTATGAAGCAAAGTCTAAAAAATAGCATCGGGTTAGAAAGAAATCTAAATCAAGCTATCAGAGATGTTTGCTCAGGTCTAGACGCTTATCTAACACTTACTGAACGTTTTAATAATTCAATTGATATTTTATTGGAGAAAAGTAGATTTATCATCAAGTAACTTTGTAATAAATTGCCATAAAAATGTCCCTACATAAAAGTAAACGGCACTCTTGAAATACAATCAGGAGTGCTGTTATTGTGATATATTGATGATGAAACTAACCAATACTAATGGTTAGTTCTTGATTTAGAGCAAAAGCGATTTTGCTCATGGTTTCGATGCTGGTATTGTTTCCTCGCTCAATACGAGCTATGGTTGACTGTGGAACATGTGAGAGCTCTGCTAGTTCACGTTGAGTAAGTCCAGCCTTTTGGCGTGCATTATAGACAGCGAGAGCGCTCTCTAAGATAGTTTTTTCTGCCAAATAGCCAGATTTGAAGTCATCGTTTTTCAGTTCTTTATTCAAAAAATCATCAAAATTAATGTTAGCCATTATTGTTCTCCTCAAATTCTTTTTTCAATGTCTTAGCGTGCTTGATTTCAGCAGTAGGTGTCTTTTGTGTTTTCTTAGTAAAACCATGCGTGATGATGAAACGATCGTTAACAACATGGAAATAAAGGGCGCGCTGAATATTACTGGATACTTTGGATCGGATTTCAAAGATGCCGTTATCTAACTTTTTAACCCATTCCATGCGTTGTGCAACCAACAAGCCCTGTTCTTGAATCATGCTGATAGTAGCTAGGAGTTTTTGCTTATCTTTTGTTGGTAAGGTTTGTAGAAATTCGACAAATTCTGTCCGCCCGTTTGGGCGTGTGTAAAATTCAAATTTTGGGTGTTTCATTATGTCTCCATGATAGCATATATTGTTCATTTGTGCAATTATCAATGGTGTGAACTTTTCGGCATAAATTAGCTCAATTCGTGTATTTTGGGGGTAAAATTCACACCATTCAGATGACATTCATTGAAATTAGATGAAATATATTGTTTTGAAAATCCGTAAAAACGTTGATATTAAAAGGTTTTGAAATTAGTTGAAATAAACAATGCTCCAACCAGGTCTTAAGAAAGCACGTAATGTTAGCCAATTCTCTAAACGTTTACATACCTCGATATATCAACGTTTCAAAGCACTCAAGAGTCGCTTTTTTATAATTAGGTAGTTTTTATAGTTACAACGGATTTTGATTGATGTCATAATCGGTTCAGAGTCAAATCCATACCAATTGGAAATCAAAAGGGTTGAGGAACCTTTGAAGGTTGAAAATGAAGCAAACATAGCTACCTTCTTTAATGGTTCTGTCAGTAGGGAGTTGTTCATGAAACACTTTCACCATTTCTATCAATATCCCACTTAACATTTTCGCTTGTTTTTGATATACTTTAGAAAATAGGTGTTTTCAAGGGGTGATACCATGGAACTAAAAGATATTATGCATATTTTGGAAGATATGAAGGTTGGAGTTTTTGCAACTCTGGATGAGTATGGAAATCCACATGCTCGTCATGCTCATATCACTGCAGCAAACGAAGAAGGGATTTTCTTTATGACAAGCCCAGAAACGCATTTCTATGATCAATTGATGGGGGATCAAAGAGTTGCGATGACTGCTATTTCTGAGGAAGGGTACCTTATCCAGGTAGTGCGTGTAGAAGGGACTGCCAGACCTGTGGAGAACGACTATCTAAAGACAGTTTTTGCGGATAATCCTTATTATCAACATATCTATAAAGATGAGTCTAGTGATACAATGCAAGTATTTCAGATTTATGCTGGTCATGGCTTCTATCATAGCTTGACTCAAGGTCATAAGTATATCTTTTCTATTGGTCAAGGTGAGAATTCAGAGGTTCGTACACTTTGAAAACTAGATGAAAACATCTGATAAGACAAGTATATTTCAAATAATTATGATACAATACTTTTTATAAATGTTTTAGGAGTGTTTGGATAAATGAGAGAAGATATTCAGATCAATGAGCGAGCCCTTGTTTTGTCAGAACAGTTGGTAGAGGTTTTGGAATCTATTTACGATCCGGAAATTGAATTGGATATTTATAATTTGGGCTTGGTCTACGAGATAAATATTGATGAAGTTGGCTTTTGTAAGGTCATTATGACCTTTACAGACTCAGGTTGCTCTTGTGCCGATACTATGCCAGGAGAGCTTGTTACAGCCTTGAAGACCATTGATGGCATTGAAGATGCTCAAGTTGAGATTGTCTGGTCTCCTGCCTGGAAGATGACCCGTATCAGCCGACTTGGACGCATTACACTTGGTATCAGTCCGAAATAAAAAGAAAATGAGTTGCGTGGAGCAGCTCATTTTTTAAATGTTTCATCGTACTGTCTGTCTAATTCTTCCATGGTTTCATAAACAGGATTGGGAATCATGATAACTTGCGGATCCAAATCGACCATACCATAGCTTGGATCGATGCACTCTTCCCAATATTCTAAATGTTTTTTGTCGATATAGGATTCTGAATCGTCGACTTCAATACCCCCTTCTGCTTGGATAGAGTACCAATAGAGGTATTCGCGTCCGTCCGATACCTCGCGGAAGATGGTTTCGACATACATTTTCTCTCCTTCAAGAGTGAGAAGGGTGTCTTCCATGTGCTCATTGAGAAAGGCCATCCATTCATCTACTTGAGCGGTTTTGCCTTCTTTAACACGGAAACGGGATAGTTCGACAGTTAGTTTCATTTTTTCTCCTTTTTTACTCGCTAAGTAATCGCACTGCAGTAACAAAGTTTTCGGGAAGGTGATAGGAGAAGACTTGTCTGTGTGAATAATTCTCAAAAATTGGTGCTGCGATATTGTCAAAAGAGAGAACGGGCTTTTGATTTACAATGACATGCTCTAGCAATTCATCTAATTTACTCCCATGGTTAATATCAAGATAGATATCGCAATTTTTTATCATATCTACTAAGACATAAGCGATGATATGTGGATAGATGAAGACATTTTCTTGGCTACTTAGTTGTTTTAAATTATTTGCGACATCTGTAAAAGCTGTGATATGGAATTCATAATCAGGAAGCTGTTTAACAAGGTATTCAATATTTTGCAACCAATGAGTATTGGTGATTATGAGTAATTTTCCCTTGCAGTGTTTTTTAGGAATCATTGTTTGAATATTTTCCCATTTTTTCAGGATGTCTGTCCAAGCTAGGAAGTGATAGTGCCACCATACCTCACGAAGACGTCCAGAAGAATAAGTATTCCAAGGTTTATCTCCGGAGATATAGTGCAGAATTTTAGGCAAGGGGTCTAAGCTGAGTTCAAATAGATGCTGATGGCGATAGGAAAAGGCTCCTTGATCAAATCCGATTTGAAAATTATAGGTATCATCTAACCAAATTGCTTCGTGACCTAAAACCAAGTTTAAAATAGTTTGGTCACCTTCTTGAATGGAATCCTTTTCCTGTTCTGTTTTTTCGACTAATTTAGTAGTAATATTTTCGGCTTTCCAACGTTTGTTGTTAATGAGCATCATACCGGAATTAAAACCTAGTCCGTAGCCAAATGTTGCTCGAACGACAGCTAGATAGTGTTGGCTAATGTCAATTGTGAATAAGTTGTCTAGGGAATCAGTAATGATGATGTCGCTATCTAGATACAATACTTTGTCCTCAGAGACAAATTGAGGAATAAAATATCGAGCAAAGGCCATGTATGTAATATGTGAAAAACCAGCATACCAGTCTCTATTTAGAGGGACGTCTAATAATTTTATATCGATTAAATCGCTACCAATTTGATTTAGTAACGATTTATAATGAATAAACCATTCTTTAGGGATATCCTGATTAAAAATATAAATCTTAAGATGACTATTATGAAAAATCAAGGATTTCAATGTTGTTTCGATTTGACGGATATAACCATAGTCCCCCGCTAGAACTACAGCCCTCTTCTCTTCTCTTCTCTTCTCTTCTCTTCTCTTCTCTTCTCTTCCTTATGCGGTTGCTTATTGGAAGTCAGAGGAGAGGTCGAATCTTGTAGTTTGACCATATAGTTTCCTCCCTGTGGATTTACGAGTTCTTTTATTTTTTCCCCGTACGTTCTGGTCTCCAGAAGTCGGTAACGGCTCCTTTAGAGGCAGAGGATACAGTGTGGGCGTATTTTCCGAGAACACCACGAGAGTAGAGTGGTGGAATAACAGTTGTTTTCTTGCGTTCTTCGATTTCTTGGTCAGAAACGTGCATGGTGATTTCTTTGGTATCTTGATCAACCGTCACCAAATCACCAGTACGGAGGTAGGCAATTGGACCACCATCCTGAGCTTCAGGTGCGATGTGACCAACAACCAGACCATAAGTACCACCAGAGAAGCGACCGTCTGTTAGAAGAGCTACCTTGTCGCCTTGGCCTTTTCCGACAATCATAGAAGAAAGTGACAGCATTTCAGGCATACCAGGACCACCTTTTGGTCCAACATAGCGGACAACGACTACATCGCCATCTACGATTTCGTCAGTCAAGACTGCTTCAATCGCCTCTTCTTCTGAGTCAAAGACCTTGGCTGGACCAGTGTGGTTGCGGACTTTCACACCAGAAACCTTGGCAACGGCACCTTCAGGAGCAAGGTTACCTTTTAGGATGATGAGTGGGCCATCTGCACGTTTTGGATTTTCAAGTGGCATGATGACATCTTGACCTGGAGTCAAGTCTGCAAAATTCTCTAGGTTTTCAGCAACGGTTTTACCTGTACATGTGATGCGATCGCCATGAAGGAAGCCGTTTTTGAGCAAGTATTTCATAACCGCAGGGACACCGCCGACATTATAGAGGTCTTGGAAAACATATTTACCAGATGGTTTTAGGTCTGCCAAGTGAGGTACGCGCTCTTGGAAATCGTTGAAGTCTTCCAGTGTTAATTCAACATTAGCAGCATGGGCGATGGCTAGAAGATGGAGCGTAGCGTTGGTTGAGCCACCGAGTGCCATGGTAACAGTGATTGCATCTTCAAAGGCTTCACGAGTCATAATGTCAGATGGTTTGATGCCAAGTTCTAGCATGCGCACAACAGCACGACCAGCTTCTTCGATATCAGCCTTCTTCTCAGGAGATTCAGCAGGGTGAGAAGAAGAGCCAGGAATGGACATACCCATTACCTCAATGGCAGTAGCCATGGTATTGGCAGTGTACATACCACCACAACCACCAGGACCAGGACAGGCATTACACTCAATCTGACGAACTTCTTCAGCAGTTAAGTCGCCATTGTTCCATTTTCCGATTCCTTCGAAGACAGAAACCAAGTCAATATCTTTACCATTGAGGTTTCCTGGTGCGATGGTTCCACCGTAGGCAAATACGGCAGGAATGTCCATATTGGCGATAGCAATCATAGAACCAGGCATGTTTTTATCACAGCCACCGATTGCGACAAAGGCATCCACGTTATGCCCTCCCATAGCTGCCTCGATAGAATCAGCAATGATATCACGAGAAGTCAGTGAGAAACGCATACCAGGCGTTCCCATGGCGATTCCGTCTGCAACGGTGATGGTACCGTATTGAACAGGCCAGGCACCTGCATCTTTTACCCCTTCTTTGGCTAATTTTCCAAAGTCATGAAGGTGGATGTTACAAGGTGTATTTTCTGCCCATGTCGAAATAACCCCAACAATCGGTTTTTCAAAACTATCGTCGGTCATTCCTGTTGCTCTTAACATAGCACGGTTAGGTGATTTGACCATCGAATCGTAGACAGAGCTACGATGACGGAGGTTTTTTAGTGTTTCTTTTTCAGTCATTACTCTTCTCCCTATCTTATTTTACCCATTATATCATAGATATGAAAGAAACGATAAAAGATTTGATAACTAATTGGAAATTTCCGAATTTTTCAATAATTCATTCTACAGTAAAAGGCATCTAAGATGTTAAGTGCCCTTGCAATTAATTTGTAGATTAAGTGGTCGTTTTTCGATGATTGCTTGCGGATGGATTGATGAAAAGACCGACTAACGATAGAACTAAGAATCCTGCGCCGATGTACCAATAAGGTTGAACTAAGGTAGTTGAACGTCCAGATAGGTTGATAATGCCTCGGAGAAGACAACCGGCTGTAATAGTTGCAACGCCAGAATTCCAAAAATTATAAGAGAGACGTGAAAGAGTAGGTATAAGTTGCAGCAGACCGAGTAGCATAGCTCCGCCTATTAATGGTACACAGAACATATAATGCATAAAGACAGAGACTTCGCCATAGCTGAGACTTTCATAGATTCGACTGAAAATAAACAGGAAAGATGTCATTGCTAAGTAGGAGATAAACGTTCTTGAAACTCTGGTTGTTGAATTAGTAACCGATGTAGACAATGTCACTCACCGCCCTTTCTGAGATAGTATTTCCATTTGTTGTTGGGTTGTTAATAACTTGACCGTTGAAGTAAAGCGTAGATGAACCCCCACCATCAAGGTTGTAGGCAGTTTGAGCACCATATTGTTTCATAACTTCGGCCAATTGATAGAGAGAGAGTCCTTGGCTTTCAGACGTACGTCCATCTGCTACGACGATGATATAATGATTTTCATCGATAATCCCGATAGCAGAACGAGGGTTGGATGACATTGCACGTCCGACTTCTGTTGAAGTATCGACGACAATTTCGCCGTTTTCGACCAATGATGGACCAAATGCTAAGAGGTTGACAACGCCCTTGTCAATCAATTCTTGAGCGGTAATCTCATTTTCATAAATGACCTCAAATGAGCCATCTGCGTAGATGCCCAAGTCGCCATAAGCTGCATTGTCCCGAACAGTGTCTCGATACAGAACCCCATTCTTAATAACATAACCAGTTGAGTTGGCTCCGTAGTAGTCACCGTTAACAGCTAAGATAGCATTGTTTGCTGCCGCTGTCTCTGAGGTTTTAGCTGTTACGTTCGTGCCATAGGTATTTTGGGCTAGAGCTGTCTTTAAATACTCGGGTGAGCTGACTTGAATATCTGCGACGTAAACAGTTGTGTTGTTGGTAGTGATGGTCTCTAAGTTGATTTGGATATTGTCATCAGTGTAACTAGTATCCGTTGTAGAGACATTAGTTGCAGTGGTTGCGGCAGTTGACGACGATGAAGTAGCTGTGTTCTGGCTATTGGCTGTGGCATTACTGGCAGCAACCGTTGTGATTGCTTCGGAAAGCACGAAGGTTTTTAACATGGAGTAAGTAAAACCTCCTGTCAAAAGCATTCCGAAGATGGATGCGTAGGCAAAGGGTTTTTTAAGCAATTTCATGGGAAAATGATTTCCTTTCTTTAAAAATAATATTCTTTTGAACAAACCACGAAGCTAGGAAAAGGAAGATACCAACTACAAGTTTGACAATGTAGAGGTTGAGTCCTAGAATTTGGTGGAAGAGATAGAGGAGGGCTGTATCGCAAAGAAAGAGGACAAGGGCTAGTGTAAAGTAGCCTGCGCCTGTTCGTGCGATACTTTCATTATTTTTAAAGACCAACCTCTTATTAAGAGCAAAATTACAGGTAGCGCTACAAATGCGAGCAATCGTGTTTGCGACCAATAAGCGTAGAGCAGTTGGTAAGCTAGTGAGTAGCAATAAGGCAAGTGCATATACTCCGTAGTCAACTAGAAATCCACCAAAAGATGCCAGGGCAAATTTGAAGAGATTTTTGTAAATGAGCAGTCCATCTTTTATGGGACGAAAATGTGAACTGGCATTATCATCGATATAAATGGTTTGGATTGGAACTTCCGTAATTTTATAGCGTTGACTTGCCTGAGTTAACATGTTCATCTCGTACTCATAGCGGTCGCCTTCAATATCTAACATGAATGGAATTAAGTCAGTATGGAAACCACGCAAGCCTGTTTGGGTATCGGACACATTGACACCCGTTTGTAGTCTAAACAAGACTCTGGTTAGTTTGTTACCAAATCGGCTACGGAGCGGGATGTCTTTGGTAAATTGACGGACGCCAAGGATGAGGCGGCTTGGTAGATTCATGGCGGCGCGTGCGACACGGTCAATATCATTTACAGCGTGTTGACCATCTGCATCAGCGGTAACAACGACACCAGGCTTTCTCAAATCTTGGATGAAACTAAAGGCTGTTCGTAAGGCTTGGCCTTTTCCTTTATTGACATCGTGGTGGAGAACAATGGCATAGGTTTTGGCGATTTCAAGAATATTTTTGGATGTGCCAGTACTACCATCATCCACAACGATGGCCTGACAATTTAGCCTGTTTTTCATTATTTCTAATAGTTGGATTAATTTTTCATCTGGCTGGTAAGCCGGTATCGCTACATAATACATATCCTAAACCTCATTTATTTTTCTTGTTGGGACTACTATACTGAAGTTTTCTAAAAGCAAGCTGAAACCAAGCCAGTCAAGGGATTGGCTTAAGTTTTACTTAAGAAAATGTTAGGAAATAGTTAAGAAAACGAACAAATGTAGGAATTTTCAGAAAATTTCTTGACATTCTACTTCCTTGTGATAATATAGTAGATAACAAATTTGCAGAGAGGAGGAATATTCGTGCAAGAAATTCAACTAGACCAACCGCGTTCGGGGTCCTATCTCATTTTGGACACCCTGCATCAGCTAGGAGTAGACCTTGTTTTTGGTTATCCTGGTGGGGCAGTTTTGCCTCTATATGATGCTATCTATCAATATGAGGGAATCCAACATATTTTGGCTCGTCATGAACAAGGAGCGGTCCACGAGGCCGAAGGATACGCTAAATCATCAGGAAAGGTGGGCGTAGCCATTGTCACTTCTGGTCCAGGAGCAACAAATGCCATCACAGGCATTGCGGATGCAATGGGAGATAGCGTCCCTTTGTTGGTCTTTACAGGTCAAGTAGCTACACGGGGGATCGGTAAGGATGCCTTTCAAGAGGCCGATGTTTTGGGCATGACCATGCCCATTACGAAATATAATTATCAGATTCGAGATACGGCAGATATTCCTCGTGTGATTACAGAGGCGCTTCATATTGCAACAACTGGTCGTCCAGGTCCGGTTGTCATTGACGTTCCAAAAGATATTCAAGAGAGAGTAGTTGATTTTTATCACGATCCAACTGTTCAACTTCCAAGTTATCAACCGACAGTTGAACCAAATGGTTTGCAGGTTAAGAAAATTTTGAAACAGCTTAGCCAAGCTCAAAAACCAGTTATATTGGCTGGTGGTGGTGTCAATTATGCAGATGCCAATAAAGAATTAGTTGCCTTTGCAGAGCGCTATCATATTCCAGTAGTTTCAACCCTCCTTGGATTAGGTGCAATGCCCATTGAGCATGAATTATCCTTGGCTATGGGGGGGATGCACGGTTCATACGCTGCTAATATGGCTATGGATCAGGCTGATTACATTATCAATATTGGAGCGCGATTCGATGACCGCCTAACAGGAAATCCAACAACCTATGCGGCAAATGCGACGGTAGCACATATTGATATTGATCCCGCAGAAATTGGTAAAGTTGTCAAAACGGCTATTCCAGTAGTAGGAGATGCTAAGGCAACCTTGAAAGCTCTGCTTGCTTTAGAAACAGTCGAAACAGGCTATGCTGATTGGACGGCACAAGTATTGGAAAACAAACGTCGGGCGCCATTTTGGTATGATGAAGATGAAAAGTTTATTAAGCCACAGGCGGCAATTGAATTAATTGGTCAGTTGACGCAAGGGGATGCCATTGTCGTGACAGATGTTGGTCAGCATCAAATGTGGGCTGCCCAATTCTACCCCTACAAACATGCACGTCAACTTGTAACATCTGGAGGCATGGGAACCATGGGCTTTGGTATTCCTGCGGCTATCGGTGCCAAATTAGCCAATCCAGATAAAGAAGTAATCATCTTTGTCGGTGATGGCGGCTTCCAAATGACCAACCAAGAATTGGCTATTTTGAATGGCTATGGTGTACCGATTAAGGTTGTATTGATCAATAACCACTCTCTTGGAATGGTTCGTCAATGGCAGGAATCCTTCTATGAAAAGCGTCGTAGCCAATCTGTCTTTGACGATGAACCGAATTTCCAATTGTTGGCAGAGGCCTACGGAATTAGTCATTATAGTTTTGACAATCCAGCGACTCTAAGTGAAGATATGAAAGTTATCTTAGAAGATAAACCAATGCTCATAGAGGTTCATATTTCTAATCGTGAACATGTTCAACCGATGGTGCCAGCAGGTAAGAGCAATGCAGAAATGTTGGGGGTGAAGTTCAATGCGTAGAATGTTAACAGCTAAATTGCGAAATTCATCTGGTGTTCTGAATCGTTTTACAGGTGTCCTATCTCGTCGCCAAATCAATATTGAGTCCATCTCCGTCGGCCCAACAGAAGTAGATGGCATCTCACGTGTGACGGTGATTGTAGATGTGGCCAGTCACGATGAGGTCGAACAAATCATTAAACAGCTGAACCGCTTGATTGATGTGGTCCGTGTCCGTGATTTGACGGACATTCCCCACTTAGAGCGTGAGGTGATTCTTGTTAAAATTTCAGCTCCGCCAACAAAACGAGCAGAAATTTTAGCGATTATCCAACCCTTTAGAGCAAATGTTGTTGATGTGGCACCGCACTCCATTACCATTCAAATGACAGGTGATGGAGATAAGATTGACGCCCTCCTGCGTGTGATTCAGCCTTATGGCATTAAGAATATCGCAAGAACGGGTGCGACTGGCTTTAGTAGAGACTAATCCTTTTCGATACTAAATCCTATCCTGCGTTGATTTGGCTTGATGAACGTTAGTTCTATCTTCGTCTACATCGCCTAGTCTAGCCTTCATTTTCTTTGAACATCCAAAACTACAAATAAAAATAGAAAAGAGAAAAAATTATGACAGTAACAATGCAATATGAAAAAGATGTAACAGTAGCAGCACTTGACGGTAAACGTATCGCCGTTATCGGTTATGGTTCACAAGGTCATGCCCATGCTCAAAACTTGCGTGATACAGGGCATGATGTCATCATCGGTGTGCGTGCAGGTAAGTCATTTGACAAGGCAAAAGAAGACGGTTTTGAAACTTTTGAAGTAGCAGAAGCAGCAAAACAAGCAGATGTCATCATGATCTTGGCTCCAGACGAAATCCAAGCAGACCTTTACAATGACGAAATCGCTCCAAACTTGGAAGCGGGCAATGCCCTTGGTTTTGCCCATGGTTTCAACGTTCACTTTGAATTTATCAAGGTACCAGCAGATGTGGATGTCTTCATGTGTGCACCAAAAGGTCCAGGTCACTTGGTCCGCCGTACCTTTGAAGAAGGTTTTGGAGTACCAGCCCTCTATGCTGTTTACCAAGATGCAACTGGCAATGCAAAACATATTGCGATGGACTGGGCAAAAGGTGTTGGTTCAGCCCGTGTTGGTCTTTTAGAAACAACTTTCAAAGAAGAGACAGAAGAAGATTTGTTTGGTGAGCAAGCTGTTCTCTGCGGTGGTTTGACAGCCCTTATGCAGGCAGGTTTTGAAGTCTTGACAGAAGCTGGTTATGCACCAGAATTGGCTTATTTCGAAGTTCTCCACGAGATGAAACTCATCGTTGACCTTGTCTACGAAGGTGGCTTTAAGAAAATGCGCCAATCTATCTCAAACACTGCTGAATTTGGTGACTATGTATCAGGACCACGCGTGATTACAGACCAAGTTAAAGAAAACATGAAAGCAGTCCTTGCAGATATTCAATCTGGTAAATTTGCAAATGACTTTGTAAATGACTATAAAGCAGGCCGTCCACGTATGGAAGCTTATCGTAAAGAAGCAGAGAATCTTGAAATCGAAAAAGTAGGTGCAGAACTCCGCAAAGCAATGCCATTTGTCGGACGCAATGATGACGACGCATTCAAAATCTATAATTAAACACTAACATGGTAGATAGGGGGATAGTCAGCTTTACTTTGAGTGATGGCAATACATTTAAGGTTTGAGTTGGCGGATGAGGGGATGTCATTCCCTTTTTCCCTTATCTCCGAAAATGAATAAAAGAGCTGGTTTTTCCAGCTCTTTTGCCCATTTTGTTCATAAATAGATCTTTACAAAATTAAACATTCGTTTTCTGTTGAATAACATGCTAGTAGCTTGAATATAAGTATAAATACTAGGATTTTCTAGGGAATAATGATACAATAAATATAGAAAGAAATTAATGGAACTATGATTACAGCAAAAAATGTAGAACAAGCATACTCCGTTCTTAAGCGCGTGGTAGTACGTACCCCCTTGGATTATAGTCGATACTTGTCGGAAAAATATGGTGCAACTATTTATTTAAAAAGAGAAAATGAACAGCGTGTTCGCTCTTTTAAAATTCGAGGAGCCTATTATGCTATTTCACAATTGACAGATGATGAGAAGTCACGCGGAGTGGTCTGTGCTTCAGCCGGAAACCATGCTCAAGGTGTGGCCTATACCTGTCAGGAAATGCAAATTCCTGCTACGATTTTTATGCCCATTACAACTCCGCAACAAAAAATAGGGCAGGTTAAATTTTTCGGAGGAGACTACGTAGAGATTCGGCTCGTAGGTGATACCTTCGATGAGTCAGCCAAGGCGGCACAAGATTATACTCAGGAAAGTGGGAAAACCTTTATAGACCCATTCGATGATGAAAATGTGCAGGCTGGTCAGGGAACAGTAGCCTATGAAATCTTGGAAGAAGCGGAAGAGCAAACCATTAGTTTTGACCAAATTTTAGTTCCCATAGGAGGAGGTGGTCTGGTTGCAGGCGTTTCGACCTATCTAAAAGAACATGCACCTGAAATTAAGATTGTTGGTGTTGAAGCAAGTGGGGCACGGTCAATGAAAGCGGCTTTTGATAAAGGTCGTCCGGTTAAATTAGACCAAATTGATAAATTTGCTGACGGTATTGCGGTACAGAAAGTCGGTAAGTCGACCTACGAAGTGGCTCGGAAATACGTAGATCGGCTGATTGGTGTGGATGAAGGATGGATTTCCGGGACTATTTTAGACCTCTATTCTAAGCTGGGTATTGTTGCTGAGCCAGCAGGAGCAGCAACGATTGCAGCTCTTGAGGTAGTCAAGGACCAAATCAAGGGGCAAACCATTTGTTGTATCATTTCTGGTGGTAATAACGACATCAACAGGATGCCGGAAATGGAGGAACGTGCGCTTATCTACGAGGGAATTAAACACTACTTTGTTGTTAATTTTCCACAACGTCCAGGGGCTCTTCGTGAATTTGTAAATGAAATTCTAGGGCCAAATGATGATATTACTCGTTTTGAATATATCAAACGTGCCAATAAGGGAACAGGACCGGTTCTAATCGGTATTGCCCTAGGAGATAAAAAAGATTATGCGCAGTTTATTTCTCGCTTGGAAGAATTTGATCCCCAGTACATCAATCTTCATGAAAATGATTCGCTTTATAAAATGCTAGTTTAGGAGGTCATTATGGTGCTTGGTCCAATTGTTTTTATTGGTAGTTTCTTGTTTTTTGTACTGATTGCTTTGATTTTGATTGCTTCAGGGCTATACGTTGTTAAGCAGCAGACGGTCGCTATTATTGAGCGCTTTGGGAAATACCAAAAAACATCTACTTCAGGTATAAACTTTAAAATACCATTTGGAGTCGATGTCATCGCAGCCCGCATTCAATTGCGGATGTTGCAAAGTGAAATTGTGGTAGAAACCAAGACGCAGGATAACGTTTTTGTCACAATGAATGTGGCAACTCAATATCGAGTAAATGAAAATAATGTGACGGATGCCTATTACAAACTCATGCACCCAGAAGCACAGATTAAGTCCTATATTGAAGATGCCCTGCGTTCATCTGTGCCTAAATTGACCCTGGATGAGCTCTTCGAGAAAAAGGATGAGATTGCACTTGAGGTACAAAAACAAGTAGCAGAAGAAATGTCAACCTACGGTTATGTTATTGTCAAAACCTTAATTACCAAGGTAGAGCCAGACGCCGAGGTTAAACAATCTATGAATGAAATTAACGCAGCTCAGCGGAAACGGGTTGCGGCCCAGGAATTGGCAGAAGCTGACAAGATTAAAATTGTCACAGCAGCAGAAGCGGAAGCTGAAAAGGATCGCTTGCATGGTGTAGGTATTGCACAACAACGTAAGGCGATTGTAGACGGACTGGCAGATTCGATTCGTGAACTGAAAGAATCAAATGTTAGCCTATCTGAAGAGCAGATTATGTCTATCTTGCTGACCAACCAATACTTGGATACTCTCAATAATTTTGCACAAGGAGGTAATCAAACTATCTTCCTTCCAGGGAATCCGGAGGGGGTCGAAGACATAAGGACGCAAATACTATCATCACTTAGGGCAAAATGATGGTAAAAACCGAACAATTTACTTGACAAAATAGGTTTAACTGTATTATACTTAATTGCACGAATAAAAAGGAAAGGGGTTTCTCATGACAAGTTACGAAAAAGTAGCCGCAGTTGTCGGCTGGGTTCGTGAAAAGAAAATCACAGGTTACCGTATCAGTAAGGAAACAAATGCTCGTGAAATGTCAGTTATCGCTCTTGCACAAGGTCGCG
The DNA here is from genome assembly GCF_046032535.1 of Streptococcus suis. Lineage (GTDB taxonomy): Bacteria > Bacillota > Bacilli > Lactobacillales > Streptococcaceae > Streptococcus > Streptococcus suis_AK. The sequence continues at coordinate 13,041 of NZ_JARQPL010000006.1, read as the reverse complement.
CTAAGATTGACAATATTTCATTTGCAACTGCCTTGGGTTTGATTGATTTTTACGACAAAAACCACAAGAAATTTGAAAACTAATCTAAATGGTTTCATTTAGAGATGTCCAAAAAGGAGGGGAATTCTGCGAATTCCTCTTTTTTTAGTCTAAAAAACTTACCAGCTTTGAAACTGGTAAGTAATAGTCTTCTATGGAACAGATTGAGTTTATCCAAGAAAACGCTGAAGGAATTCACGTGTGCGTTCTTCTTGTGGATTTTCAAAGATTTGTTGAGGGCTGCCTTCTTCGGCGATGACACCCTTATCCATAAAGATAACGCGGTCAGATACGTCACGGGCAAATTCCATTTCGTGAGTTACGATAAGCATCGTCAATCCTGATTTTGCCAAATCTTGCATGGTTTTGAGAACTTCCCCAACCATCTCTGGATCGAGAGCAGAAGTCGGTTCATCAAAGAGGATAACTTCTGGGTCAACAGATAGGGCGCGTGCAATGGCCACACGTTGTTTCTGTCCCCCAGAGAGTTGACTTGGTTTGGCTTGCCAGTACTGTTCGGTCATGCCAACCTTGTTGAGATTTTCTTTGGCGATTTTCTCTGCCTCAGCTCGATCTCGTTTCAGTACCGTAGTTTGTGCTACAATGGCATTTTCCAATACATTTAGATTGTTGAAAAGGTTGAAGGATTGGAATACCATACCTAGTTTTTCACGGTAAGTCGTCAAATCATATCCTTTGGCCAAAACATCTTGTCCGTGGTATAGAATCTGTCCTTCTGTTGGTGTTTCCAAAAGGTTGATAGATCGGAGGAAGGTTGATTTTCCCGAACCAGATGAACCGATGATTGAGATAACCTCGCCTTTTTCAACGCTAATAGAGATGTCTTTGAGGACTTGATTTTGTCCGTATGATTTCTTTAGATTTTTGATTTCAAGAATTACATTTTTAGTCATGCGGCACCTCGACTTGCATTTGGTTTGCACCTGTTGTGTATGTATCTGTATCAAAATGCTTTTCAACTGCGCGTAAGATACGTGTCACAGTAAAGGTTAGGATGAAGTAGATAATAGCAATAACCGTAAAGGTTTGGAAATATTGATAGGTTTGGGTTGCGACAGTATTTCCTGAGAAATAGAGTTCAACAACTGAGATAACGTTCAATACAGAAGTATCTTTGATATTGATGACAAATTCATTACCAGTCGCTGGTAAGATGTTACGAATAACCTGTGGAAGGACAATCTTACGCATTGTCTGATTATGGGTAAATCCGAGAGCAGTAGCAGCTTCAAATTGGCCCTTATCGACGGCAAAGATACCACCGCGGACAATCTCACTCATGTAGGCACCTGTGTTGATGGATACAATGAAGATAGCGGCAAGTGTGCGGTCAAGATTAAGTCCGAATGCTTGGGCGGTACCATAGTAAATAACCATGGATTGTACAATCATTGGCGTACCACGGAAAATTTCGATGTAGATATTGATAATCCAACCGAGCACTTTCTGACCAATAGCAAGCGCCTTGTTTGCTGCTTTTGGAGCTGTACGGAAGACACCGATGAGGAGACCGATAGCAGTACCGATAATTGTACCGAGGATGGAAATGAGTAATGTCATCCCAGTTCCGCGCAGAAGTTGTTGCCAGTTGTTAACAACAATATTCCAAACTTGGGCGAAGAAACTGGGTGTTTCGCCCTCGCTGGCTTCTTCAACGGGTTGGTTTTCAATCATATCATCCATAAGTGCGATTTGCTCTTCTTCTGAAATAGTTGCTAAGACTTCGTTGACCTGAGTGATACGAGCGTCATCTTTGCGCATACCGACAGCAATGGTCACGTCTTCGGCATTGGTCTCAAAACTGTCTGCCAATTCAACCATTTTGAAAGCTTTATTTGCCGCTTCTGCTGTACGACCTTCTGGGCGTTCAGAAACATAGGCGTCTATAATGCCAGATTCTAAAGCTTGACGGATTTGGGAGAAATCTCCCATGGCAGTCTGTTTGTTAGCCCCTTCGATTTGGTCAATCAAATCATAGAGGTAAACCCCTTGCTGGGCAGTGATTTTTGCACCAGCAAAATCTGCCAAGCTGGCTGCGTTTGCGTACTGACTATCAGAACGAACAACCAGGGTAGGAATTGAAGTGTAGTAGCTATCTGAGAAGGCGATTTCTTTCTTGCGCTCTTCTGTCGGGCTCATACCGGCGATAATCATATCGATTTTACCAGATGTAAGAGCAGGGACCAACCCTTCCCACTTGGTTTTAACAACCAAGAGTTCTTTGTCCATGGATGCAGCGATTTTTTTTGCAACCTGAACATCATATCCGTTGGCAAATTGATTGGTTCCCTCAATAGGAACGGCACCGTTGCTATCATCTTCTTGGGTCCAGTTAAATGGTGCGTAGGCGGCTTCCATACCGACCCGCAGGTATTCGTCTGCCCGAACCCCTGTTGCTACAGAAAAAACAGCGATTAGGGTCAGCAGAAATATACTGAGTTTACGTTTCATAATGTCTCCTTTAAAATGCTATTACACCATTTTATTAAAAATTCTGACAAATTTCAATATCCTTGAACTATCATTGTGTTATTTTTTTATGGTATAATAATTAGAATTGAAAAAAAGGAGTTTATTATGATTTTGGAATTGTTGAAAGCCATTTTTTTAGGAATCATTGAAGGGGTAACGGAATGGTTGCCAGTCTCTTCGACAGGACATTTAATTTTGGTTCAAGAGTTCGTGAAATTAAACCAAAGTAAGAACTTCCTAGAAATGTTTAATATTGTCATTCAGCTAGGAGCAATTCTAGCAGTTATGACCATTTACTTTAAAAAATTGAATCCATTTCAGCCTGGAAAAAACAAGCGTGATATTCAATTGACTTGGCAATTATGGGCCAAGGTTGTCATTGCCTGTATTCCGTCCATCCTAATTGCAGTCCCGTTGGATAATTGGTTTGAAGCGCACTTCAATTTTATGGTACCGATTGCGATTGCTTTGATTGTCTACGGTATTGCCTTTATTTGGATTGAGAATCGTAACAGTGGTGTAGAGCCACAGGTGACGGACCTAGCGAAAATGTCTTATAAAACTGCCTTGTTGATTGGGTGTTTCCAGGTCTTAAGCATCGTTCCGGGGACTAGTCGATCAGGTGCGACCATTCTGGGAGCGATTATTTTGGGGACCAGCCGATCTGTGGCGGCAGATTTTACTTTCTTCCTTGGGATTCCAACCATGTTTGGTTATAGTGGCTTGAAAGCTGTTAAATATTTCTTAGATGGCAATAGCCTGAATATGGAGCAGGTATGGATCTTGCTAGTCGCTAGTGTGACGGCTTACTTGGTATCCTTAGTTGTTATTCGTTTCTTGACAGACTTTGTTAAAAAACATGATTTCACGGTTTTTGGTTACTACCGCATCATTTTAGGGGTGATTTTATTGGTTTATGCCTTTATCACATTTTTATTTTAAGAGCAGGGAGACCTGCTTTTCTTTTGTCTTTCGAGCTTGGTTTTAGTATAATGGTGGAAGATATGTATGAGTATTGAAAATGATCAATCAATTTTAAGAAATTGATGAATCAATGAATGAGGTAGTTATGAAAGTAAAGCAAATTAGTGATTCAACCTTGAAAATCACTATAAAATTAGATGATTTGGAAGAGAGAGGAATGGAACTTTCGGACTTTCTCATTCCGCAAGAAAAGACAGAGGAGTTCTTCTATACTGTTTTGGATGAATTGGATTTACCAATGACTTTCCGAGAAAGCGGTATGTTGAGTTTTCGTGTGACTCCGAAGCCAGATCGGGTGGACATCTTTGTTACCAAATCTGATTTGGATCAGAGCTTGAATTTCGATGAATTTACAGATTTTTCGGAACTTGGTGATGTTGCAAGTATGACTCCAGATGAGTTTTTCAAGAGTTTGGAGCAAACCGTTCGTGAGAAAAGTGCACCGGATGCAACAGCCGTTCGTCATTTGGAAGAGGTAGAGCAAGAGGAAGAAGCAGATGAAGAGGAGCAGGAGCGCTATATTTACTATATTTTGGAATTTCCAACGATAGAGGATCTGTTTACTTTTGTTGGTACGGTTGATTATCCAGTAGAAGAATCGGAATTATATAAAATGGATGGTCACTACTACTTGACCGTTCTTATCAATGTAGAAAATCGTTCCAAGCAGTATCCAGGCTACATTCTCTCACGAATGTTGGAATTTACCAATGATACGAAGTTGACCAGACCTGCTTTACAAGAACACGGAACTTTGATGCTTCCGCTTGCGGCAATCGAGGAGCTTAGGAAGGTTCCGACAGTATGATTCCTTTTGCTCTAAAATACATAATGGTCATTATTACAACCATGGTCATATCAGCCATTGCGACTCCCTTGGTTCGTTTTATGTCCCTGAAGGTTGGAGCAGTCGATAATCCCAATGCACGGCGGATAAATAAGGTGCCCATGCCTTCAGCGGGAGGGCTGGCTATCTTTGTGGCATTTACCATTTCTGTCCTATGGTTTTTACCAGGAATTGTTACCCGTGTCAATTACCATGGCACTTACTTGCATTATATCTGGCCCCTGGTCCTAGCATCCAGCATTATCGTTCTTACGGGATTCATTGATGATGTCAAGGAGCTAAAGCCTGCACCTAAAATGTTTGGTATTCTAGCGGCAGCGACGATCATTTGGATTTTTACGGAATTTCGTTTTGATAGCTTTAAGATTCCTTTTGGAGGACCTTTCCTTCAATTTCCTGTCTGGCTCTCTTTTCTATTAACGGTCCTTTGGATTGTTTCTATTACGAATGCAGTCAACTTGATTGATGGTCTGGATGGTCTGGTTTCGGGAGTATCGATTATTTCCCTGACAACGATGGGAATTGTGTCTTATTTCTTTTTGCATGATAGCAATATTTTTTTGACCTTAACCATCTTTGTTTTGGTCGCAGCGATTGTTGGATTTTTACCTTATAACTATAATCCTGCCATCATTTATCTTGGCGATACAGGTGCCCTCTTCATCGGGTTTATGATTGGAGTCTTGTCCCTTCAAGGACTGAAAAATTCGACAGCTGTTGCAGTGGTTACTCCGATGATTATTCTTGGAGTGCCTATTACGGATACTGTAGTAGCCATCATTCGTCGAAAATTGTCTGGGCAAAAAATCTATGAAGCAGATAAGATGCATCTGCATCATCGCTTGCTCTCTCTGGGACTTACTCATCGTGGCACAGTATTGGTGATTTACGCCATCTCTTTCTTATTCTCCCTGACCTCTCTTTTGCTCAATGTTTCGAGTAGAATAGGAGGGGTTCTCCTATTGGTGACCATGGGACTGGGAATTGAGATTCTCTGTGAATTGATTGGCATCTTTGGTATCAATAGAACTCCGTTGCTCAATCTTCTTCGGTTTATTGGTAATAGTAGTTACCGTCAAGAAAAAATCGCAAAGTATAAAAAGTGCTACGAAGAGAAAAAAAGAAAATAAGAATCTTTCTAAACAAGATAAGAGCCGTCAGGCTCTTTTTTTGATATAATATAGTGGATATGGTTAATTAATACTCAATGAAAATCAAAAGTAGCCTAGGAAACGAAGCCGAAGATAGAACTCTGTTACTATCTTATTTCAAGGTAACAGGCTGAAAACCTCCACTGGAGCTTTTCACTCATCAAGGTAAGTTGACAACGGATAATTTTGATTTTCGAAGAGTATAAAATTGTCAGAAAAGACTATTTTATAGATTAACACTCTCTGAAAATCATCATTAACAAGAAAAGAGGCTGGGCTCAAGGCCCGCACCGCTTCTCAAAGTTGGCGTCAATATCTCAGCGCAGTAGTGGTTAACAGTCCAGTGGAGTGAAACAACTAGAAATAAAGATTTGTTGACGAACTCTTCTATGAATGGTCGGGTTCTTTCCCACTGCCAAAGTTGAGTCTTGTCGGTGTATCTAGTTAGCTTGGTCAGTTAATGTGGTTTTTGAAGAGGACAAAAATGAAAAGGAGCACAGCATGTCAGTATTAGAAATCAAAGACCTTCATGTGGAAATTGAAGGCAAAGAAATCTTGAAGGGTGTGAATTTGACCCTTAAAACAGGTGAAATTGCAGCCATCATGGGACCGAACGGAACAGGGAAATCCACCCTTTCAGCAGCCATCATGGGCAATCCAAGTTATGAAGTGACCCAAGGTGAGATTCTGTTTGACGGTGTCAATGTTTTAGAATTAGAAGTCGATGAACGTGCCCGTATGGGACTCTTTTTGGCTATGCAGTACCCGTCAGAAATTCCAGGGATTACTAATGCAGAGTTCCTCCGTGCCGCTATGAATGCTGGTAAGGAAGATGAAGACAAGATTTCTGTGCGTGATTTCATTACCAAGTTGGATGAAAAAATGGAACTCCTCAACATGAAAGAGGAAATGGCAGAGCGTTATCTCAACGAAGGCTTCTCAGGTGGTGAGAAAAAACGCAATGAGATTTTGCAACTGCTCATGTTGGAGCCAACCTTTGCTCTTCTTGACGAGATTGACTCAGGCTTGGACATCGATGCCCTCAAAGTCGTGTCAAAAGGTATCAATGCCATGCGTGGCGAAGGTTTCGGTGCCATGATTATTACCCACTACCAACGCTTGCTCAACTACATCACACCAGACGTTGTCCATGTCATGATGGAAGGCCGTGTCGTGCTTTCAGGCGGACCGGAATTGGCACAACGCTTGGAAAAAGAAGGTTATGTCCAAGTTGCAGCTGAGCTTGGCATCGACTACAAAGAAGATGACCTTTAAGTCTTTGGAGGAAGCTATGACCAAAGAAAAAATTCAAGAATTTTCAGCCTTGCAGGCAGAGCCAACTTGGTTGACAGACCTGCGTCTTAAGGCTTTTGACAAAATAGCAGAGCTGGACTTGCCAGTTATTGAGCGGGTCAAGTTTCATCGTTGGAACCTTGGTGACGGAAGCCTAGCCACAAATGATGAAATCGGGGCTGTTCCAGATTTTACAGCTATCGGTGACAATCCTATGTTGGTTCAAGTTGGCAGCCAAACGGTTCTAGAACAGTTGCCGGTTGACCTTGTAGAGAAAGGTGTAGTCTTTACGGACTTTGCCTCAGCCATGGATGTCATTCCTGATGTCATTGAAAAATACCTCGGTGCTGCCGTAGCCTACGATGAGCACAAATTAGCGGCTTACAACACTGCCTATTTTAACGCAACTGCGGTACTTTACGTGCCAGACAATGTTGAAATTGACCAGCCAGTTGAGGCTCTTTTCTACCAAGACAGCACCAGTCCAGTTGCCTTTAACAAACGTGTCCTTATCATCGCAGGAAAAAACGCCAAGCTTAATTACCTGGAACGTTTTGAAAGTCTGGGTGATGGAGCAACAGCGACTTCAGCCAATATTGTCGTAGAAGTAATCGCCCTTGCTGGTAGCCAAATCAAGTTTGCGGCTATTGACCGCCTTGGTAAGCATTTGGATACCTACCTCAATCGCCATGGCCATCTCGGAAACGACGCTAGTATTGACTGGGCCATTGGTCTTCTCAACGAAGGAAATGTCATTGCGGACTTGGACAGCGAATTAAAAGGAAACGGCAGCCATGCCAATCTCAAGGTTGTCGGTCTTTCATCTGGTCGTCAGGTACAAGGTGTGGACACCCGCGTGACCAACTATGGTCATAATTCGGTCGGACATATCCTTCAACACGGGGTTATCTTAGAAAGCGGAACCTTGACCTTCAATGGTATCGGACACATTGTTCGTGGTGCTAAAGGGGCAGATGCCCAGCAGGAAAGCCGTGTCCTCATGCTGTCTGACAAGGCTCGCTCCGATGCCAACCCAATTCTCCTTATCGATGAGAATGAGGTCACAGCTGGACACGCAGCCTCAATCGGTCAGGTGGATCCAGAAGACATGTACTACCTCATGAGTCGTGGTCTGGACCGAGCAACTGCTGAACGCTTGGTTGTTCGCGGTTTCCTTGGCGCAGTCATTACCGAAATTCCTGTCAAGGAAGTTCGTGACCAGCTGATTGCCGTGATTGAAGAAAAACTAACAAAGAGATAAGATATGGATTTGGAACGCATTCGCAAGGATTTTTCAATCCTAGACCAAGTTGTTAACGATGAGCCGCTGGTCTATTTGGACAATGCGGCGACTACTCAAAAACCGCAGCAGGTACTAGATGTGCTGGCGGATTATTACCAGAAGGATAATGCCAATGTTCACCGTGGCGTTCACACCCTTTCGGAACGGGCAACGGCTCGCTACGAGGCGGCTCGGCAGAAGGTGGCAGATTTTATCCAGGCCAAGTCTAGTAAGGAAATTCTCTTTACCAGAGGAACGACAACCGGTCTTAACTGGGTGGCTCAGTTTGCAAAGGAAATTCTCCAGCCAGACCAGGAAGTGATAATCTCAGTTCAAGAGCACCACTCCAATATCATCCCTTGGCAGCAAGCCTGTCAGCAAACAGGTGCTAAGCTCCGCTATGTGACCCTAAAAGACGGCGAGCTAGACATGGACCACCTGCGGTCGCTACTGTCTTCCAAGACCAAGTTCGTCTCCCTGGCCCACGTATCCAATGTCCTAGGCAGCGTGGCTCCTATTGGGGAAATAGCAGAGCTGGTGCATGAAGTCGGTGCCTACTTGGTGGTGGACGGAGCCCAGTCCGTTCCCCACATGGCCGTCAACGTGCAAGAATTAGACGTGGACTTCTATGCCTTTTCAGGTCATAAAATGTTGGGACCGACAGGAATCGGCGTCCTCTACGGCAAGGAAGAATTGCTCAATCGCATGTCGCCAGTCGAATTCGGCGGTGAAATGATTGACTTTGTCTATGAGCAATCAGCCACTTGGAAGGAATTACCTTGGAAGTTTGAGGCAGGAACGCCCAATATTGCAGGTGCGATTGGGTTGGGAGCGGCCATTGATTACCTGACCGAAATTGGTATGGACGCCATCCAGGCCCACGAGGCAGAACTGGTTGACTATGTCTTTCCAAAATTGCAGGCTATTCCAGGCTTGACCATTTATGGTAGTCAGGACCTGTCCAAGCGGACGGGAGTTATTGCCTTTAACTTGGATGACTTGCATCCACACGATGTGGCAACTGCTTTGGACTATGAAGGTGTTGCTGTGCGGGCTGGCCACCATTGTGCCCAACCGCTTCTCAGATATTTGCAGGTGCCTGCTACTGTACGAGCAAGTTTTTACATCTACAATACCAAGGCCGACTGTGATAAGTTGGTCGAGGCAATTATCAAGACAAAGGAGTTTTTCAATGGCCCTATCTAGATTAGATTCTCTTTATATGGCAGTTGTGTCTGAACACTCCAAGTCGCCTCGTCATCGCGGAAGTTTGGACGGAGTGGAGAAACTAGAACTCCACAATCCAACCTGCGGTGATGTGATTGAACTATCAGTCAAGATTGAAAAAGATGTGATTACCGATATTGCTTTTGACGGAGTTGGGTGCACCATTTCAACCGCATCGGCTTCTATGATGACTGAAGCAGTGCTTGGCAAAGAAATCAGTCAGATTCAAGAGCTGGCGGAAATCTTCTCACAAATGGTCCAAGGGCAAGATGATGAACGTCAAAAGGAACTAGGGGACGCCTCCCTCCTTGCAGGTGTCGCCAAATTTCCTCAACGAATCAAATGTGCCACATTACCGTGGAATGCCCTGAAGAAAGCAATCGAACGCAGTGAGAGTGCTGAATGAAGGATAACTGCGACATGAGCGATTTTGGTCGATAATAGCAAAATCAGCGAATTAGCTCCAAAGGTTTAGGGAACCTTTGGAGGTTGGAAATGAAGCGAACGTAGTTCGTGTCATTGGTAGAAATTGGTTTCGTTTTGCGAAACACGAATATCAAGTTCCAACCAAGTTTAGTGTCTTGAAGAAAGCAATCGAACGAAGTGAAGGTGCTGAATGAGCATGAACAAATAAATAAAAATGAAAATCATACAGAAAGGATTGTTCAGTTTCTGATTGGAATTGAACAGGCCCAGGAAGCTTTGAAGAAAGCGTAACAGCATTCTCATACTTTTTGGGCTTAGTATCTTATATTATGTCAGAAGAAAGAATTGAACCAACCCCGATTGACCTTGGGGAATATAAATTCGGTTTCCATGATGAAAACGTGGAACTGGTGGCTTCGACTGGTAAGGGATTGAACGAAGAAGTCATTCGTGAAATGTCCCGTATCAAAGGCGAGCCTGAATGGATGTTGGAATTCCGGTTGAAATCCTATGAAACCTTCAAGAAAATGCCGATGCAGACTTGGGGAGCCGACTTGTCTGAACTGGATTTTGATGATATTGTTTACTATCAAAAACCGTCGGATAAGCCAGCACGTAGCTGGGATGATGTGCCAGACAAAATCAAAGAAACCTTTGAACGCATCGGTATTCCAGAGGCTGAGCGTGCCTACCTAGCAGGTGCTTCTGCCCAGTACGAATCAGAAGTGGTCTACCACAACATGAAGGAAGAGTACGACAAGCACGGTATTATCTTTACAGATACCGATACGGCTCTCAAGGAACACCCAGAACTCTTCAAAAAGTACTTTGGAAAACTCGTTCCGCCATCAGATAACAAACTGGCTGCCCTTAACTCAGCGGTTTGGTCAGGTGGAACCTTCATCTACGTACCGAAAGGCGTTAAGTTGGATATTCCGTTGCAAACCTACTTCCGTATCAACAATGAGGGGACAGGTCAGTTTGAACGCACCCTTATCATTGTGGATGAAGGAGCAAGTGTTCACTATGTAGAAGGCTGTACCGCTCCGACTTACTCAACGGCCAGCCTTCACGCTGCTATTGTAGAAATCATTGCCCATGAAGGTGCCTATATGCGTTACACGACCATTCAAAACTGGTCTGACAACGTCTATAACTTGGTAACCAAACGTGCCCGTGCCGAGAAAAATGCTACAGTTGAGTGGATTGACGGAAACCTTGGTGCTAAGACGACCATGAAATACCCTGCGGTTTACTTGGAAGGTGAAGGGGCTCGTGGTACCATGTTGTCCATTGCCTTTGCCAATAAAGGTCAGGTACAGGATACCGGTGCCAAGATGATCCACAATGCACCGCGGACTTCATCTTCTATCGTATCCAAATCCATTGCCCGTGGTGGTGGAGAAGTCAACTACCGTGGTCAAGTAACCTTTGCTAAAAACTCAGCCAAGTCCATCAGCCACATCGAGTGTGACACTATTATCATGGATGATATTTCCAAATCAGATACCATTCCATTTAATGAAATCCATAACTCACAAGTGGCCCTTGAGCACGAAGCCAAAGTATCAAAAATCTCAGAAGAACAGCTCTATTACCTCATGAGCCGTGGCTTGTCCGAGTCCGAAGCTACAGAGATGATTGTCATGGGCTTTGTCGAACCATTCACAAAAGAACTCCCAATGGAATACGCAGTCGAACTCAACAGACTGATTGCCTATGAGATGGAGGGGAGCGTTGGCTAATTTGTGTAGCTCCACATAGCTAAGAAGCTATTTGGAGCACACAAATGCCAACGCTCGTTGGAAATAGAGAGCGACGGCAGTCGCTCTTCTTTGTAATCATATAAAAATTCCAGGCCTCCCACCAAATTACTACAAAGCGGCCTTATATAAAAGAACACAGACTCTAAAAAGAATCTGTGTTCTTTTTCATCTATTAAAAAGCTAATTTATAATTTTTCATTGACATAGCGGACAAATTGATTCCACCAAGAGAATGGCCAGGATGCTTCTTTCATATCGCTAGGGATAATCATATCGACACTAGCTTGCTCGGAAATATAACCTTTTCCAATGAGATCTTGATCTTTCAGTTGCAGTTTGCCAACCAGGGTCCCTGCTTTGAGGGGAGCATCAATTTCTTTTATATCCGTTGTGAAAGTTGCAGTGGGGACATTATCAGTTTGATTTCGTTGAACAACAGTTAAATCTGCTGCTGCAACAACAGGACTTGTTTCTTTTTCGCCATTGAAAACATTTATTTTACTATCTTCAAAAGCTTCACCTTTTTTTACTAGCGTAACAAGCGAAAAGTTAGAATAAACATAGTTCATTAAATCATTTGTCGCGACAAATCGATTTTCTGGAGAGGTCAGCCCATCAGTGGCATTCAATACTACTGTGATAATACGCATACCAGCTTGTTGAGTTGTTGCAAGAAAACTTGAACCTGCTGAGTTTGAGGTCCCTGTTTTTAAGCCGTCAACCCCTCCACGAGCGTGAGTACCATCGCTTAGCATTTGGTTGGTGCTATAGTAAGTGTAGCCACCAAAATCGTAGGCGTTTAGTGAGGTAATGTCGAGTACCTGAGGATAGTCGAGTATTAATCGTCTTGCAATGATAGCAACATCTAGGGCTGAAAACATATTTACATCTTCAGGACTGGAGCCTGGATAAATATTTTCACCTAAGTCGGTATTGTCTAGTCCGGATACATTGACAATCTTTGCGTCGGTAATTCCCCATTCTTGGACTTTTGCTTTCATTCGATCCACGAATGCAGCTTCGCTACCGGCTATTTTTTCTGCCAGAGCAATAATAGCACTATTGGATGATGTTATTAAAGAAGCGTTTAATAGGTCTCTTACCGAATAGGACCGTTCATCAAGGTTGACGTTGCTTAATTCTGTATTAGAAGTGAGACTATAGGGATAATCAGAAATATCTACCATAGTATCTAAAGTGATCTCACCCTTTGCCAGTGCTTCGTAGACCAGGTAAAGGCTCAATGTCTTACTGATAGAAGCAATGCTTGCTTTGGTTTCGGCATCTTGCTCATACAAGATTTTGCCGCTACTTACTTCAACTGCGATAGCATGCTTAGCTGCAACAGAAAAATCTTCTGCCAAAATAGGTGTGGAAGTGAAAAAAAGAGCAATAACTGTAGTGAGTGTTAGTAAAAATTTACGCATAATCATTCCTTTGGCTGTTATTTTATTCTATTATATCACAAGAAATGTGAGAAAAATTTGGAAAAAATATGTAAAAAATAAGAAAATGCTGAAAAATTATGTTTTT
>NZ_JARQPL010000005.1:5231-84282 GCF_046032535.1 Streptococcus suis | reverse complement strand
AGGATAGCCAAACTCCTTGTCCCACAAGGGGTTAGCTATCCTTTGCATTTTTTTATGTGATAAAGTCGGGATTATAGCAAAAAATGAAGCTCGTTGCTGAAACCAAGTGCACTTACTGCTTTCCTTTTTGCACTAACTTTTTCAACCTTCTATCAAATATGCTCTCAACCGCTATAGCAGGAAATCATTCCCGCACTATTCAACAAAATGATAAAAATAAAAAGCAAGGAAATTCTGTTTTACGCGAAATTCCTCACTCTTATCGTACGTATTTAAACTAGATCGTTACAAGAAAAAATTAGTGTTAAAATACAAATAGCTATTTTTTCCAGTATGCTAATACGCCATAAAGAACCAGTAGCTAAAAAGCCTACGGATTATCTGGTGAACTCTCGTCAGCTGTTGGAACTGTTTCCACTGACTCAACCAGGCTAGTTGTTGAATCTGTCATTTCCACCGGTGTTTCAGAAACTGTTGGAGTTTCTACCACAGGTGCTCCTTCACTGGTCGGAGGGACCGAAGTGCTTGTACTAGTTGACGCCACGCTGCTTGTATACTGGCTTGTTGAAGTCACACTTTGGTTTCCATATATATTTTGATTAGGTACTACATAAGATTCTTGTGAGGTCTCACTAGCTTCAGCAAGGTCCGTTGACTGACTGGTCCCTGTTTCAGATATTTTTTTCTCATCAGCTACTTTTTGGACTGCTTCCGCCCTGACCAACTCCGCTTTTAGCTTAACCTGTGTTTGAGCATCTGTCTGCTGTCCCACTAGCTCTTTTACTTGGTCAATCCGTTTCTGTAATGCTGCTTTTTTAGTCGCATCCGTAACCTTGTTTACTGCAGATTGTGCCTCTGCAAGTTTCTCTTCAGTATGTGTTCCTTCTAATACAATGACAGCATTCTCAGCATCCTGAAATACTGTATCAACCGTTTTTTTCTGATTGGGCACTTGCTGTACTGTCTTTGTATCACTTGTTTCGCTTTGAGCATTTTTATACCAACTAGCGCCTAAGCTAATCAATAAAATAAGTCCCATAAAAGAAATAATGCCAATTTCTGCCAATGACAACTTTTCAAATTTCTTTTCCATATTTTTGCCCTTATCCGTCTTATTGCATAAGAAAATACTCTAGCCTACTGACAATGCTACTTAGTCGTTTTTACCTTACCATTCCATCCATTTAGACCATAGCTTAAAATATAGATTTCATTAAAGCCCTGTTTCTTCAGATGAAGGGCTGCAGGCGTTACCAACTGACCACGATCATTCTCGTAGATTAAGACAGGTCTATCCTTACGCAAAGCAGCTGTAGACTGGCGTAATTGCTGGTAAGGAATATTTCTCGCACCTAAGATATGCTTACGATTAAACTCACTCGGGTCTCGCAGGTCAATCAACTGACCTCCGTGTATCTTTTCTGCAAATTCTGCATTATCAATCACCGTCGCCGCACGGCGCAATCTCCAGTAATTAAAACCCATCCAGGCTCCCAATACTGCCAAAAATACTAAAAATACCCAAAATGTTTCCATCACTCATTCTCCCTTGATTTCTGATACTCTAATTCCAAACGATGTTCCCGTCGTAAAACTAGCTCGGCTTCCATGTATTCCAATCTATCTAGAACACCTGCCTGATAGACTCGATTGAGTTCAATCTGCATCATTTCAATGTCATAGAGGCGGTTGCCCATGTAAACAATAATACCGAAACCTTTTAGTAATTGTTGCACATCGTAAAGTCTTTTCATAGAAAAATTTTAGCAGAATTCTGTAAGATTTTCAATATAAAAACTCAGTTGGAATTTATCAAATACATTTAAAAAGGATTGGAAAAATCACCAATATTATCCAAGTCTAATATAGGCATTCAGTTTGCTTTTAGTACTCGCTCCAACTATCTGGGAGATAGTTGGAGACTGGGGATAAAGTGAACGATGTTCACGTCAAAAGCTGCAGGCATAACTGGAGTTAGGCAAAGCGAGTTAACGAAGTAATAAAAGATAAACTGAGTGCCTATATCATAACCAACCCTTTTCCTGTGCAATCTTAACAGCAGCCGTGCGGTTTTCTGCACCCAGCTTGGATAGGATTGAAGTCATATAGTTACGAACCGTCCCGTCAGACAGGTAGAGCTGGCTGGCGATTTCCTTATTGGACAAGCCGTCAGCAACCAGCTTGAGCAGCTGGCTTTCTTGGTCCGTCAAGGGACTGCGTTGGGTCAGGAGGATATCCATCAACTCTGGCGAATATTCCTTTCGCCCTGCCAAGACCGTTTCAATAGTCCGCATAAGGTCCGAAATGGAGCGTTCCTTGAGCACATAGGCATCCACATCTGCCTTGACCGCCCGCTCAAAATAGCCTGGTCGCTTGAAGGTGGTCATGATGACAACCTTGACGGGCAAGGCTTTCGCTCGCACCCATTCCAAGACATCCAGCCCCGTCTTCTCAGGCATTTCAATATCTAAGAGTAGCACATCTACTGGCTCTTTTTCCAAAAGAACAATGGCCTGACTGCCGTTCTCTGCCTGTAAAACAGCCTCAACCGCATCTTGAAAGCCCAAGAGCTGACAGAGGGCGTCCCGCAGCATAGCCTGGTCTTCTGCGACTAGAATTCTCATTCTACCACCTCCTCAAGCGGAATTCGTATGGATAGGCGGGTGGGCTGTGCCAGAGAAAGAAATTCCAAACTCCCCTGCACCGTCACTAGCCTATCCTTTATAGTATGCAATTCTTGACCTGTCAACTGGGCAAAGCCCACACCATTGTCTTCGTAGTGCAAGACTAATTCTCCCTTTCCTTCTTCAAATAGCAAACGGCACTTGCTAGCCTGGCTATGTTTGAGCAGGTTATTGCCCAACTCTCTCAACACCATAGCCAGTTTGTTCTGGATAGGCAAGCTGAGCTGCTCTGCTATTTCCCCACCCAAAACGACCAAGTCCACTCCTGCCAAGTCCAGCATCTGCTGCAAAATCTGGAGCTCCTCTGCCACGGTGTGCTGCTTGAGGGACTGGACAATCTGGCGGACATCCTGCATGGAGTCCTTGGCTAAGGTCTGGAGCTCCTGCACTTCCTTCTTGGCCTGATCAATCTGGTCGTGGTCCAAAAGGGTCTTGACCAGCTCCGCCTTGACGGATAGCATGGCAAAGACATGGCCCAGGGTGTCGTGCAAATCCTGACCGATGCGGTTGCGTTCATTCTCAGCAAGCAGGAGGTTAATGGAAGCATTTTGCTCCTGAATCCGTTGCTGGAGGGCTGCCCGCTTGGTTTCAACCCAGCTGAAAATCAGCAAGGTCAAACCGAAAAAGTGAATGACGAGGGCAAAGGCTCGCATCTCAAAGGGAACAGGTCCAAAGAGAGCCCAGAGGATAATAGCCAGCAACAAGATTCCATAGGAAACCGTCCGATAGGTCGGCCGAGCTTCCTTGTAGTACCAACCTAGCATATTGGACAGGTTGAAGATAAAGAGGGAAAACTGCAGATTACCCCAAAAACTCATGACGGCGATATAGCCGATTAGGTAAAACCAGCCCAGCATGGAAT
Organism: Streptococcus suis; assembly: GCF_046032535.1. GTDB lineage: Bacteria > Bacillota > Bacilli > Lactobacillales > Streptococcaceae > Streptococcus > Streptococcus suis_AK. The sequence continues at coordinate 80,736 of NZ_JARQPL010000005.1, read as the reverse complement.
AGAGCTTGTGGTCCGTGTAAAAGAGAGAACAATAGACCAGGGCAAATAGAATGGTGGCTAGAACCACAGCCGTCGGATTTGGACTGTACTGGGCGTAATAAAGCGGAAAATAGAGAAAGACCATGCCCACGAAGAACATGAGTGGTATCTTTCTTTTTTCAAAAATCATGGGGCACCTCACTGTTGCTCCGTTTTTCTATTCATCACCAGAGCAATTCCTAAGAAAATTATCGCATAGCCTAGGACAATTAGCAAGGATTTCCAGAGAAAATCTCCCTCTTGGGCGTAAGTGGTCACCAGCTGGTTGACATGGTAGCTGGGCATAAGTTTGCAAATTCGCTGTACCCAGTCAGGAAAGAGGGAAACAGGCATCCAAGAACCACCCATGATAGCCAGAACAAAGTAGAGCAAGTTGGCCACCACAGACATGGTCTGTTCCGACTGGATTTGTACCAAAAGCAAGCCAATGGCTAGAAATACGATAGAGGTTACTAAAAGCAAGAGAGCCGAAATCCCCCATTCTTGAGCTGTCATCTCAACTCCCTTGACCAAGCCACCCACCGCAAAGACAATGGCAATGGAAGACACAAAGCAGAGCAAGACCCGCACCAGTTTGGACAGATAATATTGCCAGATTGGTAGGGGAGAATGCTGGATAAAGGTCAACCAGCTGTTTTTTCGGTCCTCTGCCAACATCATGGGAAAGGTAAAGAGGGCAAAGCCCGACATAGAAAAACCCGTCATGGTCAGCATATAGGACTGGATGAAGGCCTTTTGCATGGCCGCATCGTCAAACTGAACTGTTGATGAAAAAATCAGGAAAAAGATAACGGGCATGCCGATTGACAGGAGAAATACCCCCAAACTTCTAGATAATTTGACCGCTTCTACTTGCACCAATGCTTTCATGATTCTTCCTCCCTTGTCTTGTCAAATAAGCTGTTGAGCAGGGTTTTGTTCTGCACCTCTAAGTCTGAAATCCGACAGCCTGCTTCCTGCAAATTCGCCCAAACCTGCTCAATAGCTCGGGTCTTGAAGCTGACTGTGTCTTGTTTATAGCTGATATCGTCAATGGCATCCAAGCCCTCCACCACCGTTGCAAAACGGATTGGCAGTGCTACTTCTTTTTCCTGCTCCTCACTCCGCATAGCAAATGGCGTCGTATCCCGCAGGAGCCTGCCCTGGTGCAAGACCAAAATCCGCTCTGCCGTATGCTCCACTTCCTCGATATAGTGGCTGGTATAAAAAATGGTCACGCCCTTTTCCTTCAAGTCATGGACAATCTCCCAAAAACGCTGACGAGTCGACGTATCCATGCCCGCCGTTGGCTCGTCCAAAAAGAGCAACTTAGGCTTACCAATCAGACAGATGACAAAGGCCAAGAGCCGCTTCTGACCACCTGATAGCTTGCCTGCCAGCTGATTTTTTTGCTCTGGGGAAAAGCGGAGCAGGCTGTCGATTTCCACATCTGTCAGACTATCCTTGTAGATAGCTTGAAAAAAGCGGAGCAATTCCTTGACCTTCAAGTCTGTCGGAATAGCATTTTCTTGAGGTAAAACTGCTACTGTTTCTTTATTGGAGCGAGCCTGCGGAGCCAGACCGTCCAACAATACCTGCCCTCTCGTCGCCTTTCTATCCTCCAACAAACAGGACATAAGTGTTGTCTTACCAGCCCCGTTAGGACCAATCAAGGCCACACATTCCCCAGACTGTATCTCAAAGGAAATATCCGATAAAATGGTCCGTCCTTTGATGACTTTTTCTAGTGCTCGTACTTCTATCATCTTTCTACCTCCTACTTCTTGAACATCTTACATAGACAGTATATCTCGAAAAAGGAGACTCCACCAGAAGCCTTTGTCATGGACTCATGTGACAAATGTCATATTAAAGATTGCAGCAAAAAAGAGTCCTACTGGACCCTTCAACTATTTACAACTTAGGAGCTTGACCAAGTTCAGCCTGCAACATCCAAATATGTTTTTCAATACTAGCCTTAGCCACATTGAAAATATCGTTGGTTACGCTGTCACCTTCTTCATCACTGACATCAAAACCTTTTTGGAACAAATCAGCTAAATAACGGAAAACATCCACCACACGCGCTAGTTGTTCTTCCATCGTCAAGGTATAATCCCCAGGAACCTCTTTCAGCTGACTATATTCAGAAAATTCTTTCAGTGTTGAGAACGGTGCACCACCTAAAGTAATCAAACGTTCACTCATCTCATCCAAATATCCATCCAACTCATCCATATATTCGTCCATCTTAGGATGCCAAATCATAAAACCACGACCACGCATATACCAATGAACTTGATGGAGAATAGAATGTGCGACAGATAAATCTGCCACCGCTTGATTCAAAACCGCCTTAGAATCAGCCAATGGTACTGACTGGCGCGGGCTAAAGGAAGCAATTTCTGCTGGAGATTGGTAGTATTCTTGTTTCATCATATATCATCCTTTCTTTTATTTATAATTATTATAAATAAAAGAAGAAAAAAATGCAAGAATTATCCCTCATCCTCTGACTTATTGGCAGACAAATCCCTTGCTATATTAACTTATATACGATAGACTAGTAAGTAAGAATAGTATGTGGGAGTGGGAAAGAACTCGACTAGATCAAAAAGAGTTCGTCTTCCCACCCCCGCACAGTTGATTAGGTCAGATTTAGAGTGTGAAACACGAATAAATCTGCCAATCAACCACTGCGCTGAGATGTTGACACGAACTCTGAGAAGTGGCTCTGGGCTTGTTGCCCAGCTTCATCGCCCCATCTGTATATATAAGGAGGAATTTTATGTCAGAAGAAAAATTTGACGCAAAACTAGAACAGCTATCTGGCTCTGCAAAAGAGGTAATTGGTAAGCTGACCGGCGACAAGGAAATCGAAGTTGAAGGACTTGTTGAGAAAGGAATTGGCAAAGCAAAAGAGCTAGTCGAAGATGCAAAAGATGGGCTTGAAGGTGCCATTAACGGCATCAAAAATGCTTTCGACAAAGAATAGAAATAAACAAAGAGTTCAATATAGGTAGGATTGCTCGTGCACTGTTTGATAATGAACATTACACTCAATTTGGTCTTTTACCTGTAGCCCGAACAAAAATATGCAAGAGAGGGGAACTCAGGCATTTACCTGTCGAGTCTGCCCTCTCTTTTCGTATGCCACGAAAGGAGAACCTATGAAAAAAATCGTTTTTGTCTGTCTTGGAAATATTTGTCGTAGCCCTATGGCTGAATTTGTCATGAAAGATTTGACAAATCAATTTCATATTGAAAGCCGTGCTACTTCAAACTGGGAACATGGTAATCCTATCTACCCTGGAACTCAGAAAATTTTCCAAAAGCACAAGATTTCCTATGATAAGACCAAAACTTCTCAACAAATCTCTCAAGCAGACTTTGAGGAATTTGATGTCATCATTGGTATGGACAGCAATAATGTCCGAGATTTACAGAAAATGGCACCAGCACATGCCCAAAATAAGATTTTTCAATTCGCAGAAAAATCCGTACCAGACCCTTGGTATACTGGAGATTTTGACGAAACCTACGAAATGGTAAAGAAAGGTTGCCAAAACTGGTTGGACAGGTTACAGGCATTTGACCAAGAATAAGATTTTTTATGTAATATTTTTGTAATATTTGTAAAAAAATGGTAAACTATTTCTGACTGAACTGATAATTTCTTACTGTATCCTAGAAAGAACTGATTAGCGTCGGTCAAATCCTATGAAAGAGTAAAACAATGAAAGAGTTCAAATTACCTAGTATAAAATGGCATGATATAACAAGTCATTTCACTCGTCCAAAACTTGAAATCCTCTCCCTTATTATCATCCTCATCTGTGCCCTCTCTGTATTTACAGGGCGAATTGCCAGCAAGCAAGCCATGACTTTCAATAATGGCGCCCTGCAGTACAACGGTTATGTGGTTGCAAATAAAATGAATGGTCAAGGAAAATTGACCTTTGATAATGGAGATGTCTACGAAGGACAATTTACAAATGGAATTTTCCACGGTCAAGGAACCTACACATCTGCAAGTGGGTGGGTTTATACCGGGCAATTTAAAAACGGCTATGCCGATGGAAAAGGAAAATTGACCACCGAAGGACAAGCTACCTACGAAGGAACTTTTAAACAGGGGATTTATCAATATGAAAATTAAATGGTTATCCGTTATACGTGTGATTGGATTAGTCTTTATCCTACTCTATCATTTCTTTATCAAATATTTCCCAGGTGGCTTTGTAGGGGTTGACCTCTTCTTTACCCTGTCTGGATATTTGACAACCGCCCTTTTGATTGATGAGTTTGCAAAACATAAAAAAATAGATATTGTCAGCTTTTTCAGAAGAAGGTTCTATCGGATTCTCCCCCCTCTGGTTTTAACGATTCTTTTGGTTCTTCCACTTGCTCTGCTTGTCCGCAATGATTTCATTGCCAATATCGGCAATCAGATAGCCGCTGCGCTCGGATTCATGACAAACTTCTTTGAAATTCTATCAGGTGGTAGTTACGAGAATCAATTTTCACCTCATCTATTTATGCATACTTGGACACTAGCCATAGAAGTTCAGTATTACCTTGTCTGGGCTGGTTTAGTTTGGTATCTGACTCGCATCTCAAAAAGTGTGGGGCAACTACGTGGATCAATTTTTCTAACATCTATAAGCCTCTTCTCGCTAAGTTTTTTAGCAATGTCTATCTCAAGTTTCTTTGTAGATAATTTCTCAACCATTTACTACTCGAGCTTCACACATACCTTCCCATTCTTCCTCGGAAGCATTCTCGCAACCATCGCTGGTATCGGAAATACAACAACTGCCTTCCAGCAACAAGTGAATACATTGAGTATCAAACAAGCTATAGGTCTGTTTCTTGGAGGACTAGGAGTAGAACTTCTTCTTCTCTTTACTCTTCAATTCAGTTCCATCTGGACCTATCTAATTGGTTTTCTTCTATCCAGTTTAGCTACAGCAACTATGATTTTTGCTGCTCGGGTACTTCACGAGAAAACCGAAGATGTCAAAGAACCTGCAATTATCCTCTTCTTTTCAAGTATTTCTTATGGTATCTACCTCTTCCATTGGCCCTTGCTCATTATCTTTACACAACTGACAAATACCACTATCGCTGCGGGATTATCCTTTGTTTTTTCTACTATCCTATCAACTATTTCCTTCTATATTCTAGAACCATATATTGCTGGAAGAGTAGGAAGCTTGTTTGGATTACTCATAGATTTGAAACCATATAAAAAATGGCTTCTTGGTAGCTTTGCTTGTTTGACCATAGTTGGCTTAGGTATCTGTCTGTTTGCACCAAAATTAGGAAGTTTTGAACAAGAGAGCATGGTTAGCAATCTTTATCAAGCTCAGACCCAACTAAATACAACACGATCTGCTGCTGAAAACGCTAAAGCTACTAGTTTTGAAATTCAAAAAGGAGTTATCATCTTTGGCGATTCTGTTACTGTTCGCGCAAGTGCTGCCATACAGACCGCGCTACCAGATGCACAGATCGATGGAACTGTCAGTCGAAATCTCTCTGAAATTGCTAAATTGATAAATCTTTATAAGCAAAATAATAGCTTGAAAGAGACTGTAGTTGTAGCCCTAGGTACAAATACTACGGATAATTATCAGGAACTACTAGACCAGCTAGTCAAAGATTTTCCTAAAGGACGTCGCCTTATTTTTGTCACTCCTTACGATGGAAACTTCCCTCCGAGCGAATCCATTTCTTATCAAACTGGTCAATACGAGAAAGAATTGGCTGAAAAATATGATTACATTTCCATTGCAGACTGGTATCAAGTTGCAAAGGATAATCCACCAATTTGGTACAATACCGACCTTGTTCATTTCAATCTTGAAAGTAATGGAGGCGAAGTCTTCGCCCAAACGATAAAAAATGCTGTTGAAGCCGTTGCTGATGGTCCAATCAAAAACTAGATTTATACATCATCATCCTCTGAGAATTTCTCGGAGGATTTTTGCACGATTTTCCGATAAGTCCAGCGCGAACTCTAAGAAATGGTGCTGTGCCTAAGCTCAGTCTCAATAACTCTTGTGAAATAAGGCACTTCTACAAAGGACGGCAAAGCGAAGTAACGATATAGTCATTTGAATTAACTGGCTCTATAATTTATGTAGTGGGTAAATCCACCATAGAGATTATAGAGCCTTTTTGAGTATATACAAAAAGTCCCATATGACCTATAATGAAAAGCAACCACACTCACATTAGAAAGACTCATATGGAATAAATCCAGAGTCAGGGAAGTGACTCTGGATTCCTGAGCCTAGAAATAAAAAAGCGAAGATCATACCACAGAACTAATTGGAATCAAAGACAAAAACATCAAAATTCTCTTCATTTTGAAACATCAGACCCATCTAGAAATCAGGGCAAAGCTAGATTACGACAGCCCCGGTTGTCCTCATTGCCAAGGAAAGTGTATCAAGTACGACTTTCAAAAGTCGTCAAAGATTCCGATTTTGGATTGTCAGGGCCTTCCGACCCTCCTCTTGCTTAAGAAACGGCGGTTTCAATGCAAATCTTGCCAAAAAGTGACTGTAGCTGAGACAACTCTAGTCAAGAAAAACTGTCAGATTTCCCAACCTATTTGGGAGAAAGTGACACAACTCCATACAGAAAACATGACCAATATAGCCATCGCTAGGAGACTACATATCTCCGTATCGGTCGTCCAGAGGAAACTGGCTCAGTTTCAATTTGAGCATGATTTTACGAAATTACCAAAAGTCTTGAGCTGGGATGAATTTAGTCGGAACAAGGGAAAACTCGCCTTTATTGCTCAGAATTTTGAGACGAGATCGATTGTGACCATTCTTGATAACAACCGCCAAACCACCATAAAGAACTATTTCTACAAGTATCCTAGGGCAGTCAGAGAAACTGTCGAGGTCGTGACCATGCTATGTTTAGACCATACTCCAAATTGGCTATCCCCTTCGCTCTCCTATCTCTAGGCTCAGGCTGAAACAGTCTATTCCCAGACTGTTTCACTCCCAAGAGCTAAAATTGTCCTTGATAGATTTCACATTATCCAACACCTGAGCCGTGCTATGATGACGACTAGAATTGATATTATGAAGACTTTCGATACGCGTTCCCTACCTTATCGATCCATGAAAAATCACTGGCGTATTCTCCAAAAAGATAGTCGAAAACTGTCTCGAAATCGCTTCTATTCCCGCACTTTTGGGCAAACAGTAACACCGAGAGAGGTTGTCCAGAAGACATTGAATTTCTCTGAGGAACTGAAATTCTATTACGAACTCTATCAAATCCTTCTCTTCCATTTCCAAGAGATGAACTCGAAATATTTCTTCGAGCTTCTAGAAGACAATCTGGATCTTGTCAATCCTGCCTTTAAAACTGTTTTTAAAACGTTTCTAAAGTATAAAACGTACATCACGAACGCCATGGAGCTTCCATATTCAAACGCTAAGCTGGAAGCGACCAATAAACTCATCAAAGACATCAAGAGACAAGCGTTCGGCTTTAGGAACTTTACGAACTTTAAAACCAAGATATATATTGCTTTAAACATCAAAAATGAGAGAACGAATTTCGTCCTCTCTAGGTGTTAGCTTTTCGTCTACCCACTACAGTTGACAATGAGCCGTTAAAACTCCTACCTTTTACAGTAGGAGTTGGTGTCAAATTGACTATTTTTGCTTACTTTGGAAACGCCATTCAAAGCGTTTTTGGTCATAAAATGGATACATCATTTGTAAAAGAGTGACGGCAAGTAGCCAACCGCCGATAATATCTGTCGGGTAGTGAACCCCAATATAGATACGGGATACAGCTACCAGGATAGCAAGTAGAATCAACATGGCTTGTAGCACAAGTCTAGCTATGCCTTTCTTCATCCTCTGGTGAACAATAATAACAACTGCTCCTGCAATCATCATAGTTGATGCAGTATGCCAGCTAGGAAATGAGTAACCGATGGTATCAATCAACCATTCAATACTTGGACGCGGACGTTGGTAGACATATTTCAGGGCTGTGGATGCCACACCCATCGCCGCAAGACTAGCAAGTAGGAAATAAGCTTCTATCCTCCATTTTTTATAGTAGTAAAAGATAGCAGCTAGAATCAAGGTAATAGCTAAAATAATAACTGTATTTCCTAAAACAGTAATAGAGGTCCAAAATTGACTGGCTCCACTTGGTAAATTTCCACGAATGGCAGACTGGACAGTCGAGTCAAAACCTGCTAGGGTAGTAGGATAAAATTTTACTACATAGCCCAATATCACAAAGGCTAGAGCAAAAAAAGATGCGTTTCGTAAATGGATTTGTTTATTCTTCATACAGTATAGTTTACCTTATAAAGGTTAAACTTTCTTTAAAATAGGTTGAGCTGCTTTGTAACAGATATAAAATATTGCTGAAAGCACAATCCCTTGTAAAAGATTAAAAGGAAGTACCATCATCAAAAGATAGTTAGTCAGACCCAAGATTTCTTTAATATCAAAATTTGCAAAGGCTGCATAAACAGGCACCGCATAAACGTAATTTAATACCAGCATCACTGCTGTCGAACCAAGCGTCGCAATAGTCGCTGCTTTTAAATAATTTTTTAACGCTTGGTCATTTTTCCAGAAATAAGCTACTGCTAAAATGAAAACTGACATAGCTGCAATATTCATAGGTAAGCCAATAATTGTCGATGGTCCCTGATTATTTAAAATCAGTTTGAGAAAAGTTCGTACCAAAAGGATAGCAAAACTAGACTTCAGATCTAGAATAAGCAGACCAAATAAAATCGGTACGAGAGAAAAATCCACTTCCAGGAAACTGGCTGTTGGAATCAGCGGAAATTTCAAATACATGAGCAGAAAGGATACTGCTGAGAGAATGGCGATAATCGTCATTTTGCGTGTGTTTGTCATAAGGTTCCTCCAATTTTTGAAAATTGAAGAAGCGTGGAAGAGTAGGCAAAAAGCCTCCACTTCGTCTTCTCCCATCCAGACTTTACTGTCGGTTGTGGAATTGCACCACATCAGCTTTCGCTCGCAGACTGTACGTGTCTTTCTTTCTATTTTATGGCTTCGTTAAGTCGGCTTGACATACCTTAGTATAGTCTGCACCTCCTTGCCTAGCCCTAAAATGAAACAAAAACACTTTTTTTGAGTGTTGCTTAAGATTTTTCTATCAGTCTAGGCGACAAGGCGAAGGCATAACTGGAGTTAGGCGAGTCTGGTCAACGACGAATGAGAGAAAAAGAAAAGCAAGAATCAAAAAAATCACTGCCGGTCGGGAATTTCACCCTGCCCTGAAGACTATTTCATCATACCAAAAAAGCCTTGCATTTGCAAGAGCTTGGTAAGTTTTCACTATTTTAACTTGTCCCCATCATAGGTGTGAACCAAATCTAGACCAGCGAACTGTTGCTGCCGAAGAGCCTCATATACAATCATACACGCTGTATTAGAGACATTAAGACTACGCACATGTTCATCATTCATTGGAATACGGATAGCTTTCTCTGGATGTTCACGCATAAAATCTTCTGGCAAGCCCTTATCTTCACGGCCAAATAAGAAATAATGAATGTTCCCATCATTATAGTCTTCATCCGAATAGGTTTTATCAGCAAATTTAGATACTAAGTGAACACGTCCTTGTTTGCTGGCATAATCCATAAATTCTGCTAAATTGTCATAGAAGCGAACATCTAACTTATCCCAATAATCTAGTCCTGCACGTTTCATCTTACGGTCATCAATTGGAAATCCCATAGGCTTAATGATATGGAGAGGACTATTGGTTGCAGCACAAGTTCGAGCAATATTGCCTGTATTCTGTGGAATCTGTGGTTCAAATAAGACAATGTGGTTTTTGGCTGTTTCTTCTATATACTCTAATGTTTCAATATTCATAAGGACCTCTCTGGTGACATTTCACTAAACACGAATACCCTCGAAAATCAAATCCAAACCATGTCAGCTTCATTTTGCCGTATACCAGTACAGTCTGCTGCTTGTTTTCTAGTTTCTTTTTTTGATTTTCATTGAGTAAAAAGACTCGACTGTCTCCTATGGCAAGAAAGACAAAAAAATAGCCACACTGCCCGGAGTCAAGCTCAGCAAACAGCATGGTGAATGATGATTCATTCACTTAACTCACAACAGGTTTGAGTTAAATCAATGAAATCGTGATACTATTGTAGCTTAAAGAAGGCTGAAAATCAAGAGTTTTGCCCCATTTTTTTCAAATTTTCATAGAAAATGAAAAAGGAGAGCAAATAAACTCCCCTTTCTTACATTTATTCTGCTGCAATCCCTTTTTCCGCAGTCAACTCAAGATTTTCATGGCCTGATTTACTGTCCGAACCGATATAAACGTCGTAATATTTAACGCGTTTGTTAACGGCAGTAATACTTTCACGTTCAAAGGTTGGAATTGCAAAGGCTTGTTCGAAGGCATATTCTTGCCAAGCTTTGTAGTTTTCAATATTTTTCTGTTCGTCAAATGACTCAGCAGAGGTAATTTTATTTAAAAGTGCTGTGTTTTCATCTGAAACGAAGCGAGTATAGTTGTACATGGCTTCAGGTCCCCACAATGATGTCGGGTCTGGATCTAGGCCGGCAATCCAAGCAGCAAGATAGACATCAATCCCCTCATCATTGGCAGCAATTGATTCATAGAAAGTATTGTACTCAATAGTTCTTCCTGTATAGAGTTCCACATTCAAACCAATTTCTTTCCACCATGTAAGGTATTGCTGTACCATGGTTTCTTGCGTTTCGGTTGATTTCTGTGCTGCAACACTGATGGTAAGCGGTTTTCCATCAGCATCTTCACGCATACCGTCTCCATCTACGTCTTTATATCCTGCCTCATCGAGAAGTTTTTTAGCCTTTTCAGGATCATAACTATAGCCAGCTAGTTCTGAATCGTGAACATCTCCAAAGAAAGAGATAATTAGTGAGTTTGTCGGGTGATACAAGCCGTTATATAATTTCTCTCCAATCACCGCATTGTCCAACGCATATCCCATTGCTTGACGCAATTTAACATTATTCATCTTAGCATTAGGATTGGTCACATTCTTACCACTAGCATCATCGTACTTACCAAGATTAAAGCCAATATAATTGTAAATACCATCCAGACTACCTAGTAAAGTAATATTTGATAAGTCCTTGTAAGATTCGTACTGGTCTGTTGGCATATCAGCAATATCATAATTGCCTGCTCTCATTTCTGCAACAATCGTATCTGGTGAAACAATATCAATCCTGTAACTATCTAGCTTGACTTTCCCTTTAAAGTAGTACTCATTTGGTACATAGGTCACCGACTCGCCATTGACAATTTCCTTGACCTTATAAGGGCCCATACCGACAACTTTTGCCGTACGAGAATACTCACTTGATTCCCAATCTTTGACTGCAATGTCTTTAAAAATGTGTTTCGGCATGACTAAATAAGGTACTCCCCCACCAGCATACATCATGGATGGAGACATGTCTTTCACTGAGAGAATTACCGTATAGTCATCAACCTTCTTAACACCTGAAATTTCACTTGCTGTTCCAGCCTGAAATTCTTCAAAGCCAATGATATTTGTATAGGTAGTGTCTGCACGAACCCCTGTATAGTCTGGACTAGCTAGTTGTTCGATTGTGAAAATATAATCATCGATGGTGAAGGCTTGCCCATCGGACCACTGATAGTCCTTGCCTGTCAAACTAACGGTAACTGTCTTTGCGTCTACATCAAACTCTGCCTTAGCAAGGCCTGAATCGTCTAACGTACGAGCTGAATCATATCCAAACATAGAAATATCAACCATGCCTGCAAAGGTTGAGTCTACCGCCGTCTGCGATAATTCATCAATTAAGATACCGGTCGAAGGCGCCGAAGCTACCAAGGCATATTTGAGACTCCCGCCTTCAATAGTTTGTCCTTCGTTTGTCACTTCTGAGTTAAATGTCAGAGCAACATCGCTCGTCTTTTCTTTAGTTTGACAAGCTGTTAACGCTGCAATAGAAAGCAGACCGATACCAGTTAAAGCGATGTGTTTCATTCTTTTCATATCTCTACCCCATTTATTTATTTTGAATAGTATAGCACGATTTGGCATAAATATGCAACTATCTTACCAACAATATTCGCCTTTGAGTATTCTCACTTTCTTCCATTCTAACTAAAAATGATCAGGTATGAAGGTCAAGGCAAACTCCCCTCATCCCTACTGCTTCTTCATTTTTTATGATAGTCCACTAAGCCCAATACTCAATGAACTCGGATAAGTATAGTCTTGTCTGTAACAAAATGGAGAGTCATTTGGTTTATCTTTGATTCCTTCGACGAGCGGAGGCTGGGCAAAAAGACCAACCTAGCTTCGCAGAGTTCGCCCTATCTCCAGCCTTCAAAGGCTCCCAAACCTTTTGAGAGAGTACTAAAGGCAACCTAAAAACCTATATTTATACAAAACAAAAAGTAGGTTGCCCTACTTCTGCTTATTTCTTTTCAGACTAAACCTGTCCGGCACAGGATCTTCCCCACCTTCCACAAAGGGATGACAGCGACTAATTCGAGCCAACCCCATCAAAAAGCCCTTGAGTCCATGTTTTTGTAAGGCCTCGATCATATAAGCCGAACAAGTCGGACGGTAGCGACAAGAGGGCGGAAAAAGGGGAGAAATAAATTTCTGATAGAATCGGACCAAGCCGATCAAGAGTCTAGTCATTTTTTCTTAACCGTCTTGGTAACGGCTAGCGTATGCAGTTTACTGATGTCTTTTTTGTTGAGCTTGCGGTATTCCCCTGGACGCAACCCAGTCAAATCTAGATTACCAAAGCGGGTACGAGAGAGTTTATCCACCTGTAAACCAACTGCTTCAAACATCTTCTTAACTTGGTGATTGCGTCCCTCATGGATGGTCAACTCGACCACAGAACGATTTTTTACAGGGTCTACCTTGATAATCTCGTAAACTGCTGGCTTGGTTTTCTTGCCATCAATGACAACACCACGAGTCAATGGACGCAAGACTTCCTTGTTAGCAACCCCTTTGACACGCGCCAAGTACACCTTATCAATCTCATTACGAGGGTGGATCATCTCATCCGTAAAATCACCATCATTGGTCAAAATCAAGACCCCAGATGTATCCCAGTCCAAACGACCAACAGGATAAATCCGCTCTTTGACCGTTGGCAACAAATCCACAACGGTCTTTCTTCCCTTGTCGTCTGACACACTGGAAATAACACCTTTTGGCTTATGGAGTAGGTAATACACTTTCTCCTCGTTGTAAATCGGCTGGCCTTCTACTTCTACCTTGTCTCCTGACTTAATGGTCGTTGCCAATTCACGAACAACCTGACCATTAACAGTTACCAAGCCTTGCTTAATCAATTCTTCTGCCTTACGACGACTGGCTACACCAGCGTGGGCAATGTATTTGTTAATTCTCATCTTCTAACTCATTTCTTTCTATGAATAGCTCAGTTTCTTGCTCAACTAAGTCGATTTCAGACACATCTGGCAATTCTTCTAGGCTGTTGATTCCCATGTAATCCAGGAAATAATCCGTCGTGACATAGAGATTGGGTCTACCAAGAACCTCTTTCTTCCCATTCTCACGGATAAGGTCAAAGGCCTGCAACTTACTGATGGCACCGCTGGAATTGACCCCACGAATATCATCGACTTCAATCCGTGTAATAGGCTGTTTGTAGGCAACAATCGACAAGGTTTCCAAAAGAGCCCGTGACATGGTCTGGTTGATAGGTGTCTTGGCATAAATCCGCAAAAGGTCGGCATACTCTTTCTTAGTGACCAACTTGTAGCGGTTGGAAGATTCTAAGAGAGCCAGGCCTGAGGCCTTGTCGGCCATGTATTTTTCATTGAGTTTTTCTAATTGCTGGCTGACAGCTGTGGGCTGCAATTCCAGCATCTCTGCCAAATTGCGTAAGCTCAAGCCATCCTCACCTGCTACAAAGAGCAGGACTTCGATTTCAGCTAAGCGATTCATATTCACTCCTTACTAGATAAATATCTCCAAAGGTTTCTGCCTGTTCCAAGACAATCTCATGGACCTTGACCAGCTCCAAGGTTGCCAGAAAAATGGTAATAACCTCATTGATGTCCTGGCTCTCCTTAAAGAGCTGGCCCAGTTCAATCCGTGAACTCGTTTGAAAACGACTGCGGACAAAGTCCATCATGTCTTCGATTTTATACTCATCACGGGCAATGGTCGCATGGGACTGACGGAGACTGGCCTGTTTTTCAGCCATGACCTTGGAAAAGGCCAGGAAAATATCAATGACTGTCTTGTCTTGGGCTAGCTGAACATCTTCATAGATTAAGTCCAGCTTGGGTTTTGAAAAATAATTGGCCCGTTCGTCATGCTGTTCACCCATTTTCTCACTGAGAAGCTTGAACTTGCGGTATTCCTCCAACTGGTCCAAGAGGTCCATTTCTGGGTCATCTTCAGGGTCTGTCTGTTCAACAACTTTTGGTAAGAGCCTACGGCTTTTGATGACCATCAACTGACTGGCCATGACCATATACTCTCCTGCCACCTCCAAACGCATGGCCTGTAAGGTCGCAATATAGGCTAGGTATTGCTCAATGACCTCTGTAATTGGAACCTCGTAAATATCTACTTGATACTTGGAAACCAGGTGAAGCAAGAGATCCAGAGGTCCTTCAAAATCTTTTAATTTTATATCCATTATCTAAATTTTTCCAAACTCATGCTTGTTTTTAGTCCCAACTGCTTGGCGATTTGGTCCAAGGATTTTCCCTCGTCTATCTGGCTCAGAATGTACTGTTCTCTTAATTTTTGAGCTGTCCAATCAGGCTTGCCGATGGACTGGACAAATTCCGTCAGACGATTAAAAAACCATTGACGAGAATAGGTCTGCCCTTTTTTGTCAAAGACATACATTCCAGTCAAATGCCCTTCCAAATAAACAAGTAATTCCTTGGGCAAGGTGAGGACGCGTTTGGCTCCCCCTTTCTTAACTGTCAGGACTTGAAAATCCAGATTGACCTGCTGGCTAGTCAGCTCTGCTATTTCACTAGGAGTCAGCCCTAGTAAGGCAATCAAAAGAGCAATGAGCTGCCCTTCAAGCCAAGGACTGTCTTGAAAGAGGAGAGAAAGATCCTCACGTTCCAGTTTTTTTTTGACACTGGCTGGACCTGTCATCCCCTGTAGCTTGTAAAACCTGTCCAAATGTCCTCTTTCATAAAGAAAGTAGAGAAATTGATTGACTGCTGACATTTTTCTCTTCTGAGCAGCAGGTTTTAATGCTAAAAGGGACTGCTGATAGACCAAAAGTGACTGCTGATTGATATCCCCCTTAGTTTGCTCCACAAATTGCTGCAGGTCATAGGTATAGGATTTTTGGCTGTTGACACTGACCTTTTTGCTCTGGATAAACGCTTCTATGGCCTGCTTCATTTCTTACCTTCTTTTGATGCCAAGGGGAAATTATGCAGGAGAGCATTGATGGCTTTGAGAATGGATTTACGGGTAATAATGCCTAGAAATTCTCGATTTTCCCCTAAAACTGGTAGAAAGGATTGGTCGACTAGCTTGCGCATGACTTCTGTCAAGTCATAGTCAAGGCCAACCGTCTCCTCGTCTGTCTTAGCAATCAAGGAAATATCCGTGTTCAATTCATCATCTGATAACTCATGCTCAGCCTGGTACTTGATAATCTCCGTCAAGCCAATGGTGCCGAAGAAACGACCATCTTCTGTCACCACGGGCACACGGGAATAGGTCATGTGGCTGAGTAACAGCTTGGCATGGTCAATATTATGCGTATCAATAATTACTGCCAATTTATCTGCTGGTGTCAAGAAGGTTTCTTCTTGGTCCAACAAAAAGGCCTCAAATTCTCGTGCAATCATCTTGAAATATCCTTTGTCAATACTGGGTAAAGTTGGTGCTGTCGATTGTAATAATCCACATGGAAATGGTCTTCAGTGATGGTCACAAGAGCATAAAGGCACTCTCTGACCAAGCCACGTGGCTGACTAACGGAGCCTGGATTGAGAAAGAGAGTCTTGCCACGCACTTCCGCATCAGGTACATGCAAATGCCCGTACAAACAAATATCCGCATCCACTTCCTGTGCCCAATAATCCAAGCGTTGCCAGCCATAGTTAATACCATAGAGGTGTCCATGGGTTTGGGCAATGGTCACATCACCCAATTGAGTAATGAGCTGGTCTGGATAACCGCCAAAATAGTCGCAGTTGCCATTAACCACTTGAATGCCGTCCCACAAACTATCTTGACTGTCCAGCTCCGAATCACCATTGTGAAAGATGGCATCGACCTTGCCAAGATAGTGGTTTTTAATCTCTTCTACAATCTGTCTATCCCCATGAGAATCACTCATGACTAGGATTGTTTTGCTTGCTCCTGCCATACTGGAAATGCCTCCACTAATTTTTCTAGTGCTTGTGCACGGTGGGAAATCTTATTTTTTTCTTCTAGGGTTAATTCTGCCGAGGTCTTACCTGTTTCACCGACGAGGAAAAGTGGATCATATCCAAAACCATTTTCCCCACGGAGGTCCATACCGATAAAGCCTTCCCAGTCCGCTTCGACAACCAAACTGTCACGATTTGGAGCAGCCATGACCAGAGTACAATGGAACTGAGCAGAACGATTTTTCAAGTCGAAGACCATAGCTAACTCATGCAAGAGTTTGGCATTATTGAGCTCGTCTGTGGCATCTGGGCCTGAAAAACGAGCAGACCAGACCCCTGGCAGGCCACCTAAAGCATCAACCTTCAAACCTGAATCATCTGCCAAGACCATCTTGCCTGTCAGCTCTGCTATGGTTTCTGCCTTGAGCCGTGCATTTTCCTCAAAAGTCATACCTGTTTCTGCTACATCTGGCAGGTCAGGATAGTTGTTGAGGTTCTCAACTTGGTAGCCAAATCGTTCAAAAAACTTACGGAATTCCTTGGTCTTGCCTTCATTTTTGGTGGCGATCAAGATGCTATCTCCCACGCTTGCCAATCCCTTGTCTTGACCGAAGAAATCTGCCGTGCTAACCCCTGCTTGTGGCAGATGAACCAAGAGAAGTTTGTCATTCTCTGTTACCAGAATAGCTCCTTGGTGTTGGAGAACTTTGAACTGGCGATTGTTTAACTCATTCAAAATACCACAGGCAAATTGGAAGAGGGCAAAGTCCGACTGAAGTTTGATCACTTCAATTTTGACACACTGATTGAAGTTCTCATCTTCATAATTGCCAGCAATTAGTTTGTCAAACAATTGACCAATCTGGTAAATTTCCTGCTCTCTGCCATTTTCACCAAATGAACCAAATAGATTGGCAAAGCTGGCTTTTCCGATAAACCAATTGTGCTCATCTCTGTATTCGTATATCTTGTCTGTCATAGTTCTACATGCTCCACATGAATATCAATGCCCATCCAGCTTTCAGCTATTTCTTTAAAAGCTGCCGGACTAGCTGTTGTGTAAAATCTGTGCTGAATATCCTGTTCGGTACGGCTACGGTTGATTTGAAAATAATTTAATAAAACAGAAATATCTCGCGCACACTCTGCCCCACTGTCAATCAACTTGACATCTGTACCCATGGCATTTTGAATAATGGGACGGAGAAGGGGATAATGGGTGCAACCTAAAACCAGAGTATCTACCTTACCGACCAAGGGTCTAAGAGTTTCATATACAACCTTTTTGGCAAGGCTGGATTGGTGGCTATTAGACTCAACCAGTGGTGCAAATTTTGGACAGGCCAGACTGTCTACCTGCGTTTCTGGAGAAAGGGCCTGAATCTTTTGTCGATAAATATCTGATTGAATGGTCATAGCCGTTCCTAAGACTCCAACCTTACCAGTTTGCGTTGCCTTAATAGCTGCCGAAGCACCTGGTAAAATAACACCCAAAACAGGAATATCCAACTTTTCCTTGACTTCTTCCCAGGCTACCGCTGTTGCCGTATTGCAGGCAAAGACAATCATTTTTACATTTTTTGTCAAAAGGAAATTGACCAACTGCCAAGTATATTCTCTGATTTGTTCTGCTGGACGTGGTCCATATGGTGCCCGTGCCGAATCTCCGATATAAACGATTTCTTCATGGGGAAGCTGGCGCATTAACTCACGCGCAACCGTTAATCCCCCAACCCCTGAATCTAAAAAACCTATTGGTCGATTATCCATAACATTGAGAATAGCCAGAAAATCTGACTAGCCTTTCTTTTCTACTCAAAAAATGGGATCTGGGAATGAATATCCCAGTCCCAGTTTGATTATTTTTTCTTGCTTGCCACTTTTTGTTGGCTCTTGATTTGGCGAAGTACTTGTTGTACTTTTGCTTCGCTTGGTTTCTGCCCCATTTGGCTCATCATCAAACGCAAAGCATTTTCATCCAAAACTGGCTTGTCAGCAATGTAGTTTTCCACTTGTTTGCGAGACAAGTAAATACCCAAGGCTACTCCACCTGCAAATGCCACAAGCACCAAAACAATTACTAAACCGATACCTAATTGCATATCAATCTCCTCAAATCTTTATTTCTACATAACTGCTTCTATTATACCAAATTCAGAAGGCTTTTCCAAGACTTACCTGTCAAATTCAAAACCGTAAATGGTCGCAAAATAATCCTCAGGAGTTTCAGCACGGCGAATCATACGAGCTGTGCCATCTTCCTGCAAAAGGATTTCAGAGGAACGCAGACGACCGTTATAGTTGTAACCCATGGAGAAGCCATGTGCACCGCTGTCATGAATGACCAAAGTGTCTCCTACTTCTGCCCGTGGTAATTCCCTATTAACCGCAAACTTGTCGTTGTTTTCACATAGAGAACCTGCCACATCCACCACTTCGATTGGCGCATCAGGGCGCGTGATGTTGGTGATATGGTGGTAGGCACCATAGAAAGCTGGACGCATGAGATTGGCTGCCGATGCATCCACACCAATATAAGTCCTATAGGTTTCCTTACGATGGAGTACCTTTGTAATCAAGTGACCGTGTGGCGCCAACATAAAGCGACCAAGTTCCGTAAAGATTTTGACCTGTCCCATACCAGCTGGCGTGAGAATTTCCTCGTAAACCTTACGAACACCCTCACCAATGACAGCAATGTCGTTTGGTTCTTGCTCAGGACGATAGTTGACTCCAATCCCACCTGATAGGTTGATGAAGTCTAAGGTCACACCTGTTTCCTCACGAATTTCCAAGGCCAATTCAAAGAGTTGACGCGCCAGAACAGGATAATAGTCATTGGTAACGGTGTTAGAAGCTAGAAAGGCATGGATACCAAATTCCTTGACACCTAGCTCTTTCAGTTCCTTATAGCCTTTCATCAACTGTTCCTTGGTCATCCCAAACTTAGACTCTTCTGGGTGGTCCATAATATCCGTTCCCAGCGAGAAGACCCCTCCAGGATTGTAACGGAGACAGACCGTTTCTGGAATCCCAGCAACATTTTTCAAAAACTCAATATGCTCATAGGCATCAAGGTTAATGGTCGCCCCAACTTTTCGCGCGTAGACAAATTCTTGCGCCTGGGTGTCATTAGATGTGAACATGATGTCCTTAAAGCCCAATTTTTCACTCATCAGCACTTCTACATCTGTTGCACAGTCCACTCCACAACCTTCTTCTTGAAGAATTTTTAAAATAGCGGGTGTCGGAGTCGCTTTGACCGCAAAATATTCCTTAAAGCCTTTGTTCCATGAAAAAGCTGCATTAAGGGCACGCGCCTTCTCGCGAATACCTTTTTCATCATACAAATGAAAGGGAGTCGGAAATTGCTCCGTAATGCTTTCTAAAACTTCTTTACTAACAAATGGTGTCTTGGTCATATCTCTACCTCATCAAATATTTTTCTTATTATATCACAAATATGTGAGGAACTGTAGCTTTCAACTCCACCAAATACTTGCAAAATAAATTTCTAGCGCTATAATGTGATTATCATTAAAAAAGGAGCAATATATGTCAACATTAGATTTTGATTTTACAGAACGCTTGTATGCCAACTATCTAGCTAATCCAAGCCTACAGGCAACCGAAAATGCCGTGAGCCACAACGGACTTTTGAAATCCTTAGAAACACGCCAAAGCGCCATCGACAATGACTATGTCTTTTCAATCGACTTGACCAAGGACGCTGTTTCAAACCAAAAGGCTTCTGGACGTTGCTGGATGTTTGCTGCATTGAATACCTTCCGCCACAAGCTCATCTCTGACTTCAAACTGGAAAATTTTGAGCTATCACAGGCCCATACCTTCTTTTGGGATAAATATGAAAAGTCCAACTGGTTCCTCGAACAAATCATTGCCACAGCTGACCAAGAAATTGGTAGCCGTAAGGTAAAATTCTTATTGGATACCCCGCAACAAGATGGCGGTCAATGGGATATGGTTGTTGCTCTATTTGAAAAATATGGTGTGGTACCGAAATCCGTCTATCCAGAATCTATCTCATCCAGTGCCAGCCGTGAACTTAATCAGTACCTTAACAAATTGCTCCGTCAAGATGCACAAATCTTGCGAGACCTCCTTGCCAAAGGAGCTTCCTCGGAAGAAGTTCAAGTACAAAAAGAAAACTTACTTCAAGAAATCTTTAACTTCCTAGCCGTCAACCTTGGACTCCCTCCACGCAGCTTTGATTTTGCATATAGAGATAAAAACAATGTCTATCACCGTGATACAAATGTAACACCTCAGGCATTCTACGAGAAATACGTTGGTTTGAAACTATCTGACTATGTCTCCATTATCAATGCTCCTACAACTGACAAACCCTACAATAAATCTTATACAGTCGAATTGTTGGGGAACGTTGTTGGTGCCCCTGTTGTCCGCTATCTCAATGTAGAAATGAACCGATTTAAAGAACTGGCTATTGCCCAACTCAAAGCTGGTGAGTCCGTTTGGTTTGGTTCCGATGTCGGTCAAAGTAGCAACCGTCAAACTGGTATTATGGCAACCAACACCTACGACTTCTCTTCAGGTCTGGGTATCCATTTCCATCAAGACAAGGCCGGAAGATTAGACTACTCCGAAAGTTTGATGACCCACGCTATGGTCTTAACTGGTGTTGATTTAGACGATAATGAGCAACCTCTCAAATGGAAAGTAGAAAACTCTTGGGGTGACAAGGTTGGTGACAAGGGATACTTCGTCGCATCAGATAGCTGGATGGACGAGTATACTTATCAGATTGTTGTCCGAAAAGAATTCCTCACACCAGAAGAACTAGCAGCTTATCAAGCTCAACCACAAGTCCTTGCCCCATGGGATCCAATGGGAGCTCTAGCATAACAAACGACATATAAAAAAGAGGGCACCCCTCTTTTTTATATGTCATAATTAGTCTCTACTCAAACCACCAAAGATACGGAGTAAGTTGAGGAAGAGGTTGATGAAGTCAAGATAGAGCTGAAGCGCCATGGATACGACCCAACCTTGGCCAACATTACCACCAGTTTGTTCGAAAACATTGCGGATACGTTGGTTATCATAAGCAATCAAACCTGAGAATACCAAAACAGAAATGATAGACATCATAAAGCTTAGACCTGAGCTACGAAGGAAGATATTAATAACACTTGCAATAATAATTCCCCATAGAGCTGCACGCAATGCCTGGGCCATACCAGAAAGCTCTTTCTTCGTTGTCATCCCAATTACAGCCATGATAGCAAACATGAGAGCCGCTGACACGAAGGCGAGTACAACTGTTTCGCTAGTATAGAACATCAAAATCATGCTGATGGTAATACCATTTGTTACTGAGTAGGCAAGAAACATTGGTAGAGCCATTGGGCTATTTTTAGCTGCCATTGCTGAAGCAGAAACAACCAAGGCAATCTGACCAATCATAATCAGCATCATGATGATGGAACCTGCACTCAGCAGACTAAGCAATAAAGATTGAAAGACGGTCACAGCCAAGAAAGAAACTAGAGCTGATAGACCAATTCCCATGGCAACCACACCATAAATTTTACCGAAGAAACGGTTGAGGGCGGTATTATCCACCTGATTAATAATAAATGAATCGTTATTCATACTATTCTCCTTTAAATCATTTTATTGAAACCGAAAGACCTTACGATTTTTCCACTTGTGTTGTAAGGGCAGACTCCACTCTCTCACAGCCCAATACTTATCCACACATGTCACAATCCAAGATTCCTTGTAGCGAGGAGGAGCGATTGTCGCACCAAACATATGCTTCACAATGATGTCTTCTTCTAGTTTATTGAGTTGAATGAGTTTCTGAGCATTGCGTTTAGCAATTCGTGGATGAACCCAAGCATGGCTCTTGTTGAATTTGGTATCTCTCCAATCATAGAAGAATAAATCATGCAATAGACCACCACGAGCTGTTGACTTGGCATCCCAACCAAATTTTTTCGCAATCTTATAGCTTGTATAAGAGACATTGATGGAATGTTCCAAGCGCGTGGAGTAATAATGATGAGGGATTTTCCCCAATTTTTGCACCTTGGGTGTGGCAATCAAGTGCCCCACGTAATGCATGTATTCTTTATCTTGTTTATATGCAACCATTCGTTAACCTCGTTGGAATATTATATCACACTATAGTACACTTGGCTTAAATAAAGCTAAACAATAAAATTCCTGCTGCAATCGCCACATTGAGGCTTTCCGCCTGCCCTGGCATGGTAATATGGACAAGTTGATCCGCCTCATCGGCTACAAAAGTTGAAATTCCTTGACCTTCATTTCCCATGACCAAGGCAAAACTCGGATTTGGCGTAACTTCCTTATAGTCAACCGACTGACTAGAGAGGGTTGTTGCCAAGATTTGTATCTGATTGCTTTTTAAAGCAGAAAAAATAGCAGTCATCGGCATCCGATAAACTGGCAAGTGGAAATGACTCCCTTGCATGGAACGCAGAACTTTCATATTGTAAATATCTGCAGACTTATCCGATAGGAATACTCCATCAAAACCAGCTGCATCAGCTGTACGAATCATGGTACCAACATTTCCAGGGTCCTGCACATCCTCCAGAACCAAAAATTTTCCTGTTAAGACATCAGGTAAGGTCTGATTTGGTAAGGACAGTTGAGCTACTACCCCTTGCGGTGTCCGTGAGTCTGCCAATTCCTGCATAATATCTGAACTGACAACTGTTACATTGGATAAGCCAGCAACCCGATGAACATGTTCTTCTGATACCAAAATATGTTCAATAGGTACTTTGGCTGCCAAAGCCTCCTCCAACAAATGCCAACCTTCAATCAAATAAGAAGAAGTACGGTATTTTTTCTGTTGTAATTTCTTAACCTGCTTGACCAAATGATTGGCCTTTGAGCGAATGATCTCCATGAATGCCCCTTTTTCTTTTACTGCTCAGCAACTTCAATTTCCCAACGGCTAAATCAATTATCTTGATTTTTGAACAGTCTTACCCAACCATGATATAATAAAGTAAATGTCTTGTCAAAAGGAGAAACTTATGCAAAAGGTAAAAATGATTGCATCTGGTCGTGTGCAAGGAGTCGGCTTTCGTTGGTCTGTTCAATTTTTAGCTGTGGAAATAGGCGACATCTACGGCAGAGTTTGGAATAATGATGATGGAACTGTCACCATTTTAGCTCAGTCAGATAATGCTGAGAAGCTCAGCCATTTTATCCATGAAATTCGGAAAGGGCCTTCTCGTATGGCCAAAGTTACCTATCTAGATATCACCCTAGCCAACTTCGAAGACTATAAGGATTTTCAGGTGGCGTATAGATAAAACTTGTATATTTTGAACAAAAAAAGTAAAATAGAGAGTATACTGAAAAAAACAAAGGAACGAAAAAAATTGAAAAATAAACGTCTATTCATGTTGTCAGGCATGGCCTTATCAACACTTCTTTTCTTATCTGGTTGTGTTCAAACTGATAAAAGCGGAAATCCTACAGGTCTCATTTGGGATTGGTTGGGACAACCAATGTCCAACTTGATTCGCTTCTTTGCAGAAGATCAAGCTCTAGGATTTGGTCTTGCTATTATCATCGTCACCTTATTGGTTCGCTTCATCATCCTCCCATTGGGAATTTACCAATCTTGGAAAGCTGCTATCCAATCTGAGAAGATGAATTATCTCAAACCGATTTTAGGCCCAATCCAGGAGCGCATGAAAAATGCAAGCTCTCAAGAAGAGCAACTTGCTGCGCAACAAGAGTATTTTGCAACTCAAAAACAATACGGTGTGAGCATGCTCGGCGGAATTGGTTGTTTGCCGATGCTGATTCAAATGCCATTCTTCTCTGCAATCTACTTTGCGGCTCGCCATACACCAGGAATTTCAGAAGCTACTTTCCTTGGTATTAATTTAGGTTCAACTAGCCTGATTTTGACAGTTGTTGCTGGTATTTTATACTATGCCCAATCGCTCTTAATGCAAGTCGGCATGGATGAAGAACAGAAAAAACAAATGAAAACCATGGCTCTGATGAATCCAATTATGATCATGATGTTCTCATTTGGGTCTCCTGCTGGAGTGACTCTCTACTGGGTTATCGGTGGTCTCTTCGGTATTCTTCAACAAGCTATTACAAACTTCATTTTGAAACCTCGTATCCGTGCTAAGGTTGAAGAAGAATTCAAAAATAATCCTCCAAAACCATATAAATCAACTATCAAGGATGTAACTCCTAAAGCATCCGCTATCATCGAAGAAAAAACTTCTAAGAAATCAAACCGTAACGCCGGTAAACAACGTTCTAGATAATAAATACTAAAAGATTGGGATTCCCAATCTTTTTTAGTACCTACGCGAATAAAAAGAGAGAATCTTTCGACTCTCTCCACACCTTATTTCGTTTTTTCAACCTTCAAGATTTTTACATCATAGCTACCAGCAGGTGTTTCAATTGTTGCAACATCTCCTGTTTTTTTACCAATCAAAGCATGGCCAATTGGGCTTTCATTTGAAATCTTGTTTGCAAAGGCATCTGCACCTGCAGCACCAACGATATGATAGACTTCTTCTTCGGTCTCACCAACTTCTTGAACAGTCACAGTCTTACCAATTGCCACTTCATCCGCAGCAACTGCATCACTGTTTACGATTTCAGCATAGCGAATTTTTGTTTCGATGGTTGAGATTTGACCTTCAACAAAAGCCTGTTCATCTTTAGCTGCTTCGTACTCAGAGTTTTCTGAAAGGTCTCCGTAAGAACGAGCAATTTTAATACGTTCAACAATTTCTGGTCGACGAACTAGCTTTAGTTCCTCTAGTTCTTTTTCTAGTTTTTCCTTTTCTTCCAAGGTCATTGGATATGTTTTTTCTGCCATTTGTCTTTCCTTTTCTTTTATTTTTCATGAAAACAAAATTATGTGGAAAACCACATAATTTTGTTGTAAGAATTTACTCATTATTAAGATGTGCATTTACATACTTAGCAACGTTTTGGTTATGTTCATCAATATTATTTGTAAAGTAAACATTTCCAGTTGTAACATCTGCTACAAAGTAAAGATAGTCTGTTGTGTTGGCATTAATCACTGCCTCGATAGCCGAAAGGCTTGGACTATCCACTGGTCCAGGCAGCAATCCTGGTGTCCAATAAATGTTGTATGGTGACTCAATTGATGTATCAATCGCTGCATCTTCTGCCAAAGTTGTTTCTTGACCAAGTTTACCCTGAGCATACAAGATTGCAATATTGGATTGTAGAGGCATTGCTGCATTCAAGCGGTTAAAGAAGACACTTGCAATGTTTCGACGATCTTCATCAGTCGAACCTTCTTTTTCAACCAAAGATGCCAAGGTAAGAACTTCATTTACAGTCAAATTCTTAGCAGCAATCGTTTCATAATATGGTTGTAAACGATTATCCATCGCGGCAATCATTTGCTCAACGAGCTCTTCGATAGTTGTTTCATCGCTGTATTCATAAACCGCTGGGAAGAGGTAACCTTCCAACTGATAAATAACTCCACTATCAGCAGCTGGTAAGCTGGCAAACAATTTTGGATAAGTAGCAACCATTCGATTAATAAAATCTTGGTTGGTCACAGTAGCCATAAATTGTTCTGTGGTAAATGGTGTTTTATCATTTTTATCTTCTGTCTTGGTATTATCTGTAATAGCCTGAGCAATTTGTGTCAGTGTATATCCTTCGACAATCAAAATCTTACCTGCGGCTTCTTTTTGAGCTGTCGGAGTGCCACTTTCTTGAAGTGCTTTGGCGATGTCATCCACAGACATATTTTGTTTTAAATTATAAAAACCACTTTGGAAATTATTATAGCTCTTAATTTTAGAGTAGTAATTAAAAATAGTAGCATTCTTAATCAACTTGTTATCAACTAAAATTTTACCAATTTCTAAAGTTGAAGATCCTTCTGGAATCTCTACCTGAATAGTTTCTGTAGCTTTTGCATTAACTGGTTCCAGACTAGATTTTACCCACATATAACCAGTAACACCTGTCACTAGAACTGCCACTACAACAATTGACATGATAACAGAGACAATGCGTTTAGCAGCTTTATCCTGTTTTTTACGACGTTGCTTGTTTGCTCTGTGGGTTGTTCTTCTTCTGGGTTGTGTTTCCTGCATCTGCTTGTCTACTTCTGGAACAATAGCCGTTGTCTTTGGAGCAATAATAGTTTCCTCTAGTGAGATGATTTCTGTATCACCAGTCACAGCTGACACGTCTTCCGTTGGAAATTCCAAAAATGTATCTTCTAAAGGAGAATTTCCCGGAAGGACAGACTCTACTGGCTCAGAAACTGACGAGCTTGATGGTACTTCATCAAATCCTGCCGTATTAGCAGCCACAAGATTCCTTAATTTCTCCAAGTTTCGTTCAACAGTATCTTGTGGAACTGGACTTGAAACGACTTCTTTTTCAATCACAAAAGTCTCTGGAGTAGCCAAAGTTTCTGATGTTGGCTCTTCGATACTTTCCGTCATCACTTCTGATTCTTGCTGTTCTTCTGACAAGTATGAATCAGGAAAGGCAATCCCTTCTACTTTTACAATTTCAGTCTCTCTATGGGGGGCTTTTTCTTCGGCAAGACTAGGCTGGAGCTCGTTGATAACTTCATTACGCTTATCAACAAGAACATCCGCTGATTGTTCCGCCAAACGTTTCACCTTCAATTCTTCCAAATCTCGTAAAATTTGATCGCGGAAGCTTGAAGACTGCGTGTTTTTTTCATTCGTATCCTTTGTCACGCTGTTACTCCTTTCACACAGTTACTATACATTATATCTTAAAGGCTTATGAATTGCAAGAACTTCCCTTTCTACAAGGCTTTCCAGTACATATCACTCCACATTTGTCCTCCAAATTGTGACAAGGAGGGGCCAAAGTCTTCAAACTGGTTCATTTCATAGTAGCCAATCAAATACTCCTTACAGGTCAGGGAAACTCCTTCAAATCCTCCCGCTAAAGCCACTTCTTTTATAGCTGCCAACAAAAGTGTCCCCACTCCCTGTCCCTTATAGGTATCCGCTACGGATAGACTGGCAATAGCTAGGTGACTGCCTGTCGGCATGTCACTCTCTGTCAAGTAAAAAATATCGTCCGTAACAGTCTGCGAAGCAGAAGGACAGGATAACAAATAACCTGCTATTTCCCCCTCGTGTTCCATTATTAAACAGGTTTTACTCAAAGCATTCAGATAAATGGCGAGAACAGACTCAGCTATCTGTTCTTCTTTGGAAAAATTGGCATTTTCAATCAAAACAACTTGTTCTAAATCCGAAGGAGTAGCAAAACGAATTTCCATAATTTTCTCCCTTATATAGCGGAAAAACAGGGGCCATAGGCCTCCGTCTTTCTTTTTATTGGACGTTATTTGTAAGATTTGACAAGAGTCTTTCGAAGGAATATTCATAGGACTGAATATCACCAGCTCCCATAAATACATATACTGCATTGTCATGGTCTAAAAGTGGTGAAGTATTTTCAACTGTAACAAGTCCACCTTTTTTGTTGATTTTAGCCGCCAAATCTTCTACCTTAACCTGACCATTGTCTGTTTCACGCGCTGAGCCATAAATTTGAGCAAGGTAAACTGCATCTGCTCCATTCAACGCATCTGCGAACTCATCAAGAAGCGCAATGGTTCGAGTGAATGTATGTGGTTGGAAGATGGCTACCAACTCCTTGCTAGGATACTTCTGACGTGCCGCATCAATGGTTGCAATAATTTCCGTTGGATGGTGAGCAAAGTCATCAATGATAACAGTATCATTGACAATTTTCTCCGTAAAGCGACGTTTGACACCTCCAAATGTCTTCAAGTGTTCTGCAACCAGTTGCAAATCAAATCCAGCAATATAGAGATTAGCAATAACAGCTGTTGCATTCATCACATTATGCTTGCCAAAGGTTGGAATTTGGAATTCTCCCAACTCTTCTTCACCATGGCGAACTTTGAATTGTGAACCACTTGTAGAAGGCTTCAAGTCATAGGCAACAAAATCATTATTGTCTTCCAAACCATAATAGTAAATTGGAGCATTTGCCGTGATACGACGAAGTTGCTCATCTTCACCAAAAACGAAGAGAGCTTTTTTTACTTGCTTCGCATAATCATTGAAAGCATTGAAAACATCCTCTAGACTAGTGAAATAATCTGGATGGTCAAAATCAATATTGGTAATGATGCTGTATTCAGGATGGTATGGGGCAAAGTGACGTTCGTATTCATCGGATTCGAACACAAAATACTGAGCATTTGCCGAACCGCGACCAGTACCATCACCAATCAAGAAGGAAGTATCTGTGATATTGCGCATAACATGTGCCAATAATCCCGTTGTAGAGGTCTTACCATGGGCACCAGCAACACCGAGGCTCGTAAAACCTTTCATAAATTCACCTAGAAATTCATGGTAACGTTTGTAGGTATAGCCCTGGGCATCGGCATAAGCGATTTCCACATTGTTATCTGGACGAAAAGCATTACCAGCAATCAATTCAACATCTGCTGTAATATTTTTCTCATCAAACGGTAAAATCTGAATCCCAGCTTGTTCAAGCCCACGTTGTGTAAAGTAGTATTTCTCTACATCACTACCTTGAACCTTATGCCCCATTTGATGTAACATAAGAGCAAGTGCGCTCATACCTGATCCCTTAATTCCGATAAAATGATAGGTTTTTGTCATGTTATCCCTCTTCTATATGTGTCAAATTCAATTCTTGTGCCACTTGGCGATCTCGTTGTTGTCTGCGCTCAGGATAATTGTAAACCTGACTCTTTCTTAAAAAGTCATACGAATTTTTCTTTATAACCTGCTCCTGTTCTCTATCTTCTTTCTTCAAAGAATAGACAGCTGGCATATCAGCGAGAATATAGTCTGTCTGACGTAGGTTGTCCGCCAAACGTGTCAACCGACCTGCCTTAGATTCAGTTGTTGAAACGACAGGAGGTTTCACCACAACTTTAGCTGGTGCTGGTTTTTCATCTCTTAAGTAGGTTGCTGATCGTTTTTTCTTCAAGTCTTCTCTAGCCTGTTCGCGAGCCAACTGCCCCTGTGTTTTCACTGGAGAAGGCTTCGTTTTAGTCAGTTGCTGAAGGCGTTCCTTGCGAGAATAATGGCTTGGCTTAGCTTCAAACAGAGGAGGCAGGAGCTCATCTTCCGTTTGTGCTACTGGTTTTGCCGACGCAACTCGCTGTGAATCGGTAGACCAGCTAAATTCCTTTTCTTGATAAGGTCCCCTGATATTGCTAATCAGGTCGCTCTCATCATATAAACTCATAATTGGATTTTCTCCAACTAGTACCTCATCATCTGCGACTAGTGGAAATCTTTTTTCATGTCTAATCATAAGTCATCCTTTCGAACCCTTATTATACCATACTTAGGCCTTATTTCCTAATTCTACGCTGAGTCAACTGATTCCATATCACTCAATCCCTAAAATCTCACGAATATCCTCAACCGTCAAATTCGCTCGGCTTTCATTGCCATCAAGGACTGTTTTGACAAGGTTCTTTTTATTTTCTTGTAATTCTTGAATCTTCTCTTCGATTGTCCCTCTAGTAATCAGGCGATAGCATTCAACCTTTTCAGTCTGCCCCATGCGGTGAGCCCGACTGATAGCCTGTGCTTCCACGGCAGGATTCCACCAAAGGTCAACTAGGATGACTGTGTCTGCACCTGTCAAATTCAAGCCAACGCCACCTGCTTTCAAGGAAATGAGAAAGGCATCTCGACTTCCTGCATTGAAGGCCTGTGTCATTTCTTGGCGTTGGTTAGCAGGGGTTGAACCAGTCAAAGTATAGGATGTCATCCCAATTTCTACCAGCTGTTCTTCTATTTTTTCCAGCATATTTCTGAATTGGGAGAATATCAAGACCCTGTGTTCACCTTCTTTTAGTTGCAAGAGTAATTCTTTCAAACTATTAAGTTTGCCACTCTCACCACTAAACTCTTCCATGAAAAGGCTGGGGGTATCGCAGATTTGACGTAAGCGAGTAATTCCTGATAGGATTTCCATCTTGCTACGATTGATTTGAGCATCATCTGCGCCAGCTATTTGAGTCCGCATTTGTTGAAGCTGGGCTAGGTAGATAGCTTTTTGTTCATCTGTTAGTTCATTAAGCACATTGACCTCTATCAAATCAGGCAATTCCTGAAGAACGTCTTCCTTATGACGTCTGAGAACGAAGGGTTGAATGGTCCGCGCAATGTCCTTGGCTGCTAATTTACCGAAGTCTTGTTTGCCTGGCAATAAACCTGGTAAGACAATTTGGAAAATGGACCAGAGTTCCGTCAAATGGTTTTCAATCGGCGTACCTGAGAGGGCAAAGCAATTACCAACCTCAAACTCACGCAGTAGCTGTGCAATCTTAGATTGGGCATTCTTCATGACCTGCGCCTCATCTAAAATGAGGTAGTCAAAGCGTTCCTGTCTATAGAGTGCAACATCCTGTCTGAAGGATGGATAGGAGGTAACTAGGACTTGGTGACCATTGGCAATGATCTCTTCACGCTGGTCCTTGTTTCCATGGACAACAGCCACATCTAAACTTGGAGCAAACCGCTTGCACTCATCTAACCAGTTATAAATCAAGCTAGACGGTGCCAATATTAAAACTTTGGAATCTTTTGTCATCCGACTGGACAGAAAGGCGATAGTTTGCAAGGTCTTTCCAAGCCCCATGTCGTCAGCTAAAATCCCACCAAAACCATACGTATCCAGCATAGTCAACCACTTAAGCCCTGTCTGCTGATAATCCCTAAGCGACGTTGTTACTTCCACAGCAGGAAGCGGGAACAAATCTGGCTGAGCTAGATAGCTTGCCATTTCCTCAAATTCCTTGGAGAAACTGACTTGGTTGAATTGTGACAAGGATTGAGCCAATTGGTAACCGGCAAGAGTATGGACTTGTACCTGCCCCTCCTTACCATGACGGGCCCGCAGATAGATTAGGGTTTGACTGATTTTCTTAGTTTCCTCATCAAAAACAAATACCTTACCGCTCGGGCTAGTATAGTGATCCTCTTGATTCAGCAAGGCTGTAATCGCCTGATTGATTTCAGATTGTTCAATACCTGATAAGTCAAACGAAATATCCAAAAGTGAGCCGTTACGCACAATTTCTAATTGAGGTTTGGCTTCAATATATAAATCCTGGAGCTTTTCTGCTAGATGAACCTGCCCCATTTTTTGTAATATAGGCAATTGTTGTTGGAAAAATGGATAGAGCTCCTGCTGACTAAGAGCCGCTCTCTGGGCATGATATGTCCCCCTAAAGCCAGCTAAACGAATAGCCTGATAGACCCTCTCCAAATGTTGGAAATGGCTGGCAAAAGGCAGGAGAGCCAAATCCTCTTCACTCCTTACCTGACGTCCATCAAAATCCAAAACCAATTGGAGTGATAAACTTTCATTTGCCTCCATCTGAATATGAAATTCTGGCTTGAAATCATGAATGATGAAGCGTTTAGGTGCCTTAACAGTCCCAATTGTCTGCAAATCCAGCAAGCTTAAAGCCAGACGATTTTGGTCAGGGAAATCCACCTGCACTTTTCTCAAACTTGATTCGGTTGGAACAAGTTCGGAAATTTGGTAAATCAGATGTTCTTGATGGCGATTGACACTATAAACCGTGCCATTTACTAAGAGATAGCGCCCATGAAAAAGAGGTCGGACTGTTTTTTCATGAATAACCATTTCAATCATCTGCGTGTGAACGGTCACCTCAAAATGATAGAGCCCTTCCTCACCTGTCAACGGAAGAACCATCAAGGAGGAATAGGACTGCTGTTGATAGGAAAAGTTAAAATGTTCTAGCTGATTTAACAGCTCCAACCCCTCCTCAAAATAGGCTTGTGGCAGACGAAAATATCGTCCAAAATGAGTAAGAATATCCGAATCTATACCAACTTTCTCTGGTACCAAGGCCCAGAGAAAATCCAGGAGAGCCTGACTTGGTTCATCAAAATTTTCATAAGTAACTTGCTCATAATAATTTTTACCTATCTGATAGTGACCGTTGGCTTTCACAATACGCAAAAAAGCTCCGATGTCCCGCACAATATACGAACGTGTATCTGGCAAGCGGGTCATTTTCAAGGTCCAATCTATCTGACGATCATAGGGCAATAAGCTCCCTTCAACTGATAACTGATACTTAATCCCCAATTCAGGTTCTGGCCGCAAAATTTCATCTAAAAAGAGACCGCCAAAATATGTCCGACGGACGGTTTCCTTATGTTGTTCACCATCTTCTTTCAAAGACTGCTTCATATCCTTGCCTGAGGCATCATTTTTTAAAAAATACTCCGTGGCAGCTAGGTGTTGACAGTAGCCCTTACTTTGAAATAACTGGCAACTACACTGTAAATCGCTATCTGCATCGCCGTAAGTAAAGCGCTCACCAGCAATATCCAGCACCATCTTTCCATTCTCACTATGAAGAACAGTTAGTTTTCCAGCCTCGTACAAATCAATTCCTTCTTGGCGAATCCGCCCTGGCATCATGCGACCCATTCTAACTCCTTTATCCTTCAAACAATCATCAGCTCTTCTGTAAAATATATCTAAAATATTATCTTTTCATTATAGCATATTTTCAATTTGAATTGTTTAAATAGGTATCAAAAAACACCAGCAGGTAAACTGGTGTCTCTAATGAATAGCTAAATAATAAATCGTTGCTTGACACATTTTCAAAATTGTTTTTCCGCTTTTCCAAAGCCAAAATAGGGCAAATAGCAGGAAAACAACTGCCACTACTACGTTAATCAAGCCTTTTCCATCCAAGAAAAACTTGAAAAAGAAGACGGTCACACAAGTGAGCAAGGCAAGGAGTAAGACATGAATCAGAACTCCCAACCAACCTAGCCAGTAGCGAATTCCAAAGGGAGGGTGTTTCTTTTCATCGAAGTCTGCTAGACCAGTCAAAAACTCAACTAGCAACTCACCAAAAAATTCCATACTAGACTTCCTTTCTCAGCTGTCGGTAATACTTGGTTCGTCGAATCAGGATCTTGATAGCCTTAAAGGAAAGTAAGGTTAGCATACTAGCCACGAATAGACAAAAAAGGAATATCACAACCAATGGCTGTTTATACTGATTATAGACCATAATTGAACCACCAGTAAAGGCGATAAAATAGGATGCCAAAGTCACAAAATTGAGCCAAATGCAAGCCACCAGTCCCAGCCAATACCGAAAACCAAATGGCTTATACTGACTATCTTCATAGAAAATAAAATAAAAAGTGGAAATTGAAAGTAGTATAAAGAACAATCGCCAAATCGGAAACGCTACCATAAAATCACCTCCTAGTCCCATTCTAGCATATTTACGAATAATTGCAAAGAAAAAAGAGGTTACCCTCTTTATTTCCGTTTCCGTGCAATCAGATGAATCGGTGTCCCTTCAAATACAAAGGCCTTGCGGATTTGATTTTCCAAGAAACGCATGTAGGAGAAGTGCATGAGCTCTTCTTCGTTGACAAAGACCACAAAGGTCGGTGGTTTGGTCGCAACCTGAGTCGCATAGAAAATCTTGAGACGTTTACCTTTATCAGTCGGTGTCGGGTTAATGGCAATGGCATCCATGATAACATCGTTGAGAACAGCCGACGGAATACGGGTATTCTGGCTCTCACTGATGGCCTTGATCATCTCAGGCAACTTATGCAAGCGTTGTTTGGTCAAGGCTGACACAAAGATAATCGGTGCGTAAGACAAGTATTGGAACTGGTCACGAATATCGTCTTCCCACTGCTTCATGGTATGGTTGTCTTTTTCAAGCGTATCCCACTTGTTGACCACGATAATCATTCCCTTACCAGCTTCATGGGCAAAACCTGCAATACGTTTATCGTACTCACGAATGCCTTCTTCTGCATTGATGACCATGAGTATAACATCCGAGCGTTCAATGGCACGCATGGCACGCATAACAGAGTATTTCTCGGTATTTTCATAGACCTTACCAGACTTGCGCATCCCTGCAGTATCAATCATGGTAAATTCTTGACCTTCTGGGTCTGTAAAGTGCGTATCAATAGCATCACGAGTCGTTCCCGCAACAGGCGACGCAATCACGCGCTCTTCACCCAAAATAGCGTTAATCAAACTTGATTTACCAACGTTTGGACGACCAATCAAGCTGAACTTGATAATATCTGGATTTTCTTCTGCTTCCTGAGCTGGTAGGTTTTCAATGATAGCGTCCAAGACATCCCCTGTTCCGATACCGTGTACAGAAGATACTGGATAAGGATCTCCAAGACCGAGTGAATAGAAATCGTAAATGTCATTACGCATTTCAGGGTTATCGACTTTATTGACAACTAAAATAACTGGTTTGTTTGTCTTATAAAGGATACGAGATACATACTCGTCAGCATCCGTCACACCTTCCTTGCCTGATACGACAAAGACGATAACATCCGCCTCATCCATAGCAATCTCAGCCTGGTGCTTGATTTGCTCCATGAAAGGTGCATCCACATCATCAATACCGCCTGTATCGATCAAGGAAAACTTACGGTTGAGCCACTCACCAGTAGCATAAATACGGTCGCGGGTCACACCTTCCACGTCTTCTACGATAGAAATACGTTCCCCCGCAATACGGTTAAATAGTGTTGATTTACCAACGTTGGGACGGCCAACGATGGCGATAGTTGGTAGAGCCATAGCTCCTCCTCTTCTAATATAGTCGTTTTCGTTTATCTTTTATTACGTCGACGCATGAGGAAACTTCGTTTCCCTATTTCCAACTTCAAATAATGTCATCATTATTTGAACTCGCTTTGCCGTACTCCAGTACTGTCTGCAGCTTTTGATGTGAACTTGGTTCACTTTATCTCCAATCTCAAACTGTCTCCCAGACAGTTTGAGCGAGTACTAAAAGCAAATAAAAAGACTATAACTTACAATAGTTTATTTTTTTCTAATACAGCCCTCGTTTCAGGCTGCTCTGGCTGACCAAACTGGGCAACCATACGCTCCGACCAGGTTTCTGTCTGACGGGCACCTGCATAGTCTGTCTGAACTTGGTCGTAGGCTTGGATGACTTCCACGCCTTGCTCCACATATTCTTCCTGAAAGACAATGGTTTCACTTGCCAAACGTGGTTTGACAGGATGATTTTGGGCTGGTCGACCCAGGGCAATACAGAAAATTGGATAGGTATAATCTGGCAAGTTGAACAGCTCTGCTATTGCCAAAGCCTTATGGCGAATCATACCGATAAAGACCCCGCCGTAGCCTAAGCTTTCAGCTGCTAAGAGGGCGTTTTGCCCTGCTAGAGCCGCGTCGACTGAAGAAATCAGGAGATTCTCAGGTCCCTTGGCATCAAAGTCTGAACCATGGAGTTGAGCCGCCTTGCTGGCACGATTATGGTCGCCCACAAAAACCAGAATGGCCTGAGCCTGTAAAATAGCTGGTTGGGGCACCAAATCATAGAGAGCCTGTTTTTTCTCCTCCGACTGTACCACAATGATGGAATAAGACTGGAAATTCTTCCAGCTAGACGCAGCTCGCCCAGCTGAAATAATAGCTTGCAGATGTTCCGCCTCAATAGGCTCTTCCGTAAAACGACGGACGGAAGTATGGTTCAGCATCAAATCAATGGTTTCATTCATCGGCGGTTATTTCCTTTCAAATGCAAATCGCGAGCCAGATAGCGAATCCGCTCCATAACCCGTTTGGCCTGCCAGGTCTCATCACCAGACTTGCCAGATGCAAAATGCCGTTCCAAATCATCAAAGGAGAAATTGGACGTAAAGAAGGTCGGCAGATTTTCCTGCATACGGTATTGAAGAATGACCTGTAGAACATCGTCACGTACCCACGGACTATGTTGCTCCGCTCCAATATCATCTATCACCAAGACCTGAGCCATCTTGATTTCATCAATTCGCTCCTTGACAGAACCATCTTTGATAGCATTTTTTATATCGACAACAAAGGTCGGATAGTGGAGCATGGTGGTTGATTGAAGATGAGTTTTGGATAACAAATTGGCTAAATAAGCCATCAAATAACTTTTACCAATACCGAAATTGCCATAGATGTAAAGACCTTTTGGCTTTTCCTCAAAACGTTTGACAAAATCCGCAATGGCCAACATGACTTCCACACGATTTTCATCGCTCTTATCAATATCCGCCACAGTTACATTTTTCAAACTTGCTGGCATATTGATAAGCTGGATACGGTTCTTGATAGCTTCCAAACGACGGTATTCGACCAATTCCTCTGTCTCAAGATAGGAAACATCCGCATAGCCCTCATTCATGACCAAAACTGGTTGATACCCCTTAGCAATATAGGATTCATCCTGTTTGACAAAGAGGTCCCGCTGGCTGATATATTCCAAAAACTTAGAAATGGAGAGGGTGATTTCCTGCTGAGTCAAACCTTCTTTTTTGATAAAAGCAGCGACTTCAGGATCACTCACTATCTCCTGATAGAGTTGCTGATAAGATTTTGGACTTGGATTGGTTGTTTGCGACAACCTGTCTTGAACTGATTTCATCAGCTACCTCCTTTGTTTTCCATTTCTTCTAATTCACGATAAAGGGCAGCTAATCTAGCTTGACCTTCCTGCGTTTGTCCTTGCTGAACCTCTTCCTTACTCCACTCAGGCACATTGCTTTTCTGTGGCTGGCTCGGCTTGGTAACAGCTTGACCTGTCTTCAATTCTCTTAGGTAAAGAACAGCTGCCTCTGCGTCGCCAATTCCCTTGTAGGAAAAATCATTGCCCAATTTCATGGCATATTTTTCATTGAGATTGGCTGAGTCCACCTTGTTAAAGGTATAGAGGACCAAGACATTGATGACTTCGTCAAGCAGACCCAAATTAGCCAAATCCGTCAAACATTTTCGTTCTGTTCCTGTCACGGCTGCCTTCCGTTGCTCCTTGATAAAGGACAGGAAGGTTAGGCTGGATTTTGATTTCGCTTCACGAACAATGGCTTGTTCTTGGGCAGTGAGGTTGGTGCTTTCTGTTGGCAATGACTGACGTGACTGCTGCAAGCGTTTGGTCGAGATCGTCTGTCCAATAGCTGTTGCTTTAGCCTGCCGATAGGTTTCCAACCAGGTCCACCCTGCCTGCTCTGCTATGTAACTAAGCGCAATAATATCCTCAGCTTCATCCTGAAAAAGAAGCTTATCTTTAGCCATTAATGCCTTGAAGGCAGACCAGTCAAAATCATGTTTCGGTTCAAAAACAACTGGAGCCTGCCCATCCATGGTAAAGACCTGAGAAAATGTTTTTGAGATATTCTGTTCCTGATTGGGTAGGTGAACAAGTAGCTTCTCCATGCTTGACTCCCCAATCTTCCTTGCCAACAAGTTCTTATACAAGGGTTTCGCTAGAAAACTTTTTACGGTCAGAGGGGCTTGTAGCGCCAAACCTGTTAATTCATCTGCACGATAGAGTTCTAGGAGCCCCATGGCAGTCAGAACATCCAGAGCCTTCTCCAAACGATTCATCCCAAAATCCATGTGATTGAGAATGACAGTCCATTTGTAACGGCCTTGCCCTTGATCGGCAAAACTATAAAAGTAATAATAAAGCGCTAATGCATCAAAACCGATAATCGGCTGGTAGCATTGGCTAAGACTGACAATATCAGGTGTAAACGGGCTGATTTTTATATAGGCAAATAAATCATTTGGTTTCATCTTTTTTTCCCGGTTTTACCTTACTTCCTTTGGAAATCATCTGCTTAAGCAAATTTTCTAGCTCTCCAACATCTTTGAAAGAACGATAAACCGATGCAAAACGCACATAGGTGATTTCATCCAATTCGACCAATTCTTCCATTACCAAATTCCCAATGACATCGGATTCTATTTCACTATCACCTTGTGCTCGAACCTTCTGTTCAATCCGATTCACCACTTCATCAATATCATCGGTTGACACAGGGCGCTTTTGAGCAGAGCGAATAATCCCATTGAAAATCTTTTCACGTGAAAACTGCTCTCTAGTTCCGTCTTTTTTCACAACGACTAGAGTTTTCTCTTCAATCCGTTCATAGGTGGTAAAACGTTGACCACATTGGTCGCAGGAACGACGACGACGGATGGTATTGCCATCTTCAGCCTGACGACTATCAATGACACTTGATTTCAAACTCTGACATTTTGGACAACGCATACTCTTTCTCCTACATAAACTTTATCACTTCAGTATAGCATAAAAATGACAAAAATAAAAGAAAGCGAGAATTACTCACTTTCTACCAATAATTCACCTTGCTTCTTCAATCGACTGGCAACCCATTCACGAACCAGGCGGTAGACAACCGCAAAAATTGGGGTAAAGAAGACCATACCAAGTAGACCAAACAAATTACCACCAATCAAGGCTGCAGCCAGGGTAAAGAGAGTCGGAAGACCAACTGATTGACCAACCACGCGCGGGTAAATCACATTCCCTTCAATCAACTGAAGAATCTGGAAGAGCACGATAGACCAGAGTGCCAAGAGCGGATTTTGTACCGCCACAAAGAGAGCACTAATCAAACACGCTGAAAAGGGACCGATATAAGGTACAAACGATAGGACCCCAGCCAAAATACCAGCCATGCTGGCATAAGGAATTCCTGAGAGCGAATAACTAACAAAGACAAGTATCCCAATGATACATGCCTCAACAATCTGACTCATCAAGAATCGGTCATAGGTATCAACAATAACTTCTCCAATATAGTTCACTACTCTGACAGCCTTCTCTGGCAAGGTAGCCTGCAAGAACTTTCTCGTCATCGCCTGCAAGTGTTCCTTGCTCCCTAAAATCGCTAGAGTGAAGAAGAAAGCCATTATCAACGTCATAGTGTTCGAAAAAATCCCCGTCACATTGGACACCAAGCCAGATAAAATTGGTGTGACCAAACTTGAAATAAGTGTTAAATTCTTCAACTGATCCAAAAAGCTGGCAATCTGGTCTCCGATTTGTCCCGACAAAAGACCATTTGATTCAAGAAAATTAGTTAGGGCATTTACCGATTTTGGAATGGCTGTGCTGCTAACCGAAACCAGTTCTGAAACAGTCGTCACCAATGTAGGAAGAACAATCACCACCAGTCCTGTCACAATTAAAGCAAATCCAATTAATACTCCAACAATTGCCAAAGACCGCTTGGATTTCTTTAAAAAAGAAATTTTTTCAAACTGATCTTCTAATTTTTTCATGGGAACATTGAGGATGAAGGCAAAAATAGCTCCAATAAAAAGCGAATTCATACTGCCTAATAATTGTTGAATAGCCCCATAAATACTAGACCAGTTGAGAACAGCTAACAATGTCGCTCCAGATAAGAGTATTAATATGACTTTTTCTTTAAATGATGTATTCATAACTTTTCCATTCTTACTTATTGGCTACTATTTTATCACACGCTTATAGAAAAAGAAAGAGGGGCTGGACAAAAAGACCAACCTCTCTTTTCAAAGTTCGTGTCAACATCTCAGCGCAGTGGTTGATTGGGTTTAACAGTCCAGTGGACTGTTAAAGGTTGGAGATAAGATTTGCGAAGCAAATCTCAGAAATTCGCGTTTCACACTCAAAATCTGACCTCTACGACTGATGCGAACAGAGTTCGCTTCATCTCCAACCTCAAACTATCTCCCAGACAGTTTTGTAGCGAACTTTGTTCGCTCTATTTCCAACTTCCAACTGTCCCCCAGACAGTTTGAGCTGTGCGGGGGTGGGAGTGAAACAGTCTGGGAATAGACTGTTTCAGCTCGACAACTAGAAATAAAGACTTGTTGACGAACTCATTTTTGAAAAATAGAGTTCTTTCTCACTCCCTCCTCTCTACTCTAAATCAATCGCGCATGGCATATCCGACACCACGAACTGTTTTTATATATGAATCTTGATGTGGCAAATCCAGTTTACCACGTAGATAGCGAATATATACATCGACGACATTGGTCTCAGAAGCCGCTTCATATTTCCAAACACGCTCAAGAAGTTGTTCTCGACTAACAGGCTCTGGGCTATTCATTAAGGTCGCCAACAGATCATACTCTCGGCGGGTCAAATTAATCAATTCATCACCTCGAGTCACTGTTCGATTTTGAAAATCAACCTTCAAATCACGATAGGCCGCATGCATGTGAACCTGCTTACAATTATTATCAATAAAATCACGACCACGAAAAATCGCAGAAATTTGCTCCACTAAATCACTGATGACAAAGGGCTTCACTACGTAGGAAACAGCATAAGAGAGGACTTCTTCCCCATATTGACTAACTTCTGTCGGCTCAACTACCACAATCATGACCGTGGCTGGTTTTATCGCTAATAGTTCTGCAGCCAATTCCTTGCTGGACATGTCTGAAAGCTGAAAACTCATCAGAATCAAGTCAAAATCCGTTTCATGTGCCAAGGACATAGCCTCTTTCCCTGTCGATGCATAATCAACAAGATAGTCTTTTTTCTGCAATTCCATGGAAACAAAATGCGAGAGATTGCGTTCTTTACCAGCAATCAAAATTTTCTTAGCCATTGTCCATCCTTTTCTATTCTTTCAAATGGTGTAGGAATCGTATTATGACTAGAAAGAAGGGCGCTTCCACGCCCATCTTTTCTATTTTGATTCGCTATACCAGTCGTAATGGAAGATTCCTTCTTTATCTTTACGGTTATAAGTGTGAGCACCAAAGTAGTCACGTTGTGCTTGAATCAAGTTCGCTGGCAAGTTTTCAGCACGGTAGCTATCGAAGTAGGTAATAGCTGCTGAGAATGTTGGTACAGGAACTCCTGCTTGAACTGCCAAGGCAACAACATCACGAACTGCCTGTTGATACTTAGCTGTTACATCAAGGAAGTACTCATCCAAGAGCAAGTTTGCCAAGTCTTCATCACGTCCGTAGGCATCTGTGATTTTTTGCAAGAAGCGAGCACGGATGATACAACCTGCACGCCAGATTTTTGCGATTTCACCAAATGGCAAGTTCCAGTTGTTTTCTTTTGATGCTACGCGCAACTGTGCAAAACCTTGTGCATAAGACATGATTTTTGAGAAGTACAATGCTTGACGGATTTTTTCTACCAATTCAGCCTTGTCGCCTTCGTATGCAAACGGAGCTGGTTTTGGAAGGACCTTGCTTGCTGCCACACGCTCATCTTTGTAGGTTGAGATATAACGAGCAAATACAGATTCTGTAATCAATGACAGTGGCACACCCAAGTCAAGTGATGATTGACTTGTCCACTTACCAGTTCCCTTGTTACCAGCCGCATCCAAAATGTAATCAACGATTGGTCCATCTTGACCTTGATCGTCTTTACGTTTCAAAATATCTGCTGTGATTTCAATCAAGTAGCTATCCAATTCGCCTTTGTTCCACTCAGTAAAGATGTCAGCCATTTCATCAACAGACAAACCGAGCAAGTGTTGCATGAGGTCATAAGACTCCGCAATCAATTGCATGTCGCCATACTCGATACCGTTGTGTACCATTTTTACGTAGTGACCAGCTCCATCTGGACCGATATAAGTCACACATGGCGCTCCATCTTCTGGTGCTTTTGCTGAAATTTCTTCCAAGACATCTGCTACCAATTCGTAAGCTTCTTTCTGACCACCAGGCATGATAGATGGACCTTCAAGAGCTCCTTTTTCACCACCAGATACACCTGTACCGATGAAGTTAATACCTGAGTTTGCCAATTCTTTTGAACGACGGATAGTGTCTTCGTAGAAAGTATTACCACCATCGATCAAGATGTCACCTTCATCCAAGTGTGGCAAGAGTGCTTGAATGGTTGCATCTGTACCAGGACCAGCTTGAACCATAAGCATGATGCGACGTGGTTTTTCGATAGATGCCACAAAGCTTTCCACATCGTAACTTGGTACCAAGTTTTTACCTGGGTTGCTTGCAACAACATCTTCTGTTTTATCAGCAGAGCGGTTGTAAATAGCTACTGAATAGCCACGTGATTCAACATTAAGCGCAAGGTTGCGGCCCATAACGGCCATTCCTACAACACCAAAATTTGCTTTAGTCATTTGTTTACTCCTCTAATTTGTATCCCTTTCATTATACACCGAATGGGGAAAGTTGACAAGAATTTTCAGATAATTTAACTATCCAAACTATTCTTCACTATCAAACAAGCCCTGCAATTGAGCAAAAGGACTATTGGCCTCTTTTTTCTCTTGAGCTTTTTGTTGAAAATCTTCCTCAGTC
The DNA here is from genome assembly GCF_046032535.1 of Streptococcus suis. GTDB lineage: Bacteria > Bacillota > Bacilli > Lactobacillales > Streptococcaceae > Streptococcus > Streptococcus suis_AK. The sequence continues at coordinate 38,025 of NZ_JARQPL010000005.1, read as the reverse complement.
ATTAAAGCCCAAGCTTGACCAGATGGCAGTTCCTGTCCAGCTTCTTCTTCAGGTGTCAAGACTTTGATTGGTATAGCCAGTAAAATATTATCTGCTACACTCTCATCAAGGACAATGTGGTCATCTTCTACTACCAGTACCATATCCTCATCAATCAAATCTTGTTCTTTAAGAGCTGCTTCATTGGCAACAAAGAGTTCATTGACCTCTTGAACTTCATGTAACAGGACAGGTTGCAGAGAACGACTGGATGCCAAGGTAATATCGTAAGTCATCTGATAATCCAAGAAAAAGAAACCTGACTCAAAGCGAACATTTCCACTTACTTGTACAGGCGACAAGCCTAGAACTTCACCATTTCGAGCCTGCAATTCTTCCTGCAAGTCCAAGGTTTTCTCAAAGGAAATTCCATCTGGATTTTTCTGAATGTCGTAAATATGAAACATTGTATTCCCCTATTCAGCTAGTTCTGTGATGTAGTTATAGACTTCCTGACCAGCAACTGCACCATTTCCCACAGCAGTCGCAATCTGGCGCAGTTGATTTTGGCGAATATCACCGATAGCGTAAATACCTGATTTGCTGGTTGCCATCTTTTCATCTGTAATAATCCAGCCAGACTCATCCGTAATACCCAAATCGGCAACCGAATCCGTCATCGGATCCAAACCAACATAGATAAAGACACCACCGAAATCAAGTTCACTGACTTCTTCAGTTTTCACATTTTTGATAACCACGCTTTGTACACGTAAGTCGTCGCCCTTGATTTCTTCCACTACGCTATCCCAGATAAAGTTGATTTTTTCATTGGCAAAAGCGCGGTCTTGAATGACTTTTTGAGCACGAAGTTGGTCACGGCGGTGAACAATGGTCACAGATTCCGCAAATTGTGTCAAGAAGAGGGCTTCTTCGACCGCAGAATCACCTCCGCCAACTACCAAGAGTTTTTGACCACGGAAGAAGGCACCGTCACAGACCGCACAATAGGAAACGCCGCGACTATTGTAAGTATCCTCACCTGGAATACCTAACAAGCGATGTTTTGCCCCCATGGCTAGAACGACTGTCTTTGTCTCCAAAACACCATCCTCAGTAATCACTTTCTTAATTTGTCCTTCTTCTTCAATACGGACTAGGGTGCCAAAAATATGGTCCACACCGAATTTTTCCAAGGGTTCAAACATTTTTTCAGCCAAGGCTGGACCTGAAATATGGTCATAGCCTGGATAGTTTTCAATTTCCGAAGTATTATTCATCTGACCACCATAAATACCACGTTCCAAAAGAGCTACCTTTAAATTGCTACGCCCTGCATAAAGAGCTGCAGTCATCCCCGCAGGACCCGCACCAATTACAACTGTATCGTACATATACTTTTTCCTTCTACGCTTTAAACATTAATAAGATTCCCACTACTCCAAAGGCTGCAATGGGGATTGTCATCACATTAATCATCAACAAATCAAACAAGAAATCTTGTCGTTCTTGCAAGGTTTTATCCACACCCTTTGTCGCACGCCAGATAAACCAGACCAGACTAGAAGTGATAATCAACAAGGAAGCTATTAGCAATCCTTGTAAATAAAAACTTAGAATGTTTTGTAACATCTTTTTCCTCGATTACTTTAAAAGGTTTGACGCTTGGCTTTACGTTCTGCACGACCCTTTGCACGCGCTTCAACTCGCTTGGTCTTGCGACGTTTTTCATCAACAGCCCATTGTATTTTCTTCTTGTAGCCTGGTTTGACTTTTTTCTTTTTCTTCTTGACCAAGCCAATCATTTCCAAATCTAGTTTTTCACGAGATTTTTCACGGTTAGCACGGCGGTCACGGTCGTAGGTATCGACAAATTCGCCATTTTTCATTTCTTTTGGCAAGAATTTGATATTGAGTTTTTCTAGCTCTCGAATATCTGCATCATCGCTTGGCTGATAAAGGGTAATGGCAATACCTGATAAACCATTACGACCTGTGCGCCCCACACGGTGAACAAAGAAGGAAAGGTCTTGTGGAATAGTATCATTGATGACATGACTGACGCCCTCAATATCAATCCCACGTGCTGCTAAATCAGTTGCAACAATGTACTGATAGTCCAAGTTTTTCACCTGGTTCATCATCCGCTTGCGCTCACGTGGAGGAATATCCCCATGAATCTTTGCGACACGAAGACCGTTCGCAGTCAAATAGCTATGCAATTCATCTGCACGTGTCTTTGTATTGACAAAAATCATGGCCAAGTAAGGTTGCATGAGCTTGGTTACTTCCAAGATTTGAGCATTACGGTCACGCCCCTTGGTTGAAATCAGCCAGTTTTCAATGGTATCTGAAATGACCGTATGGGTCTTGATTTGTTCCATGACTGGATTGGACAAGTATTTTTTCAAAAACGGTTGGAGTTTCTGCGGAATGGTCGCTGAAAAGACCATAAATTGCAAGTCTTTTGGCAGGCTACCAGCAATCTTATCAACTGTTTCTAAAAAGCCCATGTCCAAGGTCATATCTGCCTCATCCACCACAAAGGTTTTTGCTTTATGGATAGCAAGGTCACCTGATTTGACCAAATCATAGATACGCCCTGGTGTCCCAACAACAATGTGAGGCTGACTAGCTTGAAGCTTGTCAATTTGACGGTTCTTATCCGTACCGCCAACATAATTGGTCACACGAACCTCGATGTCCGAATGACTAGCCAACTGGCGTGCCGCTTGATAAATCTGAGTAGCCAGTTCACGAGATGGGGCTGTAATAACAGCCTGAACTTGGTCCAATTCCTCATTTAATTTTTGGAAAATCGGGATCAAGAAGGTATGGGTCTTACCCGAACCTGTTTTTGATTCCCCTATCAAGTCTCGCCCTGACAAAACAACTGGAATCAATTTCTCCTGAACTTCTGTCGGTTGGACAAAGTTAATTTCTTTCAAAGCCTCCTGAATATAAGGCTTGAGTTTCATATCTGTAAATTTCATAGTTCCCTCTTTAGTTGTACTGCCCTCTATTATAGCACGATTTAGGTGGACAAGCAAAAAGGACGGATACCCGTCCTAATCAACTCTCACTTGCTTCAGTAAATTCTGCCTCAATAATTCCAAGTTCCTTCTCTTCTTCCAAACTTGCTTTAAAGGCCTCAGTGAGTTCTAATTCGCCATCAAAATCACCATTTATTTTTTTCACAAATGTGTCTGCCAACATCCCTCCCATGGGCTGGAAGGTAAAATAGGTCAAACCTCCTGAAATTAGACCACCCAAAATAGGAACTGCATTGGCAATCGTCTTTTCAACAGTCTTTTTGGTAATTTTCACACCAATCACTGCGGCTACCTTTTTCACCAAGGGATACCAAGTTGTCTTGGTCAAAGCCTGCATAGCTACTTTTTTACCGATATTAGCTCCGACTGTCTTGGATACTTTATTGAGAAGAACTGCTGAACCACCTGCTCCAAACATGACACCAATGTAGGCAATAATGCGGATTTGAACCTCTTCTGAAATTTCCTTCCCTTCACCAACAAATAATTCATCTTCACCAAAAAGATAAGCGATTTGTTGCGACAAATTCAAGGCAAAACCAAAATACTGAGCTATATCAGCAGTACCTGCCGCCACCGCTGTAAATGGATTCCCCGGTAAACCAGCTGCGAAAGAAATCAAAGATGTTTTCGTAGTCATATCATTAATGATTTTTTCAGCTTCTTTACGCAAAGCTTTTGTAGTGAAGACCGCCGTTGGTCCATCCGCAATAATTTTATCTAGATAGGGACTATCTTTAAAACGAGTCTTCAAAAATTCTTCCCGATTGACTTTAACCATAGGAAGTTGACTAGCAGCTGTCATGGTTTGAATAACCACTCCATATAACTGTTCTTGATTGAATTGTTCCATTTTTATCCTCCACCAATTCTCTCTCTATTTTACCCCCCCCCCGACCATATTTGTCAAGGTGAAAAAAACAGCATTTCTGCTGTTTCTGACATTTTATAGATAAAGAATAGCTAGGGTAATCAAGCTCATGATGAGACCGACTGACCAGAGGAAAAAATCAACTTTCCACTCGCTCCATTTTTCAGCTTTTCCGGTCAAACCTCCAAGCTCCAAATGGTGATGAAAAGGAGTCATACGGAAGATACGACGACCTTCTCCAAAGCGTTTTTTGGTGTATTTAAAATATGAAACTTGCAACATAACAGAGGATGTTTCAATGACATAGACCAGGCCGATAAGGAGGAGGGTCCATTCCTGACGGAGGGCAATTGAAATAGTTGCCAACATACCACCGAGAGCCAAGCTGCCCACATCTCCCATGAAAATCTTCGCTGGTTTACGGTTATAAACAAAGAAACCGAGCAAGCCACCAATCATGGTCACACAAACTAGAAGAATATCGAATTTTTGCTCATTGAAGGCGATGACAGAGTAAGCTAGAAGACTGATAACAACTGAGATAGAAGCCAATCCATCAATACCATCTGTCAAATTAACTGCATTTGAAAAACCGACCAGCCAGAACAGAACAAATGGGAAATAGAGAACTCCCAAATGTACCATGTGACCAAATACATTCAATTCTCCGCCACCTGCTCCTCTTACGTGGACAAAGTAGAAGACAATACCTCCTAAAATTTGTAGAACAAGCTTTTGTTTAGGATTAAGACCTTCATTTATTTTACGGAAAATTTTTAAAAAGTCATCCAAAAATCCTACTACACCATAAAGGGCAAGGATGAAGAGGATGGCAAGGACACCACCCGTCAACAGTTGAAAGGTCGTTGCAAACAACAAGCTGACAAGAATCGCAACAACGAGAAAAACTGTTCCCCCCATTGTTGGTGTACCTGCCTTAAACTGATGTTGTTTCACATCTTCGTGCATCTGTTGCCCCTCGATGCGTTTGGCTTGATAAAATGTAATAAATCGTGGGATTAAGAGAACGGTTGCTAGAAAAGCTACCAATCCCGACATAAGTGCGAATTGCATGTTAGTCTCCTAAGGTTATTGTTATTTTCTCGGTTTTATTCAAAGCGGTACCAACCTCTACACTTTGGTCGACTACTTTTGAACCCGTTCCTTTATAGGTCACTTCGATACCAGTCCATTCAGCAAATATATCCATATTCTCTTTGGTGATTGCGTACAGGTCTGGTATTTCTTCGAATTTATTTGTCAGGAGTAGAACCTGTTGGTTGGCGATTACGTTACTTCCTTTTTCGACTGAAACTTTTTTAATTTCAGCACCGTTTCCAAGGATAACTGGTTGAACTAATTGACGGCGAAGTTCCTCAGCCGACTCGCCTGGTGCCTTACCAATGAGGTCTGGCAATTGATACTCTGTCTCATTAGCGACCCGGGTCAATGCTGGCGCAGGTGAATCCAGATTCAAATTGTCTTTCAACAGCATCGCTTCTTTCAATGTAGGACTGACAATGTCACGCCAAGACAGGACATTTAATACTTCCGGTTGGCGAATGGTCACATACATGATAAATTCAGGGTCCTCAGTAGGGATCATGGCTACTACAGAGTTGATGTAGGCACCTTTAATGTACCCTTGACCATCTTCACTGGCAATTTCCGCCGTACCTGATTTGACTGCAATATCATAGCCGTCAACCTGAATTGCAGGCCCCTGTAAGTCATGTGAGTAGAGCGTACCATAAACAGGGTCAGTACCGACATTAATCATATAGCGAAGTGTATCGTCGGCAGCTTGTTCAGAAACTGGATTTCCCACTTCTTCTTTCGAAGAAACTCTAGCTGTATCTGTATTAGGATTATAAAGAGCTGAGATGAATTTAGGCTCTAGCATAATACCATTGTTCGCAATGGCGGTAAAACTACGAAGCATCTGTGCTTGGTTTGCAGAAATACCCTGACCAAACGATGACATGGCGATAGAAACAATGTTATCCTCTGGTACCATTCCTGGCGCCTCATCCCCCATACCAAAACGCGTTGGGTAGCCAAAGCGGAATTTAGCGAGGTAATTTAGCCATTTTTCATCTCCCATCTGTTGCTGCAACAAGGTCATCCCAACGTTACTGGATAGGGAGAAGCCTTGCGCATAATTGAGAGTCACAGCTGAATAACCTGCATTGAGGGTCCAGTCATTGATTTTCGCGTCTGCAATAACGTACTCATTATTGGTATAATACGCATTTGGATCAAAGGTTCCATTATCGATAGCTGACGCTACTGTTAGCACCTTCATTGTTGAACCAGGCTCAAACGCTTCTTGGTATAAGAGTGACCGCTCTAGCAGTCCTTCTTGGCCTAGACCTTCTTTGGTATCTGAATCATAGCTTGGCCTTTGGGTCGTCGCCAATATTTCACCCGTCTTGGCTGAAACCAAAGTTGCATTCGCATATCGCCCTTTGGCGTTATCAAAGAAGGTATTCATATTGGTTTCAAGAGAACGTTGCAGATCGGCTGAAATTGTCGTATAGACATCCTGCCCATTTACTGTCTCCGTTTCAACCTTTTCTGTTCCAGGTAGGACACGGCCTTGGCTATCTTTCTCGTAGATAACCTTTCCATCTTGACCAGCCAGAATATCATTCAGATAATATTCCAAACCACTCACACCCTGTAAACTATAACTACCATCCTTGTTTTCAACCGGATTAGCTAACCCGACAAAAATTGAAGCAAAATTTCCATTCGGATACATCCGTCCTGGACTAGCGTCAAAGGCAATCCCTTCAATACCTGCCGCCTTCATCTCTTCTTGGATTGACGACATTGTACTATAGGAGATATTCTTACCTAAGGTCCCAAAGTATACCTGCTTCAGTTTCGGTTGATTCAGCTGCTCCATAACATAATCTGTCTCCATTCCGAGATGCTTTTTAAAGATTTCTGCTACTTTGCTGAACTGAGAAGACTGCACATACAAAACTTTTTTCAGTTCTGACACATATTCTGTGTCAATGATTGCATAGACTGTATAGGTCGTTGAATCTTCTGCAATAGGAATTCCTGTACGGTCGTATATCGTCCCCCGTTTAGCTTGAACGGTAACTTCACGCTGGTGTACCGCATCAGCTCTCTCTGACAAGTCCACCCCAAATTTACTATCAGTGCCGATAATATAGGCAAAGTTGATTAAAAAGAGAAAAAAGACGAAAACCGTCAAAAGAAGTAGGCTCTGTCCTACTCTTCGACGATTTTTTGACGGAATATATTGTTTTTTCAAGACATACCGCAAGAGTTTATTATTTCTTCTGGGCATTATTCGGCTACTCCAATATTGTCATTATTAAAAGTTAATCCAGCTTTTTCAGCAATTTCCATCAAGCGAGCTGAACGTGTCAATTCATTGACAGCTTGCTTTGCATCGTTAATTTCAATCTGTTTTTGACTAATATCTTGATTGACTTTGGCCATGCCAGATTGAAGTTGCAAAAGCCGCGTTTGCATAAAGATAATTCCTATCGCAAGGGCTAATCCAGATAATACGATGCTTGAATAGAAGGCTTTTTCTACACGTGTGAAGGTTCTAATTTTATCACCGATAACCCGCATAGTGGCTTCTCTACGTTTTTCTTGCAACATAGACTCTCTCCTATTTATGTACTTTCTTAGCTACACGCAGTTTGGCTGAATGCGCGCGATTATTTGCCTCTAATTCTTCTTGACTAGGTAAGATAGGCTTACGATTGACCAATTCAAGTGGCGCCTTCAAGTCGTCTGGAATAAATGGCAAACCTTTTGGAACATCAATCGTACTTGCTTCTTTGAAGAGTTGTTTGGTCAAACGATCTTCTAAAGAATGGAAAGTAATCACAGAAATCCGGCCATCCAAAGCCAATAAGTCAATGGCCTGCTGGATAGATTCGTCTGCTGCTCCCAACTCATCGTTGACCTCAATCCGAATAGCTTGGAAAATCTGCTTAGCAGGATGCCCCTTCTTCTTAAGTTCCTTGGCTGGCTTGGCAGATTTGATCAGCTCTGCCAACTCAGTCGTTGTTTCAATCGGCTTGACCGCACGCGCCTGTTCAATCTTACGAGCAATCTGTTTGGAAAATTTATCCTCACCATATTTAAAGAAAATCCTCACCAAATCATGGTAGTCATAGGAATTGACCACATCATAGGCCGTCAACTGACCATCACGGTTCATCCGCATATCAAGCGGAGCATCTTGTTTGTAAGAAAAGCCACGCTCCCGCTCATCCAACTGCGGACTTGATACACCCAAATCGTAACAAATCCCATCAATCTCTGTTACACCTAGCTCTGCCAAGCGAGTCTTGAGATTGCGGAAATTGTCCCTGATAAAGGTCACTTGTCCTTTTTCAATGTAGGATGCCAAGCGAATATGGGCATGATCAATAGCAGTCTGATCCTGATCAAAGGCATAAAGATGCCCCCCATCCGTCAACTGACTGAGCAGATACTCACTATGCCCTGCTCCACCCAGCGTTGCATCTACATAAATTCCATTCGGTTTGATGTCTAACATATCTACTGTTTCATGCAAGAGAACAGTAGTGTGATTAAATTCCTTGCTCATATCTTATCTATTGTACCACAAAATAAATCAAAAAGTTGTTGCAAACTTTTTACAAAAAATGTGTCAAATATAGTTGACAAGCTTTCTTGATGGGTATATAATAACATTACAGAAATGTGTCAGATATAATTGACATCAACAGGGAGGGTTTCCACATTTTTTACAGTTGTATGTCAGATATAATTGACAGCAGTTTAAAAGGATAGCCAACCTATCCTCTCATTTTTAATCAAATATGTCAGATATAATTGACATAGAAAGGAGGGCACATGAACCGAGTCAAAGATTATCGCCTACTACTAGGAATTTCCCAGCTGGATTTGGCCAAGGCCATCGGCGTATCCAGGCAGACCATCAACATGATTGAAAACAACAAGTACAACCCCTCGCTAGACCTCTGTATCAACCTAGCCAAGGCTTTACAGACCGATCTCAATAGTCTCTTTTGGAATGAATAAGGAGTTTTTCATGAAAGATTTAGTTACAAAATTGCTCAATCAAGCAACCAAGGATTTTTATTCCATTAGTGGTCCCATGGATGAAATGCGGCAGCAAGAAAGCTATCGCCTCAGTAACACCATTGTCATGATTGTTTTTCCTATCCTGGTAATAGGAAATACAATTGCACTTCTTATCGCCTTACGACAACCTGAAAAAGTTGGCTTTCTGCTCCCCCTAACCAATATACTGATCATTGGTTTCACGCAAGCCTTAGCTTCCCACCTTGCCTTGAAAAATGGCATTAGTCAAAGCTATGAGGATGAAATTGATGTGACCAAGCTCAATAAATCTCTTGTAAAAAGTAGTCGTAGCACATTTTTCGGAGCCTTTCTGGCTTCCACGACTGCCCCTGCTTTCTATCAAGAATGGTCTGTATTTCTTGAAGAACTAACAGACCCGATCCTCCTACTAGGTCGGCTAATTGTTGCAGGAGCTATCACCTTCATCCATTACTACTATTGTAAGAAGCAGTTACAAAAGAAAATTCTCGCAAACAAATAAAAGGAAGAAAAACCATGAAAAAGAATACACGTCAAGCCCTTATCTCTACTCTAATTTTTATCCCGCTCTTTGTACTCTTTCAGCTTTGGGGCAATAGCGGAGCAGACATCTTGCATACCATCAGCCAAGCCAAATTCTGGATACAACTGCTGATTGCTGGAACCATCTACTTCTTAGGCTTTGTTTACATCTTACCATTGTTCGATCAAAAATAAGGAGCTGCGTATGAAAAAAGAAACCTTTCAAGATAAATTAATCAAACGATTTTACGGTATCGCAGGGCCCTTGGATGAATTTCGCCAAAAAGAAGCCTTCCGACTAGGCAATACCTGCTTTATCCTGCTCTTTTGGGGCACCATGGCTCTTACCCTACTGGCAATTGCCTTATACAAACGCTTCCCACAAGTCGTTGCCTATGGCTACCCAACGGCTCTATTCCTATCCACTCTTTCCGCCAGTATGTATATGACATCCAAGATGCGCCACAGTCAAGTGGATAGTTTAGATGTAGAAGAGCTGACTACCAAGGAACAGAAACAACTCAAGGGAGCAAGTTTCAAATTCGCCCTCTATTTCACTACCGTTATGTACATTTGGACTGTTGTTTTTGGTGCCTGGATGGATGGGCTCAATCCTCTCGACCACCTATTTGACCTCCGAAAATTTCTAGCAGCCTGTCTAGGTGGTATTTTCACGGGCATTGCTCTTGAAATCATGTTACGCAAACGCATGAAAAAGGCAGAAAAACTAACTGTCAGCTCTGCTATTTCCAAAGAAGAACCCAAGTGGATCAAAAATATGATACGACACTTCTATGGTATCCGTGGTCCTTTAGACGAGTACCGACGGACAAGGGCAGATGAGATTGGGGGACAGGCCTTTATCTACTACTTATATTTCCTAGCTTTTGGAAATGCCATCGCCTACTTCCTAGCTATCCGCTATCCTGTGGAGGTTGCCAACTATTATCCAATGATAATTGCCTTCTTCAGTATTATCCTCATTGGTATCGTTAATATGCGCACCCTCCATGCTGACCTGCCTCAATATGACGTGGACGAACTAAGCCCTGAGGAAAGACAAGGCCAGACCCTCAATCCACTCGTTTGGGGACTGGGGGTTGCCCTGCTATCTAGCCTCTTTGCTGGGCTGGCAGACCTCTTTAGCCTCCAGCTTCCCCTACTGGATTCCATCTTCCACGTAAAATCCCTCTTCTTCGGTGGCATGATGGGCCTCTTTGCCAGTCTAGCCCTGTCTGCCCTTGCCTATCTGCAAAAATTAGACACAGAAACCACTAAGAAAAAATAAGGAGCTAACACCATGGACAAACCTTTTACACCCAAACAAACCTGTCGATTTTTTGTTCTATTTTATGCTTTATTTTCTGCCTTCTTCATCTACTCTTACATGGTCAATGAGCCGATTAGTGGTTCATTCTTACTTACTTTTCCAGCCATTCAAATCATCAAATCCTATCAAACAGCAGAAGAAAAACGCTACTTTATCATTCAAGCCATCTTTGCCCTGTTTGCCATGACCTTGACCTATTCCGTGGGCATTTGGCTAGGACATGTCAAACCACATATCCTCATCCTTCCTGCTGGATTTGCTCTGGCTATTCTTTATCGATTGTATTTCAAAAAGGAGAAAACAGATGAACGTTAACAAACCGAAACTTATACTCACTTTGATTGTTCTCTCCTATACAACAATTTGTAGCCTGTATATACATAGCTACCTGACTGGGGACAATCCACCAATCTTTATCTTACCGCTCACTATACTTCCAATCTTGAATAGTGACTGGCAAACTAGCATCCCAGAATCAAATGCTTTCCAAAAAGCTATCTATCTTTATCGTAAACCACTGCTCTGGTTTCTCTTTGCAGGTCTTGTCCTAACCTTCTCCATTGGTTTTTTCACTGGACAAATCAAACCGCTTCTAGCAGGATTTTGGGGAATATTTACTTTCCTGCTCTTCTATAAACAATTGAAAAAGTAGTCTGCATCCAACATTTTACAAAGTAGGATTTTTTCTATAAAATAGATTGTATATGACATTCAAATCCATTCTCAAACAACTCAAACTATTTGATTATATCTTAATCGGATTCACCCTAATTTTATCCTTTCTTCCAGCAATTTTTACCTATACACATCTGGCAACAGATACAAATGAGGCAAAAACAATTGCCTATGTCCGCATCAATGGTGAGGTGGTCGACCAATTTGAATTATCAAAGGACACACCCCATCAAGAAAAGACCTACTATCCCAATGAAGGGCAATACAATATCATTGAAGTTGATGGCGAACGCATTCGTGTCAAGGAAGACAATAGCCCAGACCAAATCGCCGTTATGACCAGCTGGATTAGCCAGCCGGGTCAACTCTCCGTCTGCCTGCCCCATAATCTCTTGATTGAAATCAAATCCGTCGGTGGCGAAAGCACTGATGAAGAAGAACTCATTTTACCACTATAAGAAAGAAGACACAGCCTGATAAATGACTGTGTCTTTCCTTTTTAGAAAATAAGAGCTAAAGCAAGTATCACCACATATAACAGCGCAAAGAGTACAAAACTCTTTACTGCCTCGATAAAGGTTTCCCGTTTGACTTGCTTTTTCAAAAATGTTTCTAGACTCTTATAAGCAGGCCAAACTCCGATTAAACCTACCAGTGCCCAGATTGGTAAGAATCCAGTCAGACAGTAGATTATCCACAGCAACCAAGGTACGCTTGCTAAGACAAAATACAATTTGAGAGCATTTTTCTTGCTAATATAGTAAACCAGAGTATAACGATGATTGCGAATATCTTCCTCTAAATCACAGGTATTGTTGGCCAACATGATATTGGCAATCAAGGTTACCAAAGGAATGGACATAAAAATAATTTCTATTATTCTTGTCCAAGAGAATTGCAAGGTCATCCACTGGCCGCTCACTTGGCTGGTCAGTAGCAAATCTGATTGCTGAATAAATACAGCAAGAAAGAAGATGCCAAATCCCATGGTTACACCAGAGAAAACTTCACCAAGAGGCATTCTCGAAAGCGGAATAGGGCCAAAGGTATAGAAGATTCCAATGAGGAAACAGAGAGCTCCCATCGGTAGTAGGAGCCAACTGGTCCGCCATACAAGGAGTAATGAAACCAGTAGAGAAAAAATAAGTAAAGCAAAGACGATTCGAAGCATCTGCCGAAAATCTAGAGAGAATTTTCCAATCACATTGCTTTCCTGACGATAGGTTTCATCCTTGGCCTTGTGGTAGTCCATGCTATTGTTGATGGCAGTTGTACACATGTCAAAGCTAAGGACGGCAATAATGAAGAGGAGAGTATTGAGCCAATTGAAAGCTTGATAGCGATACAGGCTCCATAAAATCCCCAGGGTCATCGGAAAAACACTAGCTACCTTGGTCTTCAGTTCAACAAATTCTAGAAATACAGGCAGACTGAGCCCTTTAGTTGATTTATTCATTGACAAGATGATACTCCTCATTCGTTAATTCAAAGCTTTCTTTCAAGCCATCACTCAGATGAACGCCCTGCTCCTTATCGATGAAAACAGCTTCTACACCGTCAATCTGATTGATAAAGTCAAGACCTTTTTCCACACCTAGTAAGAAGAGAGTTGTGGATAATGCATCTCCTTGGATAGATGTTTTGGAAAAGACTGTCACACCTGAGATATCGTTTTCCACAGGATATCCCGTTTTTGGATCCAGTATGTGGTGGTATTTGACACCATCGACTTCTAAAAAACGTTCGTAAATCCCTGAGGTAACAACCGAATCATGTGTCCCTGGCACAGAACCAACCGTTGCTCCACGCACTTGGTCTGGGTCCTGAACTCCCACATTCCAACCATTTTGCGTCGTAGGCGAATCCCCCATAACCACTACATTCCCACCTAGATTGATGATAGCTGTCGTAATCCCTTTACTGGCAAACAATTCTCTAACCTTATCTGCAATGTAACCTTTGGAAATGGCTCCTAATTCTAGCGTCATTCCTTCTTTGATAAAGACGGTCTTCTTCTCCTTATCTAAAGTAATGTCTTTATAAATGATAAATGGCAGAGCAGCTTTGATTTCTTCATCACTCGGCTTACGTGCATCCTCATCTCCAATTTTCCACAGATTGCTCACAGCTCCAATGGAAATGTCAAATAGCCCCTGACTTTCTTTACTCATGTCAATAGCTGTTTCAATCACTTCAAAGGTACGTTCATCCACCTCAACAGCTTCTTTTCCTGCTGCCTGATTGATACGGTAGACATCTGCCCCTTCCAAGTTTGTGGACAACAGACTTTCCATCTCCTTGATATAGGAGACAGCTTCATCCATCGCTTCTTCCTGATTTTCATGATAAATGCTCAATTGCACTACTGTGTGAAGTAAGCTTTCACTACGAGTCAACGGAGTTTTCACAACAGATAAACTTTCGTTTTGTTTACCACCACAGGCAACAAGCAAAACCATCAGTAGGCCCACGAACAATAGACTTGCAATTTTTTTCACTGATTTTACCTTCCCCAAAAAATAAGAAGACACAGTAGCCAAACAAGTGCGACTGTGTCTTTCTGAACTGACTAAATTAGTCAAGTTTTACAGTTTCTGTTTTTCCTTCAGCAGCTGCTGCAAGAAGGGCTTCTGTACTCTTCTTGAAGTCTTCAGAAGTCTGAGTTGCACCTGAGACAACTTCAACAGCTGAAAGGTCTTGTTCTTTCACTAAAGCTGCATTAAGTTGTTCGATTGCTTCACCAGCAGAAACTCCAGCTTTATCTTTCATGTTTTTGTTGTACTCTTCATTTGCTGATTTAAGACTTCCATCTTCAGCTTCGTAGTCAAATTTTGACTCACTGATTTTTCCGTCTTTAACAGTCAATGTGTGAACAATTTTGTAGCCATAATCGTCTTTGCCTGACTCAGCTTTGTAAGTACCATCTTTCAATACTACTGTTTCTGTAGTTGAAGATGAAGTTGAAGTAGATTCTTGTTTAGAACCGCAAGCAGCAAGTGCAAATACCGCACCAAGAACTACCAAACTTTTCAACACAACTTTAGTTGTTTTCATAACAATACTCCTTTTGTAAAGTAAATAGTTTTATATTTATAATGATATACCTAATAAACTAAATTGTCTAGTATTTTTTTAAAAATAATGACTAAAAACTATTGCCACCAAATTTTGCATAGACGCAGTCGATAACTGTGGTATTCTATCTACAAAATTCATCATTTTTTCCAAATAGCTAACAATCAGTTTCTCTGTTTTGGCAATAGCATGCGTTGCAAAAATCCTATCTGTAAGGATTTCCAACCCTTCTGCCGTAGGGGATTGAATATAAGCCCGCAATTGCTGCTGGATAGACTTGTCTTCTCGCATGGCAAAAAGTAGCGGTGCAGTATAGATACCGTTTTGAATATCTTGCAATCTAGGTTTTCCTGACTCTGCCACATCCAGCTGGTAGTCAATTAAGTCATCTCGTAGCTGAAAGGCCATGCCAAGTGCTTGCCCAGACCGAAAAGCCATGCTACTGTCTTTCCTAGATTGACCTGGTACAAAACTCCCAAGTTGACAGGCAAGTCCAAATAGAAAAGCTGTTTTTCCTTGAATTTGCTTGAGATAGGCTTTCATAGTCATATTGGCATCAAATTGATTGAGTAGCTGAGATAATTCTCCTCGAAGAATTGTTTCCATCAGCTTATCATTGCCCAAATCCAAATCATCACATGATACTTCTAGCAAACGAAGCCCTTTTCCAAATAGTCGACTTGAATAGGCCAGAAGATAATCACCCGTGTAGATAGCGATTCGATTCGAAAATTGTTGATGAGCCGCCGTGACTCCCCTCCGTTTATCCGCGCCATCAATCACATCGTCATGAATAAGAGTCGCCAGATGCAGAACTTCTAAATGGGCAGCAAAATATAGCTTTGAACGGCTAATCTTTCCTTCCGTCATTTGTGCAAAGAGTAGACAGAGGCCAGCACGCAGGTATTTCCCTGGTGCCTCTACATATTCAACAATCTTCGATGTAACTGCTGGATGCAGGACCATCATCTCAGATAAGATGATGGATTTTACCTCTTCAAGTCCCCTCTCAATCTCAGGATAGGTATTCCAAATTTGATGTACCACTAACTTTCTATATTTCCTTTATTTTTTATCCTTGATACGGTAAATATGCTTGGGCTTTCCATAAATCTTCTTGTCTAGGAAACGACCCAACCACGGCATAATCCAATAGTCTAGACCGAAGGCTCTACCCGCACCATTCATAAGAGAAATAGCTGCTGGGATGAACCAAATATTTACCCAGTAGAACATGCCTGACAGGCTGAACATAACTACCAAAGCAACGGTTGCAGCAGATACAATCCATACAAAGGCACCAGCAATCAAAGCCAGACCGATACCGATTTCTGCTACTGTCATAAATTTTTGCATAAAGAGTGCTACTTCTTGGTTTGGCATCATAAATTCCATGATAGTAGCAAACCAATCAGGCATTTTGTCCAAAACAGCCATCGGTGCTTCACCATAGGCATAGCTCAAACCAAAAATTGGTTCAGCTGCTTCTGCCGCAGCAGTTGCCGCTTGTGAGGCACTTGAAACCGCCTCAGCAGCAGATGCACCAGATACTGGGTCAGCTAACCAAGGGAATGGGAAGACAACTTGATCCCCAAACCATGATGTTGTTCCGAATAGACCAAAGGCTTTCTTGATACCTTCGTAGAGCCATACTGAACCATAAAGGACACGCATTGGCACAGACCAGAGAAGATTTCCTTTGCCTGAAGTATGACCGCCAAAAATGTTTCGCTTATTCTGAATGTCAAAGAATTCATGACGAACATAAGAACCCATGTAGAAGAAACTACGGATGGTAAAGAAGTAGAGTAGGTTTACCATGTGTTTGACAGCCATTGCCATAAAGCCTGACATGTGGTATTTGTCCATCAAGAAGGCTACACCGTAGCGTGCTCCAATAGACACCATAAACCCATCATATTTACCTTTGTAGCTATGCTTTTCGCCACCCTTGATTGCTGCAATAATATTGCTTGCTGCCGTATGACCTGTCTGTTCAGCTGCTTGTACAATCTGTGGAGTTGGTTTTCCTTCTGATTCTTCAAAGTAAACCAAGTCGCCAGCTACATAGACATTTTCCTTGCCTTTCGCTTCCATGAACTCATTGGCTACCAAACGACCTGCACGTGCTTTTTCAATACCAAATTCACTTGCGTCTGTATTGGCTTGAACACCAGCTGTCCAAATAGAGGTATAGGTAGGAATTTGACGACCTGATGAAAGTGTCAAGCTATCTTCTTGTACACTTGCTACACCATCGCCAAGTACCAATTCAACACCTTTTTTCTCAAGGTATTTACGTGCCTTGACTTGCTCTTTTTCAGTAACCATAGCCAAGATATTTGGCGTTGCTTCGACAACCTTGAGAGAGAATTCTTTTGGATCCAACTTGAACTCACGCGCCAAAATTGGTACCCAGTCAATCAACTCACCGATCATCTCAATACCTGTGAAGCCAGCACCGATAACGGTAAATGTTAGAAGAGCGCGACGTTTGGCTTCATCATGCTCACGCATGGCACGATAGCAAGCATCAATCATGTGGTCATGCAAACGTTCTGCTGCTTCGATAGACCAAAGTGTAAAACCGTGTTCTTTAACACCTTTCACACCAAAGTCATTAGCCTCACCACCCATTGCAAGGAGCAGGTAATCAAAATCCAGAGTTTGGTGTTCCGCAACTACTTGTTTCTTATCGTAGTCAATCTCAACAACCTTATCTGTTACCAATTGAACCTTTGGATATTTTTTGAAGATACGTTGAAGGTCATACTTGATTGCATTGGCTTCTACACGCCCAGCCGCAACTTCATGCAACTCTGTCATATAGGTATGGAAAGAGTTCTTATCAATCAAGGTAACTGTTACATCTTGATCCTTTTTAAAAGTTTTTCCTAGCAATCGAGCTGCTGCAATCCCCGCATAACCAGCACCGACAATCACAATATTTTTCGTCACAATGTTTCCTCCTTGTGAAAATCAAAACAAATCACATGTTTCCATTATATCGTATTCCAAGATAGTTGACAAGCAAATTTCAATAATTAGTAATATACAACAAACAAAACTTGCCATAGAGAACAAAAACAAGTATGATAGTAAAATAGATAATCGACTAGAAAGAGTTTTTTCTCTACACACATGAATTCTAAACATCAAACACTTAACTTTATTACGATGCTGGCAGCTCAGGCAGTTGTCATTTCTTTGATTGAACGACTCATCACCCCCCCATTTGCCTTTGCTCCAGGTGCCAAGCTAGGACTGGGAAATTTAATTAGCTTGATCGCTATCTTTACCCTCCCTACAAAGGATAGCCTAAAGGTTGTCGCACTACGCTTGCTCATCTCAACCTTTCTGGGAGGCACCTTTTCCACATTCCTCTATGGCTTTGCCGGAACTACTTTGAGTTATGTAGGAATGCTCTCTGCCAAGCAGCTCGGTCCAAACCGTGTCAGTCCTATTGGAATTTCTATTCTGGGTGGGATGTTGCACAATCTTGGTCAGCTTCTTGTTTTTGCTACCATCGCCCGTTCTTTCTATGTACTGAACTACCTGCCAATCCTCGCTTTTACAGGAATTTTATCAGGCTTATTGGTCGGACTGGCTGCTACCTACCTCCTCCAAAAGGTCGGACCTTTACGTCACTATCATCAACAAGTCTTAGCAGAATGGAAATAAATCTCCCTAGGTCAACTAAGGAGATTCTTTTTATGGTCCGAACCACTTTTTCATTGCCCATAATAATTTCCCCATAATCCTGGTGTCACAAATAAAATGAGCCACCTCATGTAAACACCACTTATAAAATCCATGGTAATAAAAAACAAGGAAGCTTTCAAGAAGAGAAAAAATCAGGTTCTTTGCGTGTTTTAGTCGTACATTTTCTTTCTTTTGTGCTACAATATCTTCATCTTTTATTTTTTTGAGAAAAGGTAGAATTATGTCACCATTTAGGATTAAACTTTCTCCCAGTCAGCGAATCATTATCAGTTTCTTATTCGTGATTCTGACTGGATCAATTTTACTAAGTCTTCCCATCTCACAAATTAGCACCTCTACAGCAAGTTATTGGGATCATCTCTTCACATCTGTCTCCATGGTTTGTGTGACAGGACTATTTACCAAAGCCGTTGCTGAAACCTATTCCACTTTTGGACAGATTATCTGTATGATGCTAATCCAAATTGGTGGTTTGAGCTTGATAGGATTTATCGGTCTCTTCGCTTTACGCGGTGGTCGTAAAATGAATTTCATCAATATGGCGACCTTACAAGAGGCTCTAAACCGATCTGACACAAAATATTTTCGTAACTTCCTCAAATCAGCTTTTGGTTTTACCTTGGCGGTCGAAGCCTTTGGAGCCCTCTTACTGTCCTTTCATTTTGTACCTGAATTTGGATGGGCAAGAGGTTTATTTACCTCGATTTTCGTAGCTATATCAGCCTTTTGTAATGCTGGTTTTGATAATTTTGGCGCAACTAGCATCATGCGCTATGTGGATAATCCTCTAATCAACATAACATTAGCCAGTCTCATTATTATGGGAGGTCTTGGATTCTCGGTTTGGTTTGACCTTCAGACACAAATCGGGCAAAAACGTAGCCTACGAAAACTAGGGTTCCATACAAAGATTGTTCTAGGTCTAACAGCTACTATACTAACCCTCGGAACTCTGACAACCTTACTCACTGAATGGAATAACCCTTCTACTATCGGGCAACTATCATTTGGTCATAAATTATTAGCCAGCTTTTTCCAGACGGTCACCATGCGAACCGCTGGTTTTGCCAGTATCGACTACACGAAGGCTGAACCAATCACCCTCTTGCTCTATATCTTTCAGATGATGCTTGGCGGAGCCCCAGGTGGAACAGCCGGCGGTATTAAAATAACCGCCTTCCTAACCTTAGTGCTCTATGCTCGTAGCGAGATTCTCGGTCTCCCTCATACCAACTTTATGGGACGAACCATTGATAACCTCAGCATCCGCAAAGCTTTTGCGACATTCTCCGTCTTCCTGCTTATGTTTATCATAGGACTCTTCGCACTTGCCTTAACAGATGACCGACAACCACTTCTATTTTTAATGTTCGAGGTCATGTCAGCACTAGCCACTGTAGGTGTTACTGCCAATCAGACACCAAGTCTAACCATGGCCGGTCAAGCAGTCATTATGGCGCTCATGTTCTTCGGCCGTATCGGTCCACTTTCTATTCTCGCAAGCCTTTCTGTTCGAAAATTATCTAAAACCGAAAGTCTTCAATACGCAAAATCATCTATGCTTGTTTAAAAGGAGAAATCATGCCAAACTATACTATCGGAATTCTCGGCCTGGGAGTTTTTGGTACTACCATTGCAAAAACATTACACAATTACGATTGCAATATTATTGCTATCGATAATCATGAACAACGTATCAATCATCTAGAACCTATTCTCACGCGCGGTATTGTCGGAGACATCACCGATCGCTCGCTCCTACGTGCAGCAGGAATCGGTAACTGCGATGCTGTTGTTGTAGCTACTGGCGAAAACTTGGAATCCAGTGTCCTTGCTGTTATGCATAGCAAGGTCCTAGGCGTTCCTATGGTCATTGCCAAAGTCAAAGGAACAACTGCGAAAGAAGTCCTTCTCCGTGTTGGTGCTGACAAGGTCATTTCTCCCGAACGCGAAACAGGTATTTCCCTAGCCAAACAATTACTCCACCGCGATACAACCAGCCTCTTTGAGCTTGACGGTAATGTTTCCATTGTTGAGTTTCACCCGCCAGTAAAATGGATTGGCAAAACACTCGGCGAATTAAAACTCCGCCAACACTATAAACTCAATATTATCGGTTACCGAAGTGGCGAAAATCAGGAATTAAACATCCAACTAACTCCTGACTATGTCTTCAAATCTAACGAACTCATCTTAGCAGTAACAGACCATAACACTGTCGATCATTTTGAAGAGCTGACAAATTAATACTCAATGAAAATCAAAAACAGACTAGCTCCAAAGGTTTGGGGAACCTTTGGAGGTTGGAGATAGGGCGAACGTAGTTCGTTACTACTTACGCAGATAGAACCCTGTTACTATTTTGTTTCAAGGTAACAGGCTGAAAGGCTCCACTGGAGCCTTTCACTCATCAAATCAAGTCAACAATGTCTGATTTTGATTTTCGAAGAGTATGAATAACAAATTTACGCCCTATACTCCGTTTTCAGGAGAAATATTTTATCCCTAGAAAGCCTACTAGACTATCATTTATCTAGTGGGCTTATCATCTGTCAAAAGGAGACGTTATGAATGATTTAACCAAAGGAAAGCCGATTGCAGTCATCTTACAATTCGCTATTCCCTTATTGATTGGATCTTTTTTTCAACTGGCCTATAATTTTGCTGATTCCATGATTGTAGGGCATACTTTGGGAAAGGATGCCTTTGCAAGTGTCGGTTCGACAGCCAGCCTGATTTTTTTAATCATCGGTTTTGCCCAAGGTGTTACCAATGGATTAACCATTATTTCTGCCCAACGCTTTGGAGCTGGCGACTTAGAGGGGCTTAAAAAATCTTTTGTCCACGGACTCTTCTACGCTTCCCTCATCAGCCTTTTACTAACAGTCTTAGCCTTAGCTTTTTTGAAACCTATCTTGGTCTTAATGCAAACACCTGTGAGTATCATCGACCACTCCCATGCCTTTCTAACGGCCATGTTTGGAGGATTGACCTTTACTATTTTTTATAATTTCCTGTCTTCAGCCCTACGCAGTCTCGGAAACTCTAAAACACCTCTACTGGCTCTAGTTATCGCTTGTTTTATCAATATCGGTCTGGATTTTTTCTTTATCTTAGTCATGAACTGGGGCGTTTTCGGAGCTGGCTTTGCAACTATCCTTGCCCAAGCCTGTTCGGTCCTCTTTCTTATTTTTTACATTATCCACAAGGTACCTCACTATCATATCGGACTAGCTGATTTAAAATTGGATAGAGGTAATCTCAAGAAACATGCCCAGCTTGCTTTTCCAATGGGATTTCAAGCCAGTATTATCGCCATCGGAGCCATGACCTTGCAGTTTATGGTCAACCAACTAGGGACAGACGCAATCGCCGCCCAGGCCATTGCCCTTCGTACTGACCAGTTGGCTATGCTGCCCATGGTCAATCTGGGCTTGGCTATCGCAACCTTTACTGCTCAGAACTACGGTGCCAAGCTCTATGATCGTATTCGAGAAGGAGTGCGCCACTCATTACTCCTCAGCATTGCTTGGGCCATTGTATTTGCGGTCATTCTCATCTTGAGCAATCGCTTCTTCTCTGGTCTCTTTCTGCCAAATGCCAGTCAAACAGTGCTGGACTTGGCTCTTGTTTACTACATCATTAACGGCTCTTGTTACTGGATTGTTGCTTCCCTCTTTATTCTTCGTAGCTTTATTCAGGGACTTGGCAAGGGCTTTATCCCAACACTAGCAGGCTTTGGAGAATTGATTTTCCGAGTAGCAGTCGCCATCATCGGCATGCAGTATTTCGGTTTTTATGGGACCGCCGCCGCTAACCCTGCCGCCTGGATCGGAAGCATCATCGTCCTGATTCCAAGTTCCATCATCTTTATGAAAAAATTAAAAGCTGGACAAAGTATTTAGAAAAGAAAACGCATGAAACTCTCATGCGTTTTTAAAATAATATTTTCGCAGGAATTGGATAAGCATAGCTTGCCAAAGGAGTACATAGCTGATACCTAAGAGGATTGCCAGGCCTCTATGCCAATTCACATCTGGAATGAAACTGACCAAAATGGAGAAAAGTAGAATGGTTACTACCATAATCTTGTCCCTCTTAGATCCCCACGGTAAATACTCTGACAATTGTTTTTCAGGATGCTTTTTGACTTCTTGATGTAGGGAATAGCTTAGGCCCAGACCAACTCCTGTTGCCTCAACAATTCCAGAAAAGTACATAAAAGGCAGAAAGAAAATCGTGCTGTATGCACATGCGATGTAGGTAAGAAACAAGAGAAAATAGAGTAGTTTTTTCATGACAAAGCCCTCCTGAGCCTATTTATCTATATACATTTTATCATTTATGAATCGAATGAACAAGTAAATATATGTTCTCAAAAGCACAAAAAAAGACTAGGAAACCTAGTCTTTACTTGTTTTTTTAGCAACCTTATTCTTAGGAATTCGGGTCGTCCAAGCTACGGCCATGCAAGCCCTTTTCACGTTGGACTTGGCGGAGTTTCTCTGGCGTCACGTCGTTGCCGTCTTCATCGACAATCTTGATGCCTTCGACATGGGCACGCACACTACGGCGGTAGCCCTCAATGTACTCCTCACGAAGAGCTGCCTGTTCCTGCAACTCCTCCTCTGTCAAACCTTCCGCCTTTTTCTTGCGGGCCAATTCATTGAGGCGATCGATTTTTGCTTGTTCCATGTTTGCCTCCTACTTACTGTTCAAGAGATTGAAGACTGCTACTACAGCAGCCTTATCCGCCAAGGCTTTCAATAAAGCCAAACGGTTGGCTTTAACCGCCGCGTCGTCTACCATGACCATGGTATTGTCGAAGAAGGCTGCGATGACTGGGCTGAGAGCAAAGAGCTTGTCCAAGTTGCCCGCCATATCTTCTGTCAACTCCAAGTTCGCCACTGCAGCTGCAAGGGCTTTTTCCTGGTCATTTTCAAAGAGGACCTCGTCAATGTCAGTCGCCTCCGCCTTTTCAGCCAAGTTGAAGACACGTGACAAGTTTTCCACGGCTTCCTTGTAGTCAGCCTCTTTTGATTTTTGGAAAATAGCAGAGCTGGCTGCCAGTTGTAGTCTAACCACAAATGTTGAGCTGGCAAGTACAGCCTCACGGATGTCTTTCGGAATCGCCTTATCCATCATCTTCTCTACACGAGCACGGATAAAGTCCATCACAGCTGGCTGGTTGTCATAGGTCAAGCTGGCAAAGTTCAAGCTGTAGAGCTCCGCAATCAACTGATCCAATGGAATTTCCCAGCCAAATGCTTCCAAGATCCGCACGATACCCTGTGTCGCACGACGCAGAGCGTAAGGGTCGTTTGAGCCAGAAGGAATGAGACCTACTGAGAAGAAGGAGAGAAGGGTATCAAACTTGTCAGCCAGTGCCAAGACCGCCCCGACCTTGCTCTCAGGTAATTCGCCTTCTGCTGAGTTAGGAAGATAGTGCTCACGGATTGCCGCTGCCACCGCAGGTTTTTCCCCTGCAAGAAGGGCATACTTCTCACCCATAATCCCTTGTAATTCATCAAACTCGCCGACCATACCTGTCAAGAGATCAAACTTGTAAATGTCCGCTGCACGTGCCACATCCGCTTTTTCATCCGCAGACAAGCCTGCCAAGTCAGCCAGTTTTTCTGCGATAACTTTGGTGCGTTCCATGTGCTCATAAAGGGAGCCGATTTTCTCATGGAAGGTCACGACTTTGAGGCGTTCTACCAAGTCGGCAATCTTGAGTTTTTGGTCTTCACGCCAGAAGAACTCACCATCTTCCAAACGTGCCACCAAGACTTTTTCATTTCCTTTGATGACATTGTCAAGGTACTGGTCGTTACCGTTACGGACAGAGATGAAGTTTGGCAAGAGTTTGCCAGCCTTATCACGCACTACGAAGTAACGTTGGTGATTTTTCATAGAAGTCACCAAGACCTCTTCTGGTACTTCTAGGTACTTGGTGTCAAAGGAACCCATGAAAGCAGTTGGGTACTCGACCAGGTTGAGAACTTCATTGAGCAGGTCTTGGTCAATCTCAACGGTCACATTGTGTTTGTCCTCGATCGCCTTGATTTGCTCGACGATCATATTTTGACGCTCTGCGGGGTCTGTAATGACAAACTGTGCACGCAGGTCAGCCTCGTAAGAATCTGCACTTGCAATCTCCGTTTCATTTCCAAGGAAACGATGACCACGGCTGATGCGAGCGGATGAAATGTCCAAGAAATCCATGTCCAATGCCTCGTCGTCCAAGAGAACGGTCAAGGTGTGGACAGGGCGGATGTAGGCAAATTTGTTGGACGCCCAGTTCATGCTGACAGGGAAGGTCATAGCCTTCAAGACCTCTGGAATGCCCGCCAAGACTGCCTTAGCTGACTGACCAGCTTCGTGTTTGGTCACGTAGACATACTCTTCACCCTTCATCTCGCGGAATTCGATATCAGCAGTCGTCAAGCCTTTGCCACGGACAAAACCTTCTGCCGCCTTGGTGAAGTTTCCGTCTGCGTCCAAGGCAATCTTCTTAGCAGGCCCCTTGAAATCTTCCGTCAAGTCAGTCTGCTGGTCCGCCAAACCACGGACACGAACAGCCAAACGGCGTGGTGTTGAAAAGACATCGATGCTATCAAAAGCCAAACGGTTGTCTGTCAAAAAAGTCGCCATGCGGTCACGCAACTGGTGCATGGCGGGGGTTACGATGTAGGCAGGGATTTCTTCCAAGCCAAGTTCAATTAATAGTTTTTTCATACCTTCTTATTCTAACTTTCTGTAATTTTTACTCCTACACACTTAGATGTAATATGTTTTTCAGCACTCCACAATGGGATAATCTTCCCTTCAGAATCTCTAAAAGAGTTTAAAAGTTGCTCTGATGAATCAAGGAACTCAACTAGTGAAGAGTTAAATGAAATTGATAGGATTACTAATTTCATGTCATCGGACGAAGTCACCACCGATAGTATAATATTATTGAATTTATCTTCCGGTAACAAGCCGCTGAGCAAATGACTCAGAATTGCACGTTTCATCCTCTTATTATGATATTCTTCAGGTTTAACAGGATAATCAATTTTAATTTCTTCATCTACCTTTAAACTTAAAGAAATTAAAATATCTGGTTCTTCATATCTCAAAGGCATTATTCAACCTCTTCGGCCAACAATTCTGCTCGTGTTGCTTCATCTAAAAGTGGGAAGCCAAGTTTCTTCCGCTCTGCCACAAAGGTCTTGGCAACGACACGGGCAAGGTTGCGGATACGGGCGATGTAGCCTGCACGCTCGGTTACAGACACGGCACCGCGGGCATCCAACAAGTTAAAGGTATGAGAACATTTGAGAACATAGTCAAAGGCTGGGTGAACCAACCCCTCTTCCAAAGCCCGCTCTGCTTCTTTCTCAAACTTGGTAAAGTTTTCAAGGAGCATATCCTGGTCTGATACTTCAAAGGAGTATTTTGAATGCTCGTACTCCGGCTGAATAAAGATTTCGCCGTATTTAACACCGTCAGCCCACTCAATATCGTAAACGGAGTCAACCTCTTGAATATAGGAAGCCAAACGCTCCAAACCATAAGTTACTTCGGCTGTAACGGGGCCAGTCGCCAAGCCGCCAACCTGTTGGAAATAGGTAAACTGCGTGATTTCCATACCGTCCAACCAAACTTCCCAGCCCAGACCAGCTGATCCTGTTGATGGGTTTTCCCAGTTGTCCTCAACGAAGCGAATATCATGCTCCAAAGGATTGATGCCCAAACGCTCCAAAGATTCCAAGTAAAGTTCTTGGATGTTAGAAGGCGACGGTTTCATCACCACTTGGAATTGGTGGTGCTGATACAAGCGGTTTGGATTTTCTCCGTAACGACCGTCAGCTGGACGACGAGATGGCTCCACATAAGCCGCATTCCATGGCTCAGGACCGATAGCACGCAAGAAGGTGTAAGGGCTCATAGTCCCCGCACCTTTTTCCGTATCATAAGCCTGCATGAGCAAGCACCCCTGCTCATTCCAAAATTGTTGTAAGGTTAAAATGATTTCTTGAAAAGTCAACTTCTTTGACATATTCTTCCTTCTTTCTATTTATATTGTAAAATTGCTAGTTCTTCACACTCGGTACAGCTTCCACAAAGACAGGCTGCTCTACCTTGTCCACATAGGAGCAGGTCATAGCTTCTAGGTCAGTGACCCACTTGTAAATACCTGCTTCTGCTGTTTCTTGACAGAAGGTGAGAAAATCTGTTTGTCCAGCCTGGTGATTGCGTAAGATAGTCACAAACTGGTCCAGATTGGCTTGGTCCGAAACAGGTACCGTCGCTTGATAGCCCTGTTTTTCCAGAGTCTGCCCTGTCTGTGAGCGATAGGTAACCTGCCCAGACTGAATATCCACCGTATTTTCTACCATACTCAAGTCCTTAAAATAGGCAATCAGTTTGGGAAAATCAGGCCCAGTAAACTGTACATGACCTCGATTGATGTTTTCTAAGGTGAACATTGGTCTCCTTTCTTTATAGTAGCTGTCTTCCACCTTGAGATGAAAAACAAGAAATACTCGGTCGGCAGACAAAAAGAACCACATTCTCTTCCCCTGTCAACAGACATAGGGGCGTTGAGAACGCGGTTCCACCCTAATTTATTACTTCATTTGTATGAATCTGATTGAGTCGGACATGGTCACGACTGGGAAAGCGCCAATTATTTCAAGACTGGCTTGGCTTTCACTCTCCCAAGCTCGCTAGACAGGCTTTTGAAACAACCTTCTTTCATGCTTAGTATTGTAGCAGAAAAATCAACATTTGTCTAGAAAGACCACTATTTATCCGTACACAATCCCGCTGACAAATCCTACAAGGCTATTGCAGGCCTGTCGCAATCTAGTAGATATTTTTCTGGTACTACTCCCAAGAATTTTTCTGCCTGTTGACTGATAAAATCTAGGGCATTTTCCAAATCTTCTACTCTATCAGAATTGACCAACTCCATGACCAAGAAAGCATTCTTTGTCTCATCCGTAATCATGGTTCGCTCACCATCGCGCCAATTGAAACAGCGACAAACGGCGCCTTTATCATCCTTATAGCAAACTTCACCTGGTAGAGTTGGGTTATTGGTTTCATCACCAATCAGATAAAACTCATCTCCACCCTCAGTGACCGTTAGTTGAAGATTACCTACAAATGTATCTAAATCTTCAGCACCACATGGAAGACCAAAACGTAAACTCGCCGCATTATAAATGTCCACTAATGGAGAAATTGTTGTGACTGGACGGTCACTAGTTGAACGTTTCAAAAGGGCTTCGATACTAGAACGCGCGCCTTTTTTTGTTTTAAATTTTTGATAGGCTTGACGATATGTACGAATGACCTCGTTCTCACTAAAGGTATCTTCCGTAAGAAATTTCTGGGCAATGCTGTTACTCTCCTCAAGCAAGTTCACAAGTTCTTCTGGCGATTGCGATGGAGCCTTATAGTCTTTCAATAAGAGAACTCCGATTTTTGCATCTGGAAATAAATTCCAAAACGATGAATCAATAATAAATTGTGACATATTCTCACTCCTTTTATAGAAAAATCAGCACCCTATGAACATCTTCTAAGACCTAACGACGTTCATAAAATGCTGTTGCATGACTACCCGGTGGCAGTGTTTATTTAATTAACATTATTGTATAAAAAAGTCAAGGACTATCCAAAATTTGAAAAAACACAGCCAAATAACTATCTATGACTAATCTTCCTCGTCAAGAAATCTCCAATAAACTGGATTACGAAGATGATAACTAAAATCAAAAGAGTTGCTAAAAAGGTCACATCATTATTATACCGTAAGTAGCCGTATGATAGCGCAACCTGTCCCAAACCACCTGCTCCGATAGCTCCTGCCATGGCTGTATAGCCGACCAAGGAAACCAGGGCAAAGGTCGTCACACGAATCAAGTCAGGCAGACCTTCACGCAGATAGACAAGGACAATATCCCAGAAAGTCGCACCTGATGCCTGAGCAGCCTCAATGACACCACGGTCCAATTCTGACAAGACCACTTCAACCTGACGTGCAAAGAAAGGGAAGACTGACAGGGCAAGGGGCACCAAAGCCGCCTCTGTACCAATGGTTTTTCCAACAATAATTTTTGTCAAAGGAGCAATGGCCGCCAACAAAATAATGAAAGGAATGGCACGGAAGATAGAAGCTACCTTATCCAAAATCCAATAAACCGTCTTATTGGCAATAACCCCACGTGGACCTGTCAAAACCAAGAATAAACCAGACACCAAGCCCATAAATCCACCGAAAGCAAAGGAAACAAAGGTCATATAGAGGGTCAAATTAAAATGTGTTAACCAACCTGTCTGACCATCCCAGCCCAATTTATAAATATCTGGAAAATTCGTTTGAATCCATTCTAACATCTAATTTGCTCCTTTCAAAATCGTCACTTCCACACGCGCCTCCGTCACTGCCTCAATCGCACGGTGCAACTGACCAGGTTCACCTGATAAGATCACTACCATCTCACCGACTGGCGTATGGTCCAAAATTTCAATATTGCCATAAAGAATATTGGCAGATACTTGATAGAATTTATACAAGTCATTCACAATCGCCGTATCCGTATTTGAACCAGCATACTTGAGTTGCACTAAAATGCTATTCTCAGGCAAATTCTGAACAATATCCTGCTGGTAAATTTTCACCAGGGCCTCATCAATTCCTGTTGCTGTTTTGATGAAATCCTGTGTCAATTCTTCCTTTGGATGAGAGAAGATTTCTAAAACTGAACCTTCTTCGATCAAGCGACCATCCTGCATAACAGCCACACGGTTACAAATGTCTTTTACAATCTGCATCTCGTGGGTAATCATAACAATAGTCAAGCCCAATTTTTCATTCAATTCCTGCAAAAGTGCCAAAATCTGCTTAGTTGTTTTCGGATCCAAGGCTGAAGTAGACTCATCAGAAATCAAGATTTTAGGGTCATTTGCTAAGGCACGGGCAATGGCAACACGTTGTTTTTGACCACCAGACAACTGAACTGGATAGTTTTCAGCACGATCCGAAAGACCAACCAAGTCCAACAACTTAGCAACTTTTTCTTTCTTCGCTTCCTTGCTCAAGCCAGAATGCTTGAGAGCAAAGGCTACGTTTTCTTCTGCCGTCATCTGAGCCATCAGATTGAAATGCTGGAAAATCATGCCGATTTCACGGCGTTTGCTCCGCAATTGAGCTGGGGTAAGTGTGACCTTTTCTCCCTCGTAAATTACATCCTCATCGATAGTAATTTTACCCGCTGTCGGCACCTGCAATAAATTGATGACACGTACAAGGGTAGATTTCCCTGCTCCAGAATAACCTACGATACCGTAAATATCCCCTTGATTGATATGGATGGTCACATCCTTTACCGCTTCGATTGTATGTTTTTTCTGCTGGAAAGTTACATCAATATTATCTAGCTTAATCATTTCCTTACTCATAACTTGCAATTAACTCCTCTACTAATTCAACATGGCTATAGTAGTCAGCGATGCTGACATTTTCATCACCGGCATGGTCACGGCTGTTGGCATTTCCTAGACCAAATCCTGCAATCGGTACACCTAGAGCATGAAAGACTGTGTGCATAGGGCCTGTCCCCGGGGACGTTGGCAAGACAGCAACTCCTTCTGGTGTCAATTTTTTGGCCAATTCAATCACATTGACAATGGCAGGGTGGGACATGTCACTTCGGTAACTCTTTTCACCCAAGGTAAAGATAACTTCTACCTGACCAAAACCATGCTTATCTAAGTGCTGTCGAATTTTTTCCAAAACATCATGGGGGTCCAAACCAGGCACCAAACGAACCTCCATTTTCGCAGAAGCCTGAGCTGGTATGATGGTCTTGACACCTTGACCAAGATAGCCAGTTGACAAGCCTTCAATGGTAATCGATGGCTCAAAATACAAACGCTTGAGAAACTCACGACGCTCCTCCACCAAAGTAGGCAGTGTTAAGCCATAAATCTCCTTCATAGACTGACTGGTAGCCAGTGCAAATTCCTCAACTAAGGCCAATTCACGTTCATTTGGTTCTTGCACTTGTTCGTAAATACCATCAACCAAAATTCGTCCATCTGCAGCCCGCATGGATTGAAGTGCTGATAATAAATACCAGCTTGCCGAATCAATGACACCTCCATAAGAAGAATGAATGTCTAAGTCAGCTGATTTGACCTGAAGATCAAAGGTCACAATTCCCTTGTTTCCCCCAGCGATTTCTAGCTGATGTAGGCTATTGCGATGCCCCTGCTCCCAGACAAGCAAATCAGCACCAATCAAATGTTCTTTATATTTTGAAAGATATTTGTCCAAGTCGACAGAAGCTGACTCCTCAGCCCCTTCCATAATAAAAATCACATTGACTGGTAAATGGCCATTCTGTCTAGCTTGATATTTTTTCAAGGCCGACAGACGAGCTGTGATATGGCCCTTATCATCATCTACCCCCCGACCATAGATATAGCCATCGGAAATGGTCAATTCAAAGGGGTTCCCCTTCTCCCAGACCTGATCGGCATCTGCTGGCACTGTATCGTAGTGGTTATAGAAAATCAAGGTTTTGGCATTTGGGACTGTCGCTGCAAACTTAGCCATGACAAAAGGTGCTGCATAACTGTCATCTAGAATAACCTCCGCCCCTGCCTCTTCAAACATCTCTTTCAAGTAAGTCGCCACATCTAAGAGACCAATCTGTTGAGCAAAAATAGATTTCTTTGAAATCAAGACCTTCAACTTTTCAAAATAAGTTTGAATAATCGCATCATTTTCAAATGCTTGAACTTTACTATCTGCCATACTTTCTCCTCATACTCAATGAAAATCAATCAAATCTACTAACCAAAATCAAATATATTATGGTATTTCTAACTTTAGTTAAAAGATTGTCTTATCTCTATAAAAACAGATAGAGGGCTGAACAATTCTGTCCAGTCCTCGACCTATTTGCATTTTACCAAACTGGCTCATCCATACCGTCTGAAGTCTCTTCAATAACCTTTTTCACTTCATCCGTGTGGTAGGCTTCGATAATTTTCTTAATCGCTGCTGCTTGCTCTGATTTTTCCCAATCGCTACGAGCTGCAATCAAGTTGTACCACTGTTTTGAATTTTCATCTTTTTGCTCTTTGTAAAGGGCATTTTTGTAATCCAAACCAGCTTCCAACACAAATGTGTTGTTTACAACTGCTGCATCAACTGAGCTAAGTGAGCTTGCTGTTTGGCTTGCATCCAACTCAGTGATCTTCAAGTTTTTCTTGTTTTCAGTAATATCAGCAATAGTTGCCAATTCTGTACCAGATACACCAACCTTGATCAAACCAGCTGCTTGAAGAAGGTAAAGAGCACGACTTTCGTTTGTTGGGTCGTTTGGAACCGCAATTTCGGCACCGTCTGGAATTTCTTCCACTTTAGTGTACTTATTTTTACCATCAGCTGTACCTGAGTAAAGACGGATTGGTGCGATATAAGTATCCGCAATAGCAACCAAATCTTCACCATTTTCTTCATTCCAGTTATTCAAGAAGTTATAGTGCTGGAAGGCGTTGATGTCTACCTCATTTTCAGCTACTGCCTTGTTTGGTTGTGAATAGTCTGTAAATTGAGTGAATTCCAACTTCACTTCGTCCCCGAGAATTTCTTGAACTTTATCCCAACGAGCTTGCTCAGAATCGCTCAAGCTCATCACACCCACACGAACAGTTGTTGCTGAAGAATCGGATGAAGAGCTAGAAGACGAGCTACCACATGCAGCAAGTACACCTACTGATAAAGCAGCTGCTGCTAAACTAAACAATTTTTTTAATTTCATAAAATGATCTCCTTAAATTAGAACTGTATCTATCTTAACACAGAATGTTCTTTCTGACTAATTGACTTTTTTTATAGAAAGTTATAACTTTTCGTTATAACAAATACCCTTGCAACTATAAGTATTGATAATAAAAAGAGGGAAGCTATTTCCCTCTTTCGTAATATTTTCCCAGCTTGCTAGCCTAAGAAATCTTTTTTCCTTTTAGCTACAGTTAAGCTAAGAAGTGCGAGTCCCGCCAAAATTGGTAGCTTGGACTGATGTCCATTTGTTCTAGGTAAGATAGAGGCCGATGATTTTTCAGATTCTACTTTCTGTCTCGAAACGGTAGTTGCTGAATATAAAGCCTCGTTATTAGTATTTCCCAATGTCAATTGGGTCGATACTTCGATAACTGGATACACTAGATTAGTTAGGTTACTTGAAGATTCAGTAACTGCTGATACTCCTTTGATTAGTGCAACAGGTGTTTCTATGACTGGCGGTTCGACTTCTGTTGAAGTTGGCGGCGTTTCTTCGACTGGCGGTTCGACTTCTGTTGAAGTTGGCGGCGTTTCTTCGACTGGCGGTTCGACTTCTGTTGAAGTTGGCGGCGTTTCTTCGACTGGCGGTTCGACTTCTGTTG